>JBAQJF010000276.1:0-7741 GCA_049300195.1 Terriglobales bacterium | reverse complement strand
TCGTTCACGCCGAGCACGACGGTGATGTCTTCGTTCTTCGCAGGCGCGGAGATGATGACTTTCTTGACCGATCCGCGTAGATGCTTCTTGGCGTCGTTCGCGTCGGTAAAGCGGCCGGTCGACTCGACCACAACCTGCGCCCCGACGCTTTCCCAGGGCAGGGCAGCCGGGTCTTTCTCTTTGAACACCTTGATTGTCTTGCCGTCGATTGAAATGCTGTCCGCGCCAGCGGTGATGGTGTTTGGCAGGTTGCCGAGAATGGAATCGTATTTAAGAAGATGCGCAAGCGTTTTAGGATCGGTGAGGTCGTTGACGGCTACGAACTCAAGGTTCTTGTCGGCGAGCGCGGTGCGCAGCACGTTGCGCCCGATGCGTCCGAAACCATTAATGCCAACTTTTACAGGCATGGAGCCTCCGGTAGGAGATTTTTGAATGCTCAACCACTGATATTGATGAGGGCCAAACGGCAACATTTGATGGTAACAAAGCGCGGGAAGGGCGTAAACGACGCTAGCCCTTCGCGTGGGTCAGTTGGAAATCCATCTGGCTTTGGTAAGCATCTCCACAGCAACATCGGTCAATGGACGATTCTCGTTAATGACGGAAAAATCCTCTAATTGCGCGCGTTCAAGGATGGCATTCAACGCCGCAACCCGCGCGACAAATTCGGGCTGCAATACGCCCGTTTCGCGGATGGTTACGCGCTGCTCCATCGTTCGGATGGCGGCGGTCAGACGGCAGACGACGGTTCGTTCGGCCGGAACAATTTCGCGACAGCGTTCCAGGTCTGCGCGGGTTTCGACCGCGCGTGCCAGTATGATCCGTTGCACCCCGAGGGCGGCATAGTTTTTGCATACAGACTCAAGATTGCCGTACATCGCGGCATCGTTGGCGGCTCCGGAAGGGAGCTGGGCGAGACCGAGCGCATCCACGTCGACCGCCGCATGGGCAATGTGTCGCCGGGAAAGGAGGTCTGACGCCTCCCCCAGAACGCTTGTCTTTCCAGCGCCCATCGTGCCCGTGATGATAAGCAACGATTCCGTACATCCTCCATTGCCGTTCAAAGCATTTCAAAGATTGACTGGATTCAGACCGCGTGCGATTGACGACGACCAAACCAAACGCATGCCGGCGCTGCCGTGCGCGAATCGACGAAAAGACGGGAATCACGCCGCCGGCGTGATCTCGATGTAGGTGTCAGTATTGCGCCAGAGGAACGGAACCCGGGCCAGCCAGTATTTTGCTTTGATCGCCTGCCGAACCCGCGCACTATCTTGCATCGGCAGGATGCGCGCCGTCGCCGCAAATTCCGGCCCGGTAACTTTCCCGCGAATCGTGCACGGCGCTATCTTGACTTGCGCATTGTTGCGAATGCGCTTCACCTTCCCGAGCTTGCTATTCGTCATGAAGTAAAGTTTGTCGCCCTCTTCGGCGAACCAGATCGGTGTCGGGACAGCAACTCCGGTCTTGCGGAAGGTGGCGAGTGAGATGTACTTCTGTCCATGAATCGCGCTGGGGATGGCCATGGGCATATTGTAATCAATCTAGAGAATGGAAATAATTCGGGCCGAGCAGGTGGAAGATCGCCCAGTAGCCCGCGCTCAGTCATACAATAGCGCTACTTACTGATCGCGAGACAACGGCTCGCGTGACAATGGCTCGCGCAACACTTGATCGCGCAACACGCAGTGGCAGGAGCCCATGAACAACAGCTGGAAACAATGGCAAGGCCGTACCGTCGATGGAAAATATGTCTTGGGGACTTATCTGGGCGGGTCCGAAGGGAGCGCTGTGTTTCGCACCCGCGTCGGAAGCGATCTGTTTGGCGGCGCTTCGATTGGAAATAGAGAAGCTGAAGCAGAAGCTGGATTAAAGACAGACGCCGCCATCAAGCTATTAGTCGCCGACGGCGCCGAGGGCGAAAGCCCGCTCCGGCGCTGGCAAGAGGCAAGCAAGCTCACCCATCCGAACCTGATCCGAATCCTGGCAGTCGGCAGGGCCGCTGTTGACGGCCGCGAACTGGTCTATGCGATTGAGGAATTCGCGGAGGAGAACCTCGGGCAGGTTGTTCCCGAGCGCGCGCTCGTGGCCGAAGAAATGTATGGCACGCTGCTCCCAGTGCTGGCAGCGCTTGAGTTCGTGCACGGTCGTGGCCTGGTGCACGGAGCAATTCGCCCCTCAAATATTCTGGGCGTCGAGGATCAGGTGAAGTTGTCGAGCGACACTTTGCGGCCTGCGGGTGAAGTCCCACGAACGATCAGTCTGTACGACGCGCCGGAAGTGCTGACGGCAGGCATTTCGGTCGCCAGCGATGTGTGGTCTCTGGGCATGACGCTGGTGGAGGTGCTGACCCAACACTTGCCCGCGTGGGATCCGGCACGTATGAGCCCGCCAGAAGTGGGCCCCGATGTTCCCGAACCGTTTCGCGAAATCGCTCAGCGTTGTCTGATGTTAGATCCAGCCAAGCGTTGCGGACTGCGTGAGATTGCCGATCGGTTACAAGCCGCCGGGGCGGAGGCTCGGACGAAAGATCGTCCGGCAGGTCCTGGGGAAGGGAAGACCGCGCCGGTAGCTTCTGCCGGGGGAAACCCTGCGCCGGTCGAGGCCATCGCTGCGTCTCAAAAAAAAGCGGCGAAGAGACCGTACCTGCTGGTGCTGGCGGCGGCCATCGCGGTGACAATTTTCCTGATCGCCCGCCCCCGGCCATCGAGCCCGCCGGACCAGCCTCAGACCTCGTCAGCTCCGCCGCAGACGTCTTCTTCGCAAACATCCGTGCCGCCAGCATCAGTGCCGCAAACGTCTTCGCCGAGAGCATCCTCGTCGCCAACCGAGCGAGCCACGCCCGCCGATCAATCGCCGGCGCAGCCGCCCACCAGTGCAGCGCCGCCAAGCGGCGAACAAAAAGCTGTGGCCACCGACGAGATCGTCGAGCGCGCGATGCCGCAGGTATCTCCCAGCGCCCGCCGCACCATCTCCGGCAAGATCAAAGTTCGCGTGCGAGTGGACGTGGACGCCGCCGGTAACGTGACCGAGGCGAAGCTAAAGACTCCCGGCCCAAGCAAATATTTTGCCCGCCTATCCCTCGAAGCCGCCCGCCGATGGAAGTTCGCCCCCGCTCCCGACGGAGACCGCCGCACCTGGACATTGTTATTCGCCTTCACCCGCGCGCGCACCGAAGCGTCAGCCGCGCCAGCACACTGATGGCACGGTAACGGCGCGGCTCTGCACCCTCATCGCCCGACTCGAATATCTGCCTGAATCTGAACAGCTTAACCCGCCGCTGAGAATCATCCTCCGCCCTGCGTCTTTTTCACCTCCTCGCCCGTATATCCCGGTAGCATGAACGCCACTGCTTATTGCTTCCTGAACGCGATGGAATCCGAGCCCAGCATAATTGCCCGCGGCCTGCGCCGCCGCGATCCCGACTTGCTCGACCGTCTCATCGAGCAGTATCAGCACCGCCTTCTTCGTTATCTGATCCACCTCTCGGGCAATCGCGCGCTGGCGGAAGACCTCTTCCAGGAAACCTGGATTCGCGTGCTGGAACGCGGCCATCAGTACGATGGCAAGCACGAATTCAGCACCTGGCTCTACGCGGTCGCTAGAAATCTGACCATCGATTATTTGCGCAGGAAAAATCCAGTCAGCCTCGACGGCCTGATCGAGGACCGTCTGCTACAGGACAAAGACCGCGCCCCGCTCGAACCGGCCGACACCCAGCCCATGGCGTGGGAAGTCGTCGAGCAGCACGAGCAAGCCGAGCGCATCGGCGCGGCATTAATCGGCATTCCAGCCGAGTATCGCGAGGCCATCGTCCTGCGCTTCCAAGATGGCCTTGACCTACAAGAAATCGCCGCGATAGTGGGAGCCCCTCTGGGCACGGTGAAATCGCGCTTGTATCGCGGGCTGAATCTACTAATGGGCCGCTTAGGAGGAACACAGGCATGACGCCAAGCACACATGAACAAGCGCAGGAATTAATCGCGCTGGCCGGAGCCAACGACGGAGCGAACGATAAAAACTTTTCGGCCGCGCAGCAAGCCTGGCTGCGAGCCCACCTCGAAGACTGCGCCGCCTGCCGCAACTATGCGGAAGCCGCCAGCCGGACGGTGCGCGCGTTACATTCTCAGCCCGTGGCCGCCGACTTCGCCTTGGTCCGCGCCACGCAGATGCGGGTCCGCTCGCGCGCCCTCGAACTGCGGCGTCAGCAAGAGCGGCTGTGGGTGATTTGCGTGTGCTGTGTTGCGGTCACTGTGGTGACGGCCTCCACGACCGCCGTGCTCTGGCGCGGCCTCGCGTGGATGGGCCGCCAGGCGCAGCTTCCCGGCCCGGCCTGGCAGATCGGCCTGCTGATGCTCGGATTTATGCCGGCACTCGTGGCGGCAATCCTAATGCTCGCTCGCGGAACCTATTGGGCAGATCACAACGGGTCAACTCAGGGGTTGATAGACAGGCGGTAGAAGCAGCGGGCAATAAGGACTAAGCAGTAAGCAGTAAGCCGTAAGCGGTAAGCGGTGAGCAGTAATCAGCAATCAGAAGTAACGACATGCATCAGGAGGTTTGCCATGCCAGTCAAGACCGAAACTTCGACGCACTTCACGGATGAACTCCGCATTATTTCACCCTGGGTTTTCGTTTTCGCAGCCTTGCCATACGTTGCGGCCATTGCGGCGATTACTTACGCCACTCTTTCCGGGAAGCCGCCCATGCCGCTGCCGGCAATGATAGCGGTAGGAATCTTGGGAGGTACGGTGCTCGCCTGTTACATCCTGCTGATCGGCTATGTAACCGCCGACGCCGGCCGCCGCGGCATGAGCCGCCTGGGCTGGACGCTGCTGGCAATCTTCATTCCCAACGCGCTCGGAATAGTGTTGTACTTCGTGCTGCGGAAGCCGCGCATCGCGACCTGCCCGCAATGCGGCGCGCCCCTCGAACCGGGATTTGGCTTTTGCCCTCGGTGCCGGCACGCTCTGAATCCCACCTGCCCCAAGTGCCAGCGCTCCGTAAATTCCGGCGACAAGTTCTGCCCCTATTGCGGCGCCGACCTCGGAGCCGGTGTCAACGGAGCAGTCGATGCCGCCGCCGGCCCGGCGAAATCAAGCGGTTCGTGAGGAGGCCTTTTCCGAAGCTCAGCCTGACGAGTCGTTCTGGGATGTTATACGAATGAATCAAAAGTCTTTCGACGCTCTTGTCAAGCGAGGCTACGATTGTAACCAGTGAGTTATCGGTTATTAACCTGATTTCGTGGTTATAACACCGAGTTTCAACCGCCGTGCATAACCCCACTACCTCGGCGATAACCTGCGATGTTTCTCCAGACATGAGCAATATTGACCACACAATCGATCGGATACCACGTAATGTAAAGGAGATAGAACAAGGCTAATGACCCCCCTTTTGGCGCTTGAGTAGCAATCTGAACTTGCAAGAGCGGCATAGGAGGAACTCATGAGCGCCCTCAATCTGAAATACTGGCTTGCGCCAGCACTGTTACTCTGCTTAGTCCCCTCGTCTTTGGCTATTGATCAATTTCACACCAGGGCTTCGAAACCGATATCCCGTGTCAACACCGTCCCAATGCCGGAGGGCGGCTCTCCAATCGCCTACCTGCTTGGCGCCGGTATCTTGTGTCTGGGCGCGATATTGATTGGTTCCAGGGCCACAAATGTCCCATGCCGAGATAGATAGGCCTCAGGTCTGACGGCTGAAATCCACCGTTCGGCTCGCAGCACCTCATCTTAATTTGTGCTTAACGCGTTCGTGCGAGCCGCGGCCGCCTTCCTTCGCATGCCAGGCGAGCGGAGCGAGCGCGCCGGTCCACCACGCCTACGAAACCTTTTTGGCGGGATCCAGCCGGGAACGGTGTTTCTCCTTCATCTCTTCGATGGAGCGAACCTTCCGCCCGAGGCCGGCCAGTTGAGTAAGTTCCTGCTGGATAGCCAGTAGCCGTTCTTGCCTCTGCCCATGCGCGGCCTGAGCGTCCGGCTCATTTCCGTCCTGCCGCCGATACCGCTCGTTGAACTCTTGAATCTCGGCAATCTCCACCCGGAGCCGCCCGATCTTTTCCCGTAGAACTTCGAGATGATTCATACAACCAGCATAGCCTATCTGGAGAATCCAAGAGTCGGCTACCCTCGCCGAAAGGTTTTGTGGAAGGGCACGGCTTGAGCCGTGCCATAAACGCCCTTCAAACAATCGGTTCAGCGCCGGGACGGTGCCCCATTTACAGCGGGCAACCTGTCCGGAGGACGGACCAAGGCCATCTGCCTTCGGACGGGTGAAACACATCAGCGCGGAAAGTATAACGCGGGCCCTGCCTTTGAACGCTGACACAAAAGAAGTCGGGGTGCGCCACTTCTCGCGTTTTTCGAGAAGTGGCCCATCCGCGCCGCCCGCAGAACCAGGCTTCGCCGTTACGCGGTCGGCGCTCACTTCTCATCTTGGGGACTGTCCCACTTGTTCACCGTATCGGAAAGCTGCGACCAGGGCTTGTTTGGCAGTGCAATTCGGCTCGACACGAATCACCGAAAGATTCGCAGCCGCCCGGTGCGGTTCCCCATTTTCCAAACCGTCTTCAGGTTAGCGGAGCGGATGCGCCCGTGCGTATCGGGCAACGCCAGGCGGGTGTGACACATCAGCGCGGAAAGTACTGCGCGTGCCTTGCCTTTGAACGCCGATACAAAAGAATTGGGGGTGCGCCACTTCTCGCGTTTTTCGAGAAGTGGCCCATCCGCGCCGCCCGCAGAACCAGGCTTCGCTGTTACGCGGTCGGCGCTCACTTCTCATCTTGGGGACGTCGGCTCAACACGAATCACCGAAAGATTCGCAGCCGCCCGGTGCGGTTCCCCATTTTCCAAACCGTCTTCAGGTTAGCGGAGCGGATGCGCCTGTGCCATCGGCAACCCCGGCGATCATCAAAAATGATCACCGAAGTTCCGGAACATATCGGCGCGGTTGGCGTCGATCTCCTCTGCCGATGGAGCCTCTCCGTATTTGGCGAACATACCGCGTCCAGTTTTGAACGGAGCGCCCGATGGTTGGTCCGCGAGCGCGGAAGCGAGATCACGCTGAAGAACCTCGCAAACATAACCAGCGGGAGAAACGCCATGTGCGTTCGCCTGGACCTTCAGGGCCGCTTCAAGCTTCTCTGGAAGTTCAATCGTCATGGCTGATTTCCTTCATCACCAATTGTAGCGATTTCCAGGGCGTGGTCAAACACCGGCTTCTGGAGGCCCTCAATGCTCCCGCGCACCTCGAAATACACGTCAAATTCCGCGTGACCTGCATACCCTGTCAACTTGACAAAAATCACCCCACGCCCGCCCCATAAAACGGACAGCGCACGAGTAACTCCTTATTCCGCAATAAGTCGATCTAAGTCCTTCGCCTTCAGAGCCCGAAAGAAGATCGAACCAGAACTCCCCGCTAACCCCATGATTCCCCTGGCTCAGAAAATCCCAGAAAAAAGCGCCACCAGTACCGGAGAGTAAATATCGCGCCCACGAAAAATCCGCGATTCGGCCCTTTTCAGGAGGCCCCAAAATCAACTTTATTTTTGGCCCTTCAGATTCGTATTTCCTTCGCCGGAGCGACGCGATAGTGTACGTACAATAATGTAAACTTATGTTGCGCGGATGTTGAGATGTTGAAGAGGGAAAACTGGAGGCAAAAAAACAAGCGGCGATCAGCGCTTAGTGTCCATCTCCCGCCGAGCCTGTTCGCAAGCCTGCACCGGGTCGCG
>JBAQJF010000275.1:0-6744 GCA_049300195.1 Terriglobales bacterium | reverse complement strand
CCGGCACGGAGGGCGATCCGGTTTCGCTGGCCGTCCAACGCACCGCGGAGTTCCAGCACAACAAGAAGATCGTCATGGCGTCCACGCCGACGATCAAGGGCGTCAGCCGCATCGAACAGGCGTGGATCGAAAGCGACCAACGCGATTACTTCGTGCCGTGCCCAAAGTGCGGCCACTACCAGGTCCTTGTGCTCGGTGACGGAACGGGACCCGGGCTGGTTTGGCCCGAGGGGAAGCCCGAGGATGCCATGTATCGCTGCGCTGGTTGCCGCGAGTTGATTCCACACCACCAGAAAGCCTGGATCGTAGAGCGCGGCGAGTATCGCGCGCAGAATCCATCCTCGCCGATTCCGGGTTTCCGCATCTCGCAGTTGGTCTCACTGAAGCGTGCGTGGGGTTCGATCGCCACCGAGTTCATCGCGGCGAAGAAGTCGCCGGAGACGCTTAAGGCTTTCATGAACACGGTGCTCGCGGAGTTGTGGGAAGAGCACCACGAAGTGCCGACCGACGCCCGGGCGCTGTGGAATCGCTGCGAGCCGTTTGAAGCGGAGGCGCCGGATGGCGTCGCGCTGGTCACGGCGGGAGTGGACGTGCAGGCCGACCGGCTCGAAGTGGAGATCGTTGGCTGGGGCCGCCCTGGAAGCGCGTTTTGTCGGGTCAATAAAAAAGACTGCCCGCCCGACGATATTTTCGTCCGTCCGCGAAAGATTCTGCTTGATGTTCGACCGCTCCAGAGCGATCAATGTGACGTCCGCAAAGCACAAGCGGCAAAAAGGAGAGACGAAACATGGCAACATTCACCATCGATACGGAAAACAACATCGCGGCGCACGCCGGGATTCCCACGAACACGGACAGCCTGGAGGCATTCGCTTCCGAGAAGGAACTGGCGAAGCTGGCCGCCGAGTGGCCGGGCACCCGGCTCGTCGAGGTCTGGAATAGCTTCGCCAGCGTGGCACCCTTCGACGATTTGAAGCCGGTCAAGAAGTTCACGGACCGGAAGGCCGCGGTCGGGCGGATCTGGGCGGCGGTTCAGCGTCTTTCCCGCGACCGTGCGCAACCGGCGCCCGACGTGGCGCCCGCCAAGGGGAAGGCGAAGAAGTCCCCGACCAAGGGTCCGCGGCGCGCCCGGGCGCAAAAAAGTGCAGCCGAATCGCGAGGCAACAAGAAAGCGGAGGTGATCGCAATGATGAAGCGCGCCAAGGGCGTGACTCTGGCCGAGATCGTCGAGGCCACTGGATGGCAGAAGCACACGGTTCGCGGGTTCGTCAGCATCCTGGGCAGTAAGGGCGGCGTGACGGTTGAATCCTCGAAGAACGCTGCCGGGGAGCGAACCTATCGCGTCGCCAAGTAAGCAAACGACGGTCCGTTCGTTCCAAAACGCCGCCTTCGGCTCGGAGCCGGGGCGGCGTTCCCGCTTTCAGGGCAGCCGTTTCCGCGAAGTAAGTGACGTGACGGACCGGTCGCGTCACTGAAAAGGGGCGCCAAAGGTACCGAAAAGGTACCGGTTTGGTACAGGTTGGTCCAGCAACCTGCTGATTCCGAACTAATTACGCCCCCGCACAAGTTCGAGGCCCTTTGCCAAAACTCCGTCTATCGGCGCACGGCCGCGCTCAGTGGCGTGGGGCGAAGGGAGGGATATGTGTTGGTCCCCCGGGCGGCTGACGCGACGCCGCTTGCTGGGAAGAGGAAACCTAATCCTTTCAGCAGGCGCCTTGCTTGACGACTCTGGCCACGGATTCCAGCCGCCAGGGCGTACCGCGGCGCGTCCGTAGCGCACTCTGGTTCAGGGTGGCGGCGATCCCACGCAGGGTCGCGCCCTGGTTGCGCAGCCGCCGGATCTCCGACAAAGCCCCCTGTTCCGCCGGGTCCGGTTCCACATGCTGCCCGTCGCCCGCAAGCCGGAAGCCAAAGGCGATGTTGCCCACCCGTTCCCCTTGGCTGCGCTTGTGGCGGAGGGCATCCCGGGTCCGTTCCCCTATGGCCTCCCGCTCCCACTGCGAAACGGCCGCCATGATGTTCAACACCAGTCGTCCGGCGGCGGAGCCGGTGTCCAGCGACTCGGCGACCGAGACCAAGGCAACGCCCTTCCGCTCGAAGCGCTCCAGCAGTTCGCACAAGTCCCTGACGCTCCGTGTGAGCCGGTCGAGCTTAGCCACTATGACGGCCTTCACTTTGCCGGCGTCAACCATGGCCAGGAGCTTTGCCATGCCGGGCCGGTTCAGGCTTTTGGCCGATTCGCCGCCTTCGACGATGATCTCGCTGAGTTCGGCGCTCTGCACCAGGGCCATGGCGCGGATCTTCTCCGCCTGCGCCTCGAGCGAAATTCCCCGCTCGGCCTGCTTGTCTGTGGATACGCGCACATAGCCGACTGTTTTCATCGGTCACATGTTAGAGGGTGTGAACGCTGACATCAAGAAAAATCGAACCTTATCCACCCCGCTCGCACGCGAGGAGGCCGACAAAACCTTCCCCGCCAAGGGGCCGTCGGCTTTCGCCAGCGCGATTTTAGACCGGGCCTTTGGCTAAGTGGCGCGCCAAGATTACACCCAATCCCAATCCGCAGGCCTAACTGTTCCGCCGTCTTCGATTAGCTGCCAGCAAAAATGCGACGCCTACTGCGATCGCGATCCCGCCGTAGACCGCCCATCGAATCTGTCCGGTCATGAAACTGCCGGGCAACACATTGATTCCCTGCAGAAACCAAATGCCGCCAAAGACCACCAGCAGCGAGCCAACAAGGTTCAATGCGATTTTCATGCCACCTTTCCCGAGGCCACGGTCACCAGAAGATTTTTCGTCCGCTCTTGAGTCTACACCTGAGTCGCCCGTCCCCCATTTTTAGATTCCGCGCCAACCGCTCCAGGACCGTCTGACGGGCGTCGGGTTTTCACTCACCGATATGCCGTTGATGACGGATCGTCGCCGCCTTCGTCAAGGGATCCTTCATAGGACAGCGTCCCGTTTAGCCGGCTCGCCCGGCTGGTCCTTCGGTGCCCATTCGTTCCAGTAGACATCGAACCCGCAAGGGTGTATAAAGTGTTTCAGGGCCCGGTTCGAAAGGACAGCGCAAAGCGCACCCTCCGAAAGATCCCAATCTTGAGATTTTCGGGAGGTAGTGCGTGCACATAGAAGTTTGGCCGATTGATCGCCCCAAGGACTATCCCAAAAACGCGCGCAAGTGGAGTGCCCAGGCCATCGAGAAGGTGGCGTCCTCGATCCGCGAGTACGGGTGGCGCCAGCCCGTGGTGGTCGACGTCCATGAGGTGATCTGCATCGGCCACCTGCGGCGCGCGGCGGGAAGGTCTCTCGGGCTGAAGGAAGTCCCGGTTCACGTGGCCAGCGACCTAACATCGGCCCAGATCCGCGGTCTGAGGCTCGCTGACAATCGCACCAATGAAGAAGCTGTATGGAATGAAGACCTGCTTGGGCCGGAGCTGGCGGACCTGAGCGATCTCGGGTTCGATTTGGCCCTCACGGGCTTCGACGTACACGAGATCGACAAGCTGCTTCGCGATCCGCTCGATGAAGAAAGGGCGGAACAGGCGCCCCCGCTGCCGGATGTTGCCGTTTCGCGTCTGGGTGACCTGTGGATACTCGGACCCCACCGGTTGCTGTGCGGGGATGCGACCAGCGCGGACGACGTGGCGCGGCTGCTCGTCAACTGCAAGCCCACACTGCTAACGACGGATCCTCCCTACGGGATCGAACTTGATTCAGAATGGCGGGATCGTGCCGGGATCAACAAGCATGGTCCGGCGCAAGCCAGCTACATGAAGCATCGGACCGAAGGCCACCAGAACACGACCATCTCTTCAGACACGCGAGCGGATTGGTCGGAAGCATTCGCCCTCGTGCCGAGCCTGCAAGTCGGCTTTGTGTGGCATGCGTCGAAATTCACTCGCGAAGTTCTGGACGGCTTGTTGCGGATTGGCTTCCTGCATCATCAGCAAATTATTTGGAGCAAGGGTCGCGCTGTGCTCACCAGAACGCCCTACTGGTTCGCTCATGAACCAGCATGGTTCGTGCGAAAAAAGAATGCTCCGTGGTACGGAAAGGCGGGTGAAAACTCAACTGTGTGGGAGGTCCCTTCGCCGAAATTCATCATGGGCGGCTCGGATGAGGAGAAGTTCGATCACCCGACACAGAAGCCGCTGGAACTGATGCGCCGTCCGATTCTGAACCACACAAAACGGGGTGAGGCGGTCTACGATCCGTTCCTCGGCAGCGGCACTACGCTAATGGCGGCAGAGTTGACCGAACGGATTTGCTGCGGGATCGAACTCGATCCCAAGTATTGCGACGTGATCATGCGGAGGTGGGAGGAGTTCACAGGCCGGAAAGCTGCGCTTGAGGCGGACGGGCGCACGTTCGAGGAAGTGAAAGCGGAAAGAATGGGGATCACGGCATGAATCGCACGTTGCCGCCAGGAGATTGCGGAAATCGAATCGCTGATCGCAGCGGGGCATCCCGATCTGGAGGGGCTTTGCCTCGCGCTCTCGGACTGGAGTGCCGAGCTTCGTTTGATTCAGCAACAGGAGTGATGCATGGGGCGCCCTAAAGCCAAAATCGACGTGGTGGAACTCGAAAAGCTGTGCGGGATGCAATGCACCGACGAGGAAGTCGCTGCTTGGTTCGGCGTCTGTACCAAGACGATCGAGCGCCTGCGCCAACGCAAACAGTTCCGCGAGATCATGGACCGCGCACGAGCCAAGGGCCGCGTGTCGGTTCGCCGGAACCTATTCCGCCAGGCAGGGAACAATAACATCGCCGCCACCATCTTCCTCGCAAAGAATGTTCTGGGCTACCGGGACGTCGTCAGCAACGAGCACAGCGGCCCGGACGGTTCGCCGGTCGCCACATCGATCCGCCTGGTTGTCATGGAAGCCGGCCAACGGATCGAGGAGAAACCGAAGCCGGTTTCGGTGAGCGCCACAGTCAGGACAATTTAGATGGAGCAGGACCTCCCCATATCGCTGCAGCCGAAACAATACCGGCTCAAGGACGCGATCCAAGACCGTCGCCCGGATGCTCCAACGGTCCTAGGCTTCGGGGGTAGCCGCGGGGCAGCCAAGTCGGGCGCGGTGCGCCGGATTGCTCTGATTCTGGCGATGGAGCAACCCGGCATCATCATCTGGATCATTCGGCGGGTGTGGGACGACCTCAACAAAGATCACGTGATTCCTTTGTTCGAGGAGTATCCTGACCTGAAGCCGTTCTATCGGGCGGGAAACAAGGAACTCCGACTCCTGCACGAGAATGGAAGAACCAGCTCGATCTTTTTCATTCATGCCGGAGACACAGGCAGAGCGAAGCGCAAGTCGCGCGGCCCCCAAGCCCATTACATCTTTCTCGAACAGGCCGAAGAGTTCAGCCAGGAAGAGATGGAGCAGCTGGCCGGCAGCAATCGTGCGCCCGGAGTCGCGCCGGGATTTTGCAAGCGCATCTTTACATTCAACCCCGGCGGCATCGGGACCACCTACCTGCGGCGTATCTTCCATATGAAGGAATATCGGGACAACGAGAATGCCGGGGACTTCCTGTTCATTCAAGGCTTCGGTTGGGACAACTATGAGTGGTTCCGTGGCCTCGACATTGTTTCCGAGTGGGATTTCTACCACAGCCCGTCGTGGGATGAGCAGCGGCGTTTCGATGTATTCATCAATCGGACGGATTTCGGCCGGAAGCTCAACTCCCTGCCGCCGAACCAGCGCATCGGTGAGTTGATGGGCGACTTCGAGAACTTCGCCGGCCAGTATTACGCCGAAGTCTGGGAGCAGAGCGCGATCGTGCTGCCGGCGGAGATAGTCAACCGGATCATTCAGCCGTGGTGGCGCCGGTGGATTGCCACGGACTGGGGCTTCAGCCACTATGCCGCGACCGGCTGGTTCACGAGCGGGCTGCTTTCGCCGGACCTGGTGCTAGATTTATTCGGTGTCGTGTGCGGCGCACCGGTACGCGTCGTTATCCTTTACCGCGAACTTGTGTGCTGCGACGTTCCAGAGCCTGATCTGGCGCGCGTGATTCTGGCCATGACGCCGCCGGCGGAACGGCGAGAAGTACGAGATCACTGGATCGGACATGATGCCTGGGCAAAGCGTGGATCAGCGAATACGGTTGTGGAGCAGATGGAGCCGATCCTGAATCGCGGCGGCCTCCCGTACCTCTCGCGCGCGGACATCGACCGCGTCGGTGGTTGGCGGTTGATGTACAACGCCTGGGCAAGCGCGCGCAGGTTGCGCAAGTGGCCCGTCGAGCGCGGGCGGTTCACGGAGGAGCAGTCGGATCCTCCTGCGTTTTTCGTGAGCGCCGCCTGCCCGGAGGTCATCCAAGCCATTCCGATGCTGATATGCAAGGACGAGGATCCCAAGGACGTCCGCAAGTTACCTGGAGCAGTTGCCGACGATGTGGCCGATATGTGCCGTTACGGATTGAAGTCGTACTTGACGGCGGACCCGACGGGGCCGCAAGAAGTGCTGGCGGCTTCGACGTATGAGCGATATCAGGACCCGACGGCGAGGGCGATGGCTATGTTGAGGCTCTCAGCGCGGCAGCAGCAGGGCCAATATATTCGCAGAAGAAAAAAACTGTGATGTTTAAGAACGCGGCGCGCATCGTATGCGCGGGTGGGATCGACACCGCCTGGGCTGGATTTCCGGCCGAGCGTCACAGTTCAGCAAGCGCGAAGCTGGCTCATTTCCTATGCCGGAACAGAATCTCCGTCGCCAGCCACAGCGCCAGCGA
>JBAQJF010000274.1:0-34248 GCA_049300195.1 Terriglobales bacterium | reverse complement strand
AAATGCTATACTTCTAGGGTTTGTGCGTTCTCGCACAACTCCTTACCAATCCCACCGCTGCAAGTTCGGCGTTCGCGCGGCCCGAAGTCTCCTGCAAGCATCGCTTGCCGGAGTGGGAATCGGCGACGTCCTGAGGACAACCTGTTTTGGCACTTGACGACAAGTTCGACGACATAAAAAAGCTGATCGACGCAGGCAAAGAGAAGGGATATCTGACCTATGACCAGGTCAACGACCTTATCCCGCACGATGTGCACTCTCCTGAAGACCTGGAAGATCTGCTAACCACGATCGGAACGCAAGGAATCGACGTACTCGAAAGCTCGAAAGGGCCTTCGACCGATCTGGAAAAAAAATTCGAAGAAGTGGATGATGCATCGGAGGACGTCGAACTCGACCTAACCCCCGGTGCTCTGGAAAAGACCAACGATCCCGTCCGCATGTATCTGCGCGAGATGGGAACCGTGCCGCTGCTCACGCGCGAAGGCGAAGTCGAAATTGCCAAGCGCATCGAGCGCGGTCAAAACCGCGTCCTGAGGGCGCTTTCGCGCTCTCCTATCGTGATTCGCGAACTCCTCGCCCTCGGCGAGGATCTCGAAAAAGGCGTCCGCTCGATCAAAGAGCTGGTCACCTTCGACGAAGAGGAAATCACGGAAGAGATCGTTGAAAAGCGGTTGAAGGGATTTCTTGACAAGATTGCACTGCTCGACAAGGCGTACAAGAAAGTCGCGCCGCTGCAGGAAAAGTATGCCGACGTAAACGCCAAGAAGCGGCCGAAGGATCACCGCCGGTATCGCTTCAATCTGGCACGCGCCATCGTGCGAACTTCGCTCGCGGTACGCAACCTCGGCTTCACCAACAACGAACGCAAACGCCTGATCGAGCGCGTGAACCGCACGGTCGACGGGATGCGCTCGCTCGACCGGCAGATCCAGAACCTGGAGAAGCGCGCCGAGCAGACACGCAGCGAAGAGCAGCGCAAGGAGTACAAAAAGCAGGCGCGAGCGGTTCGCGGCGAACTTGAAAAGCTCGAGGTCGATGCCGGCCTGTTGTACCCGGAACTCAAGCGCACCCAGCGCGAGATCATCCAAGGCGACATGGATGCGGAGCAGGCGAAGCGCGAGCTGATCGAAGCCAACCTGCGACTCGTGGTTTCAATCGCGAAGAAGTACACCAATCGCGGTCTGCAATTCCTCGACCTGATTCAGGAAGGCAACATCGGACTGATGAAGGCTGTCGATAAGTTCGAATACCGCCGCGGGTATAAGTTCTCGACTTATGCCACGTGGTGGATTCGGCAGGCAATTACTCGTGCAATTGCCGATCAGGCGCGTACGATTCGTATCCCCGTCCACATGATCGAAACGATCAACAAGCTGATCCGCACCTCGCGGCAGCTGGTGCAGGAACTGGGACGCGAACCGACTTCGGAAGAAATCGCAAAGAGAATGGACATTCCAGTAGCGAAGGTCCGCAAGGTGCTGAAGATTGCGCAGGAGCCGATCTCACTCGAAACGCCGATTGGCGAAGAAGAAGATTCGCATCTGGGCGACTTCATCGAAGACCGTGCGGTGGTTTCGCCGGCGGAAGCCGTTATCAACGTCAACCTCAAGGACCAGACGGGACAGGTCCTGCGCACGCTCACGCCGCGCGAAGAGAAGGTGATCAAGATGCGCTTCGGGCTGGAAGACGGCAGTGAGCATACGCTCGAAGAAGTCGGCCAATCGTTCGCGGTCACGCGCGAACGCATCCGGCAGATCGAAGCCAAGGCGCTGCGTAAACTGCGGCATCCTTCTCGTTCGCGCAAGCTGCGCGCATTTATGGATGGCGTCAGGGACTAAGTCAAAAGTAAAGTCAGATTGAAGAAGTGGGGCGCGAGCGATCGCGCCCCTTTTTCATTGGCACGTCGGCTGCACCGCGATTATGAGAACGCGGTGCTAGAATAAACCGTTTGTTCATCTAATTTCGCACTTGTAAGGAACCTCGCATGTCCAGCACTTCTCCGTCCGGCACTATGCTCGCGGTGGTCAAGCCAAATGCCGCGCCGGGCGCGGAGATCCGCGAGGTTAAAATCCCTTCGTTTGGACGTACCGACGTTCTGGTCAAGGTCAAGGCCGCCTCCATCTGCGGCACCGACCTCCATATCTACGAATGGGATCGCTGGGCCCAGGGACGCATCCATCCGCCGCTCATTCCCGGCCATGAATTTTGCGGCGAGGTAGTTGCCTTCGGCGATGAAGTGACGAGCGTGAAGGAAGGCGATTTCGTCTCCGCCGAGATGCACGTCGCGTGCGGCAAGTGCCTGCTGTGCCGAACCGGGGAAGCGCACATCTGCCAGAACGTGAAGATTATCGGCGTCGATACCGATGGAGCGTTCGCTGAGTACGTTGTGATTCCGGAATCGAATATCTGGAAGCTCGATCCCGCCATTCCGCAGGAGTACGCCTCCATTCTCGACCCGCTTGGCAACGCGGTCCACACAGTGCTGGCGGGAGACATCGCCGCAAAGACCGTGGCCGTAACCGGATGCGGACCCATTGGTTTGTTTTCGATTGCGGTAGCCCGCGCCTGTGGTGCGACCACTATTTTCGCAATCGAGGTCAATGAGCATCGGCGCAAGCTGGCGACGAAGATGCACGCCGACTATGCGCTTGATCCGTCAAAAGAAGATGTGCGCGCGATTGTCGCCGAACACACAGGCGGGCTGGGGGTCGATGTAGTTCTCGAAATGGCGGGCCATCCCGACGCCATTCGCGTCGCCTTCGACATCATTCGCCGCGGCGGGCGCATGTCGCTGCTCGGACTAACATCAAAACCGATTCCGCTGAACTTCTCCGAAGACATCATCTTCAAAGGCCTGACGATTCAAGGCATCAATGGCCGCCGCATGTACCAGACATGGTTTCAGATGACCGCTTTGCTCAAAGCCGGCAAACTCGATCTGCATCCCGTGATCACGGATCGCATCGCACTGAAGGATTTCTCGAGCGCAATGGCCCGCCTCAAAACGGGTGAGGCCAGCAAGATACTCGTTTATCCAAACGGGACAAAGTAACCCTGATTCGCAACTCTGGTTCCGCTGCCGAGCGCTTCCGATTGGTAAACTGTATTCAGCCGCGGAGGGATGTGTGAGCGGTTGAAACAGTCGGTCTTGAAAACCGACGAATGAGTTGGGCGAATCTTCTGTAAACCCGCGATTTTCCGCCTCTTTTAGCCTCGAAAACCACCCGGAAACAGGTCCGCGCCTAGGACCGCGCTTTTCCCATGGCTTGGTCGGCTAGAGGTTGGATTGACTCCCGCGTAGGGTACTTGGATACGCGACCAAGCCAAATCCTCTTTCGCTTCTGGTATTCGTCGTAATAGCGGAGGTACCAAGCACCATGGTCGGAGTTGATGGAGCCGGTCTGATGGTGACGCCGTGCCTTGCTCCGTTCTATCGGCTTGAGAGAAGGCTGGGAGATTCCGTTGTAGCCGTGTGACAGACAGTTGAACAATTCAATAAAGACGCGCTCTTTGTAGTTCGCTTCCTCGCGAGAGAAGCAGTCATCCAACACTTGGAACCTGAAGGCGTCGGCTCCGTAGATCGCAACATCGGCTAGGAACCATGCTGACCCGGACTGATGAGCTTGCCAGCGGAAGGTGGGATTCCTTCTGGTCTGCCCCACATACCGCTTTCCGTTGACGGTATTGGTCACAAGGTAGATCGAGATTTTACGCAGCTTTGCCATTCCAGCCTTTCGTAAAGACGAGCGGGACTCAGCGTCAAGGAATCACTGGTCCCGTCTCGTGGCCGCCAATGCTAGTGTTGGCGAACGTCTATACCAATCGCTTCGAGGAACGTCCTATCAATCTCCGCTAGGCGCTCGTCCAGTACCCGAGACGCCATTGACGCTTCGAGCCCAGCAACGGCGCGGAGCGACTCTACGATTTTGTCCTGTAGACCGACCGCGTACGTAAGTTGGTCGATGTTGCGCTTCTGGACTTCAACGAGTTGCTTCAGTTTTTGAATCTCTTTCCACGGATTATGCACGAGCACTCCTCAGGTTGGTTTCCAGCGCGAGTAGCGAAGCGGGTACCGGCGTTCCGGTGTACTTCTTCATGTATGCCCGGTTCGACCGGGCGAAGCGCGGCAGCGGTGGTATAGGCACCATACACAAGCACGCGGCATTAAGCCGTTCCAGATGTTTACGCATATGCTCGTTCCACCCGATTCTCTCCGTGCGTAAGCGACAATCCAAACATGGCTTCATCGAGTCTCCTCCACTATGTGGGCCACCATGTTCGTTTCGAGTAGATTCCGAAGTTTGGTCAGTCCGTGAGGTGTTTCCAGATACTCCGAGCGTACTTGTACGTGTGCGGTGAACGTCTCACCTACGGCGACGAAAATTATTTTGACTGTTCTCATATAAAAATCGGTGGGGTTGGTTCACCCCACCATACACAGGCTAGCTGAACCGGTAGCCATGAGGCCGGTAGAGGACCGGAGGTTGTTTAGACCCCTTTACCTCTCGTCAATGGAACAACAGACAACTGGTTGGTTATCTGCTGAGCGCTGGGAAAAACTTTATTTGCGATTGCGCGTATCGAGTGCCTTGTCCAACTCGCGGAGCCGGGTCAATCGTTCGCCGTTCGGTCCTTTATCGAACTCCTTGAGTTCGCGCTCGGTGGACGTTAGGCGAGCTTCGGTCCTCTCAAGCCACTTCGATTCGTCAGCCCAACGAGTCTCCAAGCTGTCTGCGTCTCGCCTTCGGTTGTGAATCTCGGTCCGGTTACCAACGAACTCGGTTGACGTTGCTGCCGTGAGCGCGTCGATGGCTTCAGTTGCTTTGCGTCGCAGATGGGCGACAACTGGTGCTTGCTTGTTGACGGCGTTCCGAAGATCGGCGATGCGAGATACGAGGTTATCGCGTTGCTGCGCCAAGCTCGGAAGCTCACGCAAATCGAGCCGCGTATCCGGTCGATGATCCTTCGTAGCCTGCTTGGCGACCGACTGGACATCGAGCACATTGCCACCGAGCGCGTTCGCCACAAGATTCGCGTACGACATTACTTACCTCCCCAACCGCTGGTTACATTGCGGGAAGGTTTGGGATTGAGGACGGCTTCGTGAAGCGCCTCGACTTCCTTGTTAACCGGACGGTCGCTGGCGAATGCGGCTGCGGCTTCCTTCGTGGGGCACAACTCTGGGAATGACTTCATTGCTGCGGCAATCAGAGCGTCACGTCCAACCGAGTTGTCGCTGGCGGACTCGATGAACTCCGCACCGGCGTTATCCGAAGCTCCGTTGTGCTTGCGAACGGTTTCGGTTATGAGGGTTTTCTTCATCTCCACGAGACGATTCAACTTGACCTCAAGATTCTTGCCCGCATTCTCCGCCAAGATTGTCTTAACGAGTTTCGCGGTGTGGGTGCTGTGCAGACTGAGTGAGTCCGCGGTTTCGACTAGCTGCTGTTCGATACTCTTCATGAGTACCTCCTATGAGTTAAAGCCTAGCGGCTTTTCTCGCGATTCACTGCGTGGTGGAATCTATGGATTGAGCTTGCGGTAGAGCGCGTTCACGTCCACCTTGACTCCGAGCTTTTTCTCTACCACCTTCGTGGCTATCCGAGGCGAGAATCCGTCCGATATAACGAGCTTCAACACCGCGAACTCGTAGTAACTCACGCCAAGACGCTCCATTCGTTCCTCTAGCGTGGGAAGAATGGGCTGCTTCTTGACGAACGTACCTTTGCTATTACGCCCACGCATCAGAACTCTCCTCGTGTAAAGGCGTCACCGTGCTTGGGTGGAGCGCCTTCTCTCACTATCCGGCGCTCAAGCTCATTGAGGTATGTATGAGCGATGACGTAATAGAACTGCTCCTTGGTGAGACCCGGATGAATCGCCCGAACGTCGTCAAAGATCAAGTCCAGCTCCGCGTTCGTCCGCTCGCTCTCGATACGTTCTTGACGCTGCTGGACCCGTACTTTGCGCTTGGCCGACTGCATTTGGCTGATAGTCTTGACGACTTCTTTGTAGATCGGCGTCTGACCAAAGTCTCCAATCGCTTCTTTATTGCGTTGTTCTTTGCTCATAGAGTTCTCCTTTAGATAGCGTCGAACGCTGGCCGCCCGTTCATCAGGTTCTCTAGTTCTTCGTCTAGGTCGGACAAGCCACCACCCAACTGCTTGTATTCTTCGACCGTATCCCGCTCGAAGGTACCCACATCGCGCTCCGTGGCGAGGAACTCGGATGGACGGCCAACATAGCTGAGTGCGTGAACGAGCGCGTCCACGCCGTCGTTGTTACGTCCGAGCGGGAAGGAGCCGAGTTCTTCCAGCAGCCAAGTCAGCCAGCTAGCCTCACGAGGAAACGCCACTTGGCCGCGATTGACTAGATAGCAGACGGCTCCGGCGCGTTCCTCTTTCGAGCCTTTCGGAATCAACGGCATGATTGGGAGCTGGCTTCCGAGCATGTCAATGAGTCCGTACCCGGCTGCTGCGCGTTCGACCACGACAGCTTCCGGTCGGATACCTACGCGCCGTTGGACCGAGGCGAAGAAGGCGAGAATCTCTTGCTGCAATTGATCTTGTGGCCAGCGCCCGCGCATCGCGTCGATGACTTGTAGCTGACTGCGACCGTCGAAGCCTACGGCGATGGCTGCGGAGTAGCTCCCACCTTTCGTCGCCGTATTCGCCGCGTCTACGGCAATCCAACAATTGGTGACGTTGGGATGCTCGTAGCGCGGAAGATTGTCCACCTTGAAGTAGGCGAGGTCACCCAGCGTTGGTTCCTGTTGGTACTGAGCTTGCCAGTAATAGCCGGTGACCGTGGAGAAGATTTCGTCCAGCTTCCGGCGTGGGTAGCGCGAGGTCATTTGCTTGTACGGCGGAAATAAAGTCTTTTCGCCCGTATAGCCGTCCTCGAAGTAGGCGCGATTGCCGGAGTCGTTCGCTGCGGGAAGATGGAGCCGTAGGAACTTCAAACCGGTGTTCAGCGCCTTACCAATGATGTCCTCTTGATGTAGGCGAGCCTGCATCAAGATCACGATTCCGTCCGGCGTAAGACGGTTGAATGCGGCTGACACGGTATCGGTCCAGAGGCGCTCGCGGACTAGCTCGCTCATGGCTTCTGTACCGGACTTCAAGCAATCGTCCGCGTGGAGCGCGGAGAAGCCGCGACCGGCGAGATTGCTATGGATTCCGCGTCCGGTGTATGTGGCGTCTAGCGACCGCGTTCCTTTAATCTTGAACTCCGAAGCGCGGTCATAGTCGAACTCCGTGCCGTTCCGAGCGAGCAAGTTGCGCGTAGCGGAGACGAACTTCGACGCCAGCCCGTCCTCGGACGTTATCAATCCCAAGTTGTCGTCCGGGTGAGTATCGAACCACCAACCCGGCGCGTAGCAGTTAGCTATCTCGGACTTTCCGCCACGTGGATGAATCTCAATGATGCCGTTCTTCCGCTCCTCGTAGCAGCGTTGGAGAAGCAGACACACCCATCGCGTATACCACTCGGTGATGTACGTCTTAGGTCGCTCGCGCTCGAAATAATCAAGCAGGTTCACTGTTCCCTCGCTTTCTTGGGTGGGTTGTAGACGTTGAACATATGCTCCACCTTCTTCAACTCAGCCAGCTTGTTCGGGTCCACGCTACCGTTGGCGCATAGAACGCGATTCAGTACGTGTTGGACAAACCGCAATTCACAACGCATTACTTCCCTCCTCTTCAGCTGGCGGCAAGTAAGAAGCGTCTACAACGATCTGAGCGCGAGGAAGCTGGCGCATAGACTCGAACGTCGCTGCCAATTGCTCGTCAGTCAATCCGTGCGAAGCCTTTAGGAACTCCACGACCGTTGGATTCAGGTTCGGCGTGGTCGCGACGATTGACTTGGCGGGAGAGTTCAAGCCTAAGAGCGTCGCAATATCGCCGCGTATCTGGCGCCACTCGCGAGCGACTTCCGGCGTCACCTTGTTCTCTAGGAGCGAGGCTTCAATCTGTTCGAGAATCGCAAGCTGACCTTTACGGTAGATAGCGTAGTCGTGAGCCGTCGCCGTTTGCATGGTCTCGCGGAGCTTCTTCAAGCTCTTACAAACAGCGACCGGCGTCACTCCTAGAACGCGAGCGACTTCCTTCTGACTCTTACCTTCGCCAATCATTGCTATCGCGTCCTGACGGCGCTTCTGCGACACTATGGCTGTTACACGTCCCTTGTTCTTCATTGCTTGTTACCTCTCGCCGGTTTGAGCCGGAGTCCTATCCATGTCTTGATCTGTTTGCCGGTACCCTTATCTATCGGTCGCGTTTCTCCGAACTTGTACTTGTGAAGTAGTTCGCTCCCAAACTCGCGCTCGTTCTTTGTGTATAAGGTCTTGTCCGTAGTCCACGTCTTATAAGCCGCGTACAAGTTGCGCTTCGCGACGGAGTGGGACCTTTCAACGTCACATTCATCCTCTAAGAACGCGCCTAGCACATCCTGTTCTCGTTGGTAGTCCTCGGTGGCTTTGACGATAGACGGCGCGAGGTACAAGTCACCTCGCTTGACGTAATCGAGCCACCCGCGAACAGCCCAAGCTAGAATTCCGTCGGCTTCGGCGCGGAGCGTATCGGGTAGCGACTTATCCGGCTTCTTTACGATCTGGGCGAACGGTATCTGAACAATGCGTCGCCAGATACCGTTATCGGTTCCGCGAATCGTTAGCGGGTGATTGGTGCGCAGCCAGATTTTCGCTTGTGGCTTGAAGTCAAATTGTTCCGCGTACAAGTGGCGAGCCGTCAGCGTGTCGCCGCCAGTGATGATCTTGATGAATGATTCATCGAGCGTGTTACCTTGCTTCGTCTCGCTCGAAGAAACGAACCGCAGACCAACGAGCTTTACCGCTTTCCGCTCGTCCGGCGCGTTGTGGCGCTGGAGGACAAGGTGGTCGGACGAGATTGTTCCGCCGTACCCGGCGAGAAGGTGTAGAACGGCTTCTTGAAACGTAGTCTTGCCGGTCTGTCCGTCGCCCAGCATGATGATGAACAAGTGTTTGCTCGTTAGTCCGGTGAGTGATAAACCGACGAGCTGTTGGAGCGTTGTCGCCATGTGCTTGTCGTCGGTCCATTCATTCAGCGCTCGTTCCCATCGAGGACACTTGGCGTTCGGTGCATACTTCGCCCGAAGTATCCGGGTGATCATGTCCTCGCGCCGGTGTTCTCGAAGATTCGCAACCGGCTCGTCTCTCAGTCCGGGTAGCTCTAGCGTTCCGTTCTGACAATTGAGTAAGAGCGCCGTCGCCTCGGAGTCGAAGTGTTCTTGACGTGCCGGAATAGGTGGAATGGAACGAGCGAGCTTTACGAAGCTCATGATGCGACCGGCGCTACATAGAGCCTCTATGCGGCTAATGTTCTTCGCATCGGCTCCTTGTGCTATCGCCTCGCGTCGCATTTGGGCTGGCATGTTCTGGGCGTAGCGCTGTCGCATTAGTTCGCCGTCCGGTAACCAGAGACTTTCATCCCAAACCAACCAGCGCGAGCTACTCTCCGAGTCCGCTTTACTGATACAACGTAGGTTCTCGCCGTGCGTATAGGCGAATCGTTCCGCGTTCGCTTGATCGTGGAGCGCCCAACCTAACCAACCCTCAGCTTGCGAGAACAAAGCAACCAACGACTCCGCGCCTTTCAGCTTCAGGTAATCGTCCGGTCCGGTCTGACCTTCCGGGTTGAGCGCGGGAAGAAAGACGATGTGCACGTCCGCGCCCAACTCTCGGAGGAACAGCGCGAGGTGATACGTGGCGTGAATGACAAGTGGGTTAGCAGGATTGCTGGCATCGAAGCAAATGTTCACCCGGCGTCCTTGCCACTCGATTGCGTGTAAACCGAGGAGTATGGCGAGGTTCTTCTTGGTGCTTCGCCAAGAGTCCGTACCGGACAATCCGATGGTAGGCGTCTTGGTGGCTATCGCTACGGCTACAGCTTTCTTCTCGCCTTCGACTATGTTGACTTCGCGCTTCGCGTCCTTGGCGACCGCTGTCCAATCTCTTGTGACTGGCTCGAAGTACGGTAGGTTGTTGGAGTCTTTAAGCTGCTGGTATTTGGGTGCTGCGCTATCCGGTCGGATACAACGGAACCGGGCGAAGTTGACGAGCTTGCCGTTGATGTCGCGATACGGAATCCTGTAAACGTCCGTTTTGTACGGCACATCGGCGTCTGCTATGACTTCGAGCGCCATGAGCTTCGCCTCGCGTTCGGTAAGCGTGGAGCGGTCTAGGTCCGCCAACATTAAGGCGCGGAGTTCTTTCGCTGAGATAGGTTGACGAAGGCTGGTCATTCGGCACCCGCTCGGCGAACAGACTTGAGCCGTCCGTCCGCGTTCAGCTTGGTGCTGGTCATCCGCTTCCGCGTTCGCTCGAAGCGGTGGAGATTGACGGTTGGGTCCACCTTGTGGAACCGGTCAATGATGGCTTGTGCCTTGTGATCTGGGTCCCAGAAGTAGAACAGACGAGTCTCCGCGTCATAGCGCGAGAAGCGCAGTTGCGGAAGGCGAGCGTAGTCCAACCAAGTGGCTAGCTGTAGAGATGGAGTAGTGAATACGTCGGGCGAGTCGCTCAAGGGCTGTCTCCTAAGTTCGAGAGTTCCCTTGAGTGGGTGGCGTGGCTGCTTCGGCTTCGCTGTCCTCGGAAGGACTACACGGCTTGCACTTGGCTCGCTCTTAGCGACCGGTGACTTGGTGGCTTCCTGCTTGCCCCACGGCTACCGAGGCGCGGTATTCCGGCTCGATAACTAATCGTAGCTTACCCACCCACGACAGGTCTATACCTATTTGGTGCTGTATACGCCAGTGTTCGGTGTGTAAGTCCTCTGAGTCCTCTTATTCCCGAAAGTCTATATATAAGAAAGGGTTGTGTTTTTTAAGAGAGTTTGGCCACCAGAGAACTCAGAGGACTTGCGTTGCAACCGCAGATAGTTAGCCGGTTTTTAAGTCCTCTGACTTCACACGCCGCGCCTCCGCTCGGAGCGCCACTTACAGCGATTGGTATAAGTAGGTTAACACCTTATAGTCTACGGGGATACTAGGGTATGGTGCCGAGGCGGACAAGTCACTGGTCACTCGAAAATATCCGCGAGCGACTTCCTGCCAGTGACCTATTGAAAAGAAAGCGGTTAACTAATTCCGAGGAATAAGTTATACTAAGTCTATGGAGGTAGTTGACAATGACAAAGGTCTATGGGTATCTGCGTGTATCTTCGCCGGGTCAAGCCAAGGACGGGCGCGACGGCTTTGTGCGGCAGAAGTCTGCGATTAGTGCTTGGGCAAGGTCAAACAACGCCAAGGTCGCCGGGTGGTTCCAAGAACCAGCGAAGGGAACTACCAACATTGTTGATCGTCCGGCGTTCGCGGCGATGATGGAGAAGATATTTGGCAATGGCGTCCGAACGGTTGTGGTGGAGAGGCTAGATCGTCTGGCAAGAGATTTGATGGTGCAAGAGTCCATCATCGCAGACTTCCGCAAACGCGAGTTGACGTTGATCTCTACAGCGGAGCCGGACCTAGCGGGCGATGATCCTTCCCGCGTTGCCATGCGACAAATGATGGGTGTATTTGCCCAGTACGAACGGGCGACTTTGGTGTTTAAGCTCCGCGCCGCTCGCCAGCGCCAGCGATTGAAGAATGGTCGGTGCGAAGGTCGCAAGCCATACGGTACTCGTCCGGGTGAGCGGGAGACTATCGAGCGTATGTTTGCGATCTACGAAGAAGGCGCGGGCTGGGGTGCGATTGCCAACCAGCTCAACAGCGATAAGGTTCCCACTCGCACGAAGGGTGGACGTTGGCATCCGATGTCGGTTCGCCGGATTCTGATGTCCTCAGACGTTCATCGCCTTACCCGTATGACTGGTATGGAGTCTGCGTTCGCCGTCCTTCGCGGCTCCGAGTAACTGTTACTAATTGCTGATTGCCAAACCTCGGCGACTATGCAACGATAGGTGTGTCGCTGGACGGTAGACAGCGAATTTGTTCCCAGAGCCGGGTAGCGGAATAGTGCTGCCGCTGGCACCTACTTAATCGTCGCGCTGGCGCAATGCCGGTCCGCGAAAACGGGTTGCGAGGCTCCCGTAGCTTCATTCAAGCCGAGCGAACAATCCCAAACATCTCAGGATTCGTGTCCCCAAATATTGACGCACCATCATCAGCGCCCGTTGCCCGGAGGAGCCAATGTTCTCTCAAGACATCGACAAATACCTGCAAGAGATTCGCGAAACCATCGAGGACGCCTACCCTACTGCGACTCGTCAGCAGCTGGAGGAGTTCGTCCTTGACCTCGCCTTTTGCGAAGTCATCGAGCACATGCTGGCGACGGGCAAGTTGATTGGCGACGGGAATGGCCGCGTACGACTCCCAACGATCAAGCCACCCGGCACCTAGGCTCCGTCCCGCGAGCCGACCAAAATCCCAATTGCATGTAACGAGGAAAATTGCCATGTGCAATAAGTGTCCTGCTGGAAAGATTGACCCCATGAACCATCCGAAGGAATGGGTTCCGAGAATTGATCCCAAGACCGGGCGACCCGAGCTGAAATACAGCTCAGCCAATGGTGGCGGATGGACCTTCGACAACTGCGAACTGGTGCTGAAAGGCTCCGAGCCGGAACGGGCTGCTTGGTGGGACCGTCTACCGCAGTTGGTTAACGAGAGATAAACAACGAAGTTCTTTGGTCCTCCCCCACTTCGCGCTATGATCGTGTATGTACATAGGAGTACGTACAATGCAATGGAAAGTCGCCACTGTGGTAGAGGATCACGGCTCGTATTTCACCCGGCTCTACGAGGGAAAGCGACGGCGAAAGATTCGCCTCGGTCGCGTAGAGGACTTCCCCACCAAAGCCTCGCTGGAAAGCGCAGTGAGGGAAGTCCGAGGACGGACAGCCAAGAGCGGTCGGAACGTGTCGCTGTCGCAGTTCATTCGCTGGTTCTTCCTTCCGGTCGCCAAGTCACGAGTTCGCCGGTCCACGTTCGCGACCTACGAGGCTATCTACCGGCGACACCTTCGCCCGAATGCGCTGACTAATCGCAAGCTGTGGGAATGGTCCACGGTGGAGGTTGTAGAGCTTCTCCACTCGATAGCGGCGAAGCGTAGCCTCTCGCGCCGGACATTGGCTCATATAAAAGCGTTCCTCAGCGGAGTCTTTCGCCACTCACTCCAACTCGGATTCTTTCGCGGAGCGAATCCGGTTCATGCTGCTTCGATTCCGAGCGAGGCGCGGGAATCGAGTCCGACCGTCGCCTACACCAGCGAAGAAGTCCGGCGCGTCCTACGCCATCTGGATAAGCCTTCACACCGAGCCGCGTTCGCGATAGCGGCTTACGCGGGATTGCGTCTGGGAGAGGTACAAGGATTAGAGTGGGCTGATTTGGTGGACGGTCACTTGCACGTCCGGCGCTCGGTAGTAAAAGGAGAGACGAACGCGCCCAAGTCTCTAGCCTCTCGCGCCTCGGTTCCGGTCATTCCTCAACTACGCTCCGTGTTGAGCGCCTATCGCCGGTCCGTCGCCATCGCGGAAGGTCCGATGTTCCCGTTCACGCTCGCTCACATCTCTCGCCGCGCTTTACGCAGTGCGTTTAGCCGAGCTAAAGTACAGTATGCTGCTTGGCACGCGGCACGGCGAGGACTCGCTACGAATCTGTTCGAGTCCGGCGCGGACGATCTCACGGTGATGCGCGCAATGCGGCACGCCAGCGTACAGGTCACCCGCGAGTCGTACATCAAGCTGCGCGACCGAAGGCTAGAGGACGCAATGAAAAAGTTTTCGGTCCGCGAACGGGTACGCGAGCGATAATTGAAACTCGCGGAAACGCTGATGGTTACACACGCGGAGGGATGTGTGAGTGGTTGAAACAGTCGGTCTTGAAAACCGATGTACGGGAAACCGTACCGGGGGTTCGAATCCCTCTCCCTCCGCCAGAAATCTTTACCGTGCAGAAATCCGATGGCTTCGGCCAAAGATGCCGTCTATCTTCAGGCTAATCCGATTCCGTTCAGTCTGTTCCCGCTAATCTTCGTCCAGATATTCGCCGGGCACATCATCCTCCGGCACTTCGTGGGTGCGAACTTCCCCTTCATCTTCGTTGCCAGCTCTCTCGACCCCAGCGACGACTTCGGCCTCGAACGCATTTCCCTCCTCGACCAACTCGTCAACGCTTTCCGAATCCGCACTCTCGCGGCTGGACAGGCCCTGTAAATCTCCCGACAGTTCGCCCGAACGCGATCCGGGACCGAGCGGTGAGAACGTAACGGGATTCAGGTTGGCCCTTTTCTTCCGCGCCGGTTTTTTAGCAGCCACCTTCTTTTTCGCCACGCGCTTCGGGGCAGGTTTTTTCCTCGCCGGCTTCGTGCGACGCTTGGCTGCCCGCTTCGGAGCTGCTTTCTTGCGGACTATTTTCTTCGCCTTATTCACTGACTTTTTCTTAGTCTTTTTCTTCGGTGCCATGCGCGCAGTCTAGCACCGCCAAATGCAGGCCGCAAATCGGGATGCTTCGTCTGTTCCCGATGTATTTCTCTCGACTCCGCGCAGGGGCGGTTACCATCGGCCGGATGTTGCAACAGCGCAGTGTCTACCTCTCCAGCGCCGCCCGGTCCCAATTGCCGAGGGTCGCCCCAGCCTCGTAAGTGCTCTGGCAAAATTCGAGCAATGCGGCAGTCGGCGATTCAGCCTTGCGCGCGTCCTCATACATCAGGAGAAATTCGCCAACCCGCCTTTCATAATGGGCTGCGTCCGGCCTGACATTTGCCTCTTTGAATCCCTGGGTCTCGGGCGCCATGTAGGAATAGAAGGCGGCATCTTTTACATCACCGCCACCGGGCCAGAATCCGACGCTACTCACCTCGTGCGAGTACGCTTCTCGCGTTATCGTGTCCGCGCCGGGCCGTTCCGGAGCGCGGCGGCCGGAAAACCGGGTGACCGCCAGATCGAAGCTTCCCCAGAAGAAATGCACCGGGCTGGATTTGCCAATGAACCGTGATCTGAATTGGCCGAAGACGGCATCCACCGACAGCAGAATGCGCCAGAATTTCTCGACCGCCGCAGGGTCGTACGAACTATGCTCATGATCCTGGTCGAAGGCAATCGGATTCGGGATTTCCACCGGCATGCGCCAGATTTTGACTTCGATTCCAGCAGATTGAAGCATCCCCATAAATTCCCGGTAGAACTCGGCCACCGATCGAGTCGCCAGCGGAATCGTTTTTCGCATGCCGTCGGTTGTCTCAAGCACAAGCTCGTGCCCTATAAAGTCAAACCGGAGTTCGAATGCTCTTTCTCCATACGGTATGCGAGATGTCGTCAGGCCGCGCGCTGTCACGTACAACGGAACATTCCACCAGTGGTTCACGAGCGGCGTGAGCCGCAGCCGCACCTTACCGACGATCTGGGTCCACATGTGGAGCGTGGCGTAGGTGTCCTTCCAGGAATCCAGTGGAAGTGGTGGCCAACATTGCGGTTGATCGGCAGTAATCGATGCCATCGTGTGGTCCTGAATAATAACGCACTCTGAGGAGCGTGGTCTCCCCATGCCAATCGCGAAAAGTTTGGGGCAAGCACAGTAAGGCGATCCGGCCTCCGCAGAGTTGAGGCGTGAAGCGCGAAGGCCGGAATAATTCTCTAGGCAGCTGCTTGCTTGCGCTGCTTAATGAAGGCAAGCAAGTCGGCGTTGATCTGATCCGCATTGGTGGTGGGCATTCCGTGCGGGAAGCCCGGATAAACCTTAAGCGTCGCACCCTTCACCAGCTTCGAGGATTGCATCGCCGCCGCTCGAATGGGCACGATCTGATCGTCTTCGCCATGGAGGATGAGGGTCGGCACGTCGAACTTTTTGAGATCCTCCGTGAAGTCCGTCTCCGAGAAGGCCTTGATGCAGTCGTAGCCCGCCTTCACGCCACCCATCATCCCCTGGAGCCACCACTTCTGCCGAATGCCTTCCGATATCTTTGCCCCCGGCCGGTTGTAGCCGTAGAACGGGAGCGTAATGTCCATATAAAATTGCGGCCGATTTTTCAGATACTCCGCTCGCAGGCCGTCGAACACCTCCATCGGCGCGCCCTCGGGATTCTTGTCTGTCTTCACCATCAGCGGCGGCACCGCGCTGATCAGCACAGCCATGGCAACCCGATCGGTGCCGTGCCGGCCAATGTACCGGGCAACTTCTCCGCCGCCCGTGGAATGACCAATGTGAATCGCATTTTTCAAGTCGAGCTTTGCAGTGAGCGTCGCGAGATCGTCCGCATAGGTATCCATTTCGTTGCCATCCCATGTCTGGTCCGAGCGGCCGTGCCCGCGCCGGTCATGCGCGATCACCCGATAGCCGCGTTCGCCGAAAAACATCATCTGTCCATCCCAGTCGTCCGCGGTGAGCGGCCAGCCGTGGCTGAACACTATGGGCTGGCCTTTTCCCCAGTCCTTGTAGTAAATCGTTGTGCCATCTTTCATTGTGATGGTGGCCATAAAATGCTCTCCTTGGTGGTTCGAATTTCGGAAAGTGATGAATCCCGCGATGGTGGGATTGTCCAGTGCGTCGCGGGGCCGACTCGGTATTAGGAAGTCTATGACTTGAAACCGCGCGGCGCAACCTCCCCGAGTCAGACCACTTCCTCTCTTTGGAACCGTTTTGATCCGATCGTGAATCAAAAGAAACTAGTCTGCCAGGAGGATAGTGTGGATCTGAAACTCTCCGGGAAAACCGCGCTCGTAACCGGATCGACCGCAGGCATCGGCTTTGCGATCGCCCAGTCGCTTGCCAACGAAGGCGCTCATGTCTACGTCAATGGACGCACGCAAGGGCGCGTGGATGCCGCAATAGCGGCAATCCGAAAGGGTGCGGCGACCGCCAAGGTTGATGGCATTGCGGCGGATTTTTCAAGTCTGGCTGGCGCGGAAGCGGTCATTGCAAAGCTCCCCGCGGCGGATGTCTTGGTGAACAATGTAGGCATTTTCGAGCCGAAGCCTTTTGCCGAGATCTCCGACGCGGACTGGCTCCGCTTTTTCGAGGTCAACGTGATGAGCGGAGTGCGCCTGTCGCGACATTATCTGCCAGGGATGCTGAAGAAGAACTGGGGCCGCATCCTTTTCATTTCCAGCGAATCGGCAGTCCAGATTCCGGCGGAAATGGTGCACTATGGAATGACCAAGACCGCGCAGATTGCGGTGGCGCGCGGCATCGCGGAGTCGGTAGCCGGAACCGGCGTGACAGTGAATAGCATTCTTCCCGGGCCAACGGAGTCGGAAGGGGTAGGCGTCTTTGTCGAGGCGATGGCGAAGCAGCAGCAAAAGTCAAAGGCGGAAATAGAGAAGGAATTCTTTGAGCACGTGCGGCCGTCATCTCTGTTGAAGCGGTTCGCCACCGTGGATGAAGTTGCCGCGATGGTGGTCTACGTAGCCAGCGAACTATCTTCGGCCACCAATGGGGCGGCGCTGCGAGTCGATGGCGGAGTTGTAAGGGCGATTCTCTAGAAAAGTGGACTTCCAGGCAACCACCCCTTCTGTCTTGAAGGCGTCTTGTACAATCTTGCTTCCGATGGCTTCGCGCACAAAGTCGTGGCTTGGTGTAGCAGCTGCGCTGCTGCTGGCATTGACGGCGCAGGCGGAGCCCGTCGCTCAGCTTAAAGCCACCGACTACGTCGACGACTTTGCCCACGTTCTTGACCAGAAGACGATCGTGCAGATGGACGACATCTGCCGGCAGATCGACCAGAAAGCTCATGCCCAGATCGCGGTCGTAACCATTCGCTCCCTCGATGGCTCCGATATCGAAACCTATGCGGTTGACCTCTTCCACCGGTGGGGAGTTGGAAGCAAGTCCACGGACCGCGGTGTGCTGATCCTCTATGCGATCGACGATCACCGCGCGCGCATTGAGGTTGGCTACGGTCTGGAGCCGATCCTGACCGATGGAAAGACGGGCAGCTTTCAGCGGGAAGCGATTCCGATCATGCGCGCGGGCAACTATAGTCAGGCGCTGCTGCTGGTTACATCGCGCGTCGCGGAAGTGATCGCGCAGGACGCAGGCATTCAGGTTACGACGCCGCAATTCCCGCGGCCTCCAACCAGGCGTGTGCCGGAGCGGGGCGGAGGGATTTCGCCGGGCGGAATTGTTCTGCTGATTATCGTCGTGCTCGTCGTTCTTTTTACTCCGCTGCGCGGCATACTTTTCTGGATCTTGTTCTCCGGCATGTTTGGGGGCAGAGGCCGCGGCGGCTACGGTGGATTTGGCGGTGGCGGCGGGTTCGGCGGCGGTGGAGGGTTTGGCGGATTCGGCGGTGGCAGTTCCGGTGGCGGCGGGGCAAGCAGCAGCTGGTAGCAAGGCGGGGCAAGTCAGCGAGGACGCGAATGGATGCCGAGAAGCAAGTGGTTCCCGAAAAAAAGATCGACGAATTTGTCAGCCGTCTGCGAGACGCGGCTGGAGCCAATCTGGAAAGCGTGATCCTGTTCGGCTCGGCCGTCGCCGGAGATTTCCATCCCGAGTTTTCGAATGTGAATTTGTTCTGCGTGCTTCGCGGCAGCGCGTTCAAGGATTTGCAGGCGCTTGCCCCCGCCGTCAAGTGGTGGGACCGGCAAAAGCAGCCACCTCCGCTCTTCATGACCCGCGAAGAGATTGAGCGTTCCACGGATGTGTTTACGATCGAGCTGATGGATATGCAACAGCATCACCGCGTTATTTTCGGGACAGATATCCTGCAAGGCTTGAAAATACCAGTCGATCTCCATCGCGTTCAGGTGGAGTACGAGCTACGCGAAAAACTAGCGCTGCTCCGCCAGCACGCGCTTCTGGCGTCGGGCAACGATTCGCGCCTATGGGAGGTGCTGCTCCGGTCGGTTTCGTCGTTCGCCACGCTCTTCCGTCACGCCCTGATCGTGCTCGGACACGACGCCCCCGCCGGAAAACGCCAGGCAGTGCAGGCATTGTCAAAACAGATTGCGTTTGATCCATCGGGCATTTTGCAGGTGTTGGACGTGAGAGAGCGGAAATCCAACCGCAAGAGTTTCGACGTAGCCGACGTTTTTTCGCGCTATCTGGCGGCGCTGGAGCAGGTGACCACCGCAGTTGATAGAATGCTGGACTCGGGCACCGCGCGCTCTTCGTAATTTGCGGAGTAATTTTGCGAAGCGATTTTGCGAAGAAAGTTCGCGGATACTTTTTCAGGAGAATCCTATGGGCAAAGCCTTGATCGTCATCGTCGTAATCGTTGTAATCCTCCTACTGGGCAGCTTGCTGATTTTTGGCCAATATGTAAGCGCGAAAAATACGCTCGTCAGCAAGAACGAGGCCGTAAAAGCAGCCTGGTCGCAGGTCGACATCGTGTTGCAACGCCGCGCCGACCTGATCCCGAATTTGGTCGAGACCGTGAAAGGCTATGCCCAGCAGGAAGTAACGGTCTTCGGCGACATCGCAAAAGCCCGCTCGGCCCTGCTCAACGCGGGCACGCCGCAAGAAAAAATCGCGGCCAACGGCCAGCTCGATGGAGCCCTCGGCCGCCTGCTGGTGGTGGTTGAAAACTATCCTCAGTTGAAGTCCAATGAAAACTTCTTGCGATTGCAGGATGAACTGGCAGGCACGGAGAATCGCATCGCGGTCGAGCGCAAGCGCTACAACGACACTCTCAAGGACTACAACACCTACGTCCAGCAATTCCCCAACAGCTTCTTCGCCGGGATCGCGGGATTCAAGCCCAACGAAGCTTACTTCGAAGCCACGCCGTCATCGCGCGAGGTTCCAAAGGTAAACTTCATAACTCCGGCCGCGCCCGTTCCGCAGGCGACTCCACAGCCCGCGCCCGCCCACTAGTGGACGCTGAAGATCGCGGTCGTCTGGGCCGGCAGCGTAAGGCGGACGCTGCTGCCGCCGATCTCTGCTGAAACATTCCCAAAGAGAGTTTGAAGCTCGTGCGCCTTTTCCAGTGGCGTCTCGCTAACGGGAATTTCAAGCGTGCGAGCCTTATCCGCGTTGTTGTAGATCACGAGAATTGTTTCTTCCGGAAGCTCGCGAACAAACGCGTAATAACTCTCATCCCATCCGATGTGCCACTGCTTGCCCATGCGCAATGCGGGATGGCTCCTGCGCAGATCAAGCAGTGAGTGCACATAAGCGAAAACATCCTGCTGCTCTGGCGTGCGGCCTGCCTTGGTGAAAGCATTTCGAGGATCCCCCGGAAAACCTCCCGGAAAGTCGCGGCGGTTATCCGGATCGTTGGCGCCAGTCATGGCAATTTCGTCCCCGTAATAAATCTGTGGAATGCCTCGCATGGTCAGCAGCAGCGAAAAGGCCGCCTTAAGTTTGGCGACGCTGCTTCCTTTTTCGCCCATGAATCGGCTGTTGTCATGATTACCGAAAAAAGTGACCAGCATCTCCGGGTGCGGATAGAACTCATCATGACGCAGCACAGTCACGATCTTCTCCATCGGCTGACCCTTGACAATCACATCCCGCAACGCATCCCGAAGCGGAAAGTCAAAGACGGTGGTCAGACCGGTATCGATCCCATCGAACTGCTTTCGTCCGCCTTCAAAGAATGCAGTGATAGACGAGTCCGGGTCGGCCACCTCGCCAACATCGTCTAGTTTCGGGTAAACCTCGCGAATGCGCGTATCCCATCCGCTCCAGAACTGGCGCGACGAATAAGGAAAAGTGTCGAGGCGGAATCCGTCTAGTTGCGCTATCTCCGTCCACCACATGGCGTTTTGCGCGAGGTAGAGCCCGAGCTCAGGATCGTCAGGGTTGAGGTCCGGCAGCTTATTGGCAAACCAGCCATCGAGCGTCGCGAGATACTCGCGCGGCGACGCGTGAGGATCGACCAGCCCGCTGAAGCTGTAGGAAGGCGCAAGGTGATGCGCCGGCGTCCCATGAAACCAGGTCGGCGTAGGCGGATCGTCGGCCCATGGATGCTGCGGACCAGTGTGGTTGACTACGTAATCGATCAGAACTTTCATGCCAAGCTTATGCGCATCGGCGACCAGTTCGTCATATTCCTGCATCGTTCCCATGTGCTCGTCGAGAGCATAAAAGTCGACGCAATGGTAGCCGTGGTAGTCGGAGTCGGTATTCTTCCAAACCGGCGTAAGCCAGAGTGTATTTACGCCGAGGCTGTGGAGATAGTCGAGATGTTCGCGGATTCCGCGCAGATCGCCGCCGTGGTAGGCATGGGGATCGCTGCGATCATAAATGCCACTTGAGCCGGGCGGACGGTCGTTTGCGGGGTCGCCGTCGGCGAAGCGGTCGGGCATGATGAGATAGATGACGTCGTTGAGCGAAAAACTTTCGAAGTGTCCGTGCGGGTCAGCGCGCTCTCGGAGCGGCAGCTGAACGGCTGTGGTACCGGCCAATGTGTTGATGCGCAAGTCTACGTTCCCAGGATGCACGTCGGATGCGAGCCGCAGCCGCACGAAGAGGTAATGTCCGTTCGCGGAAGCCTCAGCGCCAAGCACAGATACATCCCCCCTGCGGCTTTCGACGCGGGCGGCGCTCAGATGCTCACCGGTTAGAAGAAGCGTGAGATCGGGTGTGTAGTGAGTCCACCAATTGGGCGGCTCAAGCTTTCGGACTAACGGAGGCTGCGCCGCTGCGGCCGGCACAGGGAATGCTGAGAGGGCAAACAGCAATACCAACATCAGCGGCAGCGGGGCAATACGTCTATTTTTCATGGCAGCCACCGGGCAAACCGAGTGTGCAGAGCGAACGAGCGATGTGGACAAAGCTGTCAGGATAGGTGAGACGGGAAAGAGCCCTCTCTCCCGACCTTACCGGCCTAAGCGAAGCAGGAGAGCTTGGGAACTGCAATCAAGCGTCTCCTGTGCCCGAGCTAGAAAGATATCCGGAACGCCAGTTCAAGCTCCCGATTGCTGGGCGACAGCCGAACCGCGTTCAACTGGCCGAAGTCGCCATTGTTGTAATTGCTATCCGGCGTCTGGAACTGCGGCGTGTTAGTCAGGTTATAGACTTGGGCTCGCAGCTCTGTCTTCACCCGTTCGGTGACGTTGAAGGTCTTGAAGAGCGAGGTGTCCCAGGTGTGTGTTCCAGGTCCAGGGAAGGCGTTGCGCCCAAGATCTCCGACCAGTCCGGCAGGAGCAGTGAATGCACCCGCGGGACAGCTGATCCACACCCGCCATGACACGCCGGTTTTGCATCCGCCGTGATAATCCGGGCGGCCATTTGGACTGCCCGGCGCACCCTGGATATCCATGGGCGTTCCAGTGTCCAGCACCACTACATTGTTCCACTGCCACCCGCCGACGATATAGTCGGCCGCTTTCGACATGTCATGGCCGAACCTCTGTCCACGACCGAAGGGCAGCTGATAGATGACGCTGGCTGCGAACAGTTGCCGCTGATCGCTGTCCGAGTTGCCGTATTGATAGTTCAACAGCGGCGTGCCGTTGGCTCCTACCACGACGCCTCCGGGCGCCGTGCTGAGCGCATCGGCAGAGTTGTCCAGTGAGTGCGACCAGGTGTATGCCACAGTGAACAGAAGTCCATTGCTCATGGTGCGAGTCAACTTCGCCTGGAGACCGTTGTAGTTTCCGCTGCCGATCATCGCATACTCGTTGATCGCGCCCACGCCAGCCGGGTTGATCGTGCCTCCGGCCGGGAACCATTGCGTTCCCAAGCCAATCGCTGTCTGATTGGCGTTAAACGGCGTCGCCAGATTCACTACTTTTGTCCCGACATAAGCCACAGTCGCCGCAGTCTTGCTGTCAATGGCACGCTCCACCTGAATGTTCCATTGGTGAATATGCGAGTTCGGGCTGTTCTTCGGCCAGTAAATTACGTTATCGGCGGAGGTCACGTCGTTCGGATTGATACCGATTTTCGCCGGCAGGGCTGCGGTGGCGATCGTTGGATCGGTGCTGCCGATGGCACCCTGCCCCATGAAGGTCACGCGATAGCCATTATTGCTACTGAGGGTACCTGAGCAATCGACCACCCCGCCCGGTGCGTTGTTACAGGCGTAATAAGTCTGCGTGCCGTTAAAGTCCGGGTTCTCGGAAAGCTCATTCGCAACGCCCCCGCGATCCAGATAGTAGAACAAGCCGTAACCGCCCCGCAGCACGGTTTTGCCGTTGCCAAATAGGTCGTAGGCAAATCCGACGCGCGGACCGAAGTTATGTTTCGGCGTGTCAATCAGAGAGTCGTTATACCCGGGAGCGTTGCCGGCCTCCACCAGTTCCCCGGTGACGGGATTGAAATTCGACATGTGGTTGTTGGCTTCTTTCGGCCATGTGAACAGGTCGTAACGCAGACCAAGATTCAACGTCAGTCTGCTCGTGACCCTGAAGTCATCCTGCGCAAAGAACCCATTCTCCCAGCTTCGCGTCTGGTAGTACCCGCTGAATGCTCCCACGCTGTAGGCGCCCATGAACCCGGCCAGCACCTCTGAGTCCTCATAGCCGGTGAAAGTTCCGTGGGCTGAAGTGGCCGTCGGCATGCCACCGTAGTCGCCGTCGTCAATCCAGAAGTAGCCCTTGGCGTTATTGCCCTGCGTCCAATTCACGTCGCGATGAATGATGCTGCCTCCAAATTTGAAGGTGTGCTTCCCTTTGGTCCAGCTCACCGCGTCGGTGAACTGGTGGGTCGGCTCGACAATCAGATAAGGGCCGCCATCGCCCACATAACTCATGTTTCCATACCAGCCACCGATGATCGGCATGCCACCCAGCAGGGGTGAAGTGTTGGCGTTAACGATGCCAAGTTGCTGTGCCAGCGGCACGTTACTGTCTGGTTGGAGGTATCCGTAATAAGGACGCGTGTAGCCGTAGTGGAATTCATTGACGATGGTGTTGCTGAGGGTGCGCGTATAGCCCACTGCAACCTGACGCGGATGTTGCGGGTTGGTGCCATTACCGGAGGGCAGCAGGTGGGTGCTGTCTACCAGGAACGGAGTGTTCTGTAAAGAATCCGTGCCCAGGCTGTAGCGGGCAAAGACAGTGTCCTTGGACGTAGCCACCCAGTCGATGCGGGCATCATAGTCGTCCATTTTCGTGATGTTCTGTTGGGACGCCTGGAAGTTGGGACCATTGTCAGGAATGTCGGCCCCAGTAATATTGGGATTCGGGAAGGCATTCAGATAATTCAGGCCGGCCATGATCTGGCTTGTACTCGGAATCATGTTGATCGTTGGGCCGGGCGAGTCGGTGCCCGTATCCCAGCCAAATGGCAGACACGTCGTGGGATCGAAGACATAGCCATTACCCGCATTAGCGAAGGCATTCGGTTGGGCGATAGAGGCTGCATTGCAGCCGGGCAGCCCTGGGTTCCCCGCGCTCCCGTCGCCGTGGACGGGAATCGAGGTCGCACTACCCGTCCCCCCCGGGGAAAGCAGTTCGGTGAAGTCGCCGGTGCGCATTAGCGTCGTCGGCACACGAGTTTGAAACGACCCCGCCGGTACGTTCTGTCGCCACCCCTGGTAGTCCAGGAAGGCAAATAACTTGTTCTTCCAGATCGGTCCACCGAGCGAAGCGCCAAACTGATTGCGGCTTAACTCCGGTGTGGTGGTGTCGTTGAAGGTATTCGCGGCACCCACCTTCGAACGGTTAAACCAGTACACCGCGCCGTGAATGGCGTTGGTTCCAGACTTGGTGTCCACCTGCACCACCCCGCCGCCGGATCGGCCGAACTCGGCGGGCGGCGTGCTGGTCGTAACCCTAAATTCCTGTACGTCTTCGATCGCTGGAAAAATGATCAGCGTGTTAACCATGGAATCGTTATTGTCGAGGCCATCGAGCAGGAAGTTATTGGCCTGCGGGCGGAGCCCATCCACCGACAACGCGGCACCGCCGGACTCGGCGTTGCGCCAGGTTTCGGCATTGTTATTCGGCGCGCTCGCATTATTCGCGTACTGGCCACGGCTGACGCCCGGCGTCAACAAGGCAAGTGAAGTGAAGTTGCGCCCGTTAAGCGGGAGGTCCACCACTTGCTGTCCCGAGATTACTTCGCCCGCGCTCGAAGTAGCCGTATCCACCAGCGGAACATCGCCCGTAACGTCGACCGTCGTCGATGCCGAGCCCGTCTCCAGCTTCAGGCTGATTTCCAGAACCTGCGATACCTGCAAAGAGATATCGGCGCTCGCCGTCTTGAAGCCCGGCGCCGCCACCTGAACATGGTACTTTCCCACAGGTAGCGCATTGACCGTGTATTGGCCCGAGCCGTTCGTAGTCGTGGTCACCGCGTGACCTGTCCCAGCGTCAGTGATCGTGACAGTGGCGTTCGACACGACTGCGCCGGTTGGATCGGTAATCGTGCCGATGACGCGGCCAGTGTCGGACTGAGCTGATGCCATGGCAGCCAGAAACCCAACCAGGATCAGCGCAGCAAAAAGCTTGGTTTTCATGTTTCCTCCAATTCGGCGAAGTCGGGGAACGATGTTGTCACGCACGGTGGATTCTTCCATATCGCAATTTGTTTTCAAGCTGCTCAATCCGTTGCGGCGAAATGCTCGCAAGAGCTTTGCTCTCGCAAGGATCGCGTGAATACACGAAGTCCCGTATGAAGAAGCCTTTGGGCTGCAAGTTTTAGTACAAAGTGCCCCAGATCGGGAGTTTCATTAGGTTTTAAACGGTTACAGGAGTAAAATGCAGGCGTTGCAACACGATACCTCTCTTGTTACGTCACTGTTAAATGGCTGTGACACGCATGATCGGCGCAGGACCCGAGCAGTTCTTCCAACAAATAGATCACATTATTAAAAGCCATAGTCTCCGCGGTTCGGAATCTCTCTGCAAACTATTGCAATACCTGGCGAAGCAATCGCTCGATCACCCCACCGCGCCACTCAAGGAATACCAGATCGCCACCGAGGTCTATGGTCGCCATGCGGATTTCGATCCGCAATCGGATTCGACCATTCGCGTGCAGGCAGGCCGACTCCGCCTGAAGCTGGCTGAGTACTACGCCACCGAAGGCGCAAGCGACCCGGTGGTCGTTAAGCTCCCGAAAGGTAGCTACCACCTCACCTTCGAGCCAAAGCATGTAGAGCCAGAACCGCAGGGCGCGATACTGAGGCCATCGCTCGTACCTGCGCCTGCCGCTCCCGTTGTGCCTGTGCAATGGCGCATCGCCGTAATCGTATTGCTGAGCTGCCTGACCGCGTCCCTGGTCGTGCTTGGCAGTTTGCTGTGGACTCGTAATCGGGCCGATGCCGCATCCGCAACATCTCTTTCAGCACGTCCAGTCGCCGGCCCGCTGGCCAAATTCTGGCGACCTTTCACCGCCGGAGGCGACGATCCCTGGGTGATCTTCAGCAACGCCGCTTTCATCGGACGCCCCGAGACGGGCATGCGTTACTACAATCCGCGCCAGGATTCCAAGACCACCGTTTACGACCATTACACCGGCGTAGGAGAAGTATTGGCCGTCCACGCGCTCGACGATGTCTTCTCCTCGCTAGGCCACCAAATTCGGGTGAAGCGCGGCAGCTTGTTTACGCTCGACGATGCCAGCAATGCAAATCTGATTTTCGTCGGATCGCCCTCCGAAAATCTTTCTCTCCTTGATATACCGGGCACGCGGGAATTTGTTTTTCAACGCATGGCCTCGGGTCCGCGTAAAGGAGATCTTTCAATCGTAAGCCGCCACCCGAAGCCGGACGAGGCGTCCAGCTATTTAGCCAGCCCGTCAAACGCGCCGCTTACCGAAGACTATGCAGTCGTGGGGCTCGTGCCGGGAGAGAGCCCGAACCGGATGGTAATGATTCTGGCGGGCACCACAACCTTCGGCACGCAGGGTGTCGTGGAGTTTGTCTGCCGCCCCGATTCGGTCGCAAAGCTGATGCAGGAAATTCCGGGAGCGAAATCCGGAATGAAGCCGTTTGAGGCCCTGGTCCGCGTTAAGATCGCACGCGGCGTGCCGCTCGAGACGGAACTGATCGCGGTGCGGCCCCGCTGAAAATTCTGAGAACGACAAAACTTACAATTTCGCCCCCACCGCGTTCCCCGGCAGAGAACCGCTCGGCTGCCGCGCATCGTAGAGATCCTCAACGCGTTGCGTCAGCACTGCCGCGAGCAAAAAGAAAAACCCTCCCGCCACCACCGCCAGCAGGCGATTGTTGTTGAGCAGGTGCCCCATCACCCAACCGAACAGCAGCGACGCGGTGATCTCCGGAATCACGATAAAGAAGTTGAAAATGCCCATATAAACCCCGGTCTTCTCGTGAGGCAGCGAGCCGGCCAGAATTGCGTAGGGCATCGACAGCGTGCTGGCCCACGCGATGCCAACGCCCGTCATGGAAAGGAGAAGCAGATACTTGTCGTGAACCACCGCGACCGAAAGCAGACCCAATCCCCCCGCGATCAGGCACAAACTGTGAGTGGTCGTGCGTCCCCATCGCCGGGCAAGCACCGGCAGCACAAATGAAAATCCGAAGCACACCAGCGAATACATTCCAAAGCAGACGCCGCCCCACTCCACGCCCGCCGAGTATAAAGGCGAGCTCGTGTCAGGAGCACCGAATACATTGCGCGCAATGGCCACCGGAAAATAAAGCCACATGCAGAAAAGAGCCAGCCACGTGCAAATCTGCACCCATGCCAGTTGCCGCATTGTCCGCGGCATTTCGCGGATCGAAACCAAAATTTCACCTGCCCCCGCAATCACGCCGCCGTGCTCGTCCTTCTCCTTCTGGAACTCGGCAAGATTTTCCGGGGGATATTCCTTGGTCGTGAAAATCGTCCAGAGCACCGCCCCAAGAAACGCCGCCGCCCCAAGATAGAAAGAAAGACGCACGGTAAAGGGAATGCTCCCAGCGCCCCTGCTCCCAACGTGAAAGACGTTCGTCAGCAGATAAGGCAGCGCGGAAGCGACGACCGCGCCGAGCCCGATGAAAAGACTCTGCATCGCGAAGCCGCGCGTTCGTTGAAACTCCGGCAGCAGGTCGGCCACAAACGCGCGGAACGGCTCCATGCTGATGTTGATGGACGCATCAAGCACCCACAAAAGTCCTGCCGCCATCCAGAGCGCCGAGCTGCGCGGCATGAGGATGAGCGCCGCCGAGCTTAGAATCGCCCCAGTCAAAAAATAAGGACGCCGTCGCCCCAGCGCTCCCCATGTCCGGTCGCTGGCATGTCCAATGATGGGCTGAACGATCAACCCGGTGAGCGGTGCGGCCAGCCAAAGAATCGGAATTTGATCCGCCCGCGCTCCCAGGTATTCGTAGATAGCGCTCATGTTGGCCATCTGCAGTCCCCAGCCAAACTGGATGCCGAGGAAACCGAAGCTCATGTTCCAGATCTGCCAAAAAGTGCGCGGCGGCTTATCCATGCGGTTTCCATGATACTCACTGACCCTCAGCGCGTCATTTGCATTTCCATCGCGCTGTCCGGCAGCATCTTCCTAACGCGCGATTACGGGACGCGGCCGAACGTGTCTCGGGCCCTCATGTTTGCCGCCATTGTGTATACTCTGCCCCACGATGAAACCACGCCTCAGCTTTTTTCTTCCGCTGTCCTTGATTTTGTTATCCGCGACTTCGCTGGCCGCTGAAGATCGCGTAGCCGCCGCGCTCGATTCCCTGCCATCAGCCCAAAAAATCGACCAGATCGCCATTTCGCCCGATGGCACCCAAGTCGCCTACATCCTCGACGGTGAACTCTCGATCACGGCCATTTCGACTGGAGCAACGCACCACCTCGCTCCCGATCAGAAAACCCGCGATGTAACATGGTCAGCCGACAGCCGTCGCCTCGCCTGGCTCGCCGATCTGCCCGGAGAAAAACCAGCCGCGCAATTGTGGGCCGCCGCCGATGGAACCAGCCCCGAAAAACTAGCCGATCTAAAAGGCTATGCCCAGACGCCGCGCTACTCGCCCGACGGCGCGAAGCTGGCCGTCCTCTACATCGAAGGCATCCCGCGCATCGCCGGCCCGCTCCAGCCCATGACGCCGCTGGCAGGCGTAGTAGGCGAAAAAACATTCGAGCAGCGCATTGCCGTTGTCGATCTCGCAACGAAGCAACTAACGCTAGTCACTCCCGCCGACGTCTACGTCTACGAATACGACTGGACGCCGGATTCCAAAAGCTGGGCGGCGATTGCGGCCCACGGCTCCGGCGACAATAACTGGTGGATCGCGCGCCTCTATAAGATCGACGCGGAAAACGGAGAACAGCGTGGGAAGATGCGCGAGATCTACCAACCCAAGTGGCAGATTGCCGAGCCGCATGTCTCACCCGACGGAAAGAACGTCGCCTTCATCGAAGGCATCATGAGCGACGCGGGCCTCACCGGAGGCGATGTCTACATTGTGCCGATCGCGGGAGGCGCAGCGCGCGATCTGACTCCGGCTATTCAAGCGTCGCCGTCTTCGCTGGCGTGGATATCGCCGGACAGCCTCGCGGTCGTCGCCAACGTCGATGGCAACTCGGGATACGCCGTCCTCCCCGAAGCGGGTTATCCGGCTGGATCATCCTGGAAAGGCTTGCCGGGCGGAAGCTGGACGGGCGAAGAACTTATTGGCGCAACCACCGACGCCTGGGTTCCGGGCGCTTCCTTCTCCCGCGACGGTTCCGTCAGCGCGGTCGTCCGCCAGTCGGCCAGCGCTCCCTCTGAAGTATGGGCGGGCAAAATGGGAGAGTGGAAGCAGATTACACGTCTGAACCAGAATGTGAAGCCGATCTGGGGCGAGAGCCGCAATGTCAGTTGGCCGAGCGGCAATACCTTGGGCGACAAGAGAAAAAGCGGCGGCACTCACGTTCAGGGTTGGCTGATGTTCCCGGCAAATTACGATCCAGCGAAAAAGTATCCGCTGGTCGTGAGCGTGCACGGCGGTCCTTCGTGGTCCTGCGCGTCGAAGTGGTCCTCGGGAGGAATGGGCAGCATGGCCGCAGCCTCGCTTCTCGGCTGGTTCGTTCTTTGTCCAAATCCGCGCGGCAGCTTTGGGCAGGGCGAAGCCTTCACGCGGGGCAACGTAAAAGACTTCGGCGGCGGCGATTATCGCGATATCATCGCCGGCGTCGACGCGATGATCAAGCAGTATCCCATCGACCCGAAGCGCATCGGAATCCGCGGCCACAGCTACGGCGGCTACATGACGATGTGGGCCGAAACTCAAACCCACTTTGCAGCCGCCGTCGCGGGAGCGGGCCTCTCCGACTGGCAAAGCTATTACGGACTCAACGATATCGACGAGTGGATGGTGCCATTTTTCGGAGCGTCGGTCTATGACGATCCCGCGGTCTATCTGAAGTCAGATCCGATTCGCTTCGTAAAGACTGTAACCACGCCAACCCTGATCCTGGTCGGCGACCGTGACGGCGAAGTTCCCATGGAGCAATCGCTCGAGTGGTACCACGCTCTGGAAACTATGAAAGTTCCGGTGCAAATGGTCGTCTATCCGACCGAAGGCCACGTCTTCTACAAGCCCGCCGACGCGCGCGACTACTCCCTGCGCATGCTGCGCTGGTTCGACGAGTGGTTCGGGAAGGTGAAGGGAGTGAGACCGGACGGCTCTGCGGGAAACGGCCAGTAGGCAAGGTGCCAGAAGTTCAAAAGCTCAGCCGAATATCATTACCTACTATGTCATCTTGAGCGGACTCAGTGCGCGAAGCACTCACGGAGTCGCAATCGAGGCGAGAGCCTTGGTATCTCCCGATTTATAGGCCTGGTTCCACAACCTCTCGAGTGTGAGCACCTGCGATCGAGCCCGCTCGTCCGTATCGTTCGTTGTTCCGGGCTGCAAGTGGGGGAACCGCGAATGTGCTTAAAAACGCAATGCCCAGCAGGAGAACGCTCGAGAGAACAACACTCGAAAGGAGAACACTCCGGATTGATGTCATGTGTTTGGGGCCTCCATGAATACGCACGATTTGCATAGGCTTGTTCGCGCGGACTATAACAGATGGAGTCGATTGTAGTGAGTCGCCGTTTTGGTGCAGGCGGATTTTGGCCGCCCAATATGCAGAATCCTCTTTGGGAGGAATGAAAGCTTACCCCTCGGATTGCTCCTCGCAAAGCTTCCAGCCGATTTTGGTTGTGGTGAGGGTTTTGCCTGCGGAATAAAACGCAGAGTTGCCCAGACTCGCGCTCTGGTGCCGCATCCAAATCATCTTCGAAGGGAGGACGCTGGTTTGAACGAGCAGCCGACGCGCATACCGGCAAGCACGTACCGCCTGCAACTCACCCCAAGATTTGGATTCCGCGCCGCGCGCGAAATTGTTCCGTATCTGTCCGCCTTGGGCATCACTGACGTCTATCTTTCTCCCATCTTTGCATCCACTCCGGGCAGCACGCACGGCTACGACATTGTCGACCACAATCGGCTCAACTCCGAACTCGGAAGCCCCGAAGACTTCCAGGCTCTGTGCGAGGTTCTGCAACAACATTCGATGGGACTGCTCCTTGACTTCGTGCCTAACCACATGGGGATCGATCCCCAAGCGAATCTGAAATGGCGCAGCGTGCTGGAAAATGGTCCGTCATCTCCCTTCGCCCGGTTCTTTGACATTGATTGGGAGCCGGTGAAGGACGAACTGAAGAACAAAGTTCTTCTGCCCATTCTGGAAGACCAATACGGAAATGTTCTGGAAGCCGGCCAGCTTCAGATCCACTTCGAGGGCGGGAATTTTTCGCTGCAATACCATACTCAGAACCTTCCCCTTAATCCCCGGCAAATGCGGATTCTCCTCGGACACCGGCCGGAGACTCTTCGCGCCGAGATGCCGGATGATGACCCCGACCTGCGCGAACTGCTCAGCATCATCTTTCATCTAGAACACATTCCGGCATTCACGGAAACTGCGTCAGAAAGAACAGCAGACCGCGACCGCGAAAAAGCGGTTGCTTCGGAACGCCTCGCTGCATTGGTAGCGAAGTCGCCCGCCATCAACCGCCATATCGAGAATAATGTCCGCGAGTTCAATGGTAAGGTCGGCATCGCGGCGAGCTTCAATCTGCTTCACGAACTTCTCGATCTTCAGCCCTATCGCCTCTCCTACTGGAAGACAGCCGTTCACGAGATCAATTACCGGCGCTTCTTCGACATCAACCAGTTGGCCGGGATCCGCATGGAAGACCCAGCTGTCTTCGAAGTTGCGCATACACTGGTTCGCGAACTCACTCGACAGGGACTGGTCACCGGGTTGCGTCTGGATCACGTCGACGGTCTTTACGATCCCAAGCAATATTTCTCCAACTTACAGAAACACTGCGCCCCCGATGGCGGCCCTCTCTATGTGCTGATTGAGAAAATAATTTCCCACGGCGAGAGCCTGCACTCGGATTGGGAGGTCTATGGCACTACCGGTTACGAATTCCTGAACGATGTGGCCGGGCTGTTTGTGGATCCCGCGAGCGCTGCGGCGCTGCACAAGACTTACGTGCGCTTCACGGAACGAACTAGCCGCTTTTCCGATGTGGTTTACGAAGGCAAGCAACTGATCGTCGCGAGTTCGATGGCCAGCGAGCTCAATGTGCTGGCGCATGAACTCAATCGTATCTCCGAATCCAACCGCCGCTACCGCGACTTCACTCTCGACAGCTTGCAGGAAGGCCTCCGCGAAGTGGTGGCCTGCTTCCCGGTCTACCGGAGTTATTTCACTGGCGACGGTCACGATAGTTTCGACGAGCGTGTGGTGGATGCGGCAATGTCGGAAGCCTTGCGACGTAACCCGGTGCTTGAGCCTTCCATGTTTGCGTTCATTCGCCAGATGCTGCTTCCTGAAAAGCAACCGGGATTGTCCGAAGAAGAGTACCGGCGACGGGTCAGATTCGCCTTGAAGTTCCAGCAATACACCGGCCCGGTGCAGGCCAAAGGCGTCGAGGACACGGCATTCTATCGCTATAGTCCCTTGCTTTCGTTAAACGAAGTGGGCGGTGAACCCGCGCGCTTCGGGCGCAGTGTCGCGGAGTTCCACGAAGTCAATCAAACCCGCCGTGAGCACTGGCCGCTTTCGATGTTATGTACCTCGACTCATGACACCAAGCGGGGCGAGGACGCCCGCTGCCGCATCAGCGTACTCTCTGAAATTCCCGACGAATACCGCAGCGAGTTGTCTCGCTGGGGCCGCGTCAATGCCAGGTTGAAGACCCTGGTCCAAGGGGACCTCGCGCCCGACCGGGCCAATGAATATCTCTACTATCAAACCCTGCTGGGGGCGTGGCCTGCGGGTCTTGACGAACCTCCTCGGCAGTTTGTGGAACGCATGCAGGAGTACATGCTGAAGGCTGTTAAGGAAGAGAAAATTCACGCCAGTTGGATTCACCCCAATCCCCAGTATGACGATGCGGTCCGTGACTTTGTCCACCGCAGCCTCACTGGTCCCGAAAGCAAGAAATTCCTGCGCTATTTCGTGCCGTTCCAACGCCGCATAGCAACCGCCGGAGTCGTAAACTCGCTGGCCCAGTTGGTGCTGAAAGTCGCGAGCCCCGGCGTGCCCGACTTCTATCAAGGAACGGAGTTGTGGGATTTGGCGCTGGTCGACCCCGACAACCGTCATCTCGTCGATTACAGCGCCCGAAAGGCGTTTCTGCAGAGTGTTCGGCCTCTACTCGAAGGTGACTGCGATCCCGAACGATGGAAGCAATTGTTACTCGTCATGACGGAACGGTGGCGCACCGGCGAACTCAAATTATTCTGTACCGCTGTCGCTCTGAATCTGCGTCGCCGCTTGAGCCACCTTTTCCTCTCCGGAGACTATGTTCCACTCCCTGTTCAGGGGCAAAGAAGCGAACATGTGGTCGCCTTGGCACGGCAACAAGGCAGAGACGCCGTGATCGCGATCACTCCTCGCCTGACCGCCAACTTTGTAACGTCGAAGTCTCCCTTTCCTCTGGGCGAGGATTGTTGGAAAGACACCGCAGTTATATTGGCCGAAACCTTTCAGCAGCGGCGGTACCGAAACCTCTTTACGGGAATTAGTCTCGGCGCAGACTCGGCTATCTCCCTGGCCGAACAATTCGAGGTGCTCCCCGTGTCGCTGTTGGTTGCAGAGTAATGGTTTTGAACGCGCGAAGTCTGCTGGTGCCGGGAGGGGGAGTCGAACCCCCAAGACCCGAAGGTCGGCGGATTTTGAGTCCGCTGCGTCTGCCAGTTCCGCCATCCCGGCTCTACTTGCAAGTGCTTTATTTTACAACCTATTTACGGCTCTGTTCCCTTTTCATTCAAAATGGCGAATGTGCAACTGTGTAAGAAAGTGTGTCGGTTTTACTGGATTTCCACAGTTCGTTGTCATTTTGCCCGTGATGCGCTTTGCCGGCGAGTCTCGGGCTAAGAGTCGATTGCCAAGTCATAAGAAAGCACCCGCACGAGATTCTACCACTTCATTAAGG
>JBAQJF010000273.1:0-46525 GCA_049300195.1 Terriglobales bacterium | reverse complement strand
TGGAGGCGGCGGCGCTTTCGTTATCGGCGTAGCAGCCGCAGCCTATCAGCGAAGAGTCGCCGAGGCGGCCGGGGGCTTTATTGATCGTGCCGCCGGTGGAAGTCGAGGCCGCGATATTTCCGTCGCGGTCGAGCGCGACCGCGCCTACCGTGTCGTGGGAAAGCATGTCGTGCGGGACTTCTACGAACAAATCGTTGCCGCTCATAGAGGCTTGCGCCTGGTATTCGCGGAGGCGCTCGATTTCGCGGGGGATGATGAGATCCTCATTGCGGCAGAGTGCGATGCCGTGCTCAGCGGCGAAGCGCTCAGCGCCTTCGGCGACGAAGTAAACGTGGGGGCTGTCGCTTAGAATCTTGCGGGCGGCCCGCACCGGGTTGCGCAGGCGCTCGACGCAGCCGACGCCCCCTCCGCGGAGGGTTGCGCCGTCCATGATGAACGCGTCGAGTTGCACCTTGCCGTCGCGGTTCAGGAAGCTGCCGCGGCCGGCATCGAAGGTTTCGTCGTCTTCCATTACGACTATCGCCGCTTCCACCGCGTCAAGGGCGGAGCCGCCGCGCTCGATTGCGCGCCAGCCTGCGGCGGCGGCGTTGCGGACGCCATTAAGGTGGGCTTCGACCATGGCATCGGGAATGGCCCAGGCGCCGCCGTGTACGACTAGGGTTGAGTTAACGGGCAAGCGATCTCTCCACAATTGCCGGAATAGTCTAGCACTGGTTTGGAGGGTGACGGCGCGCGTAAGGCGCCCTCGCGAAAGCCGGCGGGCCACGGACGCGACAAGAAAGATCAGGCCGCCTTGGCGGGTGCGTCCATTTCCGTTGTGCGCTGCCAGGTATAGATGACGCGGTGAATCACGGTGATGGTCGAGAGCACGGCGATTACCCAGAGGACGGGCGCCATTTCGTTGAACAGGGCGCCGATGATGAGGAGAACCAGGCGTTCCGGGCGTTCCATGAAGCCCACTTTGCAACTGCCGATCAGGGATTCGGCGCGGGCTCGCGCGTAGCTCACCATGATGGCGCTGATCATTGCCAGGGCGGCCAGCACTACGTAGAAGAAGCGGTTGCCGCGGCCGTAGAAAACCAACAGGCCGAGGAAGAGTGAGGCGTCGCTGTAGCGGTCGACGATGGAGTCGAAGAAGCCTCCGAAACGGGTTACGCGATTGGAGGCGCGGGCTACCCGGCCGTCCACCAGGTCAAAGAATCCGCTGCCGATAATGACGAGGCCCGCGTAGATGAACATGCGGCGCTGGTTGTCACCATTGGCATAGCCGAACAGGAACGCCGCGTAGGTATTGACTACCAGGCCCATCAGGGTCAAGACGTTGGGATTGATATGCGACAGGGCTAGCAGGCGGACGATGCCATCCAGCAAAACACCGCAGACGCGCCCCACTCCGCTTGTCCAGGTCATAAGACTCCGCTTGCTGCCGACTGCCGACCGCTGACCGCCTACTGCTAACCGCGACTGCTAACCGCCGACCGCGACTCGACTCCTCCGGTCACCGGTGACCGGTCACCGCCTCTTATTTCGTGCCTGTGTCCAGCTCGGCCAGATCGTGCATGGTTGCCAACTTTAGGATCTCCATCTCGCGGTTGCCGTTGGGCGTCACGACCATGGCGCTGTCGCCAACTTTCTTGTTGAGAAGAGCGCGTCCGATGGGAGAGTTGGTCGAGATTTTGCCGTTGGCCACATCGGCCTCTTCGGTGGTCACGATATGGTATTCGACTTCCTCATTCTTGCCATTGTCATAGACCTTGACTGTCGAGCCTAGCCCTACCTTGTCCCGAGGGATGTTGTTCATGTTGATCAGCGACAGGTCAGCCAGGCGCTGGCCGAGCTGGCGGACGCGCGCCTTCAGGTACTCTTGGCGCTGCTTGGCCATGTGATACTCGGCATTTTCGCTTAAATCGCCCAGCGCGGCGGCTTTCTTGAGCTCCCGGGGGATGTCGTAGGCCAGCTCGTGCTCGAGGGTATTTAGCTCATCTTGCAGCTTTTTCTTGATTATCTCAGTCATGAAATCGCCGTCAGGCGCAAAGAGCGATTATACGCCCGTCGCTGCCAGGGTGCCGCTGGTAATGGATTCCCGGGAGCGCGGAGAAATCCGAGTAACGCATTTACACGGAATGACTTAGGCATGCAGTTGCTGGAGTTAATCGAACCGATGATGAAGAGATCTGGCGCAATTTGGCCGACCAGCCACTGCCTGGATACGACTACCGGGTTTGCATTACCTATGGCCGTCCGATAGACTAAAAGCAGCAGTACCCTTCCTGGGGAGAGGGCCTCGATGAATAACGCCCAGCTTTTCCACATCGGCGACAAGGTCGTGTATCCCAATCATGGCGTAGGAATTATTGAACAGATCAGCAGCCGAACCATCGGTACCACAATGGAACGGTTCTACCTGTTGAAAATCGCCGCCAGCAGTCTGAAGGTGATGATTCCTTTCAGCAACGCCGGCAACGTCGGGATGCGTCCGGTGGTGCGCAACGGCGAGGTGCAAAAGATTGTCGACTACCTCTCGACCGGCGAGTGCATCAACGCCGCCGACTGGAAAGACCGGTTTAAGGAAAATTCCGAGCGCATGCGGACCGGCTCCCTTTCCGACGTAGCCATGGTGCTGAAGAGCCTGCTCATTCTGGCGCAGGCGAAGTCGCTCTCCTTCCGCGAGAAGAAGATGCTGGAGAGGGCGCGCTACCTGCTGGTCAGCGAGATTGCTATTTCCCGCAATTGCGATGAGACGATTATCGAAGAGGCGTTGACCAAGGCGCTGACTAAGTGCAATCTGCGGCTGCCGGAAATTACCGAACTGGCCTCCTAGACCGCTTTACCTAATTCCCTTTCAAATGTTTCCTAGAGACGCGGGCTGCCGCGTCTCTTTTTCGTGCCATCCCGACGTTCGCGGACGGGAGACGGGGCAGGCCCAGTCTCTGCCTCAACGCCGTGATGCGTCGATAGATCTAACGCGGGTGGGCCTGCAACCATGATTGCAGGATCAGGATCGCGGCCATACGGTCCACGGCTTTCCCACGCTTTTCGATCGATAGGTTGGTCTCCCGCAACAGGCGGTTTGCCTCGGTCGAGGTCCAGCGCTCATCCCACAGGTGCACTGGGAGCCCAAACTTCGCGCCCAGTTCATCGGCGAACTGCCGCATTTTTTCTGACTGCGTACCCTCAGCGCCGGACAAGCGCAGAGGCAGGCCCACCACGATCTCAGCCACGTCGTATTTCGCCAGTACCGCGCCCAAAGCCTCCCAGTCCCGGCGTTTGTTCCGGCGCTGGATAGTATCAAGGCCCTGGCCGGTGATGCCGAGCGGATCGGAGACGGCTACGCCGATTCGCTTCGAACCTACATCGAGCGCCAGAACGCGGTGCGGCGAGGACATGGGAGGATCATGGCTGGTGGACTGGGAGAACGTCAAGGGCAGCAAAGCCAAGATGGAAATCAATTGAACAAGTAAAAACCAAATGCTGGATCCTTCGCTTCGCTCGGGGCGACAATCATGTAAGAGAACGCCGCCTGTGTTCTACTTCTTCAATTTGACTCTGCGCTTTGATTCTCTTCGTGCAATTCCTGCTGGGCTCAGGCAGAATTGGTGCGCACCCGGAGGCTAGCGGACCGTCGAATGGAAACCACCGAGACCGCGGAAAAACAGGGGCGCGAATATCACTGGTCGCTGACCTTGCTCGGCATTGCGCTGATCATTCTTTTTGCCTACTTCGGCGAATCGGTGCTGGCCGTTTTGTTTTTTTCCATCCTGCTGAGCTTTACGCTATCTCCACTGGTGCAGGCCTTTGAGTACCTGCATCTTCCGCGGGCGCTGGCGGCACTCGTCAGCGTGGTCCTTCTGCTGGTAGTGCTTTATGGGGTAACGATCACTTCCTACAATGAGGCCATCGTTTTCGCCGATAATCTTCCGAAGTATTCGCAGAAAATCGGATCCATTCTGCGACCGTTCCGGCAACAAGCGGAGAAGATCGAGAAGACGGGCGAAGCGGTGGCCGCCGCCGATAACCGAAATGTGCTGCAAGTGCGGCAAGTCTCGAATTGGACCGACGTGCTCACCCACGGAGCCGGCACTTTAACAGACACTCTGCTGGCGGCCTCGTTCGTTCCTTTCCTCACTTATTTTCTGCTGACCTGGCAGAGCCATGCGCGGTCGGCAACCGTAATGTTGTTTCCGCTCCATCACCGGCACACCGCGTTCGTGACGCTTGGGCTGATCGGCAAAATGCTCCAGAGTTTTATTGTCGGGAACTTTTTGATTGGCCTGCTCATCTCGGGAGTGAGCGTGGCCATCTTCGGCCTGTTGCATGTTCCGTTCTTTTATTTCGTTGGATTCCTCAGTGGCTTTTTGAGTCTCGTGCCCTACCTGGGCATCGTGGTGGCCATGGTTCCACCCATTCTGGTCGGCTTTGGCCAATTGGAGGCGGGCGATCTGCTGGTCGTCGTGATCAGCGTTGTCGCCATGCATCTGATCGCGCTCAATGTGCTTTATCCGAAGCTGCTGGGCAGCCGGTTGCGAATCAACCCGCTGGCCGTGACGCTGGCGCTGCTGTTTTGGGGAGCCGTCTGGGGAGCGGTCGGATTGCTGCTCGCAATTCCCATCACCGGGGCGCTCAAGATTATCTGCGACCACGTGGAAACACTGAAACCTTATGCCGACTGGCTGGGCGAGTAGTTGGGGCCTTCCCTGAAAACTCAAAAGCCCGGCCGTGATGGCCGGGCTTCGGTTTGTGGCGGTCGCCTAGTCAGGCGGCCACGGATCTTTTGGATCGTCCCTCCGAGGCCACAGGTTGCGCTACCTTGCGAACCAGGAAGGGCTGAAGATTCTGCTCGCTGCCGGCCCACTCAAGACTGCTAATCGAGTGTCCAGGCTGGCAGGTGACAAAGTAACGTTCTCCAGATGGGCTGGTCACTTCAAACTTGCCTTGCTCGCCCTGAAGAGCTTCGGCAATGTCATAGGTCGTGATGGTATCGTTCAACTTCATGGGGACCTCCTTCAGTCTCCGACTGCGTTACTGGTTAAGGTTGTCCCCCCTAGGGGTAATGTATGGTCTTATTTTAGAACGTTCGCGCGTAGTGGAATGCGCGTTTTTTAGAATTTAATTTTTCGTCTACAGCGTTAACCGTAGGACATATCGTCGGGTTAGCGATTATGGGCAAGAAACACTTCGCAACTGGGAGCACAAAATTACCCAAGTTTTCCCGTTCTGATCTCCGCTTTGTGACATTCTGAAAAGCACTCTACACTGGAACCTTGCGTGTCCTGATCACACTGTTTTTGGTCGCCGTTGTGGTGGCCGCCGGCTTCGCGGCCTGGCAGGTGTATGTGCCGTTCAGACCTCCGTCGGGTCAGACGTTGGTCATGCTTCGCTCGGGCTACTCGACGCGGCGCATTGCGGTCGAATTGAAGAAAGCCGGGATCATTCGCAGCGAACTCGCTTTTCGACTCTGGAATATCGCGCATCCGAAACCAACGCTAAAGGCCGGCGAATATCTTTTCGAGAAGGAAGCTACGCTGCCCCAGGTCTACGGCCGCATCGCGCGGGGGGATATTTACTTTCACCTGGTGACCATCCCCGAGGGCTATACGATGTTCGACATCGCCCAGGCGATCGAGGATGCGGGGCTGGGTTCGGCTGCTGACTTCTTACATATTGCCGAAACTCAGACTCAGCTAATCGCCGACATCGCGCCGGATGCCCGGTCGCTCGAAGGATATCTCTTCCCCAACACCTACCAGTTCACCCGCACTCAAACATTGGAGGAGATGGCTGCGGCCATGGTCCGTCAATTCCGGCAGGTGGCACTGCAAGTGGGAATGCTTTCCGGCAACGCTGCCGGGGGCTTGTCAAACGGCGCCAGTACTGTTGAGCCGGGCCTTGACATCAACAAGGTGGTCACTATGGCTTCGATTGTCGAAAAAGAAACCGCGGTCCCGGAGGAGCGTCCGCGGGTGGCCAGCGTCTATTACAACCGTTTGACGCAACACATGGCGCTTGATGCCGACCCGAGCGTGATCTATGCCGAGTTGCTGCAAGGAACGTATAGCGGGGGCCTGCATCATGCCGACCTCGCCATCAACTCTCCTTACAATACCTACCGTTTCCCCGGCCTGCCGCCGGGCGCTATCGGCAATCCGGGCCGCAGTTCGCTCGAAGCTGCCCTGCATCCCGAAACTACAAAATTCCTTTATTTTGTCAGCGATGGCAACGGACACCACCGTTTCGCCACCACCCTGGCCGAGCACGACCGCAATGTCGCTGCCTATCGTCGGGCACTGGGCCTCAGGTAAAAGGCATCCTTGGGTGCCTTATACTAATCAGATTGCTAATGGCCATCAGTTCTTATAGTTCTGGAATCGGATCGCATCGTTCTTATCTGCGCCGGTTGTTGCCGCTCTGTCTGGTCGCGTCTACTTTCCCTCTGGGCGGATGCCTGTTCCGAACCCGGCCGCTGGAGCGCCAGTACTCGAATGCTCCTCTTAAGACCGCGACCCAGAAAGATTTAATCGATTACGTCAATGCGCAAGCGGCGCGGATCAAGTCCATGCAGGCGACCGTGGACATCGACGCCTCAGCGGCCGACCCCAAGAACGGCCGAGTCACGGATTACAAAGAGATTCGCGGCTACATCCTGATTCGTAAACCCGACATGCTCCGGATGAAGGGCCTGATGCCGGTGGTGCGGAATACCGCATTTGATATGGTCAGCGACGGCAAGCAGTTCAAGCTCTGGGTGCCCCCCAAGGATAAGTTCATCATCGGCCCGGCGACCGGCGATAACTATCAGCCGGACAAGCGGATGGAAAACATGCGGCCGCAGTATATTTACGAGTCTCTCTTGCTGCCCGAGATCGGGCCGGAGTGCCCCGCTCCGAACTGCGAGATCGCCGTGCTCGAAAATGGTTATGAAACGGTGCTCGACTCCAGAAAGCATCGGGTGGAGCAGCCGGACTATGAGCTGGCCATAATCCGGCAGGGACCGCAGGGGTGGTATTTGTGGCGCCGGATTCAGTTCAGCCGTACCGACCTGCTCCCACATAAGCAAAGGATTTACGACATGGAGGGAAACGTCGCTACTGACGCTACTTATGACAACTACAAGGATTTTGGCGGCTTCCTATTCCCATCCAGCATTGAGATCGAACGCCCTCGCGAGAATTACGACATAACGCTTAACGTAATCAAGCTGGACATAAACAAGACTCTGAGCAACGAGCAGTTCGCGCTGGAACAGCCACCGGGAGCGGAGATCGTGCATTTGGCGGCGAAACCGGTTCCGAGCAGCGCCGCAGCAAAGTCCGGGGATCCGGGCAAGTAAATCGGCAAAATGGGTCTTTGCGGTTCGTGTCTGGCCATGGTTGTCGCCGTCCAGGCCCGCGGCTCTCGATAAAGAACATGATGAATCGGATGATTGTCGGGAATCTGGCGCACCGGCCGATCCGGTCGCTGATCAGCATTGTGGCGGTGGCGCTTGAGGTGACCCTGATTCTGCTAATCGTGGGGCTCTGTCTTGGCATGCTCCAGGACCAGCGAACGCGGAATGCGGGTATCGGCGCCGATGTAATCGTTTTGCCGCCGGGATCGTCATTCATCGCCGGCCTGACGAGCGCGCCCATGCCGATCAAGATGAAAGACATTTTCGCTAAGCTGCCGCACGTGACGGAGGTTGCTCCGGTCGTCACACAAGTCAGTTCTGCTGGCACTCTCGAAATCATTGCCGGGATTGACCTGGCGAGTTATGAAGGCCTTTCGGGCGGGTTCCGCTACCTCGAAGGAGGACCATTCAAGGGGCCTTATGACGTGATCGTCGATGACCTCTTTGCCAAATCCAAGCACGCCAAGGTCGGCGATACGCTCGACATTGTGAACACCAAATTCCGTATTTGCGGCATCGTCGAACATGGGAAGGGTGCGCGTAAATTCGTACCGCTGAGCACTTTACAGGACCTGACCGGGGAGCAAAACAAGGCGACAATCTTCTATTTGAAGCTCGATGACCCGGCGAACGCGGACACGGTGGTCAACGAAATCAAGCATTTGCCTGGGATGGAACGTTATGTGGTGAATTCCATGGCGAATTACCTGGCGGCCATGAGTACCAGCAATATCCCCATGCTCTCGACGTTTATCGATGTGGTGGTCTGGATTTCGGTGATCATCGGATTTATCGTGATCTTCCAGGCGATGTATACGGCGGTGATGGAGCGCACCCGCGAAATCGGCATTCTGAAGGCCATGGGAGCCTCAAGGCTTTACATTGTCAACGTCGTGTTGCGAGAGACGGTTCTGCTGGCCATCGCCGGCATTGTGCTGGGCGTTGTCGTCAGCATTGGGGCGCGGGCGGCGCTTGCCCACAAGTTTCCCCTGCTGCAGGTCGTCGTGGATCGCGGATGGGTTGTGCGAGCGACGCTGATAGCGATCGCCGGGGCGGTGGCCGGAGCCTTGTATCCGGCCTTCAAAGCGGCACAAAAAGATCCGATTGACGCCCTGGCTTACGAATAGCCTCGTACTTGATCCGGGCATTCGTTATCTGTTTGCTCCCTTTTGTTTTCACAATCGGCCGCAAAAATTCTTAATGATTTTCCCTCGCAAATATATATGCGATAGACAATACTGCCCGTGAAACCGCCCATGCTATAATCGCGGCCCGTTGCGAAAAGCAGGGAGAGTTGCGCGGACAGTAGTCTTAATTCCCTGGGCCTTGCGCGCGTAGGCGCGTGCGAGCTAAGAATATTCAGGAGGAAATATGCCTTTCGACGATCCGACTCTCTACGGTCGGGATGATGAAACCGATGAATTTGGCGACGCCGGCGGCTTTAACGAATCGCTGGAAGAAGATTTTGACGAAGAAGAAGAAGAGGAAGAAGAACCAGCCATGACAGAAGAAGAGGACGAGGGCGCGATGCCCGAGCCTCCTCCCCAGCCAGCACCGGCGATGTCCGGTGGCGGAGGCGGTACGCCTCCTCCCAAGAAGCCGGCCGCTAAAAAGGCACCTCCGAAAAAAGCGGTCAGGAAAGCCGCTCCGAAAAAGGCAAAGAAGAAAGCTGCCAAGAAGGCCGCCAAGAAAAAGCCGGCTAAGAAAGCTGCGAAGAAAAAGGCGAAGAAGACAGCCCGGAAAAAAAGCAAGAAGAAAGCGGCTAAGAAGAAAGGCCGCCGCTAACTCAGCCGCGACAGTTTACCTGCGAACTTTCGGCGGGAGCCAGCATCCGGCTCCCGCCTCGTAGTTTTTGTGTCTTCCCCGCTGGCCTTCCCTACGCGACGATTGCTTCGGCCTCAATTTCCACCAGCATCTCCGGCGCTACCAGCGCGCTGACTGCGATCATCGAGGTCGCCGGTAGAATTTCGCGAAAGAATTCGCCGTGTGCTTTGCCCACCTGCTGCCAATCGGCGATATTTGTGAGGAAGATTCTGGTGCGCACCACATCTTTACGCGATGCGCCAGTGCGCACAAGCGCGCTCTCGATGTTCTTGAGCGTCTGGACAGCCTGTGCATACGCATCGCCGGCGATGATTTTGCCATCGTCTCCAGTCGCGGTTGTGCCTGAAACGTAAACCTGCTGGCCGACTCGCACCGCGCGCGAGTAACCAACGACTGGTTCCCATGGTGTTCCACTGGCAATGTTGTTTCGTTCCACGCGTCCCCCTGTTCTTGCGCTACTGGCATTTCATGGCGTTTCTAATCGAAATAGATGAAGCCGCCTCGAGGCGAGACTCCACAATCTGCCCGTATTAGCAGCCACCCCCGGCGAGTGCCAGCAATCGTTCGCGAAACTCCGCGCCCAGCGCGGGGTTTATTCATGGAGGTGGCACGATGGTGACTTGTTCAAGATCGAAAACTACAGTATTTAATCAGCACGGGCTTTGATTCCGATGAATCAAAGAGGATGGCAGGTTAGTACGAAGTGGGGGACAAGCAGGGGGTCGAACATGATTCCGGAAACGCATCCGTTGCAGCGGTTGTTTGTTGAACTCGTGGGACGGCATTACGCGCAGGAGATCGGCATTCGCGATCCGCAGGTCATTGGCTACGTGGCGCACCTGTTATCCGAGTTCTGCGACGCCGACCAACTGATGAAGATTCGGACCGCGTCGGGGAGGCCGCTCAACGATGTGGGAGAGATGCTGATTGAATCGGATCCCGTTTATGGGCCAGCGCCATCGTTCGATCGCGAACGACAGGTGCGGAAGCACATTGGCGATTACACGCTCTTTTTCGCGGGCATGTTCCCAGAAAGCATTAATCACTATCGCCTGCGCCGGCAGCGGATAGAAAATTTTGTCGAATGGGTAAAAGCGGGAAAAGAAAGCTACTATATTGTTTCGAAATTCGAGCACTTTGAATATGCCAAGGTGGCGCCGGTGTTCGCGCAGCTTTCGCAGAAGTTCGAAGATTGCGTTTACGGGCTGAATTTAGTCAAGAACGAACTGGAAGTAATGCAACACCCGATTGCGCGAAGAGGGAACGAATTAATAATGTAGCGATTGAAGCGGCCGATTGCAGAAGTCAGCGGTCAGATTGCAGAGGTTAACCCCAAAAGCGTGCGTAGTGGGTTTTACTTCTGCAATCCGACTTCCTATTCCTTACCTTCCTTCGTAGGCACGAGCCGCCGCCCGACTATCTCGAACTTCCCTTCCAGCACCATGTTGATCGCTTGCGTGTATGCGGCGTGCTCCTGTTTCAGGATGCGGTCCGCCAGCGTGTGCGCGTCGTCCGAGTCGAGCACCGAAACTGTTTTCTGCACGATGATCGTTCCGTGATCGAGTTCCTCGTCGACGAAATGCACGGTACAGCCGCTCACTTTCACTCCATAAGCGAAAGCCTGCTGCTGAGCTTCGAGGCCGGGGAAGGCGGGGAGCAGTGACGGATGGATGTTGAGAATGCTCCGCGGAAACTGCCGCACGAACAACAATGACAGCATCCGCATGTAGCCCGCCAGGCAGACGAGATCCACCTGATGCTCGTCTAATGCATCGACGACCTCGCGCTCATGCGCTTCGCGCTCTTTTCCTTTAGAAGGGATCACCATTGCGGTCAGCCCGCGCTGGCGGGCAGTCGCGATGCCCTTCGCATCCGCCCGGTTCGAAATCACAACCGCGATGCGCGCATCCGCAATGCGGCCTGCATCAATGCTGTCCGCAATTGCTACAAAGTTCGAGCCGCGTCCGGAGAGAAGGATTCCGAGATTCTTCATGCAGGAAAATTATTCACAATAAGGAAGGTGTTAACTCCGCAATCTGACCCCTAATCTCTGCAATCGCTAGCTGTACATTACTTTCCGCTCGCCCTTCACGATCCGTCCCACGCTGTAGAACTTTTCGCTCGCGCGCTCGAGAAGCGTCTGCGCCTTCTTGAACTTTTTTGCAGGAACCACGATCAGCATGCCCAGCCCCATGTTGAAGGTTCGCAGCATCTCTTCCTGCTCGACTTTTCCCAGCTGCTGGAGGTGCTCAAAGATCGGCGGAACCGGCCAGGTTCCAAGTTCGATGACGGCCGATGTGCCTTTCGGCAGCACGCGCGGCAGGTTCTCGGTGATGCCGCCGCCGGTGATGTGCGCCAGGGCCGCTACGCATTCTCCCGCGACCAGTTTACGAATGATCGGCCAGTAGCTGCGGTGGGTTCGCATCAGTTCATTGCCGACTTTATTTTTGATTTCGCTAACGAAGGTTTCCGGAGAATAGCCTGCGATTTCAAAGAGCAGTTTGCGGGCCAGCGAGTAGCCATTGGTGTGCAGGCCATTGGACGGCAGTCCCAGCACGCAATCGCCGATCTGCACATCCTTACCGCTGATAATCTTTTCACGTTCGACCACGCCTACGATAAATCCGGCGAGGTCGTACTCGCCTTTGGGATAGAACCCCGGCATCTCGGCGGTTTCGCCGCCGATCAGCGCGCAGCCGTTGTGCTTGCAGGCTTCGGCCAGGCCGCCGACTATCTTTTCGGCCACCTCCGGCTCGAGGATTCCGGTCGCGAGATAGTCCATAAAAAACAGCGGCGCGGCGCCCTGCACGGCGATGTCATTCACGCAGTGATTCACCAGATCTGTGCCCACGGTGTGGTGCATGTTCATTTCGAACGCGACCTTGAGCTTGGTGCCGACGCCGTCCACACTTGAAACCAGTATCGGATCTAGATATTTCTTATCGACCGCGTAGAGGCCGCCAAATCCGCCGATTTCGCTCAGAACGCCCTTCGTAAAAGTTTTGTGAGCGAGGTACTTGATGCGCTGCTTGGTGCGGTTGCCGCGATCAATATTGACACCGGCGTCGGCGTAGGTGATCGGAACGCTGGATGAGTTGGGGTTTTGGGCCACGTTTCAGTCCGTCTTGTCCGGGTGAAGAGATATGGGTCGACACGACCCGGGAAGTCTGTTCGAGCGCATCAAATTCTAGCACGTTCGCGTGCGGCCTCGGCCGGAGCCAGTTCAGGACCAGCAGAGTCTCAAAATACAAAAAACCCAGCGGGAACTCGCCGGGCTTTGAAACTTGCAAGAAGAGTTTGACTTACTTGTCCTTTTTCATGTCGTCCTTTTTCATGTTGTCTTTCTTTTCTTTCTTGGCGGCTTTTTTCTTAGCTTTCTTCTCCTTCGCCGGCTTCTCCATCTTGTCGCCAGTCTTTGCGTCAGAACCTGCCTGGGCAAAGGCAAACGACGACATCGAAACACTCAGCGCGAGTGCGAACATCAATGCCAATACTCTCTTCATGGTTGCTCCTTCCAATGAGCCGTGTTACACACGATCGCCCGAGAGCGGAATTCAGATTTTCCCTGGGCGCGAAGAATTGTATTCCTCCGGACTTAATTTTCCAAGCGGCCGGAAGGACAGTGGCGTAGTCTCCCAGTCCGCCTATGAGGGGCTCGCGGAAGAGGACCGGAAGGTCCTGTACTTCCGGCAGGAGAGCGCCGAGCCCGCGCGTTTCGATATAATAATTTCGGTACAGCAATGACATCTGGCCGAACTGGAGCGGAACTGGCTGTTTTAGCCGTGGTCTGCATCCTTACAATTTTCTTGTTTCCGGTGGGGCAAGGCCCATACTCCGCCGTGCACGGCCCAGCGAGCGCGCTGGAGGCGGCTCGCGCCTCCGCGCGACTCCGCATCACGATTGCGCAATCGGCGCTGAAGTCTTGGCGTCACGTCCCGTTTCCTTCGTTTGTCGCTCTCTTTTGGATGACCGCTGCTGTCGCCGAATGCAAGTCCATCGGCCTGGCCGAATGCGACAGCATTTTGCGCTGCTGATGATTGCCAGCCAGAACCGAGCTGCAACTCTCACCTCGTTAATCGCGAAAAAATCGCCGCGCCGCATAGGCGCGGGCGTCGTTTCGAGCGAGCGTCCCATGAGCGAGTTCATATGAGGGACCTTCATGCGGGCGAGGCGGCTAACGCGCCAAGCCTCAATTCCGATGTCTGGCGAGGTGACCACCAAATGCGAACGTCTGTGCACTATCTGAGGAGGATTTACGATGACCAGCAAATTTGCCAATAAAAGATTGCATGTTTCTTCTTTAGTCGTATTAGTGGCCGCCGTGTTGTTGTCGGCAGGTTGTGCCAAGAAAGTTGCGAAAGCGACCCCGGCCGCGACACCGCCAGCGCCCGCAACGCCCACAGCCACTCTCGCGGCGAATCCGAATAAGATTGAGCAGGGCCAGTCGACCACCCTGACCTGGCAAACCACCAATGCGAATGAAGTCACGATCGCAGGGCTTGGAACTGTGCCGGCCTCTGGTTCGCGCTCGGTTGCTCCAGGCACATCAACCAGCTATACGCTGGTGGCAGCGGGTCCAGGTGGAACCAAAGATGCGTCGGCGCACGTGACGGTGAACCAAAAGGCTGTGGCAGCGTACACTCCGACGGATGAGGAACTGTTCGCGAAGAACGTCAAAGACTTGTTCTTCGACTACAACGTGTCTAACATCCGTCCGAACGAAACAGCCACTGCCCAGCGCGATGCCGACTTCCTCAAGCAGCATCCGAATATCGACGTGCTAATCGAAGGGCACTGCGACGATCGGGGCTCGATCGAGTACAACCTCGCCCTGGGAACAAGCCGGGCGGAAACTGTGAAGCAAGCCCTCCTTCAGGAAGGTGTTCCGGCGGATCGCCTCAAGACGATCAGCTACGGCAAGGAAAAGCCCTTCTGCAACCAGGACGATGAACAGTGTTGGCAGCAGAACCGGGTCGACCACTTCGATTTTCAACACTAAGAAGCAGGCAGGCGGCCTTGCACAAGGCCGCCTTTTCCCTAAAGGACGTATCTCGATTCGTCGGGGTTCGTTTGCACGTAATATAAGAGTCAGCTCTCTAGGCTGAGGATCCCCGATAACTGAGATGGCTGCCGACTACAAAGTGCGGGAAAAGATCGAGACATACTTGACCCGCAGGCCGGTGGTCCTGGCGCTCCTTTTCTTGGCGGCGATAGTATTTTTCGCGGCCGTAACAGCGCTGTCGCGAACCTTTCAAGCGCAACAGACGGCACTTGCCGACCGCTGGTTTACACGCGGCGTCGCCGATCTCAATGCCCAGCGCTATGCGGGTGCCGTTCAGGATTTCCGGTCGGCCCTTCGTTATTCGCGAGACGATTATTCCTATCAGCTCAACCTCGCGCAGGCCCTGATGGGGCTGCACAAAACCGACGAGGCATATGCCTATTTGATCAACCTGTGGGACCGCCAGCCGGAAAACGGATTCGTCAATCTCCTGCTGGCGCGCATCGCGGCACAGAAGGGACAAACCGACCGGGCTCTTCGCTATTATCACAATGCGGTCTACGCCACATGGTCGGGCGACCAGGAGGTGTCGCGGCGTTACACCCGGCTGGAGCTGATCGAGTATCTGCTGAAGATCAATGCCAAGACACAAGCTCAGGCTGAGCTGATCGCCCTCGCCGCCAACGAAGGCGATGATCCCGGGGAGCAGGTGCAACTCGGCACGCTTTTTCTGCGTGCGCAGGATTACGAGCACGCCCTCGCGGCGTTTCGTCTAGCCCTGAAAGCGGATCCACACAACCATGCCGCCCTGGCCGGAGCCGGCGTCGCGGCATTTAAGCTCGCGCGCTATCCCACCGCCGAAAAATACCTACAGGAAGCGGTCGCCACCGACCCGAAGGATGAACATTGTGCTGCTCTGCTCACGAGCGCGAGGGATACGCTTTTGTTCGATCCGTTTCGGCATGAAATTTCTGCCAACCAGCGTGCTCGCGTTGTCATTTCGGATTTCGACATTGCGGGCGAGAGGCTGAAGGCGTGCTCCGCGCTGGGGTCTTCGGGCCAGCCGGCTTCGGGCGTGGCGACGCTGGCCGATAGCTGGGCGAAAATGAAGCCGCGCATCGTTCAGTCCACGCTTCGGCGCGATCCGGACCTGGTGGAAGTTGCCATGGACCTGGTGTTCAACATCGAGCGCCAGACCAGCGTCAGGTGTGGAGCTCCAACCGGATCGGACATGGCGCTGCTCCTGATCGCGCGTTTGCATGAAGGGAGTTAATTTGGAGGGGCAACTCGGCTCTCAATCTGGCGTTATCGCCGCTCCGGCTCCCGTTTCGTCTTCGGTCGATGCCGTGGCTCGGCCACCGGAGCGGGCGTTATTGCAAATCGTATTCCGCGAGGAACGTTTCTTCCTGATTCTCTCGGTTTTTATTGGCATCTTCTCCGGCCTGGCGGTTGTCTGCTTCCGTCTCGCCATCGAGTGGTGCCGCATCTATCTGCTCGGGTCGGGATACCAGCTTTCACCCGTGCGCCTGATATTGACGCCGACCCTGGGAGGGCTGGTCGTCGCTCTCATTGTTATTCATATCTTCCCGCTGGCCCGCGGCAGCGGAGTCAATCAAACCAAAGCCGCTCTCTACATCTACAACGGCTATATTCCTTTCCGCACGGCGATCGGCAAATTCATCACGGCCGCGCTCGCGATTGGATCCGGACACTCGCTGGGCCCGGAAGATCCATCGCTGCAGATCGGCGCCGGTCTGGCTTCCGCGCTGGGCCGTCGCATGCGGCTGTCGCGCGACCGCATGCGGCTCATCGCGCCGGTAGGCGCGGCGGCCGGTCTAGCGGCGGCGTTCAACGCGCCGATTTCAGCTGTGCTTTTCGTGATCGAGGAAGTCATCGGCCGCTGGACCGCGGGCATTCTTGGCTCGGTAGTGCTCTCGGCTGTCTCCAGCGTGGTCGTCATGCGTTGGTTCCTGGGCTCGGAACCGCTTTTCAGAATCCCCGCGGTCGAGCTTCAGCGGCCTTCGGAGCTTTTTGCCTACTCCATCCTCGGAATCATCGGAGGATTTGCTTCCGTCGCATTTGCAAATGGCATCGCCACCCTTCGGGTGCGTTCCCGTTCGTTGCCGCAGTGGACACAATACTTTCAGCCTGCCGTCGCCGGCTTGCTCATCGGACTGATCGCCGTCGCGGGTTATCCGCAGGTAATGGGAGCCGGATACGAATACATGGATCAGGCGATGCACGGGCAGTTTACTTGGCAGATGCTTGCCATTCTCGCCGGACTGAAGATCATCGCTACTCTGCTCTCTTTTTCTAGCGGAACGCCGGGCGGAATGTTTGCCCCCACCTTGTTTATCGGAGCCATGCTCGGAGCCTCGGTGGGCGACGTTGAGCATGTCTTTTTCCCCCATTTGTCGGTTTCACCCGGCACTTACGCGTTGGTAGGAATGGGCGTGCTCTTTGCGGGATTCCTGCGCGCACCCATGACATCGGTCTTTATGGTGCTCGAAGTGAGCGGCAATTATTCGATCATTTTGCCCGTAATGGTCGCCAATACGTTTGCCTATTTCATTTCGCGCACCTTGCAGCCGGTGGCCATCTTCGACGCCCTGACGCGTCAGGATGGCCTTGATTTGCCCTCGATGGAAGAACAACGCGAGGAAAATATCCTGCGCGTGGAAGATGCCATGCAACCGCCGGGCGAAATCCTCAATGCCTCGGAAAGCATCGATCGAGCTTTGCTGCAACTGAACGGGAAATCGCCGGGGCCGGTACTTGTCCGGCTTGAGCCCACCGGATGGGGCAGTGCTACAGCCAAGGAGCTTGAAACCATGGTGAAAGAAGGCAAGGGCAGCCTGACGCTTGGTTCGGTTCTTGCCAGCCGTCAGGTTCCTTATCTGCATCCCGATCATCCACTGGAGACGGCCCTGCGTTATGTAGACCGCTGGCCGCTCGTTCCGGTGGTGAGCCGCGCCGATTTCCGCAAACTCGAAGGCGTGATTTCTCAAAAAGATGTTCTCGGCAGCTATCGCGAGATTGCCGAAGCTTAAAGGCGGAGCGTGAGCTCCTGCTATTATGTTGTGCGAGTTTCATGTGGGGGTGTGATGAAAGTCTTCGCAGCGTTTCTATTCGTAGTTTTGACCGCACAAATTCTGGTAGCGAAACCACAAGAATCGACAGACACCGCCAAGCCGGCGGCCGCGCGCAAAGAAAAAAATCAGGATAAGTCCAGGAAAGAACCTGCCACAGCCGCCAGCTCCGACAAATCGTCGGAAGCTGCAAAAGCCGAGCCGGCTAAATCCGAAGAGGCTACCGACAAAGAAGAACATTTCGACGTGAGCGAAGTCCCGCCTGTCGTTACGCATCACACGATCACCGTGAACGGCAAGACGCTTGCCTACACGGCCACAGCTGGACGGCTTCCCCTGAAACGGGCCGACGGCAAGATCGAAGCGGAAATGTTCTTCGTGGCCTACACACTCGACGGCCAGGATGTGGCAAAGCGGCCGCTGACCTTTGCGTTCAACGGCGGCCCGGGCTCGGCCTCGGTGTGGCTGCACATGGGAGCGCTCGGTCCGAAGCGCGTCGTGCTGCAACCAAAAGGCTTCATGCCTGCAGCGCCCTATCGTGTGGAAGACAATTCTGACACGTTGCTCGATCGCAGCGACATTGTGATGATCGACGCCATGGCTACCGGCTACTCTCGCGCCGCCAACGCCGAGTTGACCAGAAAGTTTCTCGGCGTCAAAGGCGACGTGCAGGCCTTCGGAGAGTTTATCCGCCTCTACCTCTCGCGTTATGAGCGCTGGAGTTCTCCGCTCTTCCTGTTTGGCGAGAGCTACGGAACGACGCGCGCGGCGGCCCTTTCCGGCTATCTCGCCGATCACGGAATCGCATTTAACGGCGTCACGCTGCTTTCGACGGCGGTTGACTTTGCGACTCTGGAGTGGAACGACTCGAACGATTTGCCGTACTTCCTGCTCGTGCCGTCGTTCAGCATGATAGCCGCTTATCACCACAAGCTTTCACCCGACCTCACCGCCGACATCGACAAGACTCGCGACGAGGTTGTGCGCTGGTCGTTGAATGACTATGCGATGGCGCTGGCTAAGGGCGACGCGCTCAGCACCGATGAGCACCACAAGATCGTCGAGCAACTCTCCCGCTACATTGGACTGCGGCCCGAGGTGATCGAGGCGAATGACATGCGCATCGACGTGCCGACATTTATGCACGAACTGCTGCTCGATCAAAAATTAGTCGTTGGTCGCCTCGATGGCCGCTTCACCAGCGCCAACCCCGGCGGACGTTTCTTTGATCCGACCAGCGCGGCCATCCTGCCGCCTTACACTTCCGCTTTCTACAACTACCTACGCACCGATCTTGATTACAAGATCGATATGCCTTATCGCGTGTTCGCATATGATGAGCCGGTATTTCAAAAGTGGGATTGGGGCAACGCGGAGCAGGGTTTCCCGAGCACCGCCGACGGTTTACGTTCGGCCATCATCAAGAATCCATACATGAAAGTGATGGTGATGGAAGGCTATTACGATTTGGCCACTCCGTTTGCGGCCGCGAACTGGACGATTGACCACCTGAACCTCGACCCGAAGTACCGCGAGGGAATTTCATTTGCGACCTACCACGCCGGGCACATGGTGTACATTGATCGCGCTGAACACGACAAAATGAAAAAAGATCTCGTAGAGTTTATGGACAAGTGTTTGAAGTAGGTCAACAGGTCACGGGTACAGGGTGGAACTGACCGTGTGACCTGTCGCCTGTGACCCACGATTTTCATGCGCGCCGCCGCGATCTTTGGATTGGGAACGTCGAGTTCTTATCTGCAGCCGTTTCAGGCACGGTCGTCCACAACGTGGATCGAAGGCGTTCCCGTCTCGTCGAGCGACGCCGATGTGGTTGTCATCTTCGGGGGCGACGGCACCATTCATCGCCATCTTCCAGCGCTGGTGCGACTCCAGCTTCCGGTACTGATTGTTCCGTCCGGAAGTGGCAACGATTTTGCCCGCGCCCTAAAGCTGCGCTCAGTGCGCGATTCGCAGAAAATCTGGCGCGATTTTGAAGCCGGGAAGAGTCAGGATCGGGCCATCGATCTGGGCATCATCCGTTCCGCCGCCTCTTCTGAGACAGCCGCGCCTCAGGTCGAACGATATTTTTGTGGAGTAGCGGGCTGCGGCTTAGATTCCGCCACGGCGCGACGGGCCAATCGAATGCCGCGCTGGTTGCGCCGGCATGGAGGCTACGCACTGGCGCTGGCACCCAGGCTGTTCAACCTGCCCGTGTATTCCATGCGCATCACACGCCAGAACGGCGCCAAGGTGTACTGCGATGAAAAGCCACGTCTGACTTTACTAACCGCATTTGCCAATACGCAGTTCTACGGTGACGGCATGCGCATCGCTCCGCAAGCCGATATGGCCGACGGCCAACTCGATATCTGCCGCATCTGGACTGTGAATCCTTTCGAATTCTTTTGCCTGTTTCCAACGGTCTACATCGGCCGTCACGTGCTTTCGCCGAAGGTTGAGTACTCGAAGGCCGAGCGCGCGCTCGTCGAATCCGACATGCCGCTGGAGATTTACGCAGACGGAGAGTTTGTATGCGAGACGCCTGCGGAGATTTCGGTCGCGGCGGGGGCGTTGCGCGTAATCGCGCCGCGCGCAGATTAGTTTGCCGCCGCGGGTTTGGTTGCCGGAAAGCGCTCATCCAGCGCCAGATTCAGTTCGAGCACGTTCACTCGTGGCTCGCCGAGAAATCCCCACTGGCGGTTTGCGGTGTGTTCCAGGATCAAGTTTTCAATCTCGGCTTCCGTCGTTTTGCGTTCCAGAGCTAGCCGCCGAACCTGAAATTTCGCCGCCGCGGGAGTGATATCCGGATCGAGGCCGGATGCCGAGGTGGTGACAAGATCCACGGGAACCGGAACACCGGGGTTTTCGGCGTGGAGCCGCGCAACGTCGCCATTCACGCGCGCAATCAATCGCCGATTTGTAGGTCCGAGGTTCGAGCCCGAAGAAGCGCTGGCGTCATAGCCGGCCGCGCGGGCTGCCGATGGCCGCGAATGAAAGTATCCGGGGCCGGTAAAGGACTGTCCGATCAACCGTGAGCCGACCAGTACTCCACTGCGGCTAATCAACTCACCGTTCGCCTGCGCCGGGAAGAACGCGCGAGCCAGACCAGTCACCAGCAGCGGATACACAATGCCCAGCAGCAGGGTCGTTGCGATCGTCATCAGGATTGCGGTCAACAAGTGTCTTTTCATTTTCGCTTGCTCCTAACTTTTCCGGCGGACGCCGGTCTCAGTCTGTGACGCATCCTTGAATCCAGCCTCCTAAACTAGCCTGATTCCCGTTATCAGCATGTCAATCAACTTGATTCCAACAAACGGAACCACCAGGCCGCCGCAACCATAGACGAGCAGGTTCTTGCGCAGCAGAGCCTCGGCGCTCATCGCGTGGTATTTCACGCCTCGCAGCGCTAGTGGAATCAGCGCAACAATAATGAGCGCGTTGAAAATGACGGCCGAGAGCACAGCCGACTGTGGCGTAGCGAGGTGCATAATGTTTAATGCATTCAACACCGGGAATGTTCCGGCGAACATCGCCGGAATAATCGCAAAGTACTTGGCGACATCGTTGGCGATTGAAAAAGTGGTCAGAGCGCCGCGAGTCATCAGCAGTTGTTTACCGATGGCTACGACTTCAATAAGTTTGGTTGGATTCGAGTCGAGGTCCACCATGTTCCCCGCTTCTTTTGCGGCTTGCGTGCCAGTGTTCATAGCTACGCCTACATCCGCTTGAGCCAGCGCCGGCGCATCATTGGTGCCATCACCCGTCATCGCAACCAGCTTTCCCTCAGCCTGCTCGCGCCGGATCAAATCCATTTTGTCTTTGGGAGTTGCTTCAGCCAGGAAGTCGTCGACGCCGGCCTCGCGTGCGATTGCCGCCGCCGTCAGAGGATTGTCGCCGGTAATCATCACCGTCTTGATGCCCATGGCGCGCAGTTGTTTGAAACGGTCGCTCATTCCCCCCTTGACGATGTCTTTCAGATAAATGACGCCGAGCGCGCGCTGATTTTCGGCGACAATCAGGGGGGTCCCGCCGGAGCGCGCGATTTGCTCGACGCTGAATTGAATCTCGCGCGGCAACGACGTGCCGAACTGCTTCAGGTATTTTGAAATCGAATCCACCGCGCCCTTGCGAATCTCGCGCCCATCGAGGTTTACGCCCGACATGCGCGTCTGAGCGGTAAAGGGAACGAACACGGCCTCATGAGACGCGAGTTCCCGCCCACGCAGGCCGTAGCGCTCTTTGGCGAGCACCACGATCGACCGGCCCTCGGGTGTTTCATCGGCCAGCGATGACAACTGCGCTGCATCCGCCATTTCCGCTTCGGTGATTCCGGGCGCCGGAATGAACTCCGTCGCCTGACGATTGCCGAGCGTAATCGTGCCCGTTTTATCGAGCAGCAGTGTGTTGACGTCTCCGGCTGCTTCCACCGCGCGGCCTGACATGGCCAGCACGTTGTGCTGGACGAGCCGGTCCATGCCCGCGATGCCAATTGCCGAAAGCAGGCCACCTATGGTGGTTGGAATCAGGCACACCAGCAACGAAACCAGCACAAACACCGTTTGCGGAGATCCCGAGTAAATCGCGAATGGCTGGAGAGTAACTACCGCCAAAAGGAAAATGATAGTCAGTCCCGCAAGAAGAATGTTGAGCGCGATCTCATTCGGTGTCTTCTGCCGCTCCGCGCCTTCCACCAACGCAATCATGCGGTCGAGGAAAGTTTCCCCAGGATTCGAAGTGATGCGCACCTTAATCTGGTCCGATAGCACCCGCGTACCGCCGGTAACGGCCGATCGGTCTCCGCCAGCTTCGCGGATTACGGGAGCCGATTCGCCGGTGATTGCAGATTCATCAACTGATGCGACACCTTCGATCACCTCGCCGTCTCCGGGAATGAATTCGTCGGCTGTTACAATGACGATGTCGCATGACCGCAGTCTCGCACTCGGCACTGATTCGATCGTCCCGTTTGCGAGCAATCGCCGCGCCACCGTTTCAGAGCGGGCCTTCCGCAACGTGTCCGCCTGCGCTTTGCCGCGGCCCTCGGCCATGGCCTCAGCAAAATTCGCGAATAGCACGGTGAACCAGAGCCAGAGCGCGATTTGCAAATTGAATCCAACACCTGCTCTTTCCCGTAACAGCAGCACGGTCGTCACCACGCTGCCCACCTCGACCACAAACATCACGGGATTCTTCATCATGGTCCGTGGATCGAGCTTGACGATAGAGTCGACCAGCGCGCGCCGCATTATTTTCGCGTCCCACAAACTCTTGCTTTTGCGCTCTGCCATAAATCCCTTAGAATGTCTTACCCGCCATCATTAGCAAATGCTCAAGCACCGGCCCGAGACTAAGCGCCGGGAAAAATGTAAGCGCTCCCACAATCGCAATCACCGAGACGAGTAAAACGGAAAACAACGGCGTCGTTACCGGAAATGTTCCGGCCGTCGGAGGCACTCCTTTTTTCTTTGCCAGGTTACCGGCGATCGCGAGCATCGGGATAATCATGAAGAATCGCCCGATCAGCATGGTCATTGCGCCCGCGATGTTGTACCAGGGAGTATTCCCGTTCAAACCGGCAAATGCAGAGCCGTTGTTTCCTGCCATGGATGTGAACGCATACAGAATCTGAGTCAGCCCATGGGGTCCAGGATTGCTGATGCTGGAAGTGCCAAATCCTTCGAGCAACGAGATACCGGCGAGCATCAAAATGATGAGAGGGAAGACAAGCGTGACTAACATTGCCATCTTGACCTCATAAGCCTCGACTTTTTTCCCTAAGTACTCCGGCGTTCGGCCAACCATTAGCCCGGCAATAAACACGGAGAGCACGACGTAGATGAGGATCCCGTATAGCCCTGCGCCTACCCCCCCAAACACCGTCTCGCTGAGCATGATGTTCACCAGTGGGACCATGCCGCCGAGAGGAGTGAATGAGTCATGCAGGCTGTTGATGGCGCCGCAACTCGCATCGGTGGTGACCGTCGCAAATAATGCAGAGTCGGCGATGCCAAAGCGTACCTCCTTCCCTTCCATATTGCCGCCCGGCTGCCCCAGGCCCGCTTTTTGATCGACCCCATGGAGTAACGGATTGCCCTTGGCTTCCGCCCAATAGGCCGTCGCGACACCACACGCAAACAGAATCGCCATCGCTGTCCATACTGCCCAACCGTGTTTCGGAGATTCCGTCATTCGCCCCAGCGTATAAGTGAGTCCTGCAGGAATAGCAAAAATTGAGATGAGCTCTAAATAGTTAGTAAGTGGAGTTGGATTTTCGAAGGGGTGGGAACTATTGGCATTAAAAAAGCCTCCGCCATTCGTTCCGAGCATTTTGATAGCTTCCTGGGACGCCACCGGACCCTGGGCGATCACTTGGTCGGTCACGATATCCATGACAGGCTTCCCGCCCGCGCCCACCATGGGCTTCCCGTCTGCGCCTGCTCTCGGGACTTGTTGCGGTTCGATCAGTCTTGCCGTGTCATACTGGCGCAGGTTCTGCACCACGCCCTGCGACACCAAGACCAGCGCGTAGACAATGCACAGGGGCAGCAAAACCCACAAAGTGGCGCGTGTCATGTCGACCCAGAAGTTACCAATGGTTTCTGTTTCCCGGCGCGCGATACCCCGGACGAAAGCGATGGCCAGTGCAATGCCCGCGGCCGCCGAAACAAAATTGTGGTAGGCGAGACCAGCCATTTGCGTGAAATAGCTCAACGTGGTCTCGCCTGAATAGTTCTGCCAGTTGGTATTCGTCGTGAACGACGCCGCGGTATTGAATGCCAACGCGGGCGCGACGGCGGCAAAGTGGCGTGGATTCCAGGGCAAGAACAGCTGCATGCGTTCGATCAGATACAGCATAAGCATCGACACGGCGCTGAACAGCAACATTGTGAAGGCGTATTCCGTCCAGCGCATCTCATGCTTTTCGTCGACGCCCGTGACACGGTAAAGCAGGCGCTCTATCGGGCGGAGCACCGAATCGAGAAAGGTACATTCCCCGCTGAACACCCTTGCCATGAACACGCCGAGCGGCTTTGTGATTGCCAGAATCAGCGCGAGGAACAAGACAATCTGAAACCAACCGTTCGCGGTCACGGTTAGAAGCTCTCCGGCTTCAGCAATGCGTAGAGTAGATAGACCATTAACCCAGCGCTGATCGCGAGCATGACGGCCGATTCAATATTCATAACGGTCTCTCTCAGCGCATGCGGTCACAAAAGCGGACATAACCGAGCGACAGCACGAAGAATGCAATCGTTATCACCACAAAGATCAAGTCCTGCAAGCGGCCACCTCCCAGCGTAGGCAAAGTTCTTGTTATAAGCGTCGGTGAATGCTCAGAATTTGACCATAATGTCGATGTCAATCAGCGATTCATCCCGCCGCAAATCGGGAAACCAGACGTTGCTGCCCTGCGCCCCGCAAGCCGTCTGCGCAGCGCTAAGGGTCAAGGCGCCGGACGTGTTCCCGTCGTTACAGGCAAAGTACTGGGGATATCCGTTGTTGGTGTAAGGCACTCCGTTTGTGCCCGGGGGGGTAATTCCGCCATGCCCAGTCCAATAAGGAACACTGGCGTGGCGATAGTCATACTCCCAGCGGAAAGTAATCCACTGCTTGGGCATGTAATCGTAGGTGACCGACATATCCCATGCCTTGAATGGGTCGCCGGGATTACCCGTAAAGTAAGGAGCGTTGATGGCCGCGGAAGGTGCAGTCTCACCGTTGATCGGCGGCAGCAGAACTAGATATCGCCCGGGATTGTTGATCTGGCCGCCGCCAATAGTCAATCCGTACGTATCTTTCTTGAACCATGCCCGGTTATAGAGCATGTAGCCGATGAAACTTTGCTTCGGTCCGCCGGCTTTGTTGCCATAGCAACTCACCCCGCCGCCGAATTCGCAGCCCAGGTCGCCGGTAAATGACAGGGCCATTCGGTCGAGCCGGTCTCCCGGTTTGTCGTAATACTTGATTTCGATACTATCGTCAGTGTGAATGCGACCGCGTTTGGGTATGTAGAGATCATCGTGGCCTAGGCCGTAGTTGTTGGAAATGATGCTAACCCAAGGTTTCGGTGTCCATTTGATCTGGCCGCCCAGGCCTTTTCTCGAATTGGCCGAGGCGTAGGATTGCCAGCCGTTGATAATCCAAGGCTCGATCTTCAAGTGGGGAGTAGGGAAGACTTGGATTCGCAAGCCCTCGAAGAACCACGGCGTATTGGAGGAAACGTAGGACGGCTGATAAGCCCAATTGTCGAAGTTGTAATAGCTGAACAAACCTATGTATGACAAGAAAATTCCGGCATCGATGTTGATCCCGTTCAAGGCGTCGATGTGATAGCCGCCGTAGGCCTCAGCCAGGTAGCGGTGCGCCTCGTTGAGATTCCATTGCCCCTTGGCGTAACTGGGGTCGTTGCGTACGGTTGTAGTGGAGTACATGCCGAATTGAGTCATGAAGCGGGCACGAACATTGTCGTAGTGAAAATCGCCGCCCAGGCCGAGCTGCTCGAGCTGGATTTCGTTGGCGCGGAATATTTCGCTCGACCCACCAATTGAGTCGTCTACTGGCTTGTTGAAATCGTAGTTATAGGTAACATCGGCCCGGATTTCAGGGGTGAAGAATGTTGAGTCGAAGGCGACGTCTTTGTTGCGCGGGTTGCCGTTCAGCCACGTCCAATCCCAATCGGAGAAAGGCGCGGGTTTCTTAGGGCGCTCTGCACTTGGAGATTCATCCTGCATGTTCGTCGCCGGTGCCACCAAGGCGGGGGTAGCGGTTTTCGCCAAGGGCACAAGTACCGGCAGTGCCGCGGTCTCGCGCTGCTTCAATTGTTCTTCCAGTTGTTCAACCCTTCTCGTCAACGCTTCAATTTCCCTTTCTACCTCGGGAGAAACGGCGGTCGAATTGCTCGACATCGATCTCGTGCTGTCTCGTTCTTGGGCCTGCAGCGGCCTCGCACATGGGAAAAGAAGAGTCGCAAGGCCGATCAACAGGAACGCGGGTGTTTGTGAGCCAGAGGGCCGCTTGCCGAGAGGCTCCGCATTTGCAGATCGCAAAATCATTGGGACAAACTTCGCCGAAGGACCTTATGGCCTAGAGGGGATTAAACAGGCGTGCGCATAAGAGGGGGGTAAGGAATTCCTAAGGAATTCGTAAAGACGAATGGCGTTCTGCCCGGGATCTGCGAGCTAGGTCGACGCGCCCGGTTCGAAGCGGTAGCCCACCCAAGGGTCGGTCACGATATATCGCGGCGAATCAGGCGATGGTTCCAGTTTTTTCCTCAGTTGCCCGACAAAGACGCGAAGGTATTCCACCTGCTCGGTGTTCTCGCCTCCCCACACCGCACCGAGCAGGGCCCGATGTGTGATCACTTTACCGGGCCGGCGTGCCAGATAGACGAGTAACTCGAACTCTTTTGGAGTCAGATGGACCGCGCGATCCTTAACCAAAACGCTGCGGGCTCCGGCATCAATTCGGAAATCGCCCAAGGCAATTGTCGTGGACTCGGAGCCGTCCGTCCGGTCCCGCCGAAGATTGGCTCGCACTCGTGCCAGCAATTCTTCCATTCCGAACGGCTTGGTAACGTAATCGTCCGCGCCGGCGTCGAGCGCTTTGACCTTGGTGCGCTCCTCACCGCGAACCGAGAGCACAATGATCGGAACGAGCGTCCTGGCGCGCAATCGACGGCACAATTCCAGCCCGTCCATGTTGGGCATGGCCAGGTCGGTGATGACGAGATCAGGCTTCCAGTCCTTCATAATCTCCAGTGCAGTCTCACCATCATTGGCGACGCGGATGTCATAGCCGTGGCTGGAGAGCGTAGTCCGCAGCACGCGCGTGATCTGCGACTCGTCGTCGACCACCAGAATGTGTTTGGACTCTGCCATGAGGGCGTCAGCTTTTTTCCTGCGTCACGATGTGGACGTCCACCGCTGGAGCGTCGCGCAGAAACTGGTGGATTGCCGAAAGATAGAAGTAGCGTTTCCAGCCGCGGGTCGCGGATCGCCCAAATACTACCTGGGTAATGTGTTTCTCATTGACGAATTCCGCAACCGCCTTTGCCACACTCTTGCCCTGCAATCGCACCAGCTTCGCTCCGACGTTCTCGGCGAAGCGAATGTTCGCGTTCAAGGTGCGCTGATTTTCGTCGCTCTTATCCTGGCCGAGGTCGGTATAGACGACAAACAGTTCGGCATTCATGGCCTGTGACATGCGTGCTCCACGCGCGATCAGATACTGCGCTGCCGGATTGGAACTGATGCACACCGCAATGCGCTCGCGGATCGCTACCGCGGTTCGATCTTTTTCCAGCACCTCGCGCCGCTGTTCCAGGCTCACGTCCACTGCCTGCGCTACCTGCCGCAGGGCGAGTTCTCGCAAGGCGATCAGATTCGTTTCGCGGAAGAAATTTTCCAGGGCGCGTCCAACACGTTCTTGCGGATAGACATCTCCACGGCGCATGCGGTTTTGCAGCGCCTCAGGCGTCAGGTCGATCATCACCAATTCGTTGACGCGCTGAAGCACCCAGTCAGGCACGGTCTCGCGCACCTGAATTCCGGTGACACCTTGCACGGTCGGCGTCACGCTCTCCAGGTGTTGAATATTCATGGTTGAAAGCACATCGATGCCCGCATCCAGAAGTTCGAACACATCTTCATAGCGCTTGCGGTGCTTACTGCCTTCGATGTTGGTGTGCGCCAGTTCATCTACCAGGGCAACCCGTGGCTTGCGCGCGAGGATCGCATCAACGTCCATCTCTTCAAACTGGGCGCCCTTGTACTCGATCGATTTGCGCGGGACAGCCTCGAGCTGCGTAATCAGCTCGCCCACGCCTTTTCGCCCGTGCGTCTCGATCACGCCAATTACGACGTCCTCTCCGCGGCTGTGCCGACGGATCGCTTCGGTCAGCATGGTGTGAGTCTTCCCCACGCCCGGAGCGTAGCCGAGAAAAAGCTTGAAGACACCAATCTTCTTTGCGGCTGGCGTTGCTTCCTCAAGCCACTGTTCTGGAGTCTTTGTCATGCGAATGCGATTATTGTCGTTGAGACTTAGAGCTTTGTCGATGGCGACGGGCGAAGCCCGGGGGTGGCTGGGGCACCGAGGGTGGGACGCGGGCGGTACGCTCGCGAGTCCTGACTCAGCTACAATCTCCTCGTGAAATCTGCCGCCCGATCCGGCACCGGATATCTGATCGCGGCATTCTGCGTCTCCTCCATTACGCTGGCTGGCCGCCACTGGTTTCACTTCAATGCCACCACCATCGCTCTCATATTCCTGCTGGGCGTGCTCGGCCTCTCGGCGTTTTACGGAATTCGGCATGCCGTGTTTGTGTCGATCATGGCGACCATCGCCTTCAACTATTTTTTTCTTCCTCCGGTTGGCACGTTCACCATCTCCGATCCGCAGAACTGGATCGCTCTTTTCGCGTTCCTAGTTACCGCTGTCGCCGCCAGCGAACTTTCGGCGCGCGCTAAGCGCGGCCAGCATACCGCCGTCGAGCGCAGCCAGGAACTCGAACGCCTGTACGCCTTCAGTCAGCTTTTGCTTTCAAGCGACAACGCCGCTGAGCTGCTCAACCTGATTCCGCGTTACATTGTTGAATCCTTCGGTGTCCGCTCGGTGGCTATCTCACTCTCCGCCCGCACCGACATCTACCGCTCCCGGCCGGCTATTGACGGCCTCGAAGCGCACGACCTGCAACTTGTCACGCTGCGAGGCGAGCCGCGGATCGACGCCGAAAGCCAACTTGCCTTTATGCCGCTACGCATCGGAATGAGCGTCGTAGGCAGCATGGGCGTTTCCGGCTCCCGCCTCTCGCGCCAAACGCTCGAAGCAATCGGCAGTCTGGTCGCAATCGCGATAGAGCGCGCCAGTTCCTTCGAAAAGCTCAGCCGCGCCGAGGCCTCACGGGAGAGCGAGCAGCTTCGTTCTGTTCTGCTCGACTCGGTCACTCATGAATTTCGCACGCCACTCACCGCCATCAAAGCGTCGGTAACGTCGTTACTTGGAGCGTCCACGCATTCGCCGATTGAGACGCACGAACTCCTCACCATCGTCAACGAGGAAAGCGACCGCCTCAATCGCCTGATCGGCGAGGCCGCTGAGATGGCGCAGCTGGACGCCAATAAAGTTGAGTTCACCTTTTCTGCCGCGCCTATCCACCCTACCGTCGATGAAGCACTCGAGGAATTGAAGCAACCTCTTGCCTCGCATCCCGTCGAGGTCCGGATCCCCGCCGATCTACCCCTGGCTCGCATGGATTCCGCGCACATAAAAGAAGTCCTTGTTCACCTCCTCGAAAATGCCGCTAAGTATTCGCCGGCCGGTGCTCCCGTCCGTATCACTGCCGAAGCGCGCGATTCGATTACCAGCAAGCCCGGCATGCTCACTCTCAGCATCGCCGACCGCGGCCCTGGCATTGACGACTTCGAACAGTCTCTCGTCTTTGAGAAGTTCTATCGCGGGCGCAATCAGCGGGTCCAGGTCCACGGCACCGGCATGGGCCTCGCGATCTGCAAAGCGATCGTGGAAGCGCACGGCGGACGCCTGGGCCTGACCAGCCAACTGGGGCACGGATCAGTTTTTTATTTCACGTTGCCCATCGGATGATGCCCCCAATTTCCTCGCTGACGCGGATCGGGCGCGGGCAGGCGCTTTCGCATCCTTCCCGGGCGCGGCCACGAGAGTTCTGCGCTAGAATGATGGAGCGCGGCTTCGTTTCAAATCCAATTCTCGGAGCCTTTCCGCGGCTTCGAGTCGAGGTGCTCTATGAAGCAAACCTTCCCCGCGCTCCTGTTTCTCGCCGTTTTCCTTGTAGCCGCTCTCGCTACTCTGGTGTTCCGGTACGAAACTGTCGTCAACGCCGCGCCTGCGTTTAAAGGGGTTCTCACCTGGCACAACGATAACGAGAGAACCGGGAGAAATACCGGCGAGTCCACCCTCACGCTCAAGAATGTGAATGTCAACACGTTTGGCAAGCTCTTCGTGCTGTCGACCGACGGGCTGGTTGATGCCGAGCCTCTGTACGTTCCCAACCTGACCGTAAACGGCGCCACGCACAACGTTGTTTTCGTCGAAAGTGAAAATGCTACCGTCTACGCTTTCGATGCCGACAACGGCAACCCGCTCTGGCAGGTCACAGCTTTGGGATCCGGCGAAATGGCGTCCGACAATCGTGACTGTGGCCAGGTCACGCCGAAGATCGGCATCACGTCGACTCCGGTGATCGACATGTCGTCGGGGCCGCACGGCACGATGTATGTCGTCGCCATGAGCAAAGATTCCAACGGCAACTATTATCAGCGCCTGCACGCGCTCGACCTCACCACCGGAGCTGAGGAGTTCGGCGGTCCGGTTGCTATTGCCGCCCAATATCCAGGCACCGGCGACAACAGCCAGAACGGATTCGTAATCTTCGATCCCAAACAATACAACGAGCGCGCTGGCCTGCTGCTGCTCAATCACACCGTTTATACGTCCTGGGGTTCGCACTGTGACGTGCGGCCTTACACCGGCTGGCTCATCAGCTACGACGAGTCGACGCTCGCGCAGAAGTCCGTGCTTAACGTGACGCCGAACGGCAACGAAGGAGCGATTTGGGCCGCGGGCGCGGGTTTGGCCGCGGACCCATCGGGAAATATCTATTTTGACGATGCCAATGGCACATTCGATACCACGCTCGACGGCAATGGCCTCCCGATCAATGGCGACTACGGGAACGGCATCATCAAGGTTTCGACGAAAAAGAAAAAAATGGCTGTCACGGATTACTTCAACATGTACAACACCGTCTCCGAGTCGAACGGCGATGAAGACCTGGGCTCCGGCGGCGCCATGGTTGTCCCTAACGTGAAGGATTCCGGCGGCGGCGTGCACGAACTGATCGTTGGAGCGGGCAAAGATACAAACATTTATCTCGCCGACCGCACCAATATGGGCAAGTTCAACCCGAATAACAATAACCAGATTTATCAGGAGTTGACAGGCGCGCTCGCAGGCTCGGTGTTTTCGTCCCCCGCCTTCATGCAAGGCAAAATTTATTATGGAGCCTCCGGCGACAGTATCAAAGCTTTCGCCTTCAACTCCAGCGCAAAACTCAATTCGACTCCGCAGTCGAAGACCGCGACGTCATTCGGTTATCCGGGCGCGACGCCCAGCATCTCGGGAAGCACGAAAAAGGACACGATCCTGTGGGCGAGCGAGAATACGAATCCAGCGGTCCTGCACGCTTACAACGGCAATAACCTTACCGTCGAGCTCTACAACTCGAACCAGGCCGCCGGCGGCCGCGACCACTTCGGAAACGGCAATAAGTACATCACGCCTATGATTGCCAACGGCAAGGTGTATGTGGGAACCCAGACAGGAGTGGGGGTGTTCGGTTTGCTGCAGTGACGCTTGCTCGCCGCCCCGCAGAGATAGGGCAAAGATCAGCTCGCGGAGGTTTTCGTTTCGTTTACTCTGCGAGCCTGCTCTGCGGTGTCATTCTTTCGCCGCCGCCTTATAACCCGCAGCCTTGGCTTCAGCTTCGGTCATAAATTTCCCCTGTTTCGTCTTGCCATACCAGCGCCCGCCCTTGTGATAGACGCCGCTTTCCGTGTTCACCCAAACCTTCCCACTGGCTTTGGCCGCGGCAATATCCGAACTCGAGGGCCTCCCGCTGGCGCTTTTAGCAGGGGCTGCGGGAGTTGACCCCGGCGCGGCCGCGGCAGGCTGGCTCTGCGAGGCCTTTGGTGCGCTCGATCCCGGCGTGGTTTGCGTCGCCGAAACAGTGTCCATCAGGCAGGTCGCCGCGAACATTGAACAGAAAAAAATAATCCACAAGGTAAATTTGCGGGAATCCTTCATCATCTCCTCCTAATTGCAGGCGAGACACAAACAACCGAGAGTCCGGTTCGAGGCTATCGAAAATATCTATGCGTAAATTCCGCGCTGCCGAATCGTGTATGCCACACGGTCGATCGCCAGCATGTAGGCAGCGATCCGGTTGTTCACGCCGTGCGTTTCGGAGTAGCGCACTACGTCGGCGAAGGCCGTTACCATAATGTCGGCAAGGTGCTCGTTGACCACCGATTCCTTCCAGAAATATCCCTGGCGGTCCTGCACCCACTCGAAATATGAAGTTGTGACTCCGCCAGCGTTCGCCAGAATGTCCGGAATCACGAACACTTTCTTGTCCGCCAAAATGTCATCGGCGACCGCTGTCGTCGGACCATTCGCGCCCTCAGCGAGAATCTTGCACTTCACTCGATCCGCATTCTTGCTGGTAATGACGTTTTCTGTCGCTGCCGGGATCAGGATGTCGCAATCTTCCAGGATCAGATCGTTGCTGTCATATTTCTCTGCCCCCGTGAAACCGTGGATCGTTCCATTGCGCTGCCGGAACTCCCAGAGCTCCTCAAGATCGATGCCTTTCGTGTTGTAGAGTCCGCCGCCCACCTCAAGGATCCCGATTACCTTGTATCCTGCCTCGGCCATGAGACGGGCAGCGTTCGAACCCACGTTGCCGAAGCCCTGTACGATGACCCGCGTCTCATCGCGATTCAGCCGCAGTTTTTTCACTGCCTGGTCGCACACCATGAGCACGCCGCGACCGGTGGCCTCGCGCCGGCCACGCGACCCGCCGATATTGATCGGCTTGCCCGTTACACAGGCGGTCACCGTCTGGCGCGCGTGCATCGAGTAGGTGTCCATCATCCACGCCATGATCTGCTCGTTCGTGTTGACGTCGGGCGCGGGTACATCCTTTTCCGGCCCGATGAATTCGAACAGCTCCGCCGTATAGCGCCGGGTCATGCGCTCCAGTTCGCCCATCGACATTTTGTGCGGATCGCAAATCACTCCGCCCTTCGCGCCGCCAAATGGAATGTTCACCACCGCGCACTTCCATGTCATCCAGCTGGCCAGCGCGCGTACCTCGTCCAGATTTACATCGGGCGCAAAGCGAATTCCGCCCTTCGCCGGACCGCGCGCAATCGAATGCTGCACCCGATAGCCGGTAAAGACTTCCAGGTGTCCGTCATCCATCTGCACCGGAATGTGAACGATAATCTCGCGGCTGGGGCTCTGAAGCACGCGCTTCAGCCCTTCATCCAGATTCAACTTGCGCGCCGCCGTCTCGAAACGCGCCGCTTGTGCCTGCCACGGATTTGTTTCCTGTTCCAGGTCGATAGCCGTTGTCATAAAGAATCTCCGATATTGATTGCGTTTCACGCGCCGGCCGGCGCAGGGTGGTCGCCACCCGACTCGGGTGGGCGAAACTGCAAGTATATTGATGCGTCCGAGGCGAAGCAAGGGCAACGCCCTGAAACGGCCTTAAGACGCTACCTCCGTGCAACTCCGTGTACCCTGTGGTTACAGTCTTGTCGTTTTCCCTAATCGGGATCTCCAGACGACTGGGCTCCTACGATCGTTCCATATAACGATTATGCTAATGAAACTATGATCCGTCCCGACTACCAAGAGTTCGCTCGTCTGGCTCGCGAATCAACGCTGGTGCCGGTGGCGAAGTCGATCTCCGCCGACCTGCTCACACCCGTTTCGGCTTTCCTAGCCGTGGCTGCGGCAGAGCCCTATGCCTTCCTGCTCGAATCGGTCGAAGGCGGAGAAAAAATTGGACGCTATACCTTTCTTGGCGTGCGCCCTTTTTTGCGTCTTGAATCACGCGGCGATCAAATCACGATTTATCGCGATTCGACAGCCTCGCGCAGGAAAAAACGCGGCGCTGCTGCAGTCAAAAAGTCAGGCCTAATCCCGAAAATCGAAACCCGCACTGCGAGCGTCTTCGAGGTTATCAAGGAACTTCTCCACCAGCATCGTCCCGCGCAGGTTGAAGGCCTGCCGCCCTTCACTGCCGGAGCCGTCGGCTATTGCGCATATGACATCGTGCGTCAGCTCGAAGACATTGGCTCACGCGCCCGTTCTAAAGCTGAAGACGATCTCGACGTTCCCGATTGTATCCTGATGTTCTTCGATCGGGTCCTGGCCTTCGATCATCTCCGCCATCAGATTCACATCGTGGCGTCGGCCGATGTGTCCGCCGAATCGCCTCGCGCCGCCTATAACCGCGCAATGCGAGACATCGCCCAAATCGAGCGCAAGCTGGCCGGCGGCTGGAAGCCCACGCGCCGGCCCAGGGCCGCCACCAAGGCAAAGCCGGCTGTTCGGCCGCGCACCCCCGAAGCGAAGTTTCTCGACGGCGTCCGTCGCGCCAAGGAATACATCGCCGCCGGAGACATCTTTCAGGTCGTCCTTTCGCAGCGCTGGGATTTCGAGCCCGCGGTCCAACCCTTCGATCTCTACCGCGCTTTGCGCACGGTGAATCCTTCGCCCTACATGTACTTCCTTCGGTTCGGGGCGGGCGGCAAAGCGCGTGAAGGACATGCCCCGGAATTACACGTTCTTGGCTCCTCGCCCGAGATGCTGGTTCGAGCCGCCGGACGCAAGCTTGAATACCGTCCCATCGCCGGTACGCACCCGCGCGGCAAAGACGAAGCCGAAGACCTGGCGCTGGAAACGAAAATGCTCTCCGATGAAAAAGAGCGCGCCGAGCACGTGATGTTAGTCGACCTGGGCCGCAACGATCTTGGCCGAGTGAGCGAGTACGGCTCGGTCAAAGTGGGCAACCTGATGTATGTCGAGCGCTACTCCCATGTCATGCACATTGTTTCCGCGCTGGAAGGCCGCCTGCGCCCCGAACTCGACGTCATGGACGCGTTTGCGGCCTGCTTTCCGGCAGGCACTCTAAGTGGCGCCCCGAAGGTGCGCGCTATGCAAATTATTGAAGAGCTGGAGCCAGTCCGACGCGGCGTTTACGGCGGCTCCGTTCTTTACGCCGACTTCGCAGGCAACCTGGATTCCTGTATCGCGATCCGGACATTGCTGATGAAAGGAAAGAAAGCTTATCTACAGGCGGGCGCAGGAATCGTCGCCGACTCCGACCCCCAAAGCGAATTCGAAGAAACGGAAAATAAATCGCGCGCCGTCCTGAGGGCGGTTGAGATGGCACGCTCAGGGGTGTGAGCTGGTTGCACTCTCAATCCTCGAGCGCCATGAGGTCAGGCTCATGACCCCAACATCACGGCACAATGCGAAAAGGCGGCCTGTCCCTAGTGCGATAAACGTCAAAATCTCTGCGATCCAGGGTGAAGATGGTGTCAATGCCCTCGCGATGGGCGCAATGAACCAGAGCCGCATCGGCTAGTTGAGGACGAATATTCTCGTATCGCTTCATAACATCCGCAATCGTGCCAGCTTCTGCCCCCGTTAGTGGAAGCAGTTCCAGGAAGCCATTCGGCTTACCGGAGCAGCTTTTTAGAAGTCGCTGAACGGCTTGTGGATGCGAACGGAAGAGCCAGGCGGCTTCCGTGATTACCGGCCAGCACGATAATAACGGTCCCGGCAGCTGACGAAACAACTGCCCATTGACCATCCTGGCCATAGATCTTCTCGAACTCAGGAACGCATTCAGCCCTCACCTGAAATTCCCAGATCGCGAGATAGTATTGATCAGTCACGGTAGTAAGTCTCGGAGCTTTCGAGGCGAAGCTACAGCTTCAGAAAGTTTGCCACCATCTGCTTTCCGGCGCTCGTAAGCACGCTTTCCGGATGGAATTGCACCCCTTCCACCGGAAGTTTCCGATGCCGCAAACCCATAATGATGCGCGTGCCGTCCTGATCGTGAGTCCAGGCGCTCACCTCCAGATCGCGTGGCAAATTTTCTTCGCGAACGACCAGAGAGTGATACCGGGTCGCTGTCATCGGAGACTCGACGTCGCGAAAAATTGTCCGGCCATCGTGTTCGACGGCGCTCGTTTTTCCGTGCATCAGATTCTTCGCGCGCACCACTTCTCCGCCAAAAGCAGCGCCAATCGCCTGATGCCCGAGGCAGACCCCCAGCAACGGCACTTTGTGTTGAGATCGGCCGGAGAAGTGGCGAATCAGTTCAATGCTGATTCCGGCCTCTTGCGGAGTGCAAGGCCCGGGAGAAACCACGATGCGTTCCGGCCCCATGGCTTCGATCTCGCCGATGGTGACTTCGTTATTGCGCCGTACCTGGACCTCCGCGCCCAATTCCCCAATGTACTGGACGAGGTTGTAAGTGAACGAATCGTAATTGTCGAGCACGAAGACCACACAATCATTCTAACCGCCTCGGCGGTGGGACATCCTGTCGACCGACTTGACAGTCCGCAAGCGAATCGCCATGCTTATGCAGTTCCGGAGGTTCGATGGCCGATACTCAGGCACGAGAGAAGCCGAACCAGGGGAAAGACAAACGAGCTACGCGGCGGTTTCCATTGCGCCTGCCTGTAAGCGTAAGCTATGGGGAACCGGTCGAGGAGCACGGCGCGCAAACGCGCGACGTGAGCGCTCGCGGGATCTGCTTTTATGTCGATTCCGGCATTCAGGCTGGAGCCGCGATCGATTTCACGCTCACTCTTCCGCCTGAGATTACGCTGACTGAAGCCATCCGCGTGCGCTGTAAGGGTCGCGTTGTGCGCGTTGAAGGCGGCGATCCGGCGACCAAGCTGGCAGTTGCGGCCGTGATTGACGAATACGAATTCCTCGCCGAGAGCTAGATCCAAGCCTGCATCTTCAGCGACTCTCCGCTTTTTTCAAGGGCGCTCGAATGGTATGGTTGAGAAAACGTCGAGCGTTGCAGTGAATCACGTCCCGTTGAACTCTTTGTTTCGGCACAGGTCGACTCCGAGCCGCGGTCCGGCTGGACCGCGTGCCATCGGAAAAGCGTCTGGCAAAAGCGCGTTCCCTCGATTTGGAGCGTTGGCACCGGTCGCACTGGCTTTCCTATCGCTGACGCTCGGAGTTCGAGTGCTCGAAGCGCAGAAGGCAGCCAATACCGCCGTGAAGCCCCCCGCAACAAACGGCAGCGGGAAAAAGCCTGCCCGATCCAAGCGTCCTGCATCGAAGATCGCCGCCATCAAGAGCTTCCGCGTTATCCAGGAAAAAGACGGATCGGCAGTCGAGATCCTCGCCACGCATCCCATGATCCCGTCGATTCAGCAGATCAACGATCCAACGCGCCTCGTGATCGATCTGCCAAACGCGCGCCTCGATACCACGCAAAAACGGATCAGCGTGCAGTCCGATCAAATCAGCACGCTGCGCGCTGACCAGTTTCAAGAAAAGCCCCCTGTCACACGCGTGGTCGTCGATCTTCTCGCGCCGCGCCCATATACATGGGAGGCAGCGGGCAATCGCCTGGTGATCCACCTTGGAAGGAGCCCGACTGAGGCGAGCCATTTGCCCTTTCAGCCCCCCACAGTCGCGGCGTTGACACCCGCGCCGCCACCGGTCGTGAAGGCGGTGCGCGCCGCCGGTCCTTTGTCGCTGGTCTCGAATGCTGAAACCGTTGGCACATCGTTTTCCGCGGGAGCGGATACTGCCGTGCTCACTTTGTCGACTGGAGGCGAGCTGCGCGTTTGCCCGGGAACAACGCTCTCAATTATTCGTTCGCAGAATCAGCACAACTTGCTCCTCGGAATGAATACAGGTTCGCTCGAAGCCCACCTCCAGCTGGATGCTTCTGCGGACACGGTGATGACTCCGGATTTCCGCATCAATCTTGTGGGTCCGGGCGAATTTCATTATGCCTTCAGCGCCGACAATCAGGGCAATACCTGCGTGCGCGCATTGCCGGGCAACACCGCGTCGGCAATCGTGACGGAGCTTCTGGGAGACCGAACTTATCAGGTGAAAGCGACCGATCAACTGGTCTTCCGCGCCGGGCATCTCGACCGCGTAGATACATCCGTGCCACTTGAATGCGGCTGCCCGCCTCCACGCCAGGCGATCGAGAGAGCCACCAATGATTCGCCGGCGGATAATTCTCCGCCGAGTGAAGCACCGCCGCCAACGAAGCCCGATGAGCCGCAAAGCACGGACTCACCGCGCACCGAAGGTGCAGCTTCCGGAATTCCGGCGTCGGGTGCGCCGCCAGTACCGCCAACTTCCTCTCCGAATGAATTGCATGTGCAGATCTCCGCGCCGCTGGTGTTCCGCGCGACCGGGCCGGCGCCGGCGCCGGTGGAAGACGTGCGTGCCCTGCCACTCGATGCCAGGACGAAACAAGCCGGGGAGCTGAGCGTTGCGCTTTCTCCGCCGATCATTCCTCAAACTACGCGAGCCACTGGCAAGGGAACTTCCGCAGACAATCGTCCGCACGGGTTCTTCCACAAGCTAGGCCATTTCTTTGCGTCAATGTTCCACTGAGATTTGTTCCGCGAAGGTGCCGCAGTTTGCAAACAACCTGTCTGCTCTCCCGCACAGCCTCACTATTTCCTTGGTTTGGCAGAATGCCTTCGAGCTGGGGGAGCACTGGCGGGTGGATGCGGCGCAGGTTGCGCAACCGCGGGAGCAGCCTCGGTGGGCGCCTCTGCCAGAGCTTTCTTGATGAATCCCTGCGGAACGGTTGCCGTGAGAATTGCCTTGTCTCGAGAGCGCACGACCTTCAAACTGTCAAAGAAAGCTTTGACGTCCACGTCGGTGCCGTGCGTGCCCACGCTGCCTTCAGCAGCGTGAAAAAGCGCGAGGAACGCGGTGACCTTGTCGACGATCGCCTGCGCGTCGCTTTCGCTGGCCGTGAAAGCCTCGGCTTTCAGGTGCAGAGCACGAAGGTAGCGCGCCGAGATCACGACGACAGCCGGCTTCGGAAAGAGGACGCTCCAACTGCCAAAGCCTTCCAGGGAATTCATGGCCGCGGGCTCAACCTTCAAAATGGCGAACGAAAGGCTTGCCAGCGGTACCTCCTTGTAAAACCGGCGGAGCAACGACGGCCCGCCAAATGGCGATGCCAGCTTGCGAGAGCGGTCGATCATGCCGCGAATCACATCGGGATCGGGATGGTTGGAGACCGCGATGCTGTCGAAAGAAAGAAAAGTTACGCGAACGGTACGGCCCTCAATCGGGATGTTGTAGATGTCGAACTCGCGGTAGTTGTCCACCGATGACGCATGCCTCTTGAGATATGCCCGCACCAGCGGAGAGTTGAATTTGCCCACGAATATCTCGGAAAAACGCGGCTCCTCAGCGGTGCCTGCGGTGCCATCGCCCCACCTTTGCGGATAATGCACGGCAAAGGCTGCCTGATCGAGGTCGCGTTCGAACTGAAAACCGGTCTCATCGACAAACTTCTGGTATTCGGGATCGCGCGAAACCGGCGGCAGTTGCGCCGTGGCGTTGAAGGTCCGAATCCATTTCAGATTGATATAGAAGAAACCATCGGCCCCCGGCAGCAGGCGGGCAGCCTCCGGGGGAGCGTGCTTGCGCAGCACGACCAGAAGAGCGACCACGCCCGCAATCAGCAAAACAACGATCAGGATGAGAAGTCTGCGTCGAAAGCGCATCGAAGGTCGGCGAGTGCCGCATCCTCAGCATGACAGCAAAGGACCTGAACATGATAGCACCGTTCGTTTGGACATCCCCAGCGAGATTGGAACGTTCGAGCGACTAGCTGCAGGATGTGGTGCGGCTATTGCAGACGAAAGCGTTCACTCATAAGCCGCTGGATGCGCGGCCGATAGATCAAATCATAGGCCAGTTCTTTATCCGGGAACATGCTCAACGCGGCGCGGCGGGCATTAGCGGCCATTTCAGCGGCCTCTTCAACCGTCAGGTCGGGATCCTGGCTGATGACCGACATCACCATGTTCATCATGACCTGCAAGCGGCGAATTCTTCGGGCTTCTTCATCGTCACCGCGTTCTCTTTCATTATGTTCGTGGTTATTATCCAGCTCGGCCCGTTGTACGTGCATTCCTGCCCCCCAAGATTTCGCCGCAACTCCAGCCCATATTTTGATGTAGGCTCGAGCCCACCCGTTGCGCCCCTGTTAGCAGTGTGCCATCTCGGCCGCGCGATGCAAGCTCCCATTGGCCCCAGACTTCTGTGCCATTGGCAAGACAGACGAGCGGTGACTGCCGTAATCTGATAGGAGCAATCCTTACGGAGGATGCCATGCCAGATGTAAACTCCCCGGCGGTCCAACCGACGCCCGACAAAAAGCTTGTCAAGATCTTCGATACAGAGCAGGAGACTGAAGCCATCGTGGTGAAGGGCCTGCTCGAATCGGCGGGCATTGAAACCGATATAAAGTCCATCGACGCGGTTCAAGATACATTTCCCGGTATTGGCGGCACGATTATCCTCGTAGGCGAAGAAGACGCGGCGGCGGCCACGAGAATTATCGACGAGTACCGGAATTCTCCGCCGCTGGTTGACGGCGACGATGAGACGGCTGAGATTCCTGGCTAGACGAGTAGCTTCGCGGTACGACCGGCAGCTCTGGAATGTGGAGACAAAAGCATCGTAGAGACGGGGCCTGCCCTGTCTCAGGAGCAATTTGGCCGCCGACCCGCCTCAATGAAGAAGCGGAACGTCCGGTGCGACGGCCTTGCCATCAAGGTAAAAGCTCACAGCTCCCTCTTCGTCAGTCCGATAGGTGGCGACTCCGGCGTTTTGCAATCGCGCCAACACCTCGCGCCGCGGATGGCCGTAGACATTTCTGGCCCCCACCGAAATGACGGCGTAACGCGGGTGAACGGCGGAGAGCAAAGCGGCCGATGTGCTGGTGGCGCTGCCATGGTGCGCGACCTTAAGTACCATCGCCTCCGGATGCTGCTCCACGACACGTCGCTCGGCGGGGCGTTCCGCATCCCCTTCAAGCAATGCAGTCGTCGCACCGAAAGCGGCGGTAAACACTAGACAATCGTCATTCGGGCGCATCGATCCCGTGATCTGGTCGCGTCCGGGAGCCAGCATGTGAAAATGCGCCCCGCCGTAGTCGAACTGATCTCCCTCTTTTTTCACTGACACGTTCATAGCCGCGCGCTCCGCTTGCGCAACGATTGGCGCCAGTTCGCCGACCGGGTGATCAATGCTGATCCACAGCTCGCGCGGATGAAAATTCGCGATGACGGCCGGCATGCCTCCAAGATGGTCGGCGTGAGGATGCGTGATCACGACCGTGTCCAGATGATCGATGCCGCGATTCCAGAGATAAGAAGAGACAACCTGCTCGCCGATGTCGAAGTCGGAGTGCATCCATTGCGGCAAGCCGCCGGCGTCGATGAGCATGGTGCGGCCCTGGGGAGTGACCAGAAGAATGGAGTCGCCCTGTCCAACGTCGATGGCCGTCATCTCCATCACGCCCAGTAGGATGTGCGGATGCGAGGGAACGAATGCGATCCACGATGCGACGGTCGTGAGAAGCGCAAGGGAAGCGAGAGCTGCCGCGCACTTTCCGCGCGCGGCCATCATGGCTAGGGCTAGAGCGGCAAGCGCGACCAGTATCGTCGCGATGGAAGGCATCGCTACCCGCAAGTCGGCGATCGACGCGCCGGCCGTTTGCGCTCCGCCAAGCCAGTGAACTGTTCCGGTAATGCCATGCAGAGCAAGTGCAGAGATCCAGACTGCGGGCTTTGCCAATGTGAGTGAAAGGTATCCCAGGACGACCGCCGCCGCGGCGGCCGGCATCAACAGCTGGGTCAGCGGTATCACGGCGAGATTTGCGGGCATTCCCATAGTCGTCGCGCGATGAAAGTGGTACGCCATTAAAACAGCGAGGCCCACCTGCATGAGCGTGGAAAGAAAAACAAGTTCAGCGCCGGTGATTGTGACCCAGGCGAGAGAGACCGGCAGAATTCTGCCGAAACGATTCCCGACGAACCGCGACAGACGGCCACCGATCAGGCGCAGATCGAGACGCATTTGCGCCACCTTCGGTGCGAGATGCAAGTCGTACCTTTTCGTCTCCAAGGATCGCAGTCCGCGAGCATAGGGGAGCGTGCTGCGCTCGAGCAACGGCTCCGCGATTCCGCCGATGATGACCACCGCCAGAAAAGTAAGTTGAAAGCTGGCGCCGAACAGCGCATCTGGGGCGGCGATTAGAACGCCGATGGCGGCGGCGCCGATCGCGTTCAGCATATTGCGTCCGCGATAGAGGAGACGCGCTCCGAAGTAGATTGCGAGCATTAGAGCCGCGCGCCAAACGGGTGCGCCGACTCCGACCACAAACGCATATCCGAACGAGACCACGACGGTCACGACCGAGGCGAGTGCGAAATTCGCCCGGAATCGCCGCAACGTCCAGAAAATGGCGACCGCCAGAATGCTCAAGTTCATCCCGGAAACGACCAGCAGGTGATACGTCCCGGAGCGCTGGAACTCGGTGCGGGTAGCGTTGCGCAGAAACGATTCTTCGCCAAGCACCATGGCATCCATAAGCGTGGCTTGCGAGGCCGGCCAAAGCTGGTGGATCTTCGCAATGATGCTCGCGTGCACACGCGCACGCCACAGCATGATACGGTTGCCTGAAAATCCCGGCAATCGCTCGACGTTCGCCATCGGCGCCGAGCCAAGCAGGCTAATGCCGCTATCCCGAAGATAGCCTTCATAGTCGAAGGCTCCGGGGTTGCGGAAATTTCGGGGCGGATGCAGCTTGGCGCGAATGCGGAGCCGTTCGCCATATCTGAAGTCGGGCGTCGGGACAGGAGCCGAAAGCGAGCCGCGACCGGCCGTCTGCTTTGATTCCCTGACATCGCGAGGATCAGCTCCCGGATCATTACCGCTATTCGCGGGGGCAGGCGCCGGGAGTTCCGAGCGCTGGTAGAGTGAGAGCCGAATGCCAGCCCGCGCCGGCCAGCTCTGAGTTCCATCTTCCGCCTCTATCTCCTCCGTTTCGACGTCGATGGATCGGGTACTGGAGCGGGAGTCGGCAGAGGTCGAATGGCCGTATCCTTCCCGGATTACATGCGCGGTTAGACTGACTTCTTGGCCGGCCGAGAACGCGGCCAAATGCGGATCCTCAGCGGGCCGTCCGTGAATCTGAATAAAGAACGCGCCAAACAGGAACCACGTTCCGAGCGCCAGCGTCCGGGCCGGCCACGTTCGGCGGGAAACGAACCAGCAGGCAGCGAGCAGAAAAATTGCGATTGCAATCATCCACCAGGTGGGCGGGCGCCAGGCCCGAAGCCCCATCCACAGCCCCAGTGAGAAGACGACCGCCGCCCAGAACAGCGGCTGGCGCGGCGGATTTGGATTACTTGTAATGTTTGATCACCGCGCGTGAGAAAAAGCGGGTGGGGAGCACGGTACCAAACCGGCACCCCTTCAGTGCCAGCCCCGGCCACCACCCGTCTTCCAGGAAAGATCGGTCAGAAAAGATTGGGCGGCCGTGAAAGTCGTTAGCGCGCCAGCAGCATCACCGTTTCGATATGGAACGTCTGCGGAAACATATCGAACAAGTGTGCCTCTTCGATGCGATAACCGGCGGCTACCAGAGGCGAAAGATCCCGGGCGAGTGTTGCCGGATCGCACGAAACATAGCGGACTTGTTGCGCTCCGAGTTCGACCAGAGAACGGGTCACTGTTTTGCCGGCGCCGGCGCGGGGAGGGTCCAGGACGACCAAGTCAGGACGTTTACGCGCCGGCCGGCTTCTCAGGTATTCCTCGGTTCGCGAACCAACCACTTTCACGCTCGCAGGAACATTCTGTCTCAAGTCGGGGAGAGAAGTCTGTGACGGCTCTACAGCAAAAATGTGATGAAAGTTTTTCGCGAGTGGGACGGAGAAGAAACCACCTCCCGCATAGAGGTCGAGGGCAAGCTCGCCTCCAGGGCCGCCAGTCACAACCGAAATCAGCTCGTCTAACAGGTGGCGATTGACCTGGAAGAAAGCACCCGCGCTTACCTGATATTCGTGCTTGCTGGTTCGATAACGAAGAGAGGCTGCCCCGGATTGCAGGAGGACTCTAAGGTCGGGTGTTGAGTCTTCTTCCAAACGTTGCCGCGGAGAGAAAAAGCTGACACCGGTGAGATAAGGCAACTCGCGGCGAAGCGATTCTGCCCAGCGCAGAAGGTCGCCCTTGGGAGCATCGCCCCGGCAAAATGCCCAGGCGAGCAACTGTTCATCACTCGCATCGGCGAAGACTTCAATTTCCTCAATTGCTGTAGGACAATCCAGCCCGCGAAGTTCCGTGAGCCGCGCAATCGCCCGATTGATCAACGGCGAACTGATGGGACACTCGCCTACGGCAAGAAACTCGCGCGAGCCAAACCGGTAATAACCAACGGCAAACTCAGGAGTAGTGCGAACCTGAAGACGCGTGCGGTTGCGGTAGCTCCAGGGTGGGGATGGATGCAGGTGAATCTCATCCTTCAGTTCGATCTTCGCAATTCGCTGGAGCGTCTCGCGCAAGATCTGCGCTTTGAATTCCAATTGCCGCTCGTATGGAATGTGCTGATAGTGGCAACCTCCGCAGCGTTGGAAGTATGGACAGCGCGGTTCGATCCGGTGAGGGGAAGGTTCAAGCACCTGCGCGATAGTTCCACGCGCAAATCCCGGCTTCTCCTGCCGAATCTCGGCCTCAACCTGTTCCCCCGGCAGCACGAACGGAACGAAAACAGCCATGCTGCGGCCATCGGAACCCGCAGGAGTGCGCGCGAGGCCATCGCCGCCGTAGATCAGTTTTTCGATAGAGAGGAGCACGGTTGAGTGTAGCGCGGGCACTCCCTCCGACGTTGCTCAGGGCAGGCTCAGCCCGCCAATGCCGTGAGTCTCGAATATTCTCGTGCGGAGTTCCGTTGAATATGCAGGGCTCACGAGGAGGTCCGTTAGGGCAGTTCCTCAGTGCATGTAAAACAAACTCAACCTCGGCACGCCGCGCTGTTCAAGCAGACGCTTGCGCACGTATTGCTTGTGCAATTGCTCAATCTGCGCCGCCGTCATGTTCCGCCTGTACGGCGCCAGATCGCGATCCGCCTGCGCTCGAACATCGACCAGGTCGTCATCCGGAGTCGCGGCCATTAAGACAGCGAATAATTTTTCTTCCAGCACAGTCAGCCGCCGTTCCAGATCCTCAAGCCGGGGCAGCTTCGCGCCGGCCTCGATGGCCGAAGCCATTTCTCGCAAGGACGAAGCCGTCTCGCGCGCCAGCGTCCTTGTCGAAAATCCCGGACTTTCGGGCAGCTTGGCTTTTTCGAGGCGATCCGCGTTCTCGCGCAGGAAAGCGGCAATCTGAGGCGCGTCGAATCCCGGCTCGGGCTGCGACTTTTCCGGCGCAGCCGCTCCCACGGCCGCCTCTTTCATGTCTTCCGCCGCGGCCAGCACCGCTTGCGAACAATAGGCCAGGCTATTCACCTTCTTCGTTTTCGTAGGCTTCCGATCGTATTTATCAAACGCCTCGTCGATCCCGCGCAGCACGGCCTCGAGTGGAACGCCGGCATTCTTCCACATTTCGATCAGCGCCCAATCAAGGGTTGAAAGCAGCAGGGTCGTCCCACGACGGCGATGATAATGCTCCTCGATTTCGGTGAAGTAGTTGAAGTAATTTTCCACGATGGGTTATGACTATGACGGATCGCGTCAGCGATGGGTCACCGAAATGACGCTAGCGCGGTTTCGGAGGTTTCTCCGACGGCCAGGGTTTGGCATTGCCGTTATCCACCGTCTTGGCTGGCTTTGAACCCGCGCGCGCCGCTGCATCTTTCCTATAAGGCTGGTTCCGCTCCCAGATGATACGCAATCCTTCAAGCGTCAGGAATTCGTCAACATCCTTAATGAAGTGCGATGCGGTTCCGATGAGCGATCCCAATCCGCCCGTAGCCAGGACGCGTGTATCCTCGCCAAGCTCGTCGACCAGCCGCTCGAGAATTCCATCGACCAGCCCGAGGTAACCATAATAAAGACCGGATTGGAGGCTGCCGACGGTCGTCGATCCGATCACGCGGGACGGCTTGCGAATCTCCACGCGCGGCAGGCGCGCGGTGCGCTGAAAGAGCGCGTCCGCCGAAATGCCGATGCCAGGGCAAATGACTCCGCCCATGTACTCGCCCTTCTTGGAAACGCAGTCGAAGGTCGTCGCCGTGCCGAAGTCGACGATCACACACGGCCCACCGTATTTTTCGAACGCGGCCACGGCGTTTACGATTCGATCCGCTCCCACTTCGGATGGATTGTCATAGAGCACCGGCATGGCTGTCTTGATGCCAGGCTCAATAAAAAGCGGCTTGATCCTGAAATAGCGCTCGCACACCTGCCGGACCACGGGATCGAGCGGCGGCACTACCGACGAAACGGCGATTCCGTGGACGCTGTCAACATCGAGATTGTCGATAGCAAACAGGTTGCGGAAGATGATTCCGTATTCGTCGACCGTGCGAGCAAGGTGCGAGCCGACGCGCCAGTTCGCGACCAACTTCTCATAACGCGCAGGCTC
>JBAQJF010000272.1:0-5579 GCA_049300195.1 Terriglobales bacterium | reverse complement strand
CGACATAGAATCAACATCTTAAACCGCAGAGGTCGCTGAAGTTGCAGAGGTCGCAGAGAAATTCCGGGCAAACCCTGGTAAGCTTTGCGCTTTCTGCGGTTAACTCTCTTCCAGTTTGCGGAACGTTGCGCGCACGTCTTCGCCGGAATTCTTCTTCTCTTCGCCTTCGATTTCGAGCAGTAGAGGCGGAGTCTGCGGCGCGGTGCGCAATAGCTCCATCGTCTCTTTCCAATCGATCGATCCGTTGCCCGGCCACAGGTGCGAGTCTTTGTCTTTGTTATTGTCGTGCACGTGGGTCGAGCAAATATGTTTTTTCAGGGTCGCGAAGGCGTCCGGAATTCCGCCCATCATGTGCGCGTGACCGCAGTCGAAGCAGACTCCGATGTCATCGAAGTGCATGGTGTGGATGAATTCGACCAGGCGTTCGGGCGTGGATAGTTCGTTGGGAATATTTTCGACCAGCACGCGCACGCCTAGCGGCTTGGCGAAAGCGCGCAGGTGCTCGACAGAAGTCATCGCGGCTTCGAACTTCTTTTCGTCGAACGCCTCATTGGGATTGCCGATGTGCTGCACCAGAAAACGGAACGGAATAAACTCCGCGATTTCTAGGGCGCGCTTGATCTCGTCCATGGCTTCGATGCGTCCGGCCCGGTCGGTGGAAGCAATGTTCACGGGAGGCGAACCGGTTCGTCCCCACTCGTAATCGGAGTACAACGGGGCGTGGACGGAGTTTAGCGGAATGCCGGTGGACTTGAACCAGTCGGCAATTTCGCGGACGTGCTGCTTGCGGTTGGCATAGTCGAAGTGCTGGCGGGCAGCGAAAATTTCGATGGCTTGGGCTCCGCTGCGGACTAGTTCATCGAGCAGGCCGGGATGCAGGCGCTCTTTTACATAGACGTAGGTCGATACCGCCTTGAGCATCAGTAGCCTACCGCCTTCCCGTTGTTGCGTCCATCGCTTGCGCCCAGGCGCTCGCCGGTCTTCGGGTCGACCATAATGCACTCGCCGTCTCCCCAAAAATGCCAGACGTTCAGCTTATGTCCTTTGGATCGCAGAAGATTCATTGTATCGGGAGAGACGCGGTCTTCGACAGTAATCTCGTCAGGCAGCCACTGATGATGAAAGCGCGGGGCGTTTACAGCCTCCTGAATATCGAGCCCGAAATCTACTACGCCCATAAGAATATTGGCGACGGTAGTAATGATCGTGGGGCCACCCGGCGAGCCTAACACCAGAAACAGCTGGCCGTCTTTCAGCACGATCGTCGGGGTCATCGCCGAAAGCGGACGCTTGTTGGGGCCGATCGCGTTCGCCGGACCTTGGATCAATCCGTAAATGTTGGCGGCCCCGGGCTTAGAGGAGAAATCATCCATTTCGTCGTTGAGGAGGAAGCCCAAGCCTTCGGCGGTGACGCGCGAGCCGAAGGAATCGTTGAGCGTGGTGGTTACGGCCACGGCATTGCCTTCGGAGTCAACAACTGAATAGTGGGTTGTGTTCTCTGGTTCGCGTACTGCGGTTGGATGCGAGGCTACGCGTTCCAGGTCCGCAAAGGGCGGGCGTTTGAGGTCCTTGCTTGGGCTGGCGCGGTTCGGATCGATGGTCTCACGCCAGGCGGCGGCGTATTTTTTGTCGATCAGCTGCGGTACCGGGACCCTTGCGAAGTCGGGATCGCCCATGAAGTCGGCACGATCGTAGAAGGCGCGGCGGAAGGCTTCGACGGTGAGGTGAATGGTTTCGGCGGAGCGGTTGCCGGTTTTGGCTAGATCGAACCCTTCCAGGATGTTGAGGCTCTCGATAAGTGTCGTGCCGCCAGAAGAGGGCGGCGGAGCGCCGATGATTTCGTAGCCGCGGTAGGTGCCGCGGACTGGCGTACGCTCTTTGACTTCATAGGCGGCCAGGTCGGCGGCGGTTACGAGGCCTCCACCCTTTTGGATGGCGGCGGCTAATTCGCGGGCCAGCGCGCCATGGTAGAAGTCGTCCGGGTTACGGGCGATCCGTTCGAGAGTGCGGGCTAGCTCGGGCTGCTTGAGCACATCGCCGGGCTGATAGAAATTGCCGTCGCGCTGAAAGATGCGGCGCGAATCGGCGAACTCCGCCAGATGCTTGTCATCTTTGATTTCCTGCACGTCTTCGTAGGCGAGCGCGAAGCCATCGCGAGCTAATTTAATGGCGGGGGCAATGACTTGAGCGAGCGTGAGCTTGCCATATTTTTTTTCGGCGTAGACAAGGCCCGCGACGGAGCCGGGGACGCCAATTGCCTTGTAGCCGATGACGCTGAGGTCGGGAACCACGTTGCCCTGGGCGTCGAGGTACATGTTTTCCTTGGCGGCGGCTGGGGCTTTCTCACGGAAGTCGATGAAGTGAACTTGTCCCGTCGCGGTGCGCATCAGCATAAATCCGCCACCGCCGATGTTGCCGGCTTGCGGATGGACGACAGCGAGAGCGAATCCCGTGGCTACCGCGGCATCGACGGCATTGCCGCCGGCTTGCATGATTTCGACGCCGGCGCGGGAAGCTAGTTCGTGCACGCTGGCGACTATGGCGTGCTGCGCATGTACGGGATGAAAGGGAGCGGCGGCGACGCTGGTTGCGAGCAAGATGGCCAGCGTGCAGGCCGTCATTGTGAAGTGCGTGGATTTGAAACGCGTCAATTTAATCGGCATGCGGATCGCGTGGAGTGAACTTACGAGGCTAGTCTAGTGCGTTGGCGGGAGTCAAACGTCTTGACTGACTTCTTCTTGCCTGTCTTCTCGCGCATCTTCCTCGGTGGCTGAGCGCCGGTCAGCTTCTTCGTTTTTGCCTTTGGCGCTTTGGCCGCCACCAATTTGTAAGATCGCCGAATCAGAGATTCGAGTTCATTTGCAGGCAGGAGATTGGAAGTCACAATCTGAATCCATTTGTAGCGGCCGACGTAGGGCGCGGGACTGATGCCTTCGGTTTCGAGAAGATCGTGGAAGCTTTCGGGCGAAGCTTTCAAAGTGATGCGGGGGAATTTGCCGTCCGAGAGAACGAGGCCGGCAAAAATCTTGCCGCGAGTTTTGAAGCAGAGGTCGTCTTCCCAGGGCATGTCTTCGGTGACGTCGGGGAAGGAGAGACAGAGTTTGCGAATCCAGTCTATGTCGGGCATAAGAGATGATAGCGCGTGAGCGCGCGGCCGCTGCGAGAGAACCGTGGAGCTTTCTCGCCTGTAATATTCCCGTAATGAAGCTTCCGTTACGATGTTTGGACCCTCGCATCGGGCGAACCGAGAGACGCAGGTGAGGCTTAAGCACGCTTAATTTTGATAGCTACGTTCCCGCAAATGTGTTCGAAGACCGCCATCCTTGTTGTCCCTTGCCTTGCTGCGGCGCTAGCACTTCCGGCCACGGCGCCGGCGGTCTGGGCGCAGGCGGCCCAGAATTCGAGCGGGGCCTCGAACGCGCACGTCTCCAATTCTCCGGCCACATCCCCGCCACCCGATTCTCCTGAGACTGCCATCGCCTCGGATCCCGGACCGGATGACGCGGGTACGGAATCGATGCTCCCGCATTTTAAGAGCACCCGCTTCTGGCTTTCCGGACAGATGAATTTCATCTTTCAGGCGCATCCGCCATTTTCCGCTTCCTATAGCGGCCCGCATAGTTTGAGTCCAAATTACGAGAAGGCTACGTCGCGCGTGCTGACGATGTACACGGGAGTGAGGCTCAATAACTCAACCGAACTGCTGGTTGACATTGAAGAAGCGGGCGGCTCGGCGCTGAGCCTGGGTTTTGGCCTGGCGGGAAATACTAATCTTGACATTGTGCGCAACCCATCGCTCAGTAAGGCGCCCTATTTTGGACGGGGAATGATCCACAAAGTTTTCGCCCTGAGCAAGGATAGAGTCGAAAACGAGCGCAATCCCTTTTCACTTTTTGACGAACTGCCGCGGCGCCGCCTGGAACTGCGGTTCGGCAAATTCAGCATGCCGGATTTTTTCGATATTAATTCGGTCGGCTCCGATACGCATCTTCAGTTCACGAATTGGACGATCGACAACAACGGCGCGTGGGACTATGCCGCCGACACGCGTGGATATACCGTGGGGGTGACTGCCGACTACGAAGACCGTAACTGGGGATTTCGATTTGGCGAGGCGCTCATGCCCAGGGTGGCGAATGGGATTGACCTGGTGTGGCGTCCATGGCAGGTGCATGCCGAAAATTATGAGTACGAGTTGCGGCACGGTTTCATTCCCAAAAAAGCGGGCGTGGTGCGCTTGCTGGCTTATACGAACTACGCCAACATGGGCATTTATCGCGACGCGGTCGAGCAATTCCTGCAAGGTCAGGTTCGGACGCCCGATATCACGAACCATCCCTGGCACATCACCCGCAAGTATGGATTCGGCGCCAATGTTGAGCAGGAGCTTGCTCCCTATCTGACCGCCTTCGCGCGCTTTGGTTGGGACAATGGGAAAACAGAATCGTTTGCTTACACGGAAGTGGACCAGACGTTCGTGGCAGGCCTGGGAGCGCGCGGGGCTTGGTGGCATCGACGGCAGGATCGAGCCGGCTGGGCGGTCGCCACGAATGGAATTTGCAAAGACCACCAGGAATATTTGCGCCTGGGCGGGCTGGGATTTCTACTGGGCGACGGGAACTTAAATTATGGCCGGGAGACCATCTTCGAGTCGTACTATACCGCCCACGTCTGGCGTGGAATTTATGTGGCACCCGGAGTCCAGCATATCAATGATCCGGGCTACAATCGCGACCGCGGGCCGGTAGTGGTGCCGTCGTTCCGGGCCCATGTGGAGTTCTGAGAACACAGTTCTCAGTTGTCAGTTCTCAGTTCCCAGTCCTCAGTTAACGCGCAGCATTGCCGAACATCCCGGCGGACCAGAAGTGGGCGAGAACTCCTGCAAAAGCCATGCCTACGAGGAGCACCGCCCAGCGATAGCGCAGCCAGGATTCGCGCAGGTTCGACATTTGCGCGAAAACATCCGGGATGTAGGCAGCACAGTAGGCGACATTCGCAAGCACGGCCAGGACGAAGAAGATCAATAGCGAATCGAATTGCAGAGCAGTTTTCGACGAAGGCAGGCCCCTGATGAAGTGAAAGATCACAATCCCGGCGAGCAGCAGATTGTACAGAATGCGTCGTGGCTCCCAGTAACGGATGGCATTGCCGAGGTATTCGCGCCATTCCATGGTTTCCACAAGCCCTCCTGGTTCCCGCTAGCCGGAGCGTTCGGTCCCGGCATCCATTTTCTCTGTTGTTCGTATGGCCCAGGCCATGCGCGGAGTGTTGTGAGCGATCCCGACGCGGCCTTTGGCGTCGAGCAGAATAATTCCTCCGTGGCCGTTGAGGCGCTGCTTCAGGTAGTTCATCGATTCTTTGGCGGCCCATTCGGGCAGGTTGCCGGCGGCTACTCGGTCGGCTGCCCACTTTGCTAGGACCAGCTTCATGATGGGCTCGCCCCATCCGGTGGTGGAGGCGGCGGCGCTTTCGTTATCGGCGTAGCAGCCGCAGCCTATCAGCGAAGAGTCGCCGAGGCGGCCGGGGGCTTTATTGATCGTGCCGCCGGTGGAAGTCGAGGCCGCGATATTTCCGTCGCG
>JBAQJF010000271.1:0-5958 GCA_049300195.1 Terriglobales bacterium | reverse complement strand
GGGCTGGCCGTCCACGGAGAAGGAATTTTCGGCGTGATCGCCGAGGCCGTGAAAAAGTCCGTTGGAGTCCGCGGCGACTCCCGGGGTAGACAGCGTCACCAACGAACTCACCGATGACGACGCACTCTCCAAAGGAAGCTTGTCGAACAGGGCGCGGTCCACGTCCGTGTGGTAGGTGGGCTCGTTTTCGAGAAGGTCTGCGCCGCCTTCGACGGTCACCGTGCTGGAGCTGCCGGCGACGGTCAGACTGATTTTCACCGCGAGAGGCACCGAGGAGCGAACGTCAATGTCCTGCGCGTAAGGGCCAAATCCCTTCGCCGTTACGGATAAATGATAAGGGTTAAACGGGACGTTGGGGAAGCTGAAGCTGCCGGAACTGTCGGTGGTGGCTGAGCGCTCGTATGCGCTGACCGGATCGTGGATGGTAACGGTCGCGCCAGCCACAACAGCCCCCGAAGGGTCGGTTACGGTTCCGGTGACCGTGCTCGAATTTCCGATCTGAGCGAAGCCAGCGGGTGCAGCCACAAATGTTCCTAGGAAGAGAAACAGTATCCCAAGAAAAGCCTTCACGAATCTCATCAATGGTTCTCCCATTATGAATTGCGGCCCCGGTCGCCTTTGGCGCCGGCTGCTCGGATGAATGTGGAAAAATGCCTTCTGCCGCGGGTAACCGCGGTCAATGCATGGGAAACAATTATTGGGAGGAATTCAGATTACGCAGGCGGAGCGCGCGGAATTCTATGGCTGCAAACGGGGTCGGCGGCCAAGTTCTGATTTTCGGCGACCGTAAATCTCGCCACCGCGACGGGCGACTGCATCCCCATCTGCACAGCAGGTTGCGGCACAGCGGCGTGGCCGATGTGGCAAATCTGGCAATGCTGTTCGTCAGAGGGATTCTCATGCCAGTGCGCAGCTGCTTGCAAGGCAAACAGGCCCACGCAAAGGATGAGGGTCACGGCCAGCAGCCGTATGGCTATTCGCTTGGGCATCACGAAACCTTGGCACCCCCGCCGAACATGATACCTCTGATGCAGCTCCGACCGTAAACGTTAGCAAAATTATTTCCTGGTAATCGGGGTGGTTGCCACGGCGCGCGACAAATCACCATCTGGCCCAAAGATTACTATACTGGTGTATAGTATAGCGTGGCCCATACGACGAAAGACAAAGAAAAGCTTCTCACTCGCGTCCGACGGATTCGCGGTCAAGTGCAAGCGATCGAGCGCGCTCTCGATTCCGAGGAGGAGTGCGCCGGGGTGCTGCAGCTCATGGCTGCTTGCCGCGGAGCGCTCAACGGCCTGATGGCCGAGGTGATGGAAGGGCACGTCCGGTTTCACGTGCTAGCACCGGACAAAAGCAAAGACTCTCCGCAGGCGCAGGCCGCCGAGGAATTGATTGACATCGTCCGTGCTTACCTGAAGTGAAGCAGCCGCGAACAAGTGCGCTTGCCTAGAAGTCAGGACAATGCCGTGAACCACGCGAATCTGAAGAAGCATCGAGAGCTGAATATTGCCAAGCCACACAGCCGGAAGGCTTCATTAAGCCACGCCAACCATGAAGGCGAACATGATCACGCGCTGAGTTGGCGCGAAATCAACCGTGTGTTCTTTACGGCTGCCGCCGCCGGGGCCATCTGGTTTCATGGTGGCGCGGAGAATCCTTACATCACAGCCGTAGGGGTGATCTGCACCATCGTCGGTGGATTTCCGATATTCCACGAAGCCTACCAAAACATCACGCAGCGACGCATGACGATGGAGCTTTCGATGACGATCGCCATCGTGGCAGCGCTGGCCATTCGCGAGGTCTTTACCGCCCTCATCATCACGCTCTTCGTGCTGGTGGCGGAGATCCTGGAGGGCCTCACGGTGGGGAGAGGGCGACGTGCGATTCAGCATTTAGTGGATCTTCTGCCGAGCGCGGCAACCGTGCGCCGGAAAGGAACCTGGATTGACGTAGATATCCAGCGGGTTGCAATCAACGAAGAAGTTCTCGTCCGGCCAGGTGCTCGGATTCCCGTTGACGGGAAAGTTGCTGGAGGGCATTCCTTCGTTGATCAGGCGCCAATCACCGGTGAATCCATACCGGTGGAAAAGCACGTTGGCGCGTTCGTCTATGCCGGAACGATCAATCAATCCGGGGCGCTTGAAGTCCGCGTCGAGCGCCTCGGCCGCGACACCACCTTCGGCAAGATCCTCGAGGCCGTCGAGACGGCGGAAAAGTCGCGCGCGCCGATTCAAGGGATTGCCGACAAGCTGGCGGGTTACCTCGTTTATTTTGCCTTGGCCGCGGCCGTGTTGACTTTCCTGGTTACCCACAACATCCGTTCGACGATTTCCGTAATCATCGTGGCCGGGGCATGCGGCATCGCTGCCGGAACGCCCCTTGCGATCCTAGGTTCTATCGGCCGCGCGGCCCGGGAAGGCGCGATCATCAAGGGCGGGCTTTATCTCGAAAAGCTTGCGGAAGTTGACACAATTCTTCTGGACAAAACCGGCACGCTTACTTACGGCACGCCTGAGTTGGTCGAAACATGCCCGGCGGTCGGAATTTCCGCCGCACTCTTGCTGAAAACCACTGCAATCGCGGAGGCGCGCTCTGAACATCCGATCGCGAAAGCGATCATGAGGAAAGCGGTGCAATTAGGAATCCCGTACGAAGACCCCAGCGAGTTTGAAGATAGCCCCGGCAAAGGAATCGTCGCCACCAGCGACGGCGATGAAATCATTGTCGGCAACTGGCACTTCCTGCTGGAACGGCGAGTGCAATGCGAGCAATCGAGCAACGCGAGGGGCTCCGAAATCTTTGTGGCGCGCGGCGGCCGTTTCCTCGGAACGCTGCAAATTGCAGACACGCTCCGACCCGAGGCGAAAAGCGCGATTCAAACGTTGAAGGCCATGGGTCTGAGGACCATCCTGTTGACCGGAGACGCCAAGGCAATCGCACACGATGTCGGCAATAAATTGGGAGTAGATGAAATTGCGTCAGACCTGCTGCCGGAAGACAAGTTGCAGTATGTGAAGCAGCTTGTGGCCCATGGCCACAAGGTAGTGATGGTCGGAGACGGAGTGAATGACGCGCCGGCGTTGATGCAAGCGTCGGTTGGCGTGGCCATGGGATCCGGGACCGATGTGGCGCGTGAAAGCGCTGACGTGGTGCTCATCGGCAGCGATCTATCGAAGCTCGTGGAAACCCTGCGGACGGCGCGGCGCTGCGGCAGCACGATCATGCAGAACTTCGTTGGAACGTTGGTCGTAGACAGCATCGGCGTCGGCCTCGCAGCATTCGGGTTCCTGAATCCGCCGCTGGCCGCATTCATTCATGTTTCCTCTGAAATGGCTTTCATATTGAATTCCGCCAGATTGCTTCCCCCAGTGTCGTCGGCGAATCAATTTGCACGCGGCATTCTTTCACGATCACCTTCAACAACGAACTAGCCCGGACACGCAATCCCAACTGGACAAGATCGCGCTGCGTTTAAATCAACGCCCGCGAGTAAGCTGCGCGCAAGGGTTGCAGCGACCCCTTGAACCCGCACTACTAATCGTCCACTTAAACTAAATAACCGGAAGTTGAGCCAACAGCGAGCATGTCGCATTGCGGGTGACCAGTCCGTTACTGCTTCCCGATGGCCTCGTTGGCTGCTGCATAATGAATCGTGACCTCAATAGCATCTCCCACCGCCGGGTACATCGACGGCACAAGAACCACGTCAACATTCGCCTCCTCATTGCCTGGGTGCCGCTGATTGCGCCTGAGGGCAGGGAGGCAAGCAAGGGCCAGCCTTGCTGCCAAGGCGCCACGAATAAGTCAGAACATCGGCTGAACTGAGTCAAGAAGCGCGACGAGCTGTCCAAGCTTGGACATCAACCGCGAAAAAGGACGCGAACCTTAAACACCTATCGGGTTCTGGAGCTATTGGGCTGTCGGCCCACGAACTATTTGAACGAATCCGTTGGGCCGAATCCTTTTTGCAAAAGCCGCACGCACCTGCTCAGCAGTCATCGAAAAGTACAGTTTCGCTGCGCGGACCGGTTCGTCCAGTGGCAGGCCCATTTGCGCTCGGGCCAACAAGCCCCCGGCCAAACCATCTTCACTTGATTCACTCAGTGGGATTTGCCGCAGCAGCAAAGCTTTGGCCTGCTGAAGTTCCGCCGGAGTGACATCCTCGTTCTGCATCGAGTTCAGGTCGCGAACAATCAATTGTCTCGCTTTGGATACGTTTTGCGGGTCACATCCATAACGCACGGAATAAGTCGTTCGCGTTCTCGTCGCATTTAAGCTGACGTCCACCGTATAGACATAGCCGTTGACCTGTCTCAAATCGTGGTAAAGACGGGTCGCATAAAATCCACCGCCCAGAACGTGGTTTCCGAGTTGAAGCGGATAGTAATCGGGATCGAATCGGTTCATCGGGAGCGTCTCAGCAAGAGTCACGGTGTCCTGCAGTTGAGTTGCGTCCGGGACAGTGGCCGCTGAAGGCTTGTTTTCAGGAACGCCAGGGAGATCGACCTCGGGTTTCGGTCCTACGGTCTTCCATTGGCCGAACCATTTTTCGATGACACTCTTTGCCTCTTCCGAGCTGACATCTCCGATTACGACGATGGTCGTAAGGTCGGGGCGAACTGTTTTGGCGTAGTAGTCCTTCAGGTCGTCAAGACTGAGTGAGGAAACGGTTTCTGGGGTTGTTTGTTTCAGTACTGGGTCATCGGCTGGCAGTAAGGCAATGTTTAGGGCCCGTCTGGCACGATACCCGGGACTCTTCAATTCTCCGGCGACGAATTGCGCCGTTTGTGGCTTGACGACACTGAACGCCTGCTCAGGCAGCGCCGGATTCAACTCGTTGTCCGCCAGCAATTGAACGCCTCTTGAGAAATTCTCTTTCAAGACCTGAAGCGAGAAATCGAATCCGGCTGATTCGTCAGCTGCTATATCGTCGAGAGCCTTCTGAAATGCAAGCCTGTCGAGATTTTTCGTGCCATATGAAAAGAGATTCTGCAGCGCGTCCGCAACACCGTCTTTTCCCGGCGGAGTTTCCATTCGAGCGTCGTGCTTTACGCTCCCAAACACGCTCACAGTCGGTGCAATATTCAGAGTCTTTACGATCAGCCGAATACCGTTGGGCAAGGCCATGTCCGCGACTGGAGCTGGGGCAGCTGGTACCTGGAGTGACTGCAATTCGGACGAAGCCCAAGCCGGCAATTCGATGGGTTTCGTAGGAGCTGAAGTCAGTTCCTCGGTTCCGCCGTATCCTTTCGAAGCGACTGCCGCACCCGAGGGCGCGGGCTTCAGCACCGCCGTGACGGAGTTCTCATCAAGCAAATGCTGCTTGGCAATCCGGTTCACGTCTTCTAGGGTCACCCGTTTTATCGCATCGATGTCCTCATCGGGAGAGTTGCGTCCTTCGGCGGCCAGAGCTTCCGACCAGGTATCGGCCAGACCTGGAATTGAGTTGCGGCGAAATTCGGCCCCGACAATTGCTCGACGCTTCGCTGCCCCCAACAAATCTTCAGGCACGCCGTTCTTCGCGTAGTCGGCTAGAATGCCGCGCATTTCCTGAATTACTGCACCGGAGTCTCCACCGGCCGGTAGAGCCGCCGCACTATATGCGACGCTGGCTTTCGGGTACGCCTCCGCCAATCCGAATTCGGTTCCTAGCGCCTTGCCTTGTGGGACCAGCGCGTATAAATTCGCCCGCTGACTCGACAGGACGTCGCACAAGATCTGCACGGCCCCATAATCCGGGCTGTCGGTTCCAGGCATTCGGTAGGCGATGAACGCGAGCAAGTACGGGAGATTACTATCGAGCGTGAAGGATTCCGACTTCACGGGTGGTAATTTGATTTCGGGGCGCGGCGGTAAGGATTTCCGCTCGATTGTTCCGTAGAACTCCTTGACCTTTGACAATACCGCGTCCGGTTGCACATCGCCGGTGATGACGAGTATTGCGTTATTCGG
>JBAQJF010000270.1:0-33331 GCA_049300195.1 Terriglobales bacterium | reverse complement strand
GAACACAACCTGCCCGAGGAGGCCTTCAAGTGGTATCTCGACCTGCGCAAGTATGGCAGCGTGCCACATTCCGGGTTCGGAATGGGGATTGAGCGAGCCGTTGCGTGGATCTGCGGCCTGGAGCATGTCCGCGAAACAATTCCGTTCCCGCGGATGCTGTATAGGCTCTACCCATAGCGCAGTACAATCGGACCAATGCGGAGTAATGCATGATCGACCTTGCTCAGCGCCTTAAGGACCTCGATCCTGCGAAATTTGAAGATCTCTGCTTTCAGATCTTGTCCGAGAAATTTCCCGAGGCTGGATTGAAGCACGTCGAGGGAAGGGCCGGTGACAAGGGGACAGACTTATTTGCTGGTACCCTGGCATGGCAACCTGCAATTTGGCAGTGTAAGTTCTTCAAGGATGGAATCAAGGACGCTCAAAAAAAACAGATCAAGAAATCCCTGAAAACCGCCCTCTCTCAATTCAGCCCGCGCGAATGGACACTCTGCGTCCCGATAAGACTTGATATAAACGCACATTCATGGTTTCAAAAACTCGCCCAACAGCATACCAATGTGAAGATCGAGTTGTTTGACGCCCCATTGATCGTAAAGGAGTTGATTTTTCGTCCCACGATCAGAGACTTCTTCTTCCCTGACGTGGTTTTGAACGTTTCCGAGATCAGGGCCATTCTACTCAGCACTGGAGATTACTCGGACTCGCAACTCGCACACCTCGCTGACGAAAATGTTGACCAGTATATCGATCGACTCCGCCAGAAGGAACCTCGCTACGACTATCAACTCAGCTACCACTCTGGCAATGCCGGCTTGGCAGCTTTGGAACGCGGGGACGAAGTGTTGCCACCTAACACGATCATGACGGCGTGGCATGGTAATAGGCGATTGGACTTAACAGTTAGGGATGTTGAGGCTGTTCGGAAGGACCCACCCCGGCTGGACTTGACGGTAAATGCCGAAGGCGCGAAGAAGATTCAAAACGCGCTTCGAACTGGGGCCCCCATCCAACTGGATCCGAATGATCTGGTCGCGTTCAAAAGCTCGTTTGATTTCTTGCTATCTCCCGAACAGCTTCAGCAGCCATTTGGGCTTGTTCTTTCGCCGAGATTCCCGAAGGCCTGCGGGAGTTTTCGCGTCACGTTCGAGAACAGCGTAAAAAAGGTTGTGTACGATCTGATCGAATTCGACGTGACTGCGAAGCAGTTCGGAGAGAATGGTGAGCACCGTGTACTCGAGATGAGCTCAACGAGTCCCTACGTCCCGTTTCAAATGAATGCGAGGTTCGGGATAGACGACCTCTCAGCTAGTTTCAATTTACAAAAGAAATTCCGCGGGCATGAAATTCTCGAAGTGGAAAAGTTTCTAGATGCCATGGCAGTACTGAAGGGCGGCGGCGCTATCGAGCTTTTTGACCTGAAGCAGGCGAAGGCGGCGCGTACGACAGGTGCGCATCTAAATACGTCGAGCGAAAAAGAAGGACAGTTTGAGCAAATTACACGGGATCTGGCCGAGGTAGCGAGGGCATTTGCAGTTCGCCTTATTGTGCCAGAGGCGATTGGCAAGAAAGATCTTGAAACAATGTCGTTCCTGCTCGAAGTGTGCCGGTCGGGAGAGATTCAAGGCGGAACGATTACAAGCCTCACCGCCACATTGGTGCGACGCGACGAGTCTGTGGAATCCGTGTTCGGTCCCATTTCTGGTGAATTCATGATCGGGGTGGAGAATGACAGCTACCCACCGCAGCAGTTGCTGGGGACACAGGTCACTGTAGGGCCCTGTCGGATGGTGATCGAAAGAGCTAGCCTGTGCGACCTCGATGACACAAAGAAGAAGTACGCAGCCCTCAAGCCCGGCGAATCGACACCCGTGAGATTTCTTTCGACAGGATCCGTCCGGCAAATATTCCTTAAATTCCACAAGGGAGAACCCCTAGCACCCCTTGTCCCAGTCTAAGATTGCCAGATACGGCTCCATACCCGAGACCAGAGATTCGAGACCCGAGTCCCCCCTTTGTCTCTGTCCTCAATTCCTCTTCGCCGTGCTGGCTCGTTTCGCATCTATCTCATTCTGTTTCGCTAACAACTGGTCAGCCTCAAGGGCCCACTGAAGAGCGCTTTTCTTCGATTCATCGTAGGTACGAACATCGATTTGCACGCCGCCCTGCCTGCCAACCGTTATTTCAGGAAAGTTGGGCGCATTCAGCGTAACTTTGGAGTCGCGCTGCCCAAGCTCGAAACGTGCGTCAGGGCGACCTGCGATGATCTTCTGAACCATCTGCGCCTGTCGGCCCCGCCCGAGAACCCCCGCCAGCGTCGATTGCTGTCCATCGCTCATAATCCTGAGCTCGCGCCTTAGCACGTCGTTGGGCGCGTCCTCGAATGGCCGAGCCTTGCTTTTGAGATAGCTCCAAACATCATCGTCAATTCGAATAGTGGGCATCAGTGTATGTTCCTTATTGCGACATAGTTCCAATGTTTTAATGTTACAATACTTAACGCGGGCTGTCAAGACTGTGCCCCAAGGTTTTCGCGCCTTCCGGAATTTGGGATTCCACGATTTGTCCCTATGAGTTTCGCGTCCTCGGCGTCTCGGCGGTGAACATTCTTTACCCAAAACCTCACAAACTCACTGTAACCGCCCTCACAGACTCTGCACCATAACCTGTGCAATCCTCATTTGAAGTGCGCCTGCTTTCGCGCCGAGCGCGCCAAAAAAATACACGAATTATTCGAAAATATTCGGATTTATTTATCGAATTTTCCGGAACCGGGACCGCGAAAAACCCAGGAAATTCGATAAGTTGCCGTCGCTAAACGCAATGTTTTGAAGACTTTGAATTTAACTCGTTTCCTATGAATCACTTAAGCCAAAACCGGGGGGAGGGGGGCACCAAACAATTATTTATTTATTTTTCCTTCCGCCCCAATCAGCACGAGCAGTTCGCATTCATACCAGCACCAAACATCATTCCTAAGGAGCAATCATAATGACGCAATCCCCCGGCAAATATTCCGATGACCGTTGCAAGATGCGAAAGACTAACGGCGATCCCTGCGAATCGCCGGCTCTCAAAGGCGAGAGTTTCTGCCACTACCACAAGCTCATGGGTTCAAGCCCTGTCGAATTCGAGAACCAACTCTTCCCTTCCAAACACGTCTATCTTCCGCCCCTCGAAAGCGCCTCCTCCATCCAGTCCGCAATTTCCGAAGTTTGCGAACTGATGTTGCATCGCCGCATCGAGCCCAAAGAGGCTTCGGCGCTCTTCTATGCCATGCAGGTCGCGTCCCAGAACTTGCCGCCGCTGAATGGAACTCCAAACATGCGCAACACGCCAAACGACGGAGCTGTCGCCCCGAACCCCGAACCATCGAACTTGCCGCCTGGAACAATTCAGGCATCCGTCGCGCCGCCTCCGCGCCGCCCTCGTGGCCGTCCGCGCAAGGTAGCACGCGATTCTGAGATACTGACATAGCCGTCCAAAGCCGCTTTTGTGACTCTACAATCTTCTGGCGGTTAAAGTAAGACGCTATGGCACACAATCGATCGTTCACCAGCATTACTCCGCGACAAATTCGGGTTATTGGGGTTCCTCTTGACCTTGGGCAGTCGCGCCGCGGCGTGGATATGGGGCCGTCTGCTGTTCGGGTCGCTGGGCTGGAGGCTCGGCTTGAGGCTATTGGGCACGTTGTGGAAGATGCCGGCAATATTGCGGTCGCTATTCCGGAGCAGAAAAAAGAAGGCGCGGCCAGCGCCAAGTACCTTAAGGAAATTACTGCTACCTGCGTCAAGAGCGCTGATCTTGTGCTTAAGACGCTTGAGGCCGGCAAAGTTCCGCTGGTGCTGGGCGGAGACCATTCGGTCGCGGCTGGAACCGTTTCTGGCGTGGCTGAGTTTTACCGGCGGCAGGGGCAGAAGATTGGGCTGCTTTGGATCGACGCGCATACTGACATGAATACGCCTGAGTCGTCTCCCAGCGGCAACGTGCATGGGATGCCGCTGGCTTCGATCATGGGGCTGCCTCCGCTGGAGCTGGGGAAGATTTACGACTTCTCGCCTAAGATCGCGCCGGAGAATTGCGTGCTGGTTGGGATTCGCGATGTCGACAACTTTGAGAAAGAGAACATTCGCAAGGCGGGCGTCGAGGTATTCACCATGCGCGATATCGACGAGCGCGGCATGCGAGCCGTGATGGAAGAGGCGCTGCGCATGGCAGGACGTGGGACTGCCGGCTATCATGTCTCGCTCGATATGGACTGGATCGATCCGGAGGACGCGCCTGGCGTGGGGACTCCGGTGTGGGGCGGCGCTACTTATCGCGAGGCGCATCTGGCCATGGAAATTATTTCCGACCATGGACGAATGCTGAGCATGGAGATTGTCGAGGTGAATCCGGTTATCGACGAACGCAACCAGACGGCCGACCTGGCGGTTGAGCTGGCGCTCTCGGCGTTTGGGAAGAAGATACTTTAGGGTTACGGAAAGACTGGGTTTCGGACCGCGGCATTGCCCCAGCGGCTGGAAGCCGCCTCTGATTTCGCGGCACTTACGGCACGAGTGGAACTCGTGCCCTTCCCTTTTTCGTTCGCAATCCTGGAGTTCTGAAGCTTGCGGGCGTTGATCGTATCCGAAGCGAAGCGAGAGAACTGCAGCTTGCGGCGAACTGCAGATCCCTCGCTTTGCTCGGGATGACAAATCATTAACAGCAGGATGACAAGCCGTTAAGAAATTGCTTACTGCACGTCTGAAACTTTGCCGTTGATGAACGTGACTTTGATGTCCTTGTAGACGTAAATCTCTTTTGAGCCAAGATTGATAATTTTGTCGGGCACGCCGATGGCGTTCTTTACCTGATCGGGCGTCATGCCTTTTTCAATCTGCGCGGGCTGCGGGGGAGGCTCGTTCTGCGCTTGTCCTGCGCCGCCGCCGTTGCCGCCGCCACCGCCACCGCCTCCGCCTTGATCGTTGCCGTTGCCGTTACCGCCATTGTTGCCGCCCTGATCGTTGCCGCCGTTGCCTTGATCGTTACCCCCGTTGCCCTGGTCGCCGCTATCGTCGATGGTGAGCAGGCCGGCGATGGCGTCTTCCACCTGGGGAGCGCTCATCTTGGCAAGCTGGCCTTTGCCGAACTGGAACACGACTTCGGCTTTGTAGAACGTCGTAGGGCTGATGTTGTTGCACGAATCGCAGGAGATTAGACCCATGACGACCTGGTCTTTCTCCGCGTTCACCTGAATCTTGGACGGGTAGACTTTGTTGCCGACCTGGAAGAACTGCGTAGTCTGCGTCTTGCCGAAGTGCCCGAGCAGGCTGCCGCGCGCCTTCATGCCAAACGAATTGGGCGTGTGCACGGTGCCATCCTGGTATTTGGTGGCCATACCGGCGGTTTCATCGCTATAAGGAACGCTGAGAATTCCGCCCTTCTTGATATTGAGAATTGTTCCCGCCTCGATCACGGCCGCGCCGTTCGAGTCCTCGCCCATCTTGACCAGGTTGTATTGCGCGTTGAGCTGATCGGCCAGCGATACTTGCGCGCTCACCAGGCTGGGGGCGAAACCAATAAGGATCAACGAAGCGATCAGAACGGGCATCTGAATCTTGTACCGCATTGCAAATCCCTCCTATAAAAGCTGCTGCTCCTCGGCCCAATCGGGGAGGAGTTATTTGGATTCTCTACGCGAATGACCTCGGCCCCTAAAAGGGCGACCAATGGCATGAATTACCGCGGCATCGCTCATGCGATGCCCTTACGAAACGAACTTCAGAACCCGTACGTCAGAAACTACGCAGCACGACTGAAGCGCGCGCCTCGCAACTTCAATCGTGCGAGGCGCGCATTCAGAGTTAGTTCGGTTGTTTCGCGTCCGCTTCGGCTGCGTCCGCATCCTTTTGCGCCTGATTCAGGTCGTCCTGAACATTCGCATCGGGCGTGGGCGCTGGAATTTCACCAGCCGTGGTCGAGGTATCGGGAGCCTTCGGCAGTCCGTCTTTTCCGTTCTTGGCTGCCAACTGCTTCATGCCATCGGACATGTTCTGACGGAGGTTGTTGTACATATCCATCAGGTCATCGGTGGAGATGCCAACGGTGGCGCCGATCGCGCACTCGTCCTTGCGGCTTGCCTTGACGAGGGTGTCGACCATGTGATCGTCATCGGGTGTATCGCTGGTCCGGTAGACTACGTCGCCGCCGGTGAGCGTACACTCGTTGCCGTCCGCGTCGGTAAGGTCCTCACTATTCGCCACCACAAAGTAGCGGATGTTTGGATCGAGCGCCGCGGGGATGGCGTCGCTGTCGGTTTTGTCCTTGCTCGCCGCCGCGGTTTTCTCGGCTTCGATCTGATTCTTGATTTCCTCGGAGAGCGCGTCCTTGATCTCCTTGGTCATTGCCGGACCGCTGCTGGCTGAGGGCGCAGCCCCAATGAGCAGGAGGTTGCCCGATCCGTACTTACCCGATCCGTATCCCGATCCGTATATGGAAGAGAGATTCGCCGCCACCAACGGATCGGACGTGGAGAGGGAGGCGATTACGTCCGAGGACTCCTGGTTAAATTGGGGAGGAATGAGATCTCCGTTGTCGGCCGCTGCCTGCTGATCGGCATAAGCCGCCTGCAAAGCTGCCCCGACGAAGAAGTCCGTCAGCCAGAACGCCGCACTCGGATACACCGGGTACGGATTCCAGTAGGCTCCGTAATAGCCATACCAGGGCGCTCCGCCCCAGCCCCAACCGTAAGCGACCGGCGCAGGCCATGGGTTGTAAGCCCATCCGTAATAGGCCGGCCCGTAGTAATACGACGGAGCATAGCCGTAGTAGTTGTAGCCACCATAGGCATAGCCGCGATACCCGTAGGCATATTCACGACCGCCGCGATAGTAGGTGCGCTGATAGTATTCATGCCCGCCGTGCCGATAGAAGGCGCGCTGGCTGTATCCGCCGTGCCGGCCGTAGGCGACGGTGCGACGTCCGTTATGCTCGGAAACCACGCGGCGATTGCCGTGTGGGCCACGATTGACGCTTACGTTGTGGCCGTTGACGCGTCCTGAGACGTGGCGAACGGAACCGTTGGCGCGCGTCTGGACGTGGTTGCCGCTCCTGGTGACGCGGCTTTGAGAACCTCTGGGAGCGTGATTGCCAGCGGTCCGGTTGCCGCCGCGACCTGCGTTGCCGCGGTTGCCGGCATTGCCGCGGTTACCGGCGTTGCCGCGATTTCCGGCGTTACCGCGATTGCCGGCGTTGCCGCGATTGCCGGTGTTACCGCGATTGCCAGCGTTGTTGCGATTTCCGGTATTACCGCGATTACCTGCGTTGCCGCGGTTGCCCTGGTTCCCGCCGCGATTTCCGGCTTGATTGCCGCGGTTGTTGCCGGCAGCGCCGCCACGATTGCCAGCCTGGCCGCCGCGACTCATGGAATTGCCACCGCCCGGTCCACGATTCTGACTGCGCGCGGCTCCGCCGCCAGGTCCGCGGTTTTGTGCGCCTGCATGACTTCCGCCGCCGCCGGGATGACCACCACCGCCGCTCGGATGCGCGGCAGGCGCGTGCGAGCCGCCGCCACCACCGTGGGACCCGCCGCTCGGCGGCTTGCTGCCCGCCATCGCGACCGCGGTCACGAAGAAAACAACCAGTGCCACCGACCAGATCGTGAGAAAACACTTGTCCTTCCAACTTGAATTCATGAGCGACTCCTGAGATATGCGAAGCGTTTTTCGAACTCCGGAAACAGAAATACAGGTCAACGCGCGATACACGCGGCCTGCGAATCCCACAGTGTTTTTTCGCTGAACTCTCTTGGGTCGAGTGCCCTTGGGGTAAGGGCCGGCACCGGCCTTCGAAGCGCACTAATTTCACACCGGATTGGCATCCGCTGTCAAGGTTCACGATCAACTATCTTGGAGAAGGCAATCGCAAACGATGGCGCTCCCGGTGCGAAGGACAACTTACAGCAGGCTGCCAACGCGGCTCTGCGTTGGGTTGCGGCTTTGGTCGGGCGATTTTTTATCGCGCCGCGGCCGCGGTAGAAATTTTTATTCCATGCCTTCTCCTTTCTCCCTTTTTGGACGCACAATCGCCTTCGAGCATGTGAAAAGACGATCTTTCGGAAGATGAAGGTACCAATCCTGCGATTGACGCGGACAGCTTCGCGCAGCCAGACTGATTCTTTATGGCAAAACTTCGCGTGGGCATTCTTTTTGGCGGACGGAGCGGCGAGCATGAAGTATCGCTGCTCTCGGCGGCGTCGGTTGTGAAGGCGATCGACAGGACGAAGTATGAGGTGGTGCCAATCGGCATTACTAAGGATGGCCGCTGGGTGACGGCTGGGGATGCCGAGAGATTGCTGAGGGGACAGTCCGACGCGAAGGACACGCAACATCTTCGCGCGGGCGATCCCGGGGCCACTCCGGGAGCGGCGGTGCTGGCTTCCGGTGAGTCGGTGGTGGTTCCGCCGGAGCCACGGCGCGATTCGGCGCTGCGACCTTTTCAGACCGACGCCAAGCTGACTGATAGCAGCCTGCGGCGCGCGGCCGACCGCGCCATCAACGTCGATGTCATCTTCCCGGTGCTGCATGGAACGTTTGGCGAGGATGGAACGATTCAGGGATTGCTCGAACTAGCCGACATGGCCTACGTCGGGGCGGGGGTGCTCGGCTCGGCTGCCGGCATGGATAAGGATGTGATGAAGGCGCTGTTTCGCACGGCCGGCCTGCCGATGGTGAAGCACGTGACTGTGCTGCGTTCGGCCTGGGAGAGCGCGCCGAAGAAAGTCGAGAAGCTGGTCGAAAGCAAATTGAAATTTCCAGTGTTTGTTAAGCCGGCGAATCTGGGATCGTCGGTCGGAATCTCGAAGGCACATGATCGCAAAGAACTCGGGCCAGCGATTGAAGAGGCTGCGAAGTTCGATCGCAAGATCGTGATCGAAGAAGGGGTCGGCGGGAAAAAGCATAAGGCACGCGAGATTGAGTGCGCTGTGCTTGGCAACGACGATCCGAAAGCTTCGATTGCGGGCGAGATCGTTCCCTGCAAAGAGTTCTACGACTACGACGCGAAGTATCTGGCGGAAGGCTCTGAGCTGGTGATTCCGGCGCAGCTGACGAAAGCGGAGATGAAGCGCGTACAGAAACTGGCGATCGCGGCTTTTCAGGCGGTGGACTGCTCGGGACTGGCACGGGTGGATTTTCTGATGGAGCCGAAATCGAGAAAGATGTACGTCAACGAGATCAATACCATGCCCGGATTCACGTCGATAAGCATGTATCCCAAGCTGTGGGCAGCATCGGGCGTCTCCTATCCGGATCTGATCGATCGCCTGATCCAGCTTGGCGTCGAACGGCATCGCGACAAAAAACGAAATCAATACAGCCGCTAGCGAAAACGTACCCTTCCGCGGATTTGCGCGGATTCTCGCGGATTTATCTTTTTTCTTTTTGATTGTCGCCCCAATCCGCGGGAGTCCGTGGCGAAAAACAGTTGAACTCCGCACGCGAACTTGGATCTCCAATTACAATTAGGTTGTCGCGCTATCGGTGCGGCAGTGGCGCGAATCGGGCGGGCATCCCAAAAACTGCCGTTAAATACTCGAGGTCAGATGTCTCAAAATCACTACAGCAGCAAGAACAAGCGTCGCCAGAAGAACAAGAAGCGGAAGGATTTTTCCTCCGACACGATGGCCAAACTGCGCAAACTCGAAGCGGCCGAAAAAGGCAAATCCAAATAGACGCAATTCTCCTGCGGCAAAACCTCTCCAGCGCGGTATGAAAATCGATTCCGATTCGCCGAAGCGCGATCCTGTGCCAGGACCGGAACCTACGCCACCGGCGGTGAAAGAGCCGCCGCAGGAGAATCCAGCCAGCCCCAATGCCCCGGTCGACGAGCCGGAGCCGGTCGTGCCGGAGCAGGTATAGCTATTGGCTAGCCCTGCTGTCTAACTCTGTGCGCTCGCCATACCGACGGCCTCTGGAGTCTGCGTCTTCTCAAAACATCGGTCGAGAATTTCCGACACTTCCGCCAGAGCTTGGTTCCGGTATTTGCCGGTATTCCGGGAAAATTCCTGGAACGCCGCCGGCTGGATGAGTCTTTTCACTGCCGGCGCAATTTCCCGGAAGCTGGGCACAACGATTCCGTAACCCTTCTCCGCAACCCACTCCGCGTTGTAGCGCTCTTGGGGAAGCGTCTTGCCGTTACATTCGACGATCACCGGCAAGTGGAACTGCAACGCTTCACTGATCGAGCCGGGTCCGGGCTTTCCGATAAAGAAGTCGGCCAGCGCCATAAAGTGCTCGACGTTCTGCGTAAATCCCAAAACAAGTTTTGGCTTGCGCGTCGGGAGCGCCCTGATCTCAGTTTCGAGCTTCTGATTGTGCCCGCAAATCAGAATGAGTTGCACGCCGGCGCCGCTTTGGTCGAGGCGCTCGACGACGTCGATCATGACTTTCGAACCGTGGCCTCCAAATAGAACGATCCCGGTGGGGCAGGCGGATTCAAGTCCAAGGCGAGTGCGCTCCGCAATGCGCTCTTCGCGCGTCATCGCCAGACACTTCGGATCGTAAAACTTCGGCTTCAAGACCATCCCCGAAGTCTCAAAGACGTGATCGGCCGCATGACCCATCGTCAGCGCCTGCTGACGGGCTCGTTCCGTGCCCGCGATAATGTATTCGGATTCGCGCTCGATCCAGAAATGCGGCGGGAAGTCGGCGAGGTCGGTGATCAGCGTGACGAACGAGGGCTTGGATGCGCCGAGAACTCGCAGGCTCTCAGCCAGTTCCCGATTGAAATGCGGAATGACTGATAGAACAAGGTCCGCGGGATGTTCGGCCCAGTACGCACTAAACGCATTCACAATCGGGCGGTGATAGAGCCGAATGGTTGCCTGAAGGATGCGCAAGAGCTGGGGCGTAAATCTCGTCCAGCCGCGGCGCAGAATCTGGTTATACGTCTCTTGTATCTGTATGCCTGTAAAACGCCGCAATACATCGAGCGGATCGAGCAATACCTGGGTGTCGAGGAGGGTCACCTCCCATGGATCGCTTTGCGCGGAAAGCGTGCTGCGAACGGCTTCGGCCGCGTTGCGGTGTCCGCCACCGGCATGGTGAAAAACGATTGTCAGTCTTCGCAAAAAGAGCCCCCGAGCATCTCACGGCTCACTCTTCGTCAGCTGGCGATATTCTGGTATTCGCCATCCTCGACCAGATCTCCATCATCGAACTCCCGCTGGCCAACGGATTCGATGTCTTCCACCAGGAGATCGGCATTTGCAGAATCATTGTTTGCAGAATCATTGTTCGCAGAATCAATGTTCGCCGACTCCAGAGGCCGCGCGTATTCATGGATCTGAACGCCCTCTTCCGCAACCGTGATGTAGGTGAGACGCTCGTCGATCCAGGCGCCGCAATTGAAGTAATCGCATCCTTCGCAATTTCGATGCAGCGCGACATGAGTGTGTCCACAGAAAATGCGCGCCGCGTGGCAGTGATTGGCATGAGCCAGCGCGCCGTCGGCCACTTTCTCGGAGAGCCGTTGCCAGCGCGTGCCCAGGCGATCTAGAAAGCGCGTGAGCATCTTCTTCTTGGAATCCCATTTTTGCAGTTGCAGATAAAGCAGCGTCCCGAACCAATAATTCAACCGCACATTCTTGACAACGAAACTGTCGAACTGATGCCCATGCACCGCAATGTGGCGCAGGCCCAGGTAATTCCATTGATACTCCTGGTACACGCGGACGCCGACCAGGTGCGACATGATTTCGGTCAGACCATGGTCGTGATTGCCTTCGACCCAGATCACTTCGACATGACGCTTGGGATTCGAGAGCTTGCGGATGTAGCCCAGAAATTTCCAATGCTCTTTTTTCAGGCGGCCGAAATTCAAGTCGGCAAAAATATCGCCCAGCAGAATGAGACGGCGGTAGCGATTCTCCTCGAGAACGCGCAGCGCCTCACGCGCGTGGCTCATGTCCGCGCCGAGGTGCAGATCCGACAGAATCAGCGTGTCGTAAACGGGTATCGCCACGCCATTAATTGTTCCCGGTAAATGTTACGAGGTGATTAAATGAGAACTAAATACCTTGCCAGAGGTAACGGGTGAGTAATCAAAATTCGACGCTCTCCGAGCGATTGGAGTTGCCTGCGCTGCGCAAGGGATCGCGTGCGCAGCAAGGGGTTAGAGCGCAGCGAAGCTTTGCCATAGCGAGCTGAATTTAGTGAGTCGGCGGAACGTACTCTTTAGGACGCTCGGCGCCTTCGCCGAAAAAGAACTGCTCCATCTGCTGCACAATCACTTCCTGATCCTGCTTGCGCGCCGGGTTCAGGCGGTATTCGTTGAGCAGCATCTTGCAGTGCTCCATCCATTGTCCCCAGGCCTGTTGTGACACGTTCTCATAGATCTTGCTTCCGAGTTCGCTATCGAAGGGCGGCTCGGAAAGTCCAGGCAGTTCCTTTTTCAGTTTTGCGCAGAAAACGGTTCGTTCAGACATAATTTTTTCTTATGAAATTATCGCACAGGCTCTCGGCGCTCGACGTGTCTTTGGACCTCGCGCGAGGTCTCGGCAAAGGTGGCGCCGGGGGCCAACGAGAGGCGCAGTCCAGAGTCCGCAGACCGGGTAGCGGCGGGTAAACTCCTGTGCAATCAAACTTTTATATTGACAAATTACAACGGGATGGCAATATCTTGTAGCAGGACAGCTGCTCATACCACAAGTTGGGTAGCACGGGCATCAAGGTGCCCTGTCGAACCTTGGGAGAACAAAATCGTTCAACGGAGGAAAAACTTCATGGCAACCAAGAAGAAAGCCGCCAAGAAAAAGAAACACTAAGCGCGGTATGCTCGTCCAGAAATTCCCCAAAGCCTCTCGAGAGAAGCACCTCTTGAGAGGCTTTTCCGTCCAAGCTCGGCCCATTTTTTCCCCCAGTTTTCATTGCTCGCGAAACAACCTACAGCGCGCTCCCGCCCATCCAAACGCTGAACCGAAAATGCTGGGGATTACCCGATCCCTAACTATTTCTTAATACGTGCTTCGGCGCGGGATGGTGACAGTGCTGCCTACTTTTTTCGTTGTCGGACCGCCGCGCACCGGGACCACATGGCTGCACGAAGTCCTGAAGGACCGCGTCAATCTCCCGGGCATCAAGGAAACCAGATTCTTCGATTTCAACTTTCATTATGGGATGGCGTGGTATCGCGCGCAGTTTCAGCCCGCGGCATCCGGGCGCCGGATGGGCGAGATCGCGCCCACCTATTTTGTATCGGCCGCCGCCCGCGAGCGCATTGCGGAATTCGTGCCCGCCGCCAAAATTGTGTGCGTGTTTCGAAATCCGGTCGAGCGCGTGCTCTCGCTTTATCGCCTCAAGATCGCCTACGGAATGATTCCATGGAATTTCGATCAAGCGCTGATCCACGATCCGGAGCTGATGGAATCGGGACGTTACGCCACCAATCTGAAAGCATGGCGGCGAGCCCTCGGCGAGGATCAGGTCCTGGCTACGTTTTACGACGATTTGCGCGACCAGCCGCAGGCCTATGTCGATCGGCTGGTTGATTTCCTCGGCGTTCCCCGCTTCGAACTGACCTCCTCCCAGCGAGGATTTGTAAACGCGTCGGAAAGCATGACTCATCCGCGCAATTACCACCGCACCCGGAGGGCGAACATAGCGGCCGACTGGTTCAAAGCGCGTCGCCTGGGCCGGCTGGTGGCTCGCGTAAAAAAATCGCCGCTTTGCAAACTCTTTCTAGGCGGCGGCTCGCCCTTTGCGGAATTGTCTTCGGAACTGTCGGTCCAAATGTGCGAAGCGTTTCGGCCAGAGGTCGAAGAGCTGGAAATTATATCGAATCGCGACCTCTCCGCCTGGAAGAACCACCCGTCCCGACGACCGGCAGCTCAAATTGCATCGGTCGCCACCACCGTCTGATTATTGGCCGCGAGAATTTCCCCGCGAACCCGAGAGATCATAGTAACGGCGCGGATTCTCACATTGACCATCCATGGGATCGCGATCGCCCTCGTTGATACCATGAAACCATCTTGCCGACCGCAGGCTCCGAACCGTCGCCGACTCATCTAACGCGCGTCCCATCGCGCCATGTCGCGTTGTGGGTATTTGCGGCGTTCCAATTTTTTTACATGCTCACCTCAACCGGCCGCGTGCGCACAGCCGACGAGTACAACACTCTCTACACCACGGAAAGTCTCGTGTTGCGGGGCACCACGGCTGTACCGCAAGCAGTCGAGCGGCACAATTTTTATGGACGACTCGACGTGCATGGCCAACCGCGCGCAGCCTATCCGCCCGGCCAAGCGCTCGCCTGCGTGCCCTGGTACGCGGTGGGGCAATATGTTCTGGCTCGCTTGCCCGGCGTTCCCGCCGATGACACCGACCTCATCGTCGCCTTCGCATCGTGCCTGAGCAGCGCAACCTTCGCGGCGCTCGCAGTTACATTTTTCTTTCTGCTTCTCCAAAGCATCGGTATCCCTTTGCGCGCTACGCTGATGGCGACGGCAATGCTGGGCCTGGCCACGCCGGTCTTCGCCTATTCGGGATGGTTCTTCTCCGAGCCTCTGTCAGCAGCGATTTTCTGCGCGGCAGGATGGCTACTGTTTGCTCGGCCCATTTCGCTTCCGCGAGCGGCAGTCGCCGGCTTGATCCTGGGTCTGGCCACACTGGTGCGGCCGACAAACGTTCTAGTGGCCGGCGCCTTTCTAGCAGCCATGTTTGCTTCCCATGGAAAGTCCGCACTACGCGCCGCGTTTGCTTTCTGCGCAGCCTCCGCCATCGGAGTCGCGATTCTCCTGGCCCACAATACAATTCTCTTCGGAGGCCCGTTCGCATTCGGCTATCCCGCCGCCGCCGAAGGCGCCAAGCAGCTCAACCGCTTCGATACGCCGTTGTTCAGAGGTCTATACGGATTTTTGTTTTCCCCCGGCAAGTCGGTATTTATTTTCGCGCCCCCAGTGATTCTCGCCCTGCTCGGAATCGCCGGCCTCTGGCGCCGCAATCGCGGCCTGGCGACGCTGGCCATTTTGCTTCCCGTGGTCTACCTATTCTTTTTCGCCAAATACTCGCAATGGGAGGGCGGATATTGCGTAGGACCGAGGTATCTGGTGCCGGCATTAGTATTTCTCTGTTTGGGATTGGGTCCCGTGATTGCCGACTCCGAGCGCGCGGGGCCACAACGAAAATCTCGGCCCCGATTAAGAGCAATTGCCGTCGTGCTGCTCATCCTCGGCACGATGGTGCAAGTCTTGTCGCTCGCAACCAGCTTCATGGAAGACCAGGTTCCGCGCGGGCGTTACTATGGCGCGAACTGGACCTACCAGCTTAGCTACTCGCTAAGCGGCCCGGTCCATTTGTTCTGGAAATATCTGATGAGCCCCCAGCCGGCGCGGCTCGGCCTCGGATGGGATCGCTGGTTCGTATTCCTAGCGAAGGCCGGAGTCTCCCGGGTCACGCTGGCGTTCTTGGGCGCTGCAATGATCGCTGGCCTGTCAATTAGCCTGCTGGGACTGGCAAAAGCTCTAACCTTCGATAGCCCGCGCCCCGCGCCCGATGTATCATAAGGTCCGCTCGGTACTTTTGGGGATTGTCCGCCGTTGCGGCTCATGCTAGAAACGGCTATACAGGAGTGACGGAAACGCCTGCATGACGATTCGAAAAAAAGGATCGAAGAAATCAGCGCGCGGCGCCGAAGTCATTATTCCGGACAAGCTCTACTTCCGGATCGGCGAAGTGGCCGAGCTATGCCGTCTGCCCGCTTACGTGCTTCGCTTTTGGGAAACTGAATTCCCGCAGCTCAAGCCGGTAAAGAGCAGCACGGGCCAGCGCATGTACCGCAAGCGCGACGTGGAATCTGTAGTCCGGATCAAGAGACTCCTCTACGAAGACGGATTCACCATCGCGGGCGCGCGTGCCCATCTGCGCGAGGAAACAAGGCCTGAGCGCAACCAATCCGCGCTGCCGTTCCCAGCAAATGGAGCGACTAATGTCGCGCATCTGCGAAACGAGTTGCAGCAGATCTTGCATATCCTCTCCGCCCGTCATTAGCCAGCCGTGCCACTAACAAACGCGCCATTAACAAAAAAGACGCGAACCAAACGCGGTACGCGTCTCCATTAATTCGCGGCCCTTGGCGGATTAGGCCGACCTCTTGATCGCTTCGCCCTTATCCAGCGCTTCAACCAGCGGCTCATTCACAAGGTGTTCGCTGACGAACCAGACCTGAAGTTCATTGGTGCGCAGCACATCGCTGACCGCCAAATCGTTGGTTCCGTCATCGCCAAGTTTGTCAGCACGCTCCGCCAGCTCGCGAACGTTCTCAATGATGATCTGGTGTGCGTCCAGCAGCCGCGACAGCTGCACGGGGACCTCTTCGCGTCCTTTGGGGGGGCGCTGAATCCGGGTCATCTCAGCCACATCGTGCGCCATCGCAATGCTGATTCCGCCAAGCAATTGAATGCGTTCCGCGATCGTGTCCACCAGTTCGTTCTGTTCGGCGTAATGCTTATCGAAGAGCAAATGCAATTGATAGAAAGTTGGTCCCGACACTTGCCAGTGCGACTTCTTGTACAGGTCGCGCAGAGTAATCGTGTCGGCGAGCAGTAGGTTGAGTTGCTCGGTCATTTCCAGCCGCACCGGCTCCTCGAGCTGAAGGGGTTGCATGCTGGTCACGGTGCCAAACTGCTGAATTTCGCGTGCACTCTGATGAAAGCGCGGTTGGGCGGAAACTTTGCCGGGATTGTTGGATGAATTGTTGGCGGAATTGCTGGAGGGTGGTTTCTTGGCCATGGCTGCTCCTGTAAAGCGCGGAATTTAAGTCACAAAATGAAAACTTGAAACGGGACTGGGAACCTTCGGGCAGTCCAATTAGCAAAAGCGATCAAACAGATGCCGACCCATTGAAGCCGATTTTAGGCTGCCGATATCAGGTTTTTGGATGCACAGGATCGGAAAAGGATTGCGGGCCCACTAATTAAAGATGGCGACGCAGCCCTCCGAAACGAATTGCCCAAAAAGGCTTTTCTCAGCGCACTCTGCGCGGCCTCAGCGCCCTCCGCGGTTTAAGACCTGGCTGCGGATGAAGGCCAGCGCTCAGTCGGCCGCCGGCCGATCATCTCTGTCACGTACTCCACCCGCGGAGTGGACCGAACCCCGGCTTTGGCCATTCGAGTCTTCAACTCATCAGAGCTTACAAACGCGTGAGCCTTCTCGAAACTCTCCCATTCGAAGATCAAGGTAAGTTCGTTTGGGTTCTGCACCCCCCGAAAGATGCGGCAATTGCGCTCGCCATTTTGGGTGCGCCAGTCAAGAGAGGAGTCGAATGCGGATTTCCACGCGGGATAATCGGCCACTTCGTGGTGGACGAGAAGATAGATCATGGGAGCAGGCACTCCTTTCCCCTCAGAAAAACGTAGTCCCAAAGTGGAAAGAAAAGCAAGGGCGCGAGTGACCGACTCAGTCCGGGAAAAGGCCGCTGGTCTGCGACACCCGCACAAGCCGTGGATTGCGGTGCGCTATGGCACCGAGGCAGACATGAGGCCTCCTCGACAGTCGCCTCTTAATCCGTTATGGGCCGCTGAGAGGCGGACGAGTCCGATATCTCCTCGGAAATATGCTCAATGGTGACGAGCGGGCACGCGACATGCACTGTCTCGTCACGCGATTCCACATCGACGAGCAGCTTGCCGTCTTGTGTGTGGATGACGACGTGCTCCTCCGCATCGCGCACCTCAACCAGCTCCGCATCGGGGAATTTCCGCAATTCTTTTGCGACGCTCTGGACGGCGGGGAGCCACGGCCGAGCCTTCCGAAGGGCATCCTCCATTCGGTGCCGCGGCGCAAACCTCATGGCCACCGGGATGAGCGCCGCAGGTACGACCAGATGCACATGGTCGCCGTTCGCGCCGTGCTCATCCACAGAGACGCGGACCATCCCCTCATGGAAGGTATAGCCGGCGGCAACGGCGAGCGCGCCACTGATGCCGAGACCGATTTTTGCCAGCAGCAACATGCTTGCCTCCAGGCCGATTCAGGTTAATCCGAAAGGTTCTTGGAATCGAGCCAGACACGCACCGTTTCCTGGTCGCTCTTGACCGAGACGAGTTCGGTGTCGCCCTGGGAAGAGAGCGCGCGGACCGCAGCCAGCAGGTCCAGTTCATCGTGGCCCGCGGAGAGCATGGCCTCAGCCACCTTCATCGGAATGCGAATCTCCACCTGCTCTTTCTTTGCGCCGCCCTTCTCGTGGACGTGGACCAGAAAGTAGCCGGCTTGTTTGGCCACGCGAACATCTGAGTCGTTGTCCTGGACGGTCACGAACTCCCCGTCTCTGGCAGTCCGGATGGCGTCAAAAAGAGCATGGATATCCACATCCTTGGCTTGGCCTGCGTCGATCCTTATCTTGCCGTTCCGCAGATGGTCATGATTGATGGCAGAAAGGACTTTTTCGGCCAGATCGAGGGGGACATTGACGCGCACGTTTTCGTTCTCGGGTTGCGAACTCTGCACCCGAACGTGAAGCCAACGGTCTTGCGTTTGGGCTTGCGTAGTTTGGCCCCAGGAGGCCAGTGGCAACAACAGAACAAAGGCCGCAGCGGCCATTGCAAGGTGGAAACAGGAGTTTCGGATTGGCTGACGCATGGCTTGACGCCTCCTCGTAGTGCTTTCGCCTGAAGGTACGGAGGTCGGTCGGAAAAGGTTCCCGCGAAATTCGGGCTCCGGGCCAGGGACGCCCAACCTTTACCGTTTCCAACCGTTGGGCGTGCCTTCGGCTCCGAGAGTATTCCGGCCCCGTAGCAAATCCACGTAGCTTTTTGATTTGAAATTGGTCGGGACGGCGAGATTTGAACTCGCGACCCCTTGCACCCCAAGCAAGTGCGCTACCAGGCTGCGCTACGTCCCGACATGATTCGCTGCGGAGAACAGCGTGGGGTTAACTTTGACGTCAAAGCTGACTTCGAACATCCAACTATCAAATATTACACCAGCGTCTATAACGCCAGGGTCGAAAGTGGTGTCCGATCCCCGCGCGACGAATTAAGAACTCCGGATCAAAACCGCCCGTCAGAAGTCGAGGTCGAATGAATCGCTTGACTTGGCGGCAGAAAAATTAAACCCTGATTCATACCGAGGGGAACATGGCTACCAAGAAAAGAAAGCCACTCAAGACCAGCAAGCAGCGAGCCACCCCAAAAAAGGCCGCTCCAGCAGGATTAAAGATCATTCGCCCGGCGCAAACATCGGCTGATCAAGCTTTGCGCACGCACCTGCTGAAGCTGCTGAATGGCGGAGAAGCGCACGCCGATTTCGATACCGCCATCGGCGACTGGCCCGTGCAGCTGGCGGGCGCGAAAGTCGCGAACTTTCCGCATACCGCCTGGATGCTGCTTGAGCACATGCGCATTGCTCAGTGGGACATCCTGGAGTTCAGCCGCAACCCAAAGCATGTCTCGCCGAAATGGCCCGAAGGCTATTGGCCGAACGAAGAAGCGCCCGCCGACGAGAGAGCGTGGACGACTGCAATCGCCGAGTTCAAAAAAGATGTGCGCGCAATGGAGCAATTGGTCGGAAACCGGAAAAGCGATCTCTTGGCAAAATTTCCGTGGGGAGACGGACAAACGCTCCTGCGCGAGGTTCTCCTCCTGGCCGACCATAATTCCTATCATCTGGGACAGCTGGTCATGCTGCGCAAATGCATGGGAATTTGAGGCCACGAGACTGGAAGCAAAGTAGAGACGCGGCCCGCGCGTCTGACACTCATGCGCTCTTGCGAGCGGGCACGTGAGCTCTGGAATCGGCCGCTCGTTTGCGAAAGACGACCCGAAGCTCCTCGCGCCAGCGCTCATCGATGCCGAGCAACTCCCATTCGATTTCCGGCGACAGGTAGCGAAGAATCGTGTCCGTGGAAGGATGCACGCGCAGCGCCGGAGCGACCAGCATGAGCAGCGGCTTCTGGGGAGAAATTTCGCGGCCCGGGAAATAGCCGAACCTGGCAAGCTCGCCGCGGCTCTGATGCCAGGCGACGCGCGACCAGTAGTCGACGCCCTGCAAAGGCAAATGAATGTCCTCGTCCGCCTTGAGTTCAACGACCGCCAGACGGCCATCGCCGGTTGCGGCCAGAATGTCAATCATCGCGCGATCGGCCGCCGAAAACGCCGGCATCTGCCGATATACAAAATCCGTTCGCAATCGGCTGTCGAGCGCCGCGAGATTCGCTCCGGCCAGCGATTCGAGCCAGCGCTCCGGATGCATGCGCCAAAGCGCGTGATTCTTGGGACCATCTTTATGACGCACAGCCGCCGCCAGCCGTACCAGGTCGGCGAATTGGGTTTCGTTGCGATCATCAAGAACGCGCTCTTCCGCGCCGACTCCAAAAGCTATTTCCTCTCCCATCTGGAAATTCCGCGGGTCGTGCGCTACCCGCGCCTGCGCGAACTCCAGACCACATCGCCGAAACGAAATTAGAGCAGGCGAAAGCGCCACCACTTCCGCCTGCGGCAGAATGTCGCGAATGCGAGCGATCGATGCCGCAAAGCGCGCCAGCGTCTGCACTTCATCCACTGCGCGCACGAGCCGCGTGGCGAGGTTGCCGCGGTCGCCCGTCTCAAGACGAATCAGCGTGTCTTCGCGCTGGTCGAACTCATTGAGGTGCCATTTCGCCGCCGTGGGATGGATATGCGCCATGCGTTGCGCGGTCAGAGCGGCAGAGCCCTTGGGCACGACCAATACGAGGCCTTCGACTACGCGCCGTTCCCGCTGCGCCAGCCGGCATTCTTCCAGCCACAGGAGGGCGCAGGTAAGCGCGCCATCGATCGTCGACTGCGTCTCCTGATCGTTCACGCCGACGACGGCGAGAGCGCGCTGTCCTTGCCGCATCCATCCGCGCAGGTAAGCGGGACCGAACGAGCGCTCCAAATCCATGGCGGTCGTCAGGCGCGCGACTGTCCAACCTGGAAAACTGCGTTCGAGCGCGCGCCGCAGATGAGGTTCGTAGGCTGCGCGCGCCATGCGCCGCACCGCTGGAGTGCGCCGATCGCGATTGCGGCAGAAATCGAGCCGAGTGGGGCGGTTTTGCCCCATGCGCTGCACTTGCAGGCGCAGGGTTGCTCCCTTGATTTCGGCGTCCAGCACGCGCCGGACGATGTTGCGTTCGCTCGACCACAGGTGGACCAGGCATTTGTTGTACTCACCCGAGATCGAATACCTGGCGTCAGCCAGATCGAAGACGATTGCGCCGTCTTCGACCACGACGGCTGTGCGCGAACCTTCGAGGAATTCGGTTACCGTTTTGCCGAGGGATTCCGGAGTCATGACTGAATTGTTCGCCCATCCCGGCCGCAAAGCAGTGACGTGCGCACTCTGAGTTTGTGTCGAATCCTGCCGAGTGCCGATGCGGTCCTCGCGTTGGAATCCAATCAAATGCGTGCAGCCTTTCTTGGCGCATGCCTCTTTTTCGCACCGGCGTGACCTTAGTTATTAGCAGCGCGGATTTGCAGCGCGGCATGCTGCACCTTTCGCTCGTGGGATAATGAAAGACAGCCTCCGGAGTCATTTCGCACCGCAAAGGCATCGAATTATCGTGAGCACACAAGAGCGTTTCTTCTTCGAGCATTACGGCCTTTCTCATCAAGACCTTGAAGGTTATTTAGGCGCCGCGCTCTCCGCTGGCGGCGACTACGCCGACCTCTATTTCGAATACCTGACCTCGACCTCGCTGATGGTCGACGAGTCGATGGTGAAGTCGGCGTCGCAGGGAATCTCCGCCGGCTGCGGCGTGCGCGTTGTTTCAGGGGAGCGCACCGGCTACGCCTATACGGACGATCTTTCCCCGGCACGCATTCTCCATGCGGCCCGCACGGCTGCGCTGATTGCCAGCGCCCCTGCCAAGACCAGCGTTACCGGCTTCCAGCAGAAACCGGCGCGCAGTTTGTATCCCGTTCCGTTGCCGTCAGTCGATGCTGAGATCAGCGCCAAAGTCGATCTCCTGATGCGCGGCGACCATACCGCACGCGCCTTCGATCCGCGTATTAAAGAAGTTCGTGCCAGCTACTCCGATGAGCTGCGGAACATTCTCGTGGTCGGCTCTGACGGTACGTTTGCGGAAGACACGCAGCCGCTGGCGAGGATGAACGTGTCGTGTATCGCCAAAACCGAAACCAGTTCGGGACGAGGGACGTCCGGTGGCGGAGGCCGCGTTGCCCTGGATTTCTTTTTCGGAGGTCCAGAGAACGCCAAGACGCCTGAGTTCTTCGCCAAGGAAGCGGCACGCCAGGCAATCTTGCAGCTCGACGCCCGCGAAGCTCCCGCCGGCGACATGGAAGTTGTTCTCGGTCCCGGATGGCCCGGAGTTCTGTTGCACGAAGCCGTCGGTCACGGACTCGAAGCGGACTTCAACCGCAAGAAAACCTCCGCATTCGCCGGACTGATCGGAAAGCGCGTAGCCAGCGAAAAATGTACGGTGGTCGACAACGGCACGATGCCATGGCGTCGCGGATCGCTCAACGTCGACGACGAAGGCCAGCCCACGCAGGAGACCGTGCTCATTGAAAACGGAATCCTAAAAGGCTATCTGAGTGACAAGCTCTCGTCGAAGCTCATGGGCCTCGCCGACACCGGCAACGGACGCCGCGAAAGCTACGAACACATTCCCATGCCACGCATGACGAACACTTACATGCTGGCCGGGCAGGACGACCCGCAAGATATCATTCGATCGGTGAAGAATGGCGTTTACGCCGTGAACTTCGGCGGAGGCCAGGTTGATATCACGAATGGCAAGTTCGTCTTCTCCGCTTCGGAGGCTTATCTCATCGAAGATGGCCAGGTGACTGCGCCGATCAAGGGCGCTACGCTGATTGGCAACGGGCCGGATGTGCTGACTCGCGTTTCGATGGTCGGCAACGATCTGAAGCTCGACGAGGGCGTAGGCACCTGCGGCAAAGATGGACAGGCCGTGCCGGTGGGCGTTGGAATTCCGACTATTAAGATTGACCGCCTGACCGTCGGCGGAACTGGGCGCAAGGATACGGGTGGATACATGCAGTAAGACAATTGCAGAGGTGAGAGGTCAGATTGCAGAGGTAGAGACCCAGCGGTGTTAAATCTGCAATCTGACCTCTGACTTCTGCAATGTTTTTTTGACCTCTGCAATGATTTTTTGAAAATGAGCACAGTACTCGAAACCAATTCGCAAATCGCCACGGACTTGAAGTCTCTCGCCTCCGACGTGGTTAACCGCGCCATGAAGTCCGGCGCGTCCTCTGCCGAATGCGTCGTCCGCGAGGGCGATGAATTTTCTACCACGGTTCGTCTTGGACAGGTCGAAACGCTCAAAGAATCGGGCTCGCGCTCGATCGGGGTCCGCGTTTTCTATGGACAGCGTGCCGCCTCCACTTATTCGAGCGACTTTTCCGCAGCCGGCATCGATCGCATGTTGTCTTCCGCGCTTGAGCTGGCGAAGATTACTTCCGAAGATCCGTTTGCCGGAATTCCCGACGCCGCGAAACTCGGTTCGATCTCCGGACCACTCGATCTCTACCACGAAGATGTTTACTCGCTTCCCGGCTCGGAGCGCATCGACTACGCGCGTCGCGCCGAGAAGGCTGCGCTTGATACTGACCCGCGCCTAAAGAATTCCGACGGCGGCGCGTTCGACGCCGCTACCGGGCGCAAACTTCTCGCCAACTCGCACGGATTTGTCGGCGAATACCGGCGGTCTTATTGCGCGGTGTCCGCGGTTCCTATCGCGCAAGACGATGCGGGCAACATGCAGCGCGATTACTGGTATTCGGTCGCGCGCAGTCTGGCAAAGCTCGACTCCGCCGAAGCGGTCGGCAAAGAAGCCGCCCGACGCACGCTTCGCCGCCTGGGGGCGCGCAAGGTGAAAACCGCGCATGTTCCGGTCGTGCTCGATCCGATGGTCGCCGCGTCGATGCTTGAGCATATCTTTGAGGGCATCAACGGCGACTCGGTCTATCGCGGCGCGTCGTTTCTCGCCGGCAAACTTGGCGAGCAGATCGCGGGCTCGAACGTCACCGTCATTGACGATGGCACAATGCCCGGCGGTTTCGGCACCGCTCCGTTCGACGGCGAAGGGATTCCGACTCAACGCACGGTCGTCATCGAAAACGGAGTTCTCAAGTCGTATCTGCTCAACACGTATACGGCCAAGAAGCTCAAGCTGGAAACTACGGCCAACGCGTCCCGTGGACTCGCGGGTACTCCTGGAATTTCTCCCGGCAATTATTTTTTGCAGCCCGGCACGAAGACTCCGCAGCAGATTATTGGCGAGATCAAAGACGGCCTTTACGTCACGGAATTTCTCGGCCACGGCGCGAACCTGGTCACGGGGGATTACTCGCGCGGCGCGTCCGGCCTGTGGATCGTGAACGGCGAACTCGCCTATCCGGTCGAAGAGATAACGGTCGCCGGGAATCTGAAAGACATGTTCAAGAACATCTCCGAGATCGGAACCGACCTCGAATTCCGCGGCAGTATGGCCTCGCCGACGATTCGGATCGATGGGCTGACTGTCGGCGGCGAATAAGCTCACGCGGAAGGCGGGCGCAGGCTGTCCATCGGTCTCAAGGTACGCCTGCGGGTATCGCCAAGGTCCCTGCATCGTCTAAATTTGAATCATGAAATTCGCCAAGACTGTTTTCTGGGTCGCCGCCATCTGGGGATTTCTGATCCTCACTCCCCTTTATTTCATGTTCGATCTCATCGGCCGTAAGGATCCGCCGCCAATCACGCATCCCGCCTTTTATTACGGATTCGTCGGCGCCGCGCTCGCGTGGCAACTCGCCTTTCTGATCATCGCGACCGATCCGGTGCGTTTTCGACCGATCATTCCCGCGGCTGTCGTCGAGAAGTTCAGCTATGGGATCGCGCTCATCGTTCTTCACCTTCAAGGCCGCCTGCATGCCTCGGACCTGACGTTTGCTGGAGCCGATTTGCTGTTGGGGATTCTGTTTATCGTGGCATTTGTGACGGCGAAGTCTAAGCCTGGCGCCTAGTCTCGCGCTGCGGCCGTGCGGGCATGATTTTGCGTCGCGTTACTGGAGTTTCGCGTACTCTGCCTTCGCCTGCTTCAAGATCGGAATCTCCGGGTCCGCATCTTTCCAGAGCGTTAGAAAATCTTTGTAGGCGGTCAGCGCTCTTACACGCGCGGCATCGGCGTCGGCGCCTTGCGATGCCTTCAACTGCAAAACATTTGCGCGAGCGATCCCCAGATGAGCCAGCGCTCCGGTCCAGCAATTCCAGACCAGCCCATTGTGATCGAGGACCTTCTGAAATTCAGCGGCGGCGGCACCGCCCTGGCCAGCCGCCAGATAGGCTTGACCTCGAACATAGGCGGGATAGAGGCAGGAAAAATTCTCGCCAAAAAGATTTGCGCCGAGTTCAATTGCGGAAGCGTGGAACGTATGCACAGCGGAAAGGGGATTGCCGCGTGAAAGTTCGATTTGCGCGCGAATGGTCGGCAGCCACAGCTCCTGCATCTGGGTGTTGAGAGGCGAGGTCTTGTCGAGTTCCTGTACCAGCAGATCCGCGCGCGCCGCGCTGCCCGCCATGGCGAAGGCCAGGCTTGACTCCGATTTGGCAGGCTGACTGGTAGGGCTGATTTTTAAGGCTTCGGCCGCGGCCCTGTCTCCTTCCGCCGCATTGCCGAAAGCAGCTTCGCGCTGGGCCGCAACCGCCTGCCATATCGCTGCATTCTCCCGGTTGTCGTTCTGGATGGCGGAAGCGATCGCCTGCTCGGTCAGCTCGCGCGCCTTGGTCAGATGGCCGGCATAAGCCTCGGTATCGGAAGCGAGCGCGAGGCCAGCGTTCTCGGCCGCGGGATTCGCCTTGAACCAATCGAGTTCTTTGGCCATCGCGCCGGAGTCGCTCTCAAAAAAGGCGAGCGCATACAAGAGGCTGTGCAACTGGGGATCGTCGAGCTTACGCGACCGCGCATCCTGGATGGTCTGCTTCGTTTCGTTGATTCGCTGCGAGGCCAGATAAAAAGATGCCAGGTTGTCATAAGGTGGCACACGGTCGGGATCAATCTGCTGGGCGCGGCGGGTAATTTCGATGGCCTTGTCAAATTGCCCCTGGGTGCAGTAGATGATGCCTAGGTCAACGCAGCCTTCGCACTGTCCCGGATATTCTTCGATCTCTTCTTCAAAGGCGCGCGCTGCCTTGTCGAGCTCTCCGGTTGCGTTCAGGTAATAGGCGGCGGTAATGGCCAGCTTCGCCCGGTCGCTGGAATGTTCGCGCAACTGAAACGCCTTGGCGAAATATTCGCTGGCGCGGCCGGTTTCGCCGAGTCCTGAATAGTCTTCGCCGATCGCGAGGTACCCGATCGCGAAGTTCGGATCGAGCTGGATGGCGCGCTGATCATGCGTGAGCGCTGCTGCATCGCCCTGCTGCCGGCCGGCGATCCCTCCCAACGTATATGCATTCATGGCCTCAAGTGATGAGGTGGTGATCCGGGCCAGGGGAAGATTGTATTTCTCGAGAGTAGCCGGCGGTTCGCCCAGATCGGCGCGCAGCTTCGATGCCGCGTCGCCCAGCGTGTCGAGGATCTTTTCTCTATCGGGCGCGGTTGCCTCTTCCTGAGCGAGCAGGTCTCCAGTGCGGCAATCCGCCGCTTTCAATCCGAGCGCATATTCCGATCCCTGGCGAGCGATGGAGCCCGCAATGTAGGCTTTGGCGCCTGCTCGGCGGCAAACGTCCCGCGCCCGATCCGGCGTGAGATTGGCGTCCGGTGGAGCGTTCATCGATTGCAAAGTCTCCGCAACCTTACTCTCGGGAAGAAGATTGATGAAGGGAGACTGCTGGAGCGCCATGCTGAGCGCCGTTTTGAGTGTGCCATCGAAGATAGAATCGCCGGTTGCATTGGCGACGTCCGCGAGGACGAAGGTGTCTTTCGCGCTCAGCGAAGGCGTGCGGTGCGAGCGGAAATATAAGAAGCTGGCGGTGGCGATCAACGCGATGACGGCGCCCGCGGCCATGAGCGTAATTGGCTTGCTTCGGCGGGGCGCATCGACGAGCGCCGCACCTGCCGCTTGTTCTTCCGGACGCGACGCTGCAGCTTCATTTCTAGACACCGCCGAGCTCGGCCTTCCGCTGGACCGAAGCTCCGGCCTCGAGCTCGATTGGATCCGCGCTATCTCGGAGCTGCGCTCGGTCGTGATCTCGTCCGCCGCCAACGGCTCGGAAGTCTCCAATGCTAGTCGCCCGGTCTCGGTATCGCGCTTGAGACGCTGCAAATCCGTCCGCATGTCGGAGGCGTGCTGATAACGCAGCGCGCGATCCTTCTCCAGAGCTTTGAAGATTACGTCTTCCAGCTTGGGCGGCACATCGGGATTCATCCGCACGGGCGCGATCGGAGCGCGATTCATGATGGCTTCGCAAATCACCGCCGAACTTGCTCCATGAAAGGGCAGCGCGCCGGTTGCCATCTCGTAGAGCACGGCTCCAAACGAAAAAATGTCGGTCCGCGTGTCGAGTTCCTTGGCGCGCACCTGCTCCGGCGACATGTATGCGACCGTGCCGACCATAGTTCCAGGGCTGGTCAGGTGCTCTTCGCTGATTGGAATCGTTTCCGTGTCGAAGGAGCCGATCCTGTTCAGCGATGCGCCGCCGACGAACGTCACCTTGGCCAACCCGAAGTCGAGAATCTTCGCGTGTCCGCGCTTGGTGATGAAGATATTTCCCGGCTTGATGTCGCGGTGGACAATGCCTTCGGCATGCGCGGCATCGAGAGCGTCGGCGATTTCGATGGCGATTGGCAGCAGCACTTCGAGATCGAGCGGACGGCCCGCAATCCGATGCTTGAGCGTCATTCCATCGAGGTATTCCATGGCGATGAACGCGCGCCCAGCGTCTTCCCCAATGTCGTAGATGGTGCAGATATTGGGATGATTGAGGGCGGAAGCAGCCTGCGCCTCGCGCTGGAAGCGGCCGAGAGCCTGCGGGTCGTCAGCAACATCGTGAGGCAGGAACTTCAGCGCAACGAAGCGGAGCAGACGAGTGTCTTCCGCTTTGTAAACGACGCCCATTCCGCCGCCGCCCAGCTTTTCGACGATGCGGTAGTGCGAGATGGTTTTGCCGATCATGCTTCACATAAGCAAAGTTCAAATAACCTTAGGTTGCAGCGAAGCGGCATTCAGCGGCGTGGCCAGCCGAAGAATTTACATGTTTTTAATCCTGGCGCGTTCATTCAACATTAACATTTCCCCTATGCCAGATCAGCCATTGCTTATCGAAGAAATTGCCGGTTCACGGGAAGGCGTCCGCGTTCTGCGATTGTCGGGACCGTTGACGCTGCCGAACGTGTTCGACTTTCAAGCCAAGGTGCGCGCCGACCAGTCGCGGGCACTGATCCTGGATTTTAGCGCGGTGCCGCTGGCCGATTCCGCAGGAATTGGCGCGCTCGTCGGCGCTTATGTCAGCCGACAAAGGGATGGGCGCACTCTAGGGCTGGTGGGGGTGAACCAGCGGATTCATCAGGCGCTTGAGGTCACACGGGTCGATAATTTCTTCCGGTTCTTCGATACAGTTGGGGATGCGGAAAAAGCCGCGTAGATTTCTTCAGTAAAAGGAGTCGTACTTCGTCACTACCCAACCGCCGTCTTGCCTTTCCTCGGTGATCGAGAACAGGTCCTCATACTTAGCATTCTGTGCGGGAGTGGAGTACCGCGTCCCCTTGTAGTACAGGATGACGAGCGGTGGCGCGTCCTCCCACTGGGCGATCTTCCAGGAGATCAGCGGGTGCTGAGTTTCGGAATCGCAGATGAACTGAGCACGCTTCCTACGGTAGTCCTTCTCCCATGCGGCAAGAAGCTGGCGGCAATTGCCGTCGCGCATCTGCTCGACAAAAGCGATGGCGGTGCGCTCGATGGTGCGATCGCGCAGCGGGTTCATGGTGATGCTGATCGGCATGTTCGTCAAAGGGTCGTGTTCTTCCGACCGCGACAGAACAGGGCCCTGATTGCTGAGCCAGTTCAAATAGCCGAGAAAGACGACGAGGAGCAGGCCGCCCGCACACAATGCGATGGCGACATGGACCTTGGAAGCCTGCATTAGAAAAGCTTGAAGGAAAGGTAACCTGGCCGCAAGGTTACGATGGGCACGTGAAGTAACGGCTAACTCTCAGGATGCGCGGCTGACCGTCGACGGTCCTGTTTTAACGCGCGCCGCAATTTGAGCGATCAGCTCTTCTGTAATCGGCGCAGAGAGTCCGTGGCGCTTGGCCGCGCGCACGATGGCGCCGCCAATTGCGTCGAGTTCCGGGGCGCGGCCATGTTCAACGTCTTTCTGCATTGAGCTGCGCATTCCGAATGGGGCGTTCTTGACGATTTTCAGGACCGCCTCCGCGTCAACCTTGGCGCCTTCAGCCTGCCCGATGGCGCAGGCTTCGCGAATACTTCCTTCGAGTTGCTGCCAGGCTTTCGGGTCGGCCATGACTTCGCCGACGGTACGATCATAGGCGGTGGTGGTCAGCGCGAGAGGGCCCAGGAAGACGAGCTTGCTCCACATCAGAGTTGGCTCATCGTCGATAAAGTTGCAGGTAACACCGAGTGTTTGTAATGGATCGGTCACCGGCTGAAGAAGTTCGCGTCCGCGGGCTGAAATCTTCAGTACTGCAAACGGAGTCCGGTGGACGAAGTGTCCGGCGCTCACCCGCTCGAATTCGCCGGCGATGGTAGCTGGAATTATGCGCTCCGCACCGAATTTCGCCCGCAGTACATCTAAGTGGTCAAGCCCGTTTAAGAGTGGGACGACGGCGCGGATCTGTCCGACATTTGTGATTGAACCGAGCGCGCTTTCAAGCTGCGTGGCTTTGATGGTGAGCCACAAGATATCGCATTCTGGAACGGATGCAGCCCACCCCGCGTCCACGGTCCAGTTCCCAAGCGGACTTTCGAGCTGAACCTTCTGCGGATGAGAGGCGAGCGTTGCGGGGCGAACGACTAGAGTAACGTCTTGGCCGACGTGGGCAAGGCAGGCGGCGATAAATCCACCTACTCCGCCGGCTCCTAAAATGGCGTGTCGCATAGCGGTACAGATGCGCGCGAAATGAGCATGGATTCCACAAGTCGTGCGGTTTGTCTTTTCGGAAAGCGCAGCGTATAGTTAGTGATGAATACTGTTGTGTCGTAGTGTCAGGACTGTCGAAGCACACCAGTGGGCGAAAGCCCACTTTTTAGTTGGGCGCAGGTTTGGCCCGGCGGTTTTGAATTAAGTTTCTGAAAACATGGCTTTTGATAAAGAAAAGCTCCGGGAGATAGCGGAGCGGGTAGCGGGCTCGAGCGGACTCGAAGTAGTCGATCTCGAAGTGCTCGGATCGGGCAAGCATCGGACGCTGCGAGTATTTATCGATCGGCCGGGAGCGGCTCCGTCACCGAATCACCCGGATGGCGTGACGCACGAGGACTGTTCGTCGTTCAGTCGCGAGTACGGAACGATTATCGATGTCGAAGATGCGGTGCCGGGCGGATCGTATGTGCTGGAGGTTTCGTCTCCGGGGCTCGACCGGAAGCTCGCGAAGGCGAAGGATTTCGAGCGGTTTTGCGGACATCGCCTAAAGTTGATGACGCGCGAGCCGGTGAACGATAACAGGCACTTTGAGGGACGGCTGGAAAGTTTTGAGAACGGCAAGCTATTACTCGATTTAAGCGCGGCGCGGCGCAAAAAACGTCCGAAAGATGGCGTGGAGTCGGTTGAGATCGAGTTAGGGAACGTGGAAAAAGCGAATTTGGTGCCAGAGATTTAGGAGAATTGAGTAATCGGGAAATTTAGTAATTGGGTAATTGAAATGCTGCGAGACGCGATTTTCAATTTCTAAATTACTAAATTACACAATTTCGAAATCGGGTTTCTATGGCAAGCGAGCTTTACAACATCATCGAGGGCGTAAGCCGGGAAAAAGGCATCGATCCGCGCATTGTGGTCAGCGCGGTTGAGGATGCCATCGTGGTCGCGACGCGAAAATACTACAAAACGCAGGAAAATCTGCGCGCCGTTCTCGATAAAGATTCCGGCAAGATCAATGCCTATGCGGTGAAGTCGATCGTCGAAGGTCCCGAGCAGGTCGAAGACCCGAATCTTCAGGTGACGGTGGAACAGGCGCGCAAGCTCGACCCGAGCGCGGAAGCCGGCGGCGAGTTGCTGATCCCGAAGGTGACCGAAGGAATTTTAGGCCGCATTGCCGCTCAGCTCGCGAAGCAAGTCATTTTTCAGAAGGTGCGCGAGGCCGAGCGCGACACGGTTTACAACGAGTACATCGGGCACGTGGGCGAAATCGTGAACGCAACCGTAAAGCGGATTGAAGGGCCGGATGTGATCGTCGATCTGGGGAAGGCCGAAGCGCGCATGGGCCGCAAGGAGCAATCGCGGCTGGAGTCATTCGCAGTGGGCGAGCGTATTCGCGTGGTCATCTCGCGCGTCGAAAAGGCGGTTAAGGGTCCCGGAGTGGTAGTTTCGCGCGCGGCGCCGGAACTCGTGCAGCATTTGTTCCAGACCGAGGTGCCGGAAATTTATGACGGGACGGTTGTGATTCGGGCAATTGCGCGCGAGGCCGGCGAGCGTACCAAGATCGCGGTCATGTCGAAGGACAAAGATGTCGATGCGGTGGGCGCTTGCGTCGGCATGAAGGGCATGCGCGTGCAGTCGATCATCCGCGAACTGCGCGGCGAGAAGATCGACATCATCGAATATCACGAGGATTCGGTGACCTTCGCCGAAAAGGCGCTGCAGCCGGCGAAAGTGAGCCGCGTCACGGTTGTGGATGCGGCTGACAAGCATCTGGAAGTTGTGGTTGACGACACGCAGCTCTCGCTGGCCATAGGTAAAAAGGGCCAGAACGTGCGCCTGGCAGCCAAGCTGCTCGGGTGGAAGATCGACATCAAGAGTGAGGAAGAGAAGCGTCAGGAAGTCGAGCAGCAGATGTCGGCACTCGTAACGCAGACGGTCACTCCGCTCGAACTCGTTACCGGACTCGGCGAAGGACTGGTCGAGAAGCTGAAAGCTGCGGGTGTGAATACGGTTGAATCGCTGGCCGATATGACGCCGGAGCAGCTGGAGGCGATCGAAGGCATCGGCCCGAAGACGGTGGAAAAAATCAGTCTTGCAGTCAATAATTATTTTGCCAGTCTGGACGGCGAGGCCGTCGCTACCGAAGGCGCCGAAGAAGCGATAGTCGAAGGTACAGGAGAAGCTGCTGCCGAACAGGAAAGTACGGAGGGCGTTGTGGAATTGCCCTCTGAGGCAGAAGCGCCCGCGGGTGAAATGGAAACCGCGTCCGTAGATGCTGAGCCTGCGGAAGCAGCCGCCACGGAAGAAGGCGAGGCTTCGAACGAAGAACTCTCCGCCGGCCAAGCATCAAGCGAAGAGGCTTCGACGGGAGAGCCGCCGGATTCCGAAGCAGAGTCCGAAGAGAAGCCCGAAGAAAAGCAGAGCTGAACCCGGATCGTCAGATCCGGGAATCATAGCGACACCGACAACGATTCCGTGAGGTTCGATATGCGAACGTAGTATTCAAATTGGGCGGGAAGCAAAGGAAAACGAGAACGGATGAAGATTCGAATCAATGATCTGGCCCGTGAGCTGGAAGTCAAGAGCAAGGAAATTCTTGACGCCTTGACCGTGGTTGGAGTTACAGAAAAGAAGACGCACTCCAGTTCTCTGGAAGAGCACGAAGCGGACCTGGTTCGGAAACATCTTCGCTCCCGCAGCGAATCCGGATCGAGCGGCGGCAAAGCCGCGCGCCCCGCCGCCCGCGGCGAAGAAGAAATCAAAACCAAAATCGATCTGTCGCAGATCTCGCGTCCCGGCGACGTGTTGCGCGCGATCACTCAGCAGAGAGAAGCAGCCGAGCGCCCGGCAGTTCGACCGCCAGCAAGACCTCCGGTCTCTGCTCCCTCCATTGAAGCGAAGGAAGAAGCTCCCGCCCCGACGGCGAAGCCGGCAGCGCCCAAGCCGATTGAACAGCCCGCGCCAAGACTCGTAACGCCCGCTTCGGTAGCCGCCCTGCGGCCGCCTTCGGTTGTAGTGATTCCGCCGAAGGTTCCGCCGCCGACGCCGGCGATTGCCACGCCACCGTCCGCCTCGGCATCGCCTTCGGCGAGTTCATCGTCATCTATTACCGCGACTCCGGCGGCGGTGGCCATTCCGCCGCGCCCCGCGAGTTCCGTGCCCGCCGCCAGCGCAGCTCCACCCGCGCAGCCTCCGGCGCAAGGCATCAGTCTGCAAGGCGTGCAAACTCCGAGCGCGCCGCCTAAGCCACCAGTTTCCGCCGTGCCTCCACCGCGCATGATCATGCCGCAGACAGGACCGCGGCCAGTCTACAAAGCGCCCGTACCAGCGCC
>JBAQJF010000269.1:0-2113 GCA_049300195.1 Terriglobales bacterium | reverse complement strand
TCCAGATACGAGCGGCGACGGGATGTCGGCGGAGACTATTTTCCGCCACAGAGACGCTCTCCTGCTCTCACTCGTTGCGCTCGGTATCGGTCTGAGGATATGGCAGTACGCGGCCAATACATCGCTGTGGGTCGACGAGATCTTCCTGGCCAGTAACATCCTGCATCGGTCCATGCGAGAGCTGCTCGTTATTCCGCTCTGCTATGGTCAAGTGGCGCCAACAGGCTTTTTGCTTTTAGAGAAACTTTCTGCGCTGGCATTTGGACCGAGCGACTATGCGTTGAGGTTCGTTCCGCTAGTATCCTCGATCGCAGGTCTGGTCATGTTTTGGCGCATAGTCAGAAGATTCCTTCGGCCTTTAGCGGCAGTCTTTGCGATGACGCTATTCGCCACAGCCGCGCCTCTGGTAACCTTTGGTTCGCTCACCAAGCAATACTCCCTGGATGTCGCTGTTGCGGTAGCTCTACTCTGGCTATCTCTACGTCTTAGCCGTCGTGTGCTATCTCGAAAGCAGGCGGCGTACTTTGGCGTCGCTGGCGCTACCTTGGTTTGGTTTTCACAGCCAGCCGTCATTACGGTTTTGGCATTGGGAGGCGCGCTCGTCCTGATTGCGTGGACCGGCTCTCGCGATCTTCGCGCCACCTGGCTGCGCTCGCTCAGTCCCGTTATAACTATGTGGAGCGTTTCAGGTCTGGCTGCCGCGCTAGTCTCGTTTTTTGGAATGACGGCGTCTCTACGCGACTTTATGCACCAATACTGGGCGCCAGGTCTGCTGCCAAGCCCTCCGTCGCTCGTACTAGTAATTCACTGGCCATGGAACCAAATGAAGAGCCTGATCGGGAGTGGGGGACAAGCCAGCCTAGCGTACCCTCATCCGGGAATTTATCTCGTGTTAGCCGCCCTTGGCTTCTGGCTCCTCGGGCGTCAGTCGGCCACTATCGCCACACTTCTTCTCGCGCCGATTGCTGCAATTATAGCCGCGGCGGTCGCCCGGCAATATCCGTTCAGTGATCGACTCATCCTCTTCCTCTTACCGAGCTTTTTCATCGCCCTGGCCGTTTCGGTCGATTGGATGTACCGAAAATTGACCGCGTGGTCTAAATATCTTGGGTGGTTGGCGGTCATTGCTGTGATGGGACCCGCAGTCTACCCAATTGCAGCGATGCCGCCGCCCTATCGCATCGAGGATATGAAATCGATAATGGCTTACCTTCAGGCGAATCGGCGTCCCGGTGACGCTGTTTATGTATTCAACGGGGCCACCTTAGCGTTCGGTTTTTACTCCAGAGAATATGGATTCCGCGATTCTGATTATTCTGCGGGAGGATGCCATCGCGGTGAGAACCGGCGCTACCTTGACGAGCTCGATAAGTTTCGTGGAAGGCCGCGGGTTTGGGTGGTGGTGACCCATGCGCTGCCTTCCTACAAGGAACGAGACGATATCCTCCATTACTTAGACACTATAGGTGTCCGTCGCGACACCTTCGCGGTGGAATCGCGCGTCGTGGGCAACTGGGCTCTCCCTGCTGAGCTATGGTTGTTCGATCTCAGTGACTCCCGCCGCCTCGGCGTTGTTTCGTCGGCGTCGATGCCGCTCATCGGCCCTGTGTTTCCCGGTGGTTGCGGCGACGCGACGCCGGTTGTGGTGCCACCCCGAACCTTTTGAAATGGCGAAGGCCCAAGTTTTCTGACGTACCGCTAGAACTTCAGCTTGTCGGGTTCAACGCTTTGACTAGTTTTCACATCTGAATCCGGCCAGAAATGTCAGTGGCATGCCCAATACCTTAGAGGTGCATCAGCCGTTCGTCGCTTCAAGCTCTAAGGCATGCCTTGACTTATGAGACGCATCTGTTTTCCAAAGGCTATGGAATCAACCCTGGTTTCACGGTCGGCGTTTTGAACAGCAGCACTAATTCGAATCATCGACCCGGGTGCACTCCCAGGCGGTCGTTTCGTTCACCATTCTCCAAGTTCCGGCTGCACAATTCGGTGATCGACGGCGTGCATTGATAGATCTGGATCGCTGGCAAGTCCTCCGGCTTTATAATGTACGTACCGTTACCGATATCCCCGCTGTCTTCGGCACTCGCCGTCACAATTCCGTTTCCTGCCG
>JBAQJF010000268.1:0-50908 GCA_049300195.1 Terriglobales bacterium | reverse complement strand
ATTTTTTTGCGACTCAACGTTCCTCCGTGCAGGTGCGCGACGCACCTGAAAAGACAGGGTGTCAATTCCGCCTCAATATTAGCAAACTTTTTCCCAAACAGAGGGGGTAATAACTGGATTCTCTTCTCGGTTCTTTCCGCGCTGGAATAGGATGGCTCCATGAGGCGAATTATCGTCGGAATTATCCTGCTCTGCGCTTCGATGGGCGCTTCGGCGCAGACCGGCGCACTCCAGGGGCACGCCTTCCTCGGCGGAACGGCTGCGAAGACCTCAGGGATGAATTCATCGAACTACCTCGACGGCATCGTCCCTTCAGCCACCATCACGGTCTACCTCACCGGCACAACCACGAAGGCCACCATCTACTCCGACGCCGCCTCTGACCCGCTGACGAACCCGTTCACGGCGAACACGGCTTCCAGCGTTAACCCCGGCGGCTGGATATTCTGGGCAGCAACGGCGCAGGGCTATGACATCGTGGCCAGCGGCGGCATCTCTCCAAACACCTACCCATCTCCAGTGACGCTCTGCACGGACTGCTACTCGCCGGTTGCGGTCAGCGGAGCCTATCTCCCCCTGACAGGCGGTACTTTGACCGGACCTCTCATCGGCACCACGGTCTCTGCAACCTGCTCCGAGGTCTATACTGATCTGGACGCGCGCTGTTTCGGAGCCGATCCGACAGGAACGAATGACTCCGCGACGGCCCTGAATAACTGGCTGGCGTTTCTCGCAAATACCTCGGCAAACCCAAATAACAGCCAGTGCGGGGTGCTGCCTCCGGGCAACTACATCATCAAATCGCAGGTCAACTGGACGCTGAATCAGCCATATTATATAAACCTGTGCATTAAGGCATGGGGCGCGACCATCGCCAGCGAGATCACCACGGCGGTGCCTGCTTTCAATATCACGGTGGGCAGCAGCAGCAGTGTGCGCAATCTCCGCATTTACGGACTGCGGATGACGGGGCATGGCATCACCGGTACCGGAAGCAGTTCGGAAACTTCGCTGCTGACCATCAATGGAGCGGGCAGCTATGACGGGATCTACAACGTCGTCCTGCAGGACTATACGGGCGAGTACGCCAACGGAATGGCGCTGAACATCATCGACCTGTTTCAGTCGGAGATCGTCAATCCGGTTCTTTCCAGTTTGAGCACGACGGCGGACGCGGGCTACATCCAGAGCATCTTCCCGGGACAGGTGACCGGATCGCTACAGATCGAAAACCCGGTGGTCACGGGTGGATTGAACGGCCTCGAAGTTGACGGCAGCTCGCCGGACACGCAGATTACGGGAGGAACCTTCCTGCTGGCCCAGGACTATGGGTTGCTGATGAACTACATGGATGGCGGAGCGCTCATCAACAATCACGTCGAAAACAACTGGCAGAGCGCCGATAGCCAGGCGGATGGCGGACCGGGAATATTTGTTACGGGTGCAGCTTCGGTAATCGGTGCCTATGGCTTCACAGCAGCGGGATCGAAGCAGGCAGGAGTTGTGCAGGCCTTCGCTGGCGGCTCTCAGACAATCGCCCTTGAGACGATCGAGGGTCAGAATCAGCTGTGGTTAGCAAAGGTGGGAGGAAGCACGAGTAGTTCGTTTGTACTGACCGGCGATGTCGCAAACAATTATTCTGTTTACGTGGGCACCCCCAACATCGTTCTGAACTCCGGCGTGGTTAGCGGCACGCAGACCATAACAAATACAGGCACCGGAAACGTTCACCCCTTCGATTACTTTCTGGCTCCCGATCAGGCTGCCAGTGGAGATTTGGCCAGCCTGGCCATTGGCCACTCGACTTCCAATCACTACTTCGGCTATCTGGGATACGACTGGCAGACTGATGGAACAGATTCGTTATTTCTTTCTCTCGATGGGGATACCATCGGTAATTCCCTAAGAACTGCTCGTGGTGGCCTTGTAACGGCTCCAGTATTTACTGCAACTACCAATATGTACGATCAGGCACTCGGGGCGCGCAGCGCCGCTCCGATCTGTCCAAACGGCGACGCCAACGGAGCCTTTACCACAACCGGGTGCGCGGTAGGAACGACTTACACCGGGACCTCGCCCATCGTGGTCAGCGGATCGACGATCTCCTGCCCCACGTGCGGGGTGAGCACGGGAGGCACGGTGCTGACGGTGAACGAAGGATCTTCTCTGGGCAGCGCCGATCTGAACGGCACGAGTCCGGCGGCTGGCACCGGTTACGTGAACGCTACTCCGCAAATCTCCGGATCGAGCGTCAGCGTGGAAGTGCCGAACGCTATCACCCTGGGCAGCACGGCGCTGACTCTGGCGGGAACGACTACGGCCGTGTCCGGCCTGACGGTTGATGGTGTCGGTCCCACCACCTTTGGATACGTCGATCCAACATCCTCAATTCAGACGCAGTTGAACGGCAAGCAGGGAACGCTAACCCTGACGACGACAGGCACAAGCGGAGCCGCAACGCTCACTGGCAGCACGCTCAACATTCCGGAATACGCAGGCGGCGGCGGGGGCGGCACGGTGACCAGCGTGGGGTTGACGGTACCCAGCTGGCTGTCGGTATCCGGAAGCCCGATCACCGGCTCGGGAACGCTGGCGGTGACAGGCACAACCGAGACGGCGAACTATTTTCTTGCCACGCCCAACGGCAGCTCGGGGCCGGTTACTCCCCGAGCCATCGTAGCGGCCGACGTCCCCACACTCAACCAGAGCACCACCGGCAACGCCGCGACCGCGACGGCGCTGGCGGCCTCGCCGAGCCAGTGCGCGAACGGAGAGTTCGGAACCGGAGTCGCTGCCAGCGGGAACGCCAACTGCAACTCCAACCTGGACGACGGGCACACCACCGCGAACACCCTGACCTATGCCGGCTCCGGAGGGATGGCGGCTGCGGGATTCAAGACGACGGGCGGGGGAACAGGGGTGGTAGGGATGACGCCGGGCCTGTTCGCTTCCCTGACCGCCTGCAGCAGCGGCAACGAGGGATCGATCGCACCAGTGACGGACTCGACGACTAACACGTGGGGAGCCACGGTCACCGGCAGCGGATCGGACCATGTGCTGGCCTACTGCGACGGAACGAACTGGACGGTGGCGGCGAAATGAGGACGCTGCTCGCATTCGCGCTGCTGCTGACCTCGCTGCCGGCCTGGGGGGCGACCTACACGGCGACCGCGTGCACGTCCTCTGCTTTTGCGACGGCGATTGCTTCAGCCGGCGACGGAGACACGATGCAGGGTCCTTCCGGCGGCGGCACAGCCACATGGACTTCGACGGTCACGGTCAGCAAGGGGATCAGACTCGACCTGCGCGGGTGCCTCATCGCCTTCAGCGGCAGCGGCGGGCTGGTTATCAACACCGACTCGACTTCGTTCACCCTGACCAACAGCTCCAACCCAACCACCACGGGGTTCTCAGGGTGCTATCCGGACGGCGCCGCGCCGGTGGTTATCAACATGGCCTCCGGGCCTCCCTATAACGCGCCGTGGAGGATATACAACATCACGTTCACGGACGGATCTTCCGGCGGAACGTGCTACATCTTCGTCGGCCTCGGACCTGGCCTTTACGACCACAACACCATCTCGACAGCGACAGGGGCGGCGGAGACGATTCACCTGGTGGGCGGAAATGCAAACTGCACGTCCTGCTGGACGGAAGATGTGGTACCCGGATCGGGCAACATGGTCATCATGGAAAACGATGTCTGGACGGAGACGAACACCAGCCAGTATTGCCAGATCGAGGAAGGCAATTACGGCGCGGTCTTTACCATCCGGGACAGCCAGTTTAACTACTGCCAGGGAGACGTGCACGGTGGCCCACCCAGCAACCGCTGGCTGGAGCTGTACGACAACACCTACAATCACTGCTGCACGTCGAGCTCTAACTTCGACTTCCGCGGCGGGTCGGGAGTTATCTGGGGCAACGTCGCCAATAACAACAATGGCAACGTCTCGCTGGGGCCGATCAGTGGATCGAGCGACGTGGTAGGACCGTTCCAGGTGCAGTACCAGTTCGGTACCGGCATTGGAGGAAACAATTACTCTCCGTTCTACATGTGGGGAGGCGGGGCCGTGCAGACGAGCCCCTACCCCAACTATCCGTCGATGGTGCAAATCGGGACTTCGCCCAGTGGCTCTCCCTGTTCCGGGTTGAGCGGGACGCTGTGCAATGCGGTGGTAACCACCACGCAGCCGGCAACGTTGGAGCGGTGTGAGACGGCGGCGGACGTAACGGCCGGGTGCCCGGTATCATACACCTACGCGCCGTACACTTACCCGCACCCGGAGGATAATTGCCTGAGCACGCAGGTAGGCGCGGGGGCCACCTGTAGCGGCGTGACGCCGACGCCCCCCACCGGACTCACGGGAATAGTGGCGATCAGCGGAGGAATTTTCATCCAGTAAGCGAACGACTATGCACGAGGAACTGAGAAATGTCTATGAGAAAGTGGATAATCGCAACATGCTGTCTGATCATCGCAGCCTCGCTGGTGTGGCTGAAAGCCGATGGCCAGATCAGTTATCCGCCGTGGATGGATATCAACTCAACGATGTGCTACCTCGGCCAAAGCTGCACGATCAGCGGCGGTAGCGGGACCATCTCTTCGATCACCAGCACGGGTTCGACAATCGCGGTAACTGGGGGGACAGGACCGACAGCTAATGTCGATGTGAATCTCGCCAATAACTTCGCGTGGACGGGGTATCAGACGTGGAGCAAAGCTCTGGCCGTCTCGGGTGGTGTATCTGGGTTTTCCTCTTATACAAGTAACACTATTATCGTTCAGGGAAGTGACACTTCGTTCATCGATGCGGTAGGTTCTGGGAGCACTTTGGGAGTTATAGACCTTCGTATCATGACTCCCAGCGCCGGCACGGTGGTGAATGCTCTAGAGACGACCGATAACGCTGGCGATTGGCAGATGCCAAAGTCGCTCACGCTGGCGGCTACGATTGCCGGAGGGACCAAGTTCACTGTCTCAGGGTGTTCGGCCACAACGACCGTGGGCGGTGCGAGTGCGGGTCAGTTCGACTCTGGTACGACCGGTACGTGCACCGTGACCATCACCTTCAACGGAGCGACAGGGCTGACTGCTCCGAACGGTTGGTATTGTGCACCCGCGAACGACTTCACTACTCCGGCCGACTCTTTGAAGCAGACCGCCTCGACGACCACGACGGCAACATTGTCCGGGACAACCGTTTCGGGAGACGTGATCAATTTTGGGTGTACTGCTTACTAAGAAAGGGACTACTCGGAGACGCGGGGTGCCATGGTCTTCGGGAATCCGAATTGATCTGCCGACTCTGTGGTGGGAGAGAGAAACCTACGGTGGAGGTGATGAGGTGATCGGTTACCGGACAAGTCGATGGAGATAGAAATAGCACGACATTCGCAGGGGACCAGTGAGGGGAGATGCCGGAATTCACGGATGACATCAAGTTACAAATCGCGCGCATGTTCAACGATGTGTACTTCGGCAATGGGAAGCCTGCCATCACAGTCCGCCTCGAACGAGGAGAAAACCGAATGAAGGCGATAGAAACGCAGGTGGACGGGATGACGAAGCATGTCGAGGCGATGCGGTCCTTTGGGCGCAACGTCATGATAGCGAGCATCGGGAGTGCGGTGGCCGTGGTTGGCACACTGCTGGCTGACATGCTGGTCAAGCACTGGAGGTAAGGAGGAACCATGAGCGCAGCCGACGAAGCCCTGATGGCTATCACAGCCTGGCGCGAAAACCGCAGCGGTGGAACGGCGGGAATGCAGAGCGTTATCAACGTGATCCAGAACCGCGCCACGGACCGCGGTACGACCCCCTACGTGGAGGCGGTGCGGCCGATGCAGTTCTCCTCAATCACGGCGCATGGCGATCCGGAACTTGGGCTCTGGCCATCCTTCGATGATCCGCAGTGGGTGTTGGCGCAGCAATTGGCTCGCACTGCGGCTATGGGCAATCTTCCCGACATCACCGGAGGCGCGACGAGCTACTACGCTCTCTCAATTCCAGCCCCGTACTGGGTGGCCTCTATGACGAAAACCGTCGAAATTGCCGGGCAAATATTTTTCCGCTGAAACCGAAAAGGCTGGGATAATTAGGGGCAGCAAATGCACGAAATTCTGACACTTCTGGCACAGCACGCAACCGCCGCCGGTTTCGGCGGAGGGGCGTTGCTGGTGGCCGCAATCACCTGCCTTCCGGAAAACCGGCCCCGAACTCTCGATCAGTTTTACGCCTACTTTCGGGATGCCTTCCAAACGGCAATTCCTGCCGGGAAGCGCCACCCGGACCCTATCGAGCCGGTCACCCCGGCGAAGAAATAAGAGGAACGCAAATGACCCTTTCGACTCTCAAGGTGGACATCGCCAAATTCTTCAGTTCGCTCGAATCCGACGCTGGCAAGTTTTGCGCTGCCTTCGTGAAGCTGTTCGGGAAAGCTCCGGCTGCAATTCAGGTGGTCGAGAACTTCGTCAGCGAAGTGGCTCCCGTAATCACTGCTGCCGTCGCCTTCGCTGCTCCCTCCGCAGACGGTGTTGTTACCGCTGCCCTTGCCACCGTCGAAACCGGTCTGGCTGGTATTCAGGCAGCCGCCACCGCAGCAGCCAGCGGGACTTCGCTGCTGGCGTCTCTTGAGAACTTCTCGACCACGGTTCCGACGCTGCTCTCCAGTCTCGACGTCAAGGACGCGGCGCTCTCGGCATCCATCACTAAGATCGTCACGCTGGTGGTCAACGAGGCAAAGGTCATCATTCCGGCGGTCCAGTCGTGGGTTAGCCAGCTCGCCACGCCTGCCGCCTGATGAACCACGCCCTCCAGATCGCACGTCTGGGCGCCATCCTTCTTGCCGGGACGGCCTTTTGCGTCTTTGCCTGCCAAGTGCTTGCGGCGTTCAAAGTATCAATGAACCGCGTTCTCCAGATAGCGCATCTGGGCCTCCTCCTCGCGGGGGTGGCCCTTTGCGCGTGCGGGGCGAGGTTTCTGTGGACTTTGAACCAGACCGCAACCGCAGAGGTATCTCAGGTGCGCGACGCACTTGTAAGCGCAAAGAAGGCGAGCGACCAGATCGCGGTGACTATGGAGGCGATCAACCTGCCATGCAACACGAAGGACCCCTCTGGACGCGCGCTTCCGGTTGGTACGCTCTGCGATATTGGCGAGACGATGAAACTGGCGAAGCTCAATCTGGCCCGCTTTACCGTCATCGCAGACCATGAAGACAAGAGGATCGGCGTCCTCGATGCCCAGGAGGCGCAGATTGCTTCCGACGCGCACACGCTGGCGCTGAAGGCTGGCGACACGGTGGATGCGCTCACGGTGGCGGCGAAGGGTCTTCAGCCGCTCGAGCAGAATGCGGCTGGCGAGATTTCCGACATGCGGATCATGACGGCAGGGCTCAGTTATACCATTCCAGACATCCAGCGGACGGCAGCGGAACTCAACGCCACGAGCCAGAACGTTACCCAGGTAAGCCAGCATCTCAATGAGACCACCGGAGACGTTCAACAGGCCGTGCATTCATATCTTCATCCCACATGGCCGAAGCGCATCTGGTCTGCCATCACCAATACCGGCGTAGAGGCCGCTAAGTTCTTTTTCTGAGGAAGCATGACCCTAACCGACCATGACATCGAAATGATCCGCGACGGCCTCGAACTGCCTTCCGAGGCAGCGATTCAGGCTATGCGTGAGGAAATCAACCTGAAGTCCCCCGGCTTCAACACTGACATCCTGTCGCCTACGGCGCTTGCCCGTGAAGTGCGGATGCTCCGCGGCGTGAGGGATCCAGACTCGCTTTGAAAGGAAAGACCATGAGGATTCGTACGATTCTTCTGCTTTTGGCCGCGGGGTTGATGAGCTTCGGCTGCTCTCACGCTGGAGCGCAGGTACCGCCGTCCACAAATGCGGTCAACCTGACCTGGACTCCGCCTGTTTCCCCGGCCTGCACCGTAAGTTCGCCATGCACCTATGTCCTCAGTCGATACACGCTGCCAGCGGGGAACTCCTGTCCAGCAGCCACGACGCAGTACACGCCGCTCAACACGGCCTCGCCGGCGGCAGGGACGAGCTTTACAGACACCGCTCCGCCGGCGGGCGCATCGGTCTGCTACGTAGCTCAGACGCTTCAGGGTGGCCTCACCAGCGTGGCTTCGGTTCCCTCCAACGTCGTGACGGTTCCGATGCTTCCTGGACCTCCCAGCGCTCCGGCGATCGGTACTGTGACCGAACTACGTCCACTGATGCCGGCGACTTCGCCTCAAACCGCTGCGCTCGCTCCGGCATCCCTTACGGCGCGGGTTTCCGGCAAGTGAATGACGCTGCTCCGGCCCATCTCGATCGAGCGGCAGAAGGCAGAAGAGGAGTTCCGCAAAGCCTCGCTAAGGTTGCGCGCTCATCTGGATGCGCAGGAGCCGCGGGTGGTGCTTGAAAGGGCGGCATACGAAGTGATCGCCGCCAGCGAGGAGTTGCAGTCACATCCCAGATAGGAAAGGAGGTCGCGGAGAATCGCCAGAGCAGGAGATGGGCCGCCTTTCGGGGCGGCCTTTTCCTTTGCTCCTCAGACTGCCTCTCTGACAGGTTGTCTTTTCCTGAGCTTATCGCGCGCATAGCCTGCATGGCTATTCTAGACCTGCAACGAACTCAAAATGGGGGGACCCAAAAGTTAGGAGTCCTACCCTAGGATTCATAACCCCAAGGTCGGCAGTTCGATCCTGCCCGCCACTAACTTAGCTCTTGGGAGGGTCCACAAAGGGACCATAACTCGACTACTACAACGCTCTTTCGCACGTGCTTTCAAGCTCTTTGTAGACCCGAAGCATCTCGATAACATCGCCGCCTGCGATGGCCGCTTCGCCTTTTTTGATGTCCTGCAGAAGCATGATCTTTCCTAATCGACCAGCCTCCCCGATTGCATCGTACTCTGGGATAATGGCGTCTCGTATGTAATTACACTTCTTCTGAATGCCTTCGATCAGATTCACTGTACCCTCTCTTCCTTTAGTCCTGCCTTTGAACAGTTTCTGAAATGGTCATCTCCGCTTATCTGCCTTCTCCCACACTCGGGGCATTCGTCCGGCATTCGCGAATCTACCCTCTCTTCCTCCACAAGATCGCGTAGGGTAGACTGCATGGCATTGATCGAGGCGCGCAAGTTGTCTATGCGCACTTTCCTGTTCACTGCGCCTCCTCATTGAATCCGCTACAGCGGCAGGTGTGAGACCGGAGACAAACGCCCGCGTCGTTGTGGTATCCCTCATGGTCGCCGCAGATACACATGCGTGGCCCCGGAACGTCGTAGCACCACTCAGGCACATAGGGTGCGTTGTCCGACGGCCCCAGATTGCTTCGACTGACTTCTCCCGGCATCACTGTACCCTCTCTTCCGTCCTCTTCGGACTCAGCAGCGCCCCCAAAGCATCGGCGGCTGCCAGGTCGTCGCTGATTCGTTCGCTCACATGCTCCTCCAGTTCTGCGGGTCTGAGGCCGCTGGTTAGGGTTGCGGTGGGGCAGTGGGGAAAGTTGGAACTTTGTCGCCGGGGTACCATGACAGCGGTCCGGCGGCTTCGATGGCTTTATTGAGGGCGTCCATGGCCTGCTGTATGCCGTCAGGCACTTCTCCGTCCTCTGGGAGTTCGTCCTCGAAATGTTGGGAGTCGATTGGCCGCCCATACTGAGGCGTGCAAATGTAGAGGCGCAGATCATCAACGGTGACGCCTTTATCCTCTGCATACTCCTCCCAGTCATCGTTAAAAAAGTACTTATCGTAGGCGTCCGAGTAGAGAGGGGTGCTCCCATCCCACATCTCGCGGGGAGCAGCCAACCATTTCTCAAGATCCCTCTTTTCTCGGCACGCCCTACACCATCCCCGCTCGATAACCTTTCCGCACCCGGGACATAATTCATGCGTGCAGCCCGCCCAACGCGCAGTCCGCTCATCGTCGCCAAAAAACTGCCCATGGCGCGATACCCAGCCGGTGACGGTTTTTAGCTGCGCCGCCTCAGCGCTTTCCCTCATCACTGTTACTGCCACCTTACTCACAAATCCCTCCATCTTTCATGTCCCTCAAAACGAGTTTTATGGCGTCAACCCCAAGCTGCTCTTGTGGTTGGCATAGCCTACATGCTTCGGAGACATCCACGGCCCTGTGGAGGCATAGTATGGGCTGTCCTTGGGGACGGGCAGAAGTGGCTCTGGACAACGATAGGGCGGAGCCGTGGGCGCCGGCTGATTGCTTCGCTGCCCGAGACGGTACGCGGCAATTAGTGCTACCGACAAACGTTCGGCCTCCAGTTTGTCGGTGTAGATGTGCCCGGTAGCCACCACATCATCCGGGCCGATGATTGCCCAGCCGATGCCCTTCGCCTCGAGCTTGTAGATGTATTCATTCATTTGTTGCCTCCCTTCCTGGTTATGGTTTCGTCGTCTCCACCTATCATCATCTCACCCACCACCACACCCCCAACCCGATTAGCACCCACAGCGGCAGGGAGAACAGCGCCGCCCACCGCACCCCAGCCTTCAGCCGCTCCCGAGACTCATACTCTGCGAGCACGGCACGCATCTCTTCCATCTCCCACTGCATCAAAACGTCACTGCCGCCCCACTCCTGCGCTTTGGTTGCCATACAGTCTCCCTTCAGGTGCGCGACGCACTTAAAACCGCCAAAGTCGTGTCGATGGCTTCTCCGCTTGCCACCATCGCCGTCGTGAACCGGAGAAGCCGCCAGCCCTTTGCCGCCAGCGTGTTGTACTTGCGAGCGTCGTTCTCGAATCCTGACCCGCGCGAGTGCCGTCCAGCGCTCCATGTCCCACCTTCAATCTCGACGGCCAGCTTTTCCGCCTCGAAAGCGAAATCAACCCTCCAGCGCCTATTCAGGTCGAAACGGAACTCACGCGCCGGGTCCAGCTTGTAGCAGCGGCAGTGCTGCGCGAATTGCTCCTCCCCGCCGCTAATCACCGTCACCGCGTCACCCCCAGCAGCACGCACCGGGCAGCATCCGACTTGCAACGGCACAACTGCGCCATGAATGCGTTTGTCAGATTCCGCGTCTGCCTGGTCGTCAGTCCGAAGCGATCTCCCCAGGCATCCCGCTCAAGGTCGTCAGGGCGTCCCACCCGAGTCTCGTAGTCCAGTGGCCTGTTCATCGGTAATCCCTCCTGCTTGCTTTTTCTGAATTGCAACCCCAGCACACGGCCTGGATGTTGCCCTGCCTGTCGTCCCTCGTTCCGCCTCCCATTCCCCTTGGCTCACGGTGGTCGGTGGTGGCCAGCCATGCCGGGAGCGCCTTGTAGCAGATGGCGCAGCGGCCTTCCTGGTCGGTCAGCGCCACGGAGCGGCGGCGAGCGTACTCCGCCTTTCCCTCTGGCGTGGGCCTGCAATGCTCCCGCCCGTCCGGGTAAACCCACAGGGATGGAGTCTCGGTAATCACACTGTCTCCTCTTCCGCCGCTGGCATCGCCGCCAATTCCTCATCCAATTCAGCATCGTGCAGCGCCTGGGCGCACGCCTGTTCGATGGCCTCCTCTTTTGTGGCCGCCAGCCCCTTCCCGATGGCGTACTCCACCCACTCCTCGTAGACCTTCATCTGGCTCCGGCCCGGTCGCAGGATGTACCTCTTCCGCTGCTCGATATGCTGGCCGGGATGGTCCTTCTCCAGTTTCTCCAGCAGAGCATCTTCGCCCGCCTTCGCCGCCTCCAGCACGTCAGGCAGGTTCCTCACCGCCGTCGAGACGCCTGTCAGCACCTTGATTGACGACTTCGGCATGTCGATCAGCTTGGACGTCGGCACGTCGATCAGCTTGTCCCCATCGCGCTTCGCCTCAAAATTAACTCGGCGGCAACCTACAAAACCGCTGCTCAACCATGCGGTTTCATGCGGGAAAGACTCTCCCACCATTGGGTCGATGAGGTACTTCCAGAGGCTCCGGCGCCTGAACTCCGCGATGATGACGAGCCTCTGGAAGTAGCTGATGCCGTGGGCCGCGTCGATCATGTCGAGGAGCGCGAGCCGCTGATTCAGCCGCTCGGCGGCCTCTGCGTCCGGCAGGGCAATCTCATCCATCAGCGTCAGCGGAAGCACGCGGAGGGTAGCAAGTGCGTCGCGCATCTGGAGTGCAGTGGTCACTTTCCAGCCTTCTTCGGACCGTACTTCGCCATCAGTGTCCGCTTTTGCCTTTTCCAGTTCCGTCATCGCCATCGAAGTCCTCTTTCCACATCCGTTCCCAACCCAGCCGCCGAATCTTCTCCTGCAACCGCCGCTCCCGCTCCTCGCGCCACATCCCTACCGGGTCCACCCGGCACCGCACCGCGTACAGCTCGCCCCGGATGCGTCGCTCTGCCTCGAACCAGTACGCCCGCTTGCCCGGCTCCAGCGCCTGCAGCACGGCCAACCAGCCCACTTGCCGCTCCAGCGCGTCGGCCTGCTCCTGGAGGGTCAGGCGCTCCCGCACCTCCAGAGGCGCTTGCTTGTCCCAGAACAGATCCCCCCATGTCAGCCCCAGCGCGGCGAGGATGTCTTTCGTATCGCATCCCGCCATGCATCGCAGAACCACGGGCACCTTCTTTCCCTCTGCGATCGAGAGGGAGGGCGCTCTGTCCGGGTGCGCGACGCACCTGGCAATCCATCGTCCCTTTCCTGCCTTTCGTGCTCGAAGGAGCTGCGCTAACTCGGCTGCGGTCATTGTCCCTCCTGAGAGCGTTCCAGCTCGTCATCGCCAAATAGCCATCCACCATTTTCGTAGGAGAAATCTAGCTTCACCTTATTACTATGGTGCGAATCTTCGTCTTTCCGCAGCGGGCACCCCTCTTTGAATGCCGCCAGCAGTCGATGGAGGTACATCCCGCGCTGCGGACCGGCGGTGATTCTCACGTACCCTTTTGCCGTGATGGTGGTCGCGGTGACGGCTTTGTAGCGGCCCGTCTTCTTGTCGCGCTTTGGCTTCATAGATTCGCCTCACGGGAGGTGTTGCTGGCCAGGATGTAGGCTTCGTGCCCGTTGCGCTTCACGCGATAAACGCAGTGAGATTTCTCTCCTTCAAGCCCTCCCGGCTCGTAATCGATTTCTCCTGGCCACGAGTCTCGGTACACGCGAGATGGATACCGGACGCCAGTCTTAACCATCTTGCGTCCAATCACCGTCCAAACTTCGCCCGCTTCGAATCGGCCATCCTTCTCAAATATGCGGCGTTCTTTCCCGCCGAAATTGGCCTTTTCCAGGCGAAAAGCGGCAGCTGCAGCGCATAGCATTCCATGGACCGTCGCCGACATATTAGAGTTTCCCGATGCGGGCAAAGCTTTCAGCCATGAGTCAACTGAAGATTCATCGGCGAGATTTGGCTCGGAAACTTCAGGGGGCATCGGCTTGCGTTCCAATGCGGCGAACATGCGGTCGCAGTCCTTTTCTATTTCCTCAAACTGATCGCACATTATCCCTTTGATTGAAAGTGGATATCCGCAGCGCACGAACTCCAATGGAGTTACGATTGTCACCAGTTCGCCCACGACGGCGTATTTAGTGTTCTTCATGCTGTGACTGCCTCCCGCTTCTGCATCCCCTTCGCCCACTTGATACGCATGTGCCTGTCGAACTGCTCAACCTCGAACGATGGCGGGCGAGGCTCTTTCCGTAACTGATTCGGCCAGGTGCCAAATTTGTCGCGGTAACGGTGGGCCGCCGCCCCTTCAGACTTGCCACGCTGCTGCGCGATATAGAGCAGCCCGCTGTAAAACTCCTGCTTTTCAGCCATCGTGTACTCGCGCTTCTTCGACTTTGCCTTCTTCTCGCCCACCGGCACCAATTCGCCGTTGATGGACCTGGGAACCTTCGGAGCCGTCAGCTTCGCTCCGCAGATCGGGCACACGGGCCGCCCCCGCGGGACGATGGCGTTGCACTTTGGGCATTTGTTCGGCTTCGGCGGCTTTTTGTCGCTGAACGGCTGGCCCTTCTCGTTCGGATCGTGCATGTCCAGTGTGTCGTGGTGGATGTCCGTAAACAGCCCCAACTCCTCGCACGTGCCGGCGTGGTCGAGCAGCAATAGATGATCTTTGCCATCGGCCAACCGCAGCCCGCGCCCGCCTGCCTGCACCCACTTCATCTCGGACTTCGTGAGTACGAGGAAGATGATGCAGCGAACGTCCTCGTCCACCCCCACAACAAGGCAGCCCACCGAGGAGATGATCTTGTATTCTCCGCTACGGTATTTGCGGAACACTGTCTCTCGCTGGTCCGAGTCCATTGTTCCATCGATGTAGCCGCATGGCACGCCTGCATCCTCGAACTCCTGTTGCATCTTCTTCGCGTGCGAGCGGTTGACGCAGAACATGAATGTCTTCTCGCCGGGACCTTTCTCCTTCCATGTCTTCACCACATTGCCGACGATGGGAGCCGTGCTCATGGCCTCCTCAGCCTCCGACTCGACGTAATCCCCGTCGAAGTTCGTATGCACCGAGGCGACGTCAGGGGCGAACTCTTCCGGCACGCCGTAGGCCACCAGCGGCGTCAGCCAGCCCTCGGCTATCAACTCCTGCGTCGTTCCGAACGGAACCAGCTTCGTCCAGCGGCGCCCCATACCCTTCGCCCAGGGCGTGGCGCTCAGGCCGATGACGATCTTGTTGGCCCATGCCTCGGAATCGAGAATCTTGTTGAGCTCCACAAAGCCGAGGTGGATTTCGTCGATCAGCACCACGTCCACATCGGGCAACTCGCGCCGCACCAGCGTCTGCACGCTGGCCACCTGAACGGGAGCCGTTCCATCGGTACGCTCATGCCGCGCCTGAATTACTCCGATGTCGCAAATGCCCTGCGCCTCGAACCTGCGGATGGTCTGCTCGATCAGGGAGAGTTGGGGCACCGTGAACAACGGCCGCTTACCCTTGTCCAGCGCCCCGGCGATGATGTGAGACGCAACGATGGTCTTTCCCGATCCCGTTGGAGCCTGCACGACGATGTGCTTGTGGCCCTCTCGGATCGCCTGGCGAACGCCGTCAATGACAGCCTGCTGGCGCGGCCGGAGTGGGTACAGTTGCAGCGGAGTATCAAAGAGAGTCGCCATTGGGTCAGAAGGGAAGTTCGTTCAGGTCGATAGCGCATTCATCAAACGTCTTCGACGGAGGCAGAGGTCCATCCCACTTCTTCTGCGCGCCCCGCTTGCCCGTCTTCTTGTGGCCCATTTCCCAGTCCAGCAGGCTGTGGCCCGGCTGGCGGTCTGAGCCGTACGTGAAGAGGTCTTCACACTCGCGGCTGCAGAAGTCGTTCGGCGTCAGCGTGCCGCACTCAGCGCATTGTGTCAGTCCGCTTTTCATTGCATCGCCAACTTTCGCATATCTTCCAGCGCCTCTTCGTCGCTGTCGAAAAACCGACACGGACTGATCTGGTAGCCGGGGCAGGATGCGTCGTAGATCATCATGGCGGCCAGTGCGGTTCGATATTTCTGCTCCAGCGCCTTACCTGCCTCGCCGGCGAGCGTCACAACCCAGCCAGCGCGGCAATGCGTCGTCACGCAGGTATGCCAGTCGGACATATCGAGCGCCTGCGGCTGGGAGACGGCCTGATAGACCTTGCGGTGCAGGTCATCGATTATCGGGACGGCCGGTCCAATTGCTGCCTCACCTGTGCCATTCTTGCCGTAGCAGCGGGAGCAGCCGGAGCAGCCGGAGCAGTCGGAGCAGCCGTAGCAGACGGAGCAGTCGGAGCAGTCGTAGCAGCGGGAGCAGTCGTAGCAGCGGGAGCAGTCGGAGCAGCCGTAGCAGCGGGAGCAGCCGGAGCAGTCGGAGCAGTCGTAGCAGCGGGAGCAGTCGTAGCAGCGGGAGCAGTCGGAGCAGTCGGAGCAGCGGGAGCAGTCGGAGCAGTCGGAGCAGCGGGAGCAGTCGGAGCAGTCGGAGCAGCCGGAGCAGTTCTCAAGCGTGGCGAGGGCTTTGCGGGCCTTCTCCTCGCTGCCCCAATATTCCACAGAGCAGCGATTGCCGTTATCGTCAGTAATCCAGGTTTTCATCGGAACATCACCTCCGGGAACAGCGCCACCAGGAACAGAATCCCTACGGCCAGCGCAAGGGCGCAGTTGCGCAGTTCGCGGCCCGCTTTGTGCATCCGCGAGAGAGTGAGGCAGGCGGGAGGAGTCCGTTCCGCCGGAACTCCTCGTGCCGTCCCCAGCCCCACTTCAGCCCAGCGGCCACAGTCGCAGAGGAGCCAATGAGCGCGCTCCGAGACGATGCCGCGACGGGACTCGAAGACGCACCGATGGGCCGGTGGCACTTCGATATCGCGCGCAAGGATGGGAGTGGCGAGCCAGCGATTCAGCCGGCGCAGATGCTGGCTCAGGCTGAGGGACGCGCCGAGCAGGCGGATCCGGAGCCGCATGGCCCTGGTGAGGGGTCTCATGCGGCTCCCTTCAGCATCTGCTGCGTCCAGCCCAGCCGATCCGCGAAGCCCTTGAACTCCAGCGCCAGTCGCCGGCAGTCCACCTCAAGATCCGGATAGCGGTACTGCGTCAGCAGGTGGTGGGCGTACACCTCGTAAGCCTTGGTAGGCGCAGATTCGTATCCATACTGAATAGCATCATCGCCGCCCTTCTGCTTGATCTCTCCCACTTCCCAGATATGCCAATCGAATCGGTCCGCCTCGAAGATGTCCAAATAAAACCTGTGCTGCCAGCCGTCCAGATGGTACTCGGCGTCGAACTGCTGCACCGTCTTATGGTCAATGATTCGCCGGCCTTCGATGCCGTCGCACTGACCCGAAACGATGATTCCGCCGTAGTCCTTGCCTCTGCGAATCTCTCGCGTCTTCGGTAGGTAGACTTCCGCCTCGCAGGTGAAGGCGAACGTGCAGCCCATCGCTTCGACGGTGGAGTACTCGCCTTCGCAGGCCTTCTCCAGAGCCGAGTGGAAGGCGGTTCCACGGCTCTGCGCGTCGGTGGATTCTTCGGAGAAGATGGACTGATAAAGCCAGTCAAGGCTGTCCGACTCCTCGCGCTTCCAGCGGGCGTAGGTTGCGAGATGTGAGACTCGAAAGGTGGGGATCATTTCGACTCGCCTCCGAACACGCAAAAAGACGACAGCGCTTCTGTGGCAGTGATTGTCTTCGGTCCGAATATTCTGAGTAGCCCCTGGGTAACTCGCATTACGCCACCGCCGCTGCCAGGCTAATCACGTAGAGCCCAGACGCCTTGTCGAACTCGTACCCGCGACGCTTCGCCTCAGCCTTGACAAACGATCCAAAGCCGCCCTTGCGCTCCTTCGCCAGCGGAACCATCTTCTCGTTGAAGCACTCCAGCGTGGCGCACTCGGCCATGGCCGCAATCCACGTCTCTTGTTCTTTGCGGGCGTCGGCCTGATCTGCCGTCATGCGGTTAACCGCGCTCTTGATCTGGGCGATCACATCGGCAAGCACGCGGGGATTCTGGCGGGGATCCGCAAAGGCGATCTTCGGGAGTTGGGCCGGGTTCTTGCCGAAGCCGCCCTGCCGGGGATCAAAGTCGAGGTAGCGCTGGTCCTTGCCGTCGAGCCGGATGCGGCACATGGCGTCTGAGGACTTGTAGATTTCGTTTCGGCTGGCGCCCTGAGCATCGATGCGCTCCTGCGTCTCATCGCCGTTTTTCTGCTCGTCCATGTGGCAAACCAGCACCAGGTCCTTCTTCAGCGACCGGAGGAAAGCCTGCCACTGCGCGAACCGGCTCTTGAGCGTGCCGAAGCCCTGCAGCGTCAGAGAGCCATCTCCGCGCCCCGCCTTGGGGTTGTTGGCGATGATGTCAGCCGCCAGGGCGTCGAGAGCGCGTCCAGCCGTGTCTACGATGATGGTCCGGTAGGGGCCGAGGTCGTCAGCGGTCATCAGGGAGACATCCATCCACGACTGAACGGGAACGGAATCGCCGCGAATCGCTGCGCGGTGAGCCCCACGGTCGAAGTCGAGCATCAACGGCCTTTCAGCGGTGAAACCGAGGCTGCTTTTGCCCAGACCCGGCGCTGCGTAGATGGTGATGACCAGATTTTCGACGGGAAGAGGATCAGAGGCAGGAACGATGCGCAGGGTCATGATGGAATCACCTCCAAAGTGATGGACGAATATTAAAGACAGCCTGTCATAATGTCAACGTTTTTATTGAAAAACCGCCACCAAAGTTGTAGGCTGTTCTCCATGATGATCGCAGAATTGATTACAGCCTGGCGTCACCACAATGAGATGAGCATCCGCGAGGCGGCTACGCGGATCGGCATCGACCGCGGGGCGCTCTATCGGCTCGAAAGAGGGGAGTCCGTGAATCAGGCGACGTTTCATCAGGTGCTTCGTTTCATCCTCGGGTGCGGCCAATGACAGCCCCTGTCATCTCAGGTGCGTCACGCACCTGGGCACAGCGCATCCGCCATGCAGAACCAGCAGAGCAGCGTCTCGTCATCAGCGGCGCAGCCGAGGAAGTCGCCGTCGTCGAGCAGATCCTCGCCGCAATCGGCGCAGAAGAGCGAGCAGTCATGGCAGATGGTGTCCCCCGACATCGCGTAGAGGTACAGTTCAGGGACACCATGGAGGGTACTGTAGTCGCCCTGGTGGTAATCGCGGTCACCTACCCAGCCGCAGACGGTGCATTCCACCGGATCTGTGGGGCGGTACTCGGCGGGGCCGGCGTGGGAGGCGGGATAGATCAGTTGCAGGCTCATAACTCTAATCCTTTCCATTGCATCCACTTCGTACGCAGCGTTTCTCGAGCGTGATCGTCCTTCACCTTTCCTAAGCAAGCCGTAGTCATTTCCGGGAATACGTTCTCGTGCATCGTGTCCCACAACACTTCGGAGGGGATATGCTCGTCCTGTTCACAGGTGAAGGCCTCACGAATCCAATAACAGTCTGAGCAGGTGGCAATCGAGAACATATCTCCATCAAACTTCCCGCTGAAGCGGTTATATCTCGTGCCGACATCTATACGAGTCCCACAAGCGGAGCAGCGGTGCGACTTGCGAGCTTTCACCCATCGAACATCCCAGAACTCGCATGGCCAGTCATCGTAACTGAAATCCCCAAGGCAAACTCCGCACTCGCTCATTTCGCCGCCTCCTCAAGAATCTCCGCGCCTCTCACATTGGCGATGTTGACGCCCTCTTTCGCGGCCCACTCGCGGGCGAGGCGGATGAAGTCTTCCCGCAGGTGGGGGTGGGCCCTAGCTTCGGCTAGGAGGAACTCGATTTTCCAAAATTTATTCATCCGCGCACCCCAAACACAGTACGGAAGCTGTCGAGCACCGGCATCAGGGCCGGATGCGTCTCGATTTCAGGCCGAGGGAAAGTGCGGGGATGCTGTTCGCGGGCCATGCGGTAGGCCAGCACGGCGTAGCGGGCTGCCTCGGAGCAGCTGCCAATCTCAACCCACTGCTGGCAGGCTACGGCCAGTTCGGCTGGTGTGCGGAATGCTTGAGAGAAGGTCATGGGAGAAAGCTCCTTTCGATGAGGTTCCTTTCGACTTTTTCGGGCTACCACTCGGGGCGAAGTTCGCCGTGGATCAGGCCGACCAGAATCAGGGCCAGCAGGACAATACCAGGCAGGAAGAAGAGGGTCATCGGTGGTGTTCCTTTCGGGTGGGGTTCAGGTGCGCGACGCACTCAGGCGCGCTGGTCCATAAGGTGGAAAGAGCGGATGCGCCGCTGGATCTCGTTCCAGGCGCGCATCCGCGTCCCACACTGGGTAGTGAGAGCCAAAGCCTGCTCCCAGAACTCGGAGTTGCGCTGGATGACGGCTGGAGTCTGCTTGACGCACCCTAGGAACTCCTCTTTCGTCATCTTCGTCTGGCAGTCGAGGGCATCTTCGATGCCGATGAGCTGGTCCAGCGTCAACTCTTTGGCAGGCACGATCTGGGGCACGACGAGCGGCACAGAGACGCCAGCTTTGCGGTCTGCAATCTCCTGCCGCATTGCGGGAGTGCCCTTACCGGCCGCTACGGCTGCCTCAAGCTGCGCCGTAGTGTAAGCGGGATACTTGCGGGTTGAGGTTGCTCCGTCCATCTCAGGCCGCCCATCCTTTACCGTGATTAGCTCCGCCGCAGGAGCAGTCGCAGTTTGGTCCACGCGAGTTGACGCAAGCTCCATTGCACTTGTGATCGGGGCGGACGAACCCATTGAGCATCCCCGGCGTCATCATCTTGCCGCAGCCGGAGCAGATTCCCATCTCCACGTCACCGGCGTACTCGGTAGGGCGCCCGCCACCGCAGGACAGGATATAGATCGTGGACGGCTTGAGGTTCCCAGAAGCATCGCGGCGGAAGAAGCAACCTTTTCCCTGCTCAATCGGATACTCTACCCGCTTGCCAGTTTTGCATCCCTTACAGTTGTAGATCACGGTGGCCATTGCTGCGCTCCTGATAAAGACAGGCTGTCAAATACATTCCGATAATGCTCCTGTCTTTTCTCAATGTCAACAGAAAAGTTGATTTATTTATTCACACTTTAGTGGTACGGTAGAACGCATGGTCACTGAAGACGAGGTTGTGCATGAGCTTGAGATGCGGGTGGAGTTGAGCACGCAGCGGGCTGTAGCGGAGTCGCTGGGGGTGGCTCCGCAATTCCTTTGCGACGTGCTGAAGCGCCGGCGCAACGTCAGTGCGACGCTGGCTCACGCCCTTGGCTATCGACGGGAGTTTGTGTTTATACCGCTGAGAAAAGACAGTCTGTCAAGTGCGTCGCGCACCTGAAGGAGAGGCGATGAAAACATTCGGAGCGGCCAGGCTCCTCCGGCCCAACATTTCCCGTGTCAGAATCGGATTGGTTTTCCTTCCGATTGTGACGCTGATTGTGGCCGCACCAATCTTTGCGCTGCAGCAGGCAGCTGCGGTTCTGGGTGGCGGCCCCGCTGCGGCAACGCCTCCTCCTCCTGCTCCTCCGGAAGTGGCGCTTCAGGCGCATGCGGGCGCCCCTCCAGCTTCGAGCGCAGAGGCCACGGTCGAGCCTGCGCGTCCGCAGCCGCCGGCTCCAGCGCCGCCGCCAGGTGAGGCGCCGCGTCCGGCGCGTCCCGGATCCACGGACACAGGGGGCAATGGAGGCAACGAAGATGACGAAGAGATGGCGACCTTCGTCGTGTGCATGCGGGTCATGCTGGTACTCGCAATAATCGCCGTTGCTATCGCAGTAGCCGCCGTCATCATTAGAGTGCGCTCGGCAAAGTTGCGAGCAGGACCGTTAGGTTGATAAACTGGCTGTGAGGACGCTTGCAGGTTGGTGGTGTCCGACATGGGTTGGCGCGGTTCGCCCGCTAAAGTGTTCCGCGCCTTCCGTGGTACTGATTGGTTATGCCGATTCATACCGACAGTGAGGTGTACTCCATGCAACAGCCAGCTGCCCTGAGCTTCAAGATCACTTCCAAAGAAAAAATCACCCCTGTGTCGGATACGGTCGGCACGGCTGGATCACCGACCTCCGTCACGTTCACTCTGTCGGTTCCGTCGGCGTACCCCCAGCAAGCTCCCCACCTGGTACCTGCTCAGAAGTAAGGTCCGGGGCCGCAATCACGCTGGGTCGCTCACCTGCCGCGATCCTCCAGGCTCACCAAAAAAGAGCCTCCGTCTTGGGGAAAGGACCCCGGACGGCCCGACAAAGTGATCGATGTTAAGCTATTTATCTTCCCATGAGACGTATGGCGCACCCAATCCAGTTCGATGGCGATGCATTTGTGGTGTGGCTGAGGCGGCGGGCGCAGCATGAGACGCTGGCTCAAATCGCTGACAGCATGGGTGTAAGCGGGGCGGCGGTAAGCCAGTGGATGCATGGGAGCCGGCCTTCACGGATGGCGCTGATACTGGGGGCGATGCTGGCGCGCGGTGAGCGGGGAACATGGCCGGAGGTCGAGGGCGAGTGAGGATCGCTGAGAACTTGTCCGGCATGGCGAGCGGCAGCGGCTTGGACGCGCCTCGAAGCACTCCGCAGTAAACCTGATAAAGACAGCCTGTCGCTGATGATGATGATGAGAATTACCTTGAATGATGATGATGATGAGAATATAAGGTAGTGAAGACAGGAAGCACTCATATGAGTGGGTCGGTTCACGTCGTCTCTTGCAGGATTGAGCGCATAGTATATGCGACATCGTTCAGAGGAACTCCTTGGGCTAAGTTCCAAACTCCTGAAGGCTACTTCCTTGTCGATGCGTGGTTCGAGGATGGACATCCAAAAATGCAGGTTCGCTCCAATGTTGAATGCGACAAGCCTCTTGAAATGGCTGCTGTGCTCTCGCAGGCTATCCATATGGCGGCAGACTGGCTTATCGATGTAATTGATTCTGGCCGAAACGTAACATCGACTGATGATGATGATGGGAATATAGGCTTGTGAAGACATGCCCGCATTGCGGAGTTACATGGAAGCTGAGAGTGGAAAATCCGCTCCGGTGTCCTCGTTGCTGGCTTCCCCTGAAGTCGAAAGGGCATTATGGCCACGTTGACACTGGCGCAGCAGGAAGCAAGCGGCGAGTCAGGAAAGTGATCGAAGATCCAGAGACTGCTCCTTCGTATCCGGAAATCTCGATCTGTCCACGAACCGCATATGACGGGGAATCTGGCGAGACATACCGGTGCCGCCTTAGGGATGGACACCGAGGGAACTGTGAAAAGGGGGACAAGGTACTATGAGCAACGAGCCGAAGCAGGAAACGCTGATCGACATCAAGGTGAAGCCGAACCGGCACGTCGCCGTTGCGCTGAACCACCTGAACAAGCGCCGCGATGCTTTGCTGGCACAAAGGGCGAAGCTAACCGAGGAAATCGAAGGCATCGACGAAGCCATTCTGGCGCTGGAGTAGGCGATGAATGAACGAATCGTGACGGTCCGCGATGCCGGTGGGAAATGTCGCCCGATCCGCGTTCCAAAGACCGGAGACTGGATCGCGGACCACATCGCTGCTCTCGACCTCAGCGAGAAGCTTCCGTTGCCGCGGAGGATCCAGTGAAGCTCCTTTGCCATCTTGGCTGCCATGCCTGGGTGAAGGACTGGCGCGTCGTCCGCATCGGCCTGCCGCTCGCTCCCATCCACGTCTGCGTCCGCTGCGGTAAGGTAGAACCCGAGGCTCATGGATGACGGATGCCGGTCGGCGCTTCTGGGAATCGCTTACCCCCCGCCAGCGCTCCATTCTGACTATAATCTGCGAGTCTCCCGAGCGCATTGAATATCTTGCTGTCGAGGCAGGACTCACAAAAAACACGATGAAGCGGTACTTGAGTAAGATTGGCGAGAAGGCCGGCATGAGCGGGCGCCTGGAGTTGATGTTTTTCTGCTGGGCGAACGGCGTCGCTCCCCTCCCCTCCGGCCCCAGCCGCGAATAAAGACAGCCTGTCAAAAAAAGGGGCCACCCGGTTAGGATGGCCCTTGCCCTACTGCCCTGGAAAGATTGTGCGGGGTTGCTCCATGAGGTGTCTGGCCACAGGAGCCGGAGCGTTGGCGGCTTCCGCCCCGCAGTTGTGAGATTACCAGACTAGTGATACGGTTGCAATGTCTGGCCACATTCATGGACTTTTCCACGACAATTCGATCCACGTCACGGATGAGCCGTTCCTATGCCCGGACACGGCGCGCAGGGCGATCCCGCGGCGCGTAGCTGACCGGTACAGCGGAAGAGTTCGGCTTTCAGCGGCTAAATGGGTTTCCCGAAAGACTCCTGCTACCAGACAGGGGTGCCGACCCGGCATGAACACCCGGCGCGGATACGGCTGGGTCAAAGGCTCTCCGCGAATGGCGCGGTTTCCGGGCAACGGGCAGGTGGTCGATCCTGCAAACTCGCACACGCCCCGGTCCTCAATGGGATGTATCAAAAGAGCCAGTAAAGACACAGCCTCCAGGGAAAAGAACCCCCGTATCCCAGAGGGAGTGCGAGGTGTGTCTGGAGATATGTTAAATACAAACTGTGACGTCACGTGACGGTCCACCTCGGGTGCGTCGCGCACCTGAGAAAGGCGGTATGGTTTCTGCTCCGGCATCAACCCCCAAAAAAGAACTCGTGGTAAAGTAAGGGGCAAATGCTTGCAGATTATTCCGGCCCACGGCTGAAGTCGCTGCGCAACAAGGCTCGCCTGACGCAGATGCAGGTGGCTGAACAGGCCGGAGTCTCTGAAACCACGCTCTGCTACCTCGAAAAAGGCGACCGCCGTCCCCAGGGCCGCACCCTGCAAAAGCTGCTCACCCTTTACGCCCAGAGGATTCAGTACTGGGAAGGCCTTGACCGCGCTCTGAACGGAGAAAACAATGCCGAAGGAAAGATCGATCGCCAAACGCCTGAGTGGAGGCGAGGCTCTGGACTCGCTGTGCCATCAGGTACGCAGCAAAATCGCACCTCTGCCGGCGTTCCGGGGGCGAACCGAAGACCTTGACCGTCTCATGAAGGCCATCTGGACACGGCTCTGCGTGCATGGCCACTTCCATAGCCACAAGGGCTACCACGGGTACTCGGCTACGGTGAAGGTGAGCATGGAATCGTCGGCGGCCATCGTTGACCTGATCTTCCGCCCCGCCATGAGCTACGCGCCACCCCTCACAGACAACTTCGTGGTGACGAGCATTGAGAACCTTCCAGATGTGGACGTCGCCATCGAGATTCCCGTCCGTCCCCCGAACGCCGTGCGCACGGAAGCGGAGATGCCTCTCCCCATTGAAGTCGAGGAGGGAGGACAACTCGTCGAGAAGTTCGTCCCGGCGGCGAAGTACAAGGGAAAGATGAAGCCGGGCACCGTGAAGCCGCAGACGGCCAACATGGACGTTCCGGCGGTCCCAGGCAGGCTGGACATGCCCGAGGGTGCCCAGGAGCAGTACGGATTGCAGCGCAGAGGGTAGATGCCGCCAGCAAAGTTCAAACCGAAGACGAAACGCAGCCGCTCGACGGAGGCTTTGACCCGCCTTCGCCAACGGTGGCAGAAGGAGCACCCCGATGAGGAGTGGGAGGCTGACGCCGAGCCCGTTGTCACGTCGATGCTGCGCGGGGCTGATGGCGGCATCAAACGGGTGCTGGAAGCGCTGAGGGCGCATGACGATGACGATGCACGTTCGTTCCTCGATGCTTTTGACACTTGCAATGCGTCGGACCAGAAGGTTCTTCGCCTCGAAGATATTGCGTTTGCATCGGGGATTGGCTCTCTTCGCCTGGCGGAAGTGGCGCAGACGGCGCTGTTCCTCTACGCCGACATGCAAACGAAACTCCTGATTTCAAGCGCCATGCACAAGGTCACCAAATCAATCATCAAGGCCGCCACCGACCAGGTACCCATCGTAGCCCTGAACCACGAGACCGGAGACAACGAAGTGGTGGGAAAGACGAACGGCGACATCAAGGCGATGGAGCTTTTCGGAAAAATCAGCGGACAGGTACCGCTGCCGAAGAATACGGTTAACAACTACACCCAGAACAACTTCGGAGAGCGAGAGGAACGGAAGCTGCCTCCGGAGTCCGGCCACGCCTGGAAGTACCCGGAAGACCGGCTGAAGGAGATTGTGGCGGTGGTGAGTCCGAAGCAGCTCCCGGCGCCAACTTCCCTGCCGGGGGACCAGATTCACTTCGAGCAGAACCGGCCCATGGTCTTTGAGAGGTGAAAAATGGACAGAAAAATACGGATTGCTAATCTAAGAGCGAATATTTCGATGATGCAATTCACGCTGCTAGAGGGTTCATGTCGAGATTGTGGACGTCGCCAGATCAGCGGCGACGATCATTTTGGAACTTGCCCCAGAGTGAGAGATTTACAGGATGCGGCGTGCGTACACTAACTCCCAGACAGGAAGTCGATTGCCTCTCAGCAAATCCGTTTGAAGGTGATTTCGGAGGTCCTGGTGACAAGACACTCCGAGTGCAAATGGTGACGGCTAGAGTTCCCCACGCAGAGTGCTCCCTCTGTCTCGGACCAATCGCCAAAGGAGAGCGCTGTCGAGTGCAGATCGAGTTTGTCGATGGTTCTATGCGAGACTACCGTTGGTGCTCTGAATGCTGCTGGGCGATGGCAAAGTCCTGGACTGATGAAGGGAAGGCGTGGGAAGCGCGCGAACGAATCCGCCGCTCTGGCGGTCCAAGAGGAGCCGCGTAGCCCATGTTTTCGAAGCGTCTCGCTACCGACCAGTTGCAGATGCTTTCGGAGCACTCTGCGAAGTCGGAAGCCGGTCTATGGATTCCCGAGTACCACTCCCTGTCGCAGATTGAGAGCTTCAACGCCCACTTCAAGACGCTGGCGGAAAAAGCCGAACGCGACGGCAATGATGTGGAAGCCGGTAGGGTCTCAACGGACTCGCCCATCCACTTCGATCACAACAGGCCTATGGTGTTTGAGAGATGAGCGCCTACGGTGTTGATTGGATTTTCGCGCTTGAGTCAATGCGTCATGGCCACGTAGTGACTCGCTTTGATTCAGTTTGGAAGAATGAGGAGATGCGGCTTAACGATAAAGGTAGTTTCCAAGACCGTCGATACATCGAAGGTATCTTGGAGAATTGCGAGCCGCACTGGACAAATTGGAAGGATACTGAGCGGCATAATTATCCCGCCAATCGGGAAGCACACGACTGGATCGTGAGGAAACGTGTTTTCTAAGCGCCTTGCCGCCGACCAGCTCCAGATGCTCTCGGAGCACTCCGCGAAGTCCGAGACTGGCCTGTGGATTCCCGAGTACCATTCCCTGTCGCAGATCGAGAGTTTCAACTCCCACTTCCGCGTGCTCGGAGAGAAGGCGGAGTTCCGCGGTGAAGACGTGGAGAGCGCGCTCGGCCCGGAGGAGCTGGCGTGGATATCGAACGAGTACCAGATCGCAGCCTGCGACACGAGGTACTGGCTGGAAAACTACGCATTCATCAATGATGACGGTGTTCTGGTACGCTTCGACCCCAGACACTCCCAGTCGATGCTGATGGATATGTGGTCTGAACGCGAGGAAGCTGAAAAGGCCATCGAGGAGCAGGTATTGAAGGCCCGCCAGCAGGGCATCTCGACCATCGTCGAGTTGGCTATCGCCCACAAGGTTAATTTCGGAATCGGCGTCAAGGCTGCGGTGGCCTCCTACGATCAGGACGCCTGCGAGCGCATGGGCGGCATGATGGAGCTCGCTTTCAATGAGATGCCGAGTTGGATGAAAGCCAATCCGACCAGTGACCGTGCTGGATCACTGAAGGCATTCGCGGCTACCAATACTCGACTGACGCTTTACAGCGGCAAGAAGGCAGCGGGGATTGCCCGCGGCGACACTCCGTCGGTGCTTCACATCTCGGAAGTTTCGATGTTTCCAAATGCCTCGGACGTGATCGAGAAGTCTCTGTTCAACGCGGTTCACCCGTCCGCGAACACCTTCATGATCCTCGAATCTACGGGCAACGGGAACATGGACTGGTGGGCGAGGACCTGGTATTCAAGCCGCGACTACTGGGCGTCTGGCGGGGCGAGGCTGCAGCCGGTGTTCTTCCCGTGGTTTATCGCCATCGACATCTTTCCCACGCCGGTGTGGCGGAAGGACCATCCTGTGCCGCCAGGCTGGAATGCGAACATGCTGCCTGAGACGCGGCGCATGATGGCGAAGGCGGCGCAGTATGTTCATCAGACGCCTCTGATTCGCAAGTACGCCGGGGATGGATGGCAGATGCAGGACTTCCAGGCCTACTACTGGGAACAGATGCTTCTCGAAGCCCGCCGCAAGGGCGAGGAGAACTCCTGGTATCAGGAGATGCCGATGGACGACATCGAGGCGTTGCGGCCGAAGAAGGACCTGGTATTCGACATCCTTGAGGTTCAGAAGCAGGAAGAGAACCGCGAGCAGTACACCTGCTGGGCGATCATCGGGGAGCAGATTCAGGAGCGTTACCACCCGATGGAGGAGGAAATCGACCGCGAGCAGGAGCCGTTCCGGGTCAGCTACGACGGAAACATCACAGACCTCAGGGGCCGGATCGCAGAGACTTTCTGGTGGGAGTTTGTGCCACTGAAACAGCCAAAGGAGGCAGGCATTGACCTGTTCGACGCAGAGCGCAAGTGCCTGATTTTCCGCTGTCCGGAAGAGGGCTACACCTACGGAATCGGCGTGGATAACTCTGGCGGGACGGGCAAGGACGGGAGTTACATCAGCGTCAATGGGAAGTCGATCTACGGGAACGAGCCGGACTTTCAGGCGGCCTGCTTCTGGTCGAACCGCGTGGATCCGTCTTTGTGGCACCCCTACATCATGGCGCTGGTCGCGCTCTACAAGTCTGAAATGCCTGAAGGGAACGAGCCAGTGGTGGGTATCGAGCAGGTGTACGGTCTGGGCGACACGCCCCAGATTCAAATGCTGGCGATGGGCTTCAACAAGCGCAACCTCTACCACTTCAGCCGGCTGGACGGGAAGAATCCGGAGGCGGACAAGAAGAAGTCGCACCGCATGGGCTGGTACACGACGGAGTGGAGCCGCAACTTCATGCTCTCGACGTACAAGACGGCGGTTGAGAACCACTGGCGCCGGGTGAATGACCCATTCCTGCTGAAACAGGAGATTCAATCATTCCAAATCGATAAGACGGACGGAGGCAAGACGCGGTGGGACCACCAGGACGGCAAGCGCGATGACCGCATCTTTGGCGACGGCATCTCTTTCATCATCATGAACGACACGGAGAGCTTCGCCCGGAGAATCCAGACAAAATTCGAAGGCGAAGAAGAGGAACTGGTAATAGACTACGGTTATCCCGTGGGAATTAACTCGACCATGGAAGAGATGCTGGGGGCTGACCTGTGATTATCCTGCCGGGAGCAAAGCGCGAAGACTGGGCTTACGAAAACGGGCGCGAAGTTGTTTGGTTTGATGAGAACCCCGTCACCAAACATGTCATCCTGACGTCGCCAATGTCGCCAAAGCGCCACGGCTACAACCGCGCGAAGACCAGCGTCCCGGCGGAGATGGACCGCATCTTCACTCGTCTGGCGCAGCAGGAGTACGAAGCCAATCAACGTCTCATCGAACGCATTTACTACCGAGGCCGGGAGTACTACGAGAGGGTGCGCTCGAACCTCCTTACCCGGCTGATGTCGGCGGACACGAAGGAATGGGAGAAGGCGTTCATCCGCGAATCGCTGCGGCTGATGGACGAGCGCGACTCCGCGATGCAGCGGAACACGGTGTACGGCGTCAGTGGAATGCAGTCCACCGAGGCTCCGATTGAGGGCACGCGGCAGAAAGTGATGGTGAACTGATGAGACTGAGAATTATTGACGTCAACTGTCGTTGGTTCTGGTTCACGCTGTTCTTCCGTGTAGACCGCAGTCCGAAAGGTGGCTATCACATCGAATCGAATCTCTACGGGTACCAGCGGTGGTCTGGTTCGTGGTTCCACTTCTGGAAGTGGGAAGCGTTGCCGGACATGAGGCCGCAGGTTGCATTGAAGCCGCGCAGCGAGGGGTTATCAACGCTCGCGAAAGCAATGTCCAACCCGGAACTACTACCCGGTACCCCGTCCCGGTTTGCCGAAATGTTAAAGAAGGCGGAATAACTTGGCAGAAACTCTGGTTTCTTGGCAGATACCGGAATTCGAACGCTCCGACGATACGAAGCTCGGCTTCCTGCGCCGCTGCATCTCGCAGGGCATCGCCTGGCAGCAGGAGAACTGCAACTCCACATCCATGCAGAAGGCGATGGACATCCTCGCCGGGAAGACAGGCGGCCAGCTTTCCTCGAAGTGGGCACACTTCACCACGGGGGACCTGAAGCGCGGCGTGCTCGAAATCGTCGAAACGCTCTCCGACATCCGTCCCTACTGGGGCTACTCGACGGACAACAAGAGCTTCCTCGAACAGGCCAACATGATGTCGAAGACCGCGAAGGCCATCTACATGGAATCCTTCGTGGACCGCGCCATCAAGGACGCGCTCCAGTACGCGGCGGTGTCCGGGGCCGGATTCATCTATCCCTTCTACACGCTCTCGAAGTTCGGCTCCGGCGGTGGAAAATTCGAATTCATGGCGCTCGGTCAGCCGGACATCTGGCCTATCCAGCTCCCCCGTGGGCGCGACTACCAGGAGGCCTACATCGTCACGCTGGCGATTCCCTTCGGCATCGCCAAGGCCCACGCCCTGTTCCCTGAATATCAGCAGTTTCTGAAGCCGTTCGCGAAGCGCAAGTACGGCCGCACGAAAGGCGGCGAGGATCGCAGGGCCTACGACGCGGCCCGATGGCGCTTCCATAACCTCGACGGGCAGCTAGAGCAGTTTTGCGACGTGTATTACACCTACGTCCTCGATCTCCGGGTGAACTTTGGCGAAGTGGACCACCAAGGCAAGCCGGTGCTCGACGAGGAAGGGAATCCCATCGGCAAGGAACTGGAGATGGGGCAGGCCGGGACAAGTTGGGCCTACAAGGTGCCCTACGTCGGCCAGACGATTACGCGGTTCGAGAATGGGCGATCTGTGACGCGGCCAGCGACGGAGGACGACTGCCGGGTATATCCCCAGAGGCGCCTGCTCATTTCCTGCGACACAGCGCTGATGTACGACGGTCCCGCCTTTGACTGGCATGGCATGGTGCCCCTGATTCCGTTCTACCTTGACGAATGGGCGTGGGAGCCGACAGGATACTCCCTCTTCAACGGCACGGCGGCAACGCAGGACGCTATCGACGATCTGGCGCGATCCATCTACCGCGTGGCGATGGCGCGAGCGAAGCCTGGCAAGGTCTATAACATCGACATCACGACGGGCGACAAAACAGGCAAGCTGACCTCGCGGCAGGCGGAAGGGATTGACCCTCTGAGCCCAGACATCACCTGGGGCATCGATGGCGACATCAAGGAGCCGGTGATGCGGCCTCCGATGCCGGAGTGGTGCTACAACATCCCGGAATGGATATTCAAGGTCATCGAGATTTTGCAGGGCTCGATGATGCGGCAACTGGGCCTCGACGCGGTGAAGTCGCTCGAAAAGCTGCGCGCCAACATCTCCGATCCGGAAAAGCTGCTCGACGCGGAAGGCCCTACGGTTATGGGGACATCGCGCTCGATGGAGCGAGGGTTGCGGGATCTGGGCGAGATGATGAAGTACAACATCCTCCAGTACATGACGACGGGGCAGGTGATGCAGATTGTCGGCGCCGACGGCATCGCGCCTCAGGTGTTCGATTACGCTCCGGACAAGGTTATTCCATCGCACCTGCCTGGCGAGCAGACCATCGACGCGCAGCAACAGCAGGTGGGATCGGCGGCGGACGAGTTCACGCGGGCGAAGACGTTTGCGAAGAACCTGCGTTTCTTCATCACGCCGCACTCGCTCCATTACATCGCCCAGGCGCAACAGAGACTGAATCTTCTGGCTCTGCTCGGCAAGGGTGTTCCGGTGGACCCGGAGACGATTGCCAGCCAGTTTGATCTGCCAAACTGGGGCACCATCGAAGGCTCGACAATTAAAGAGAAGGTTTTCAACTGGGCGAAGGAGCAGCTGACAGAGAAGGCGGAAATTGCCAGGCTGGAGCAGGCGCTTGGACTCGGACCTCCGCCGGAGCCCGGAGGCAAGCCCGGTCCTCATCCAGGACAACCAGGCGCGGGGCATCCGCCGAAGCACCCCGGGAAGGGCACTGTGAAGCAGAAGGGCACGGCAAGCGGGGGCAGGGCCGTTGTAGCTACGACTTGAAGAGGAGAGCCATTTTGAAGACGTCCACGAGAAGCCACGTTACACACAAAACCCAGATCACCGCCGACCAGAAGCCCGAGGATGGCGGACGCAAATTGCTCATCGAGGCATTCGACTTCATCCGCTCGGAACAGCAGGTGGGCAAGCTGACGGCGCAATTCGGACCCGGCGGCTCGATTTCCTCCCTCATGTTCGAGGAGACGGAGAACATCCCGCAGAAGGCCATCGAAGTCGATCCCAGCATCCAGTAAAGACAGGCTGTCACATGAGGACACACGCGAAACCTCCTCAGCCGGTTCCCCAGCCTTACGTTCCTCCCATTCCTCCCCTCAGGTGCGTGACGCACCTGGAAATTTCCCAAACATTGCTACAAGTCCTGTCGATTCTGATTGCACCGGGTAAATCGGCGTGTATTTTTGATTTCAGACAAGGATTACCGCCCCCTCGGGAACGATGCGGCCAGCGGCTCCTCCCAAATAGAAAACAGGAGAAGCAAATGGCAAAGCGCAGAGGTCGTAAAAAGCTGACCGTGGTCGGTCCCCATCTCGGGGAGAAGCACATGCGGAAGCACAAGGGTGGCCGCAAAAAGGGCGGACACAAGCGGGGTCATCGCAAGTAGTCGATGGCCACCTTCCCTCCAGCAGTTTCTGGAACACCTCCACAACAGGGAGCCTCGCCTCAACAGGGCGGGGCTTCGCCTGCAATCAAGCTGGTGATGCTCGGCCAGATGATTAAGGGCCTCGCGCAGGAGTTCCCTGGCGGGCAGGAGGGTATCCAGATGATGCTGCAGGGACTGCAGAAGATACAGGCCAGCGCATCGGCCGCTTCGACGCCGCCTCCACAGCCAGCGCCTCCCCGGTAATCCTGACGAGACTTTGAGGAGAAGACAATGACCGAACTCGAATGGCTCAAACAGGAATCCGGACTCACCGACGACGAACTGAAGGCGTGGGAAGCGACGCTCGGCGACGCCAAGTTCAAGACCTTCCTCGGCAAGATTATGAAGGCGAACGAGACTGAAGGCGCGGCCCGCAAGAAGGCGGAGACGGAGCTTCAGCAGTTCACCAGCCGCTACGAAAACGAGTTTGTGCCGGCCATGCGTCAGGTAACGCAGGATTCCCTGAAGGCAGAGGGCGAGACGGCCCGTCTGCGCGCTGAGCTTGCCAAGGCGAAGGAATACGGCATCGTCCCCGAGGGCGAGCCCGCGAAACCTGCAGAGGCGCCGCGCGCGCCCGGTTCTCCCGACCCGAACATGGTCAGCCGCGACGAGTTTGGGAAGTTCAGCCAGTCGCAATCGAATGTTCTGGTCGCGCTGAACGATCTGAACGCGGAGCACTTCGGTCTGTTCAGCACGCCGCTCGGCAATACGCAGGAATTGGTTGATGAAGTGAACCGGCAGCGGACGCTGGGCAACAGAGCTTTCACGCTGAAGCAGGCATGGGAGACGAAATACAACGTTGCCGCGAAGCGTCAGGAAGCGCAGGCCGCCGCGCAAAAGAAGCATGACGACGAGGTAGTGGCCGCGGCCCTCCGCGTCGAGCGCGAGAAGAACGGCGCAAACCCAAATCTTCGCTCTGGCCGGACGAGCCGCTTTTCGACGTACAAGGCCTCAGACGCGCAGGGCGAAAAGAAGCCGTGGCAGAGCCCGCGCGGCGCACGAGAACGCAATACACCGTGGCGGGAGAACGCCAAGGTGAAGCTGCGGGAAGCTACCGCAGCCTAGAAAGTTGACGAGGAGAAAGCAGAATGGCAACCCCCTTCGGACCGCTCTTCCCGGAAGTCACGGCGACCACGCTGAACGAGCTCATCGACGGCTATATCTTTCAGAATAGCTACGTGGGCACCCCTTTCCAGCGCTACTTCCGCGCCTCGGGGGCCTATGACCCGTTCGGCGGGGGCGCTGGCATGCAGGTGCCTCAGCTCTATCAGGGAGCTCCGGGTGGTGCTATGTTCCCCGGCGAGGATGTGACGATTGTCCAGCCGCAGATGATCACCGCCAGCGTGTTCCAGCCGAAGTCTTACGGCAAATACTGCCTGGTGAACGAGTTTGTGACCGAGGTCCAGAACAAGGGGCCTGAAGCGCGCGTGGGCATCCTCGAAGCCTACCTGAACCAGATGATGGAGGGCATCGACTTCCAGCTTGAAGGCGATATGTTCCGCCACGGGCAGGCAGCTGGCAACGGCGTGTCGGACAACCGGCTGGCGTCGATCAATGGAATTTCCGAGGCGCAGAATGACGGCGTGACTCCCTCGTGGGATGGGAACGTGTTCCCGACCTACGGCGGACAGGCGCGCAACGGAGCGGTCGATGGATCGCTGAACTCGACGCCGATCTGGCTGGGCGATCAGAACGGCAACCCGGCTCCTCCGAACTACCAGACTCTGCTCAAGACGTACATGACGCCGATTGCGAATGGCGGGGACAAGCTGGGCGTGACGAGCTACATCGGCTACTCGGCCATCGCCAGCGCCTTCCAGCGCCAGCAGCGGTATGAGACGCGCGACGACCAGGACATCAACTGGAGCGGCATCAAGTTCGAGAATGCGACCATCTTCCAGGACGACATCGTGCCGTCGAGTTCTCCGAAGCCGTCCATTGCCAACCTGTTCACCACGGTGAACGGCACGGCCCCGGCGCCGGGAGCGATTCAGACCGGGCAGTTCACGCTGACCACGGCCATGCTGGCCAACCAGGGCATCTCGAACCTGCCCAGCCTCGGGTTCACTTCGAACGCGACAAAGAACGGCCTGTCGGGCGGTTCGAACGTCATCGTGGTGGGTGAGCCGCTGTTCTGGATTACGCCGGATGTGTGGAAGTATCGCGAGGCGGAAGGTGCGCCGGTCAACTACCACTTCATGGACCCGGCGCGGTGGCCGGAAAACCCCTGGCTGTATGTCCAGTGGCTGCGGCACGTCCTGAACTTCTACAACCCGACGCCGCGTGAAGATCAGCAGTGCTACGGGATTCTTGGTTGATAGCGCAACGAGTTTAGCGTCAAGGAGATAGGCAATGGCAAAGTTTCCGAGCAGCGGCGTCAACATCCCGGGCTACCTCAACACGTGCAACTCGCCGAGTCAGTCAGGGTATCAGGACGCCATCGGCAATCCGTACTGGATGGGCCTGACGGCAGGCAAGATCGTCACGCTGGGGCCGACGGAGTGCAATCAATTCTTCGCTCCAGGCACGCAGGGCTACGATGGCGCGTACCAGTGGGTGCAACTTGACTCAGGCGCGACGGCTGCGAACGCCGTAGCGGGGCGAGCGGCCTACATTCTGCTTGACTCGGGGGCGACACAGGGGGCACAGCCGGAGACGGCTTACGCGGTTCCCACGGTGACCACGGCGGATATTGCGGAAGCGCTCTATACCTCGAATGCTCTCGCTAACGCTTTCTTCTGCGGAGTGTTCCTGAATCCCGCGACGTTCCAGGGGCAGGCCAACACGCCGACGCCGGGGAACTGGTGCTTCATCTTCGCAGGGTCTGGTCGTTCCGCAGTGGCCGTGGGAGCAGTGGCGGCACTAGTGGTCGGGCAGGCAGTGTTCCCGGACAGCGCCAACACGGGCAAATTTGAGAGCACGGCTGATTTCCCGGTAACTCCGACTTCCTACGGTGTTTGCGTAGAGGCTGCCGCTGAAAACGCTGTTGGTCTTGCCTATTGGTCCGACTTTATCAATCGCATCCCGTTCTAAGGAGGTAGCGCATGTCGCAGGGCGTAGGGCAAACACATAACGTTCTCGGTCAGGTCGATACCTTCGGAGGCCACTTCTGGAGCCCGCTCGACTACAGCGGGTCCGCTGCTTATGTTCAGGGCGGAGACTCCATCAGCCCGCAGAGCTTCGGATTCAACAACACTATCTGGACGCTGGTCGGCGGGGTTGATCAGAGCGGCACATGGAACGTGGTACCCCGCGCGCTGAATAATGGCGTCACGCCGTGGCAACTGGTCTGGATCTGCCTCGACTCTGGCTCCATCGGCGGACAGGCGCAGGTTCCCGGTGAGGAAGCCGTGGCCGGGACGAACCTGTCCACCTACACGGTGAGACTGAGCGCAATCGGGTACTGAGGAAACTATTCTCCCTTGCGGGCGGCGGCGATCAACATGCCGCTGCCCTTTGTTTTTGGAGCGGCGATGTTCGTAGACATGACGAGCGAAATCACGGAGCTGGTACCGGGGATGAGCCGCATCCGCGCCAGGAAACTCATCAACCGCGCGTGGAAGTATGTCCAGGACTCGATGATGTGGAGCTTTCAACTCCAGCAGGGCGGCTTCTCCACGCCAAATATCACGACGGCGGGCTCGATCACGGCTACGCTCGGCCAGAGCACCATCGTGGGCGATCTTGCAGCGACGGAGGCGTGGAACGCTCTGCCGATCTACTGGAGCCCCACGGTGCAACAGTTCCGCGCACAGGGCTATTCCATTTACTCCGTCATCGCCATGGCCGGGAATGGCTCGATTGCCTACGCGACGGTGCTCACGGAAGGCAGCGGGCAGACGCCGGGGACGTATACCGTTGACGTGCTCGACGGGGCGGGACCCGGTACCGGTGGCGCGGTGTCGATCACTGTGGACAGCGACGGCGAGGTGACGGCGGCTCCGGTGGTGCTGTCGGCAGGCAGTGGCTACGTCCAGCCGTACATCAGCCTTTCGGAGGGTGGGACGCCAGCGACTTTTACCTTCACCCAGTTCGCGGTGCTGACGCTCGATCGGCCATTCGTGGATCCACTGCCGTTCTACTCTGGCGTCGGCTACCAGATGTACTGGGCCTACATCGCCATGCCGAAAGGGTTCAAGCGGTTCCTGACGGTGGCGGACATGTTCGACATGTGGTCGATGGACATCTGGACTTCGCGGCGCACGATTGACCTCGACGACCCGACGCGGCTTCTGTCCTCGAACCCGACCACGATGGCTGCGCTCGGGCAGGACCGCCGCGGCGCCGGCACAGCAACTCCGTCGGCAACACTCGGACAGCAACTTTTCGAGATGTACCCGTACCCTTCGACGCCGATTTCCTATCAGTGGTACGGCGTGGTTGAGTGGCCGTACCTGGTGAATAACTCAGATACCCTGCCTGACCCAATCGACGAAGAGGTGGTGACCCAGAAGGCGCTGACGTGGGCCTACCGCGACGCGGAGAGCCGGAAGGACATCATGGCCGCGAAGGGAAGCAGCGGGAACTACCTGGGACTGAAGAAGATGTCTGAGGAGGATTTCCTGGTGCGCCTCAAAACCCTGCGCCTCTTAGATCGAGACGCAGTGGATTCGTACATGGTGGACATGCGGGCAGCGACGAGCGGATTCCCGAGAGTGCCGTACTTCAATTCGACTACACGTCAGACGGGGCCCGGATGGTGAGTCTTGACTTCCTGTACGCGGAGCAGGCGGCGCTGGTGGCGCTTGGCGGTGGGCAGACGCAGGAGCAGTTCGTGCTGACGACCACAAACACCAACGCCGTGGCCGCCTACCAGCAGGCCATGTACGACGCTAACTTCTGGCTGTCTTGGGGCGGGGCTCTGAATCGGGTGGTGTTGCAGATCGAAGGAATGCTCGGGAAGCCGCTGCCTCCTCCAGGAGGCATGTTTCCCATCAATGGAGGAAGATGATATGGCAAAGGATCGGTGGATCGGTGGGGCGGTGAAGAGGCCCGGGCGCGTAAAGCGCGCGGCGAAGCGGGCTGGCATCAGCACAAAGCAGGAGGCGAAGAAGATGGCCGCTTCCCCCAACAGGAGTGAGGCTTCCGCCGGCAGGTTGGCGGAGCGGTTCCTTGGCACGGCGAAGAAGGGCAACATCCGTAAAAAGGGCGGGAAGAAGGGAGCCGCAAAGGGGCAGCCAAAGAAGCGGGGGTGATCCGTGAACCCGTATGACTTCTGGGTGGAGTGCGTGGAGGAACGATGCCTGTCGAAAATTTCAAATCAAGGGAAGCGTATCGGCGCTGGAATGCATATCGGCACGTCCACGGCATCCCGGCTCCGCACCTCAAGACGGCCTGCATCCGGGGCAAGTGTCATCAGGTAAAGCATTCGAAACTGAGCAGCCGAAAACTGGGTGCGCGACGCACCTGGAAGCGGGGCCGGAGGAAGGCTCCGGCGAGGAAGCGGGAGTAGATGGCTGGGTCGTATAACTACATCACGTGGGGGCAGTTGCGCGGCGAACTCCTGCAGCGTTTGCAGGACCCAGGAGCCGTGTACACGCCCGCGGCTGAGGCCGACATTTACCTGACGGAATCCCTGCGCCTGCTGAACTCGACCACCTTCCTCTGGAACGTCGATTACGTCCTCTCCTTCAACCCCGGCGACACATGGAAGACTCTGAACGTGGCGGGGAGCCCGCGCCAGCGCACGGTGACCGATACCGACCTCTACGACCAGATGGAGGCGATGCTGCTCGAACCGATGAGCGGCGGGACGTGGACCGGGACGAACCAATACAACATCGGCATCCTGTCGGCGGCGCTTCAGTATCGCCGGGACGAGCTCCTGCTCCAGTCGGCGGCGAACCCGGTGAACCTGCTGCTCGAATCTCCGCTGCTCTCGGTGCGTACGAACCTCCCTGACTCGACGCTCGATGTCTTCCGGGTGCGCTGGATCGCGCAGGACTCTTCGATGCCCTATGTGCTGGGCAGGGAAGACGTAGGGACCGCGAACGCCTTCCAGCCGTGGCGCGGTGCGCAGCCGGGAGCACCTGACTCCTGGCTCATTACGGCGAACCCGCCGCTGTCCTTCGATTGCTCCTGCCCGCCGAATCAGCCGGGAACATGGGACACCATCCTGTCGTTCTCCGGAGCATCCTTCGCTCCGCCGGCTGCCACGCTGGTGGGCATCCCCGACGACTGGACTCCGGCGCTCGTCTACGGGGCTCTGGCGGACGTGCTGGCCAACTCCCCCGAGGGACGGGACGCGGCGCGTTCCAAATACTGCCTTGAGCGGTATGAGCAGATGAAACGGGCGATGCTCTCGCTTCCGTGGCTGATCGAGGCGTCGGTGGCGTCGCTCTCCGTGGACACGCCTTCGTACAAGGAGATGGATGCCTGGCTGCAGGACTGGGAAACAAGACAGCCTGTCGATGACCCGCAAATCGTGGTGGGCGGTGTGGACTTCGTGGCTCTGGCTCCGTTCGTGCCCGCTGGCGGTGCGCAGGTGCAGGCAGTCCTGAACGTGGTGGGCAATGCTCCTATTCCAGCGAACGATGACGCGGAAGTGCAACTGAGCCGGGATGGGGTAGATGCGGTGCTGGCGTATGCCCAACATGTGGCGAGTTTCAAGATGGGCGGAGCCAACTTTGCGGTGACGATGCCGCTGCTCGAACAGTTCGAGGCTTACTGCCGCAAGAAGAATGCGGAGTATGCTGCGTTAGGAATCTTCCGGCCTGACTTGCTGGGCGAGGGTTCACGGGCCGATGAAGCGGACCCGAGGTTCGAGAAAGATATAGAGGAGCCGCGACATGGCAAGCAAACGCGGCGATAGCTTCAGGGGCATCAATCTGACCGCGCCGGTTAATCGGCTTGATCCGGGACAGGCTGCGCTTGCGGTCAATGTCCGTGCTTATGTGGAAGGCGGATTCACGCTCCGCAACGGCCTTGGTGATCCGTTGGTGACGGTCGATTCGTCGGTGAACTCGCTTGCGAGGATGAACGATACGACTCCAGCGGGTCCGTCGGACGGTTATTGCCTCATCATCGGGACGGATTCAGGGTCGATGTACGTATGGACCGGATTCGATTCGGGACCGGTGGCGACTGGATTGAGCGGTGATCCCGTCTCTATCGTTCCATTCAGGCCGAATACGAGCGTTCAGCCGTGGGCGTACATCGGTGATGACGCTCCATACCCGAATGTCATCGTCGATTCCGGCTTTCAATGCGCGGGGATGATCAAACTGCGCTCCGATGGACTCTCACGAAAGACGGGCATTGCCGAGCCGCAGGTCGCGGCGGATGTGACGTTCCCCGGCGGAGGAAGCGGTCCGTCTCTTATTTACTACTACTACACCTACCTGGCGGACGAGACGGGGGCGGAGTCGAATCCATCGCCTGTGTCGGTGCCGGGGACAAACTCGCAGGCCAACCCATCGGCAACGCAGCAGGCGGCGACCAGCGGCGTCATCAACCCCGACATTACGGTGAACGCTGCGCAGTATGAGGGCAACGGAAGCCAGATCCGCACCACAGGCGGCGTCGCTCCGGGGACAGTGACCGATTTCATCATCGCGGAGGGTTTCGGGCCGACGCTGGCCATTCCAGTTGCGGTGAATATCACAGGTATCCAGATCAATCTCAACTGGATCGGACAGAACGCGGGAACCGGCGTGCTGTCGTCTGTCGCTCTTTACTACCTGGGTCAGCAGATCGGAGCAGCTAAATTCCCGGCCATCCAGAACCAGTCCATCGCAGTGAGCACGCTCCAGGGAGGGGGCGGAGACGCGTGGGGAGCGACGCTGACGCCCGCGATCGTCAACGATCCATCGTTCGGCTTCGGCGTCCAGATCACCACGCAGAACTCGGGAGGAAGCGACCGCTCCTTCATCAACACGATGGGCGTAACGGCGTTCTATTCGACGCAGGACGCGGACATCACTCCGACGCCATCGACCGACCCGCAGGTGAACAAGATCAACATCTACCGGCAGGGCGGGGGACTGGCGAACCCGACGTATGTAGGGACGATGCCGAACCAGTCCATCACCTACAACGACACCCTCAGCGACCTCGCGGCGGCGATCAACCCGGAACTCCAGTTCGACAACTACGAGCCGTTCCCCTCGATCGATCTGCCACGCTCGGGAATCATCAATGTGGATTCCACGCAGCTGCTGACGTACGTCTCGGGGGACTATTTCAACATCCGCTGGCTGCCGGGGACGATCATGCTGATTGGCGCGCCGGAGCAGGTGGCGTATGTGGCTCCGCGCCGGCCATCCTCCACGACGTCGTGGGACTTCTCGACGAACGATTCAGGGGCAACAGCCATCCCGCAGGGAACGAATCTGCCGTGGAACATCGCGGAGCCGGACCTCGCCGCGCAGCCGCTCGCCTACCTCTTTGGTCCGACTGACAACGTTAACTACACGTTCGGCGTGGGTGACCCGCTGCGCCCGGGGACGCTTTACTGGTGCCAGGGCAACAATAACGATGCGGCTCCGGACACGAATCAGATGGAAGTGACCGACCCCTCGGAGCCGCTGGTAAACGGAGCCATGAGCGGCGGCCTGGGCGTCCTGTTCTCGATTCGGCGCGCGTGGGTCATCGTGCCCAACTTCTTCAATGCGCTGGCGACAGTGACAGGCACGGAAGGCTCGACGTGGACCCTCCAGGCGACGGCCATCAACCGCGGTCTCTACATGCCACGGTGTTTGGCGGTAGAGGGAGGTGGGACCATCTTCTTCCGGGTGGACGACGGCATCCACTTCAGTGCCGGCGGGGCGCAGTCCGTCTCGATCACCGACGGGGAACTCTATCCACTGTTCCCGCATGAGTCGAGCGGGTCGGGATCGTCGGTTCCTCAGCCCATCGTACGCAACGGGGTGACGATCTATCCCCCCGACGATTCTAAGCCGGAGGCGCAGCGCTTCAGAGTCCAGAATGCCTACCTCTACTACGATCACATCGGGACGGATGTCAGTCCGCATACCTGGGTGCTGGACATTCGGACGCTGGGCTGGATCTGGGACACCTACGCAGGCTCAGAGCCAACGGCGCACGGCACCAACGAGGGCCAGAGCCAGCAGGGAACGCTGGTGGGCTGCTCCGACGGAACGGTGCGGCTGCTCGAATCAGGATCGCCGGAAGCGGTGTCCGGATTGGCGCTGACGCCCGCCATCGGCGGCGAAGGCTGGATGCACGGCTACGAGTTGACTGTCGAGTACTCCTGCGATTCGGGGGCGACGGTGAGTTTCATCGCGGCAGACGCCGGGAACGGGAGCTATGCGCCTCAGGCGATCGTGCTCGAGTCGACGGCGGGGCAGATTACAAAATTCACGACAAAGGTCAGCCCAAACAAATTTAAGCTGCTGCAGGCGCAGTTCACCTTCAGTGACCCGTCTATGCAGGTGTACCTGCAAGGGACCGGTCTGAGCATCAAGCCGTGGGGCAGTAGCAAGGAGTTCACCTTTGTGCCGTTCTTTGCCGGGCCGAAGGCTGGCGGAGAGGGACCGCAACAATGACGAATCTCAGCCCATCGTTCCGGTTTCCGGGCGTCATATCGGACCCCAGCGTGCCGAAGTCTGTTGGCGATGCGCTGCGCCTCCACTCGAACGCGCTGACGGATATCTACCAGGCGATTCCGGCGCTGAAGCAGCAAATCAGCGCGCTCCAAGGAGGGCAGACGGTCATCAACAATCCGGGCGGCGGAGGCGGGAGTTCGAGCTTTCCCGGCCTCGGGTCGGTGAACAACCTTCAAGGGGACGTGGCGTACACGAACCAGCCGACGGACAATGGGGCACTGTTGCTCTTTGGGGATTCATCTTCGGTGGCAGTGCAGCTCACGAGCGGCGTTCAGGTTCCCTACTTTTTATTTGCGCAGAACTGGGATTCGGGGATGGTGACGTTCACGCCGTCCTTGGGGACAATCTCCTGGATCGGCAATGCGGGGGCGGCTTCGATGCCGCTGGCGGAAGGCTATTCGGCGCTACTGGTCTTCGACGGCACGAACTGGTGGGCGGAGACGCTGCCACTTGTGCCCCAGACATTCGCGCCCATCGCAGGCGAGTATCTGACCGGCTACAGCGGAACGACGGGCCTGTTTTCGGCGGCAGAACTGCCGCTGGCGACGGATTCCAGCTTTGGCATCGTTCAGCCGGATGGCGTGACCATCGGAGTCGATTCGGGGAGCGGTCTCCTGACCACCCTCGGAGCGACAGGAACGATCCCACTTGGGCCGCTGACGGATTCCGGGGCCAGCGGCTCGATCACTGTATACCGCGGGCTTATTTCCGCATGGATTTCACCGACTTAAGGTTAAACTGGAGGGGTTATGGCAAGCAATCTCGCGGGCGGCCTGTTCGACTTATTCTCCGGTGACCCGACCCAGAAGGAGCAGGGCGAGTTCGGCTCTCTGGCGGACTACGGTATCAACACGGGTGAGGGGGCGACGAATGCCGCAAACACCTACTACTCGGGCATCCTGAGCGGCAACCCGGAAGAGATTGCTCAGACGCTGGCCCCGGAAATTCAGGCAGGCCAGCAGCAGGTACAGCAGCAGGCGCAGACTAACGCCGAGTTCGGCAACCGCGGCGGCGGGACCAATGCCTCTACGCAGGGGGCGCAGTCGAACGAGCGCGGCAACATCATCAACCTCATCGGGAACGCGCAGCAGGGAGCGGCGGCGGGAGAGGCGGGAATCGGCTCGAATCTTCTCGGCATAGGATCGAGCAGTCTGGGAAACGAGGCGAACCTGGCTGCCCAAAACCAGCAGCGCGAGGCGTCGGATGTGGGCAATGTCGCAGCCGGTGCGGCGAGCATCGCCACGGGGTTTGCCGGGGGCAGCGGCGACCCTTACGAAGCGCTCTATAACGCCCAGCAGCCGACAGGACTTGATACGGAATCGCCAGACCTGACGGACCAGATTCAATCGTGAAGGAAGCGTAAGGGGAGGATTCATGAATATCTCTTTCCAGGTAACGATTCCGGATGCAGGGGTCGTCAATCTCCAAACCGCCATATTTGGTGCAAACCCATCGTTTCTGGAGAGTAATGCCTATGTTCAGTGGCTCGTATTCCAGAACAACTCGGCTCACCCATGCCGCTATGGAACCTCGCACCTTGTGAGCGTGACGACTCCTGCGGCAGTGAATGGCGGCACGGCTGGCCTTGGCACGCTGCTACTGCCGGGCGGGGCGGGTTCGCAGAGTACGCCGATAACCTATTCGACGATGCTGTCAGAGTGGTGGATCGCAGGAACTCCGGGCGACGTGATCGACGGCCAGTGTCTACAGTAGGAGAGAGATGAGCATCGGAGACATCCTGTCAGACATCGGGAAAGGCGCAGCGACTGGAGCGCGCGCGGTGGGCGCGGTACTCCCGCCTGTGCTTCAGCGGACGGCTCAGGTGCTTTCGGGAGAAGCTCCGCAGATCGACGAAGAAAAGCGCCAGCAGGCGACGCAGATGGACGATGCCGCGCTCAACGCGAAAGCGGACGAACTCGAAGCGCAGCTCGCGATGGGCCGGAAATACGGCACCCTCACCCCACAGCAGCAACAGCAGTATGTGGACCAGATTACCGGCCTGTTCTCGCACCCGAAGCACATGAACACCCTGATGACGCGGCTCCAGAAAGCCATCCATCCAGGCGGGGCGACATACCAGCAGGGCGAGCCATTGCCGAGCGCGACTCCAGCTGGCGGGACAGCGGCGGCTGACACGGCGAACGCGGAGAAGCTGGCAGAGGCGAAGGTCGCATCAAAGCCGCTTCCGAAGGATGCTGCGTTTCTGGAGTCCTATGCGCACAGTCTTGGCAAGACGTGGGCGGAACTGACTCCGGATGAAATGGTGGAAGCGTTCAACAAGGAAGGCGAGACAAGAGCCGCGCAGGAGAAAGAAGCGCACCAGAAGGCGCTCGAAGATTACCGCACAGCCACGCTCACTCTGCGCAAGTCGGAAGAGGCGCTGCACGAGGCGCAGTTCAAGGCCAGCCAGGATCCCAACAACCCGAAATTAAAACTCGAAGCGGAGAAGGCCCGCACGCAGGCGATGCGCGATGAGGCGTACTGGGTACGCGCGCAGGCAGCGGCCTTTGGCGAGGTTAATGGCGAGCCGCTACCGGGCGCTGTGCTGACGCCTTCGGGCACGCCGATGGGTTCCACCTTCGCTGGACAGTACGTGAAGTCGCAGCAGGCGATGGCGCAATTGAACGATGCGGGCGGGGCGGTGAATACTGTCGGTAACGCTCTCGGCAAACTCTATTCCGGCGGGGGAAGTCTGAATGACCCGCGGCTCGCAGAAGCTCTGGCGCATCACGACTGGACGGCGGCACAAGTGGCACAGGGGATTGTCGGGAAGACATTGACTCCGGAAGAGCGAGACGTTGTGACGGCCATTGTGAGCGCACGCGAGAACATTCAGGGCATGAGGAAGGCGGCGGGCGGTGGTCTGTCGAACGAACAGGTTAACCGACTCGAAGCGCAGTTGCCGGGGCCGAACACGCCTAATGCGGCCTACGCAAAGCAGCAACTCACACTCCTGAATCAGACACTCCAGCGGCTTTCTGAAGGCGTCCCTGCGACCGTGGGAGGGTACACGTTCCGATGGGAACCGCAGGGTGCCACGGGGGCGCAGCCAGTAGGAAAGATTCTTCCGAAGGTGGCAACAAAACCGGGCGCAGCAGTGCCCCCGGCTGCGAAGCCTGCACCCTCGCGTCCGCAGGGCGTGCCCGCTAACGCGGTGTGGAATGCACAGGGGAACGGAGGTAAGGGCGCATGGCAACTCCCGCAGTAACACAATGGGACGCTCAGGGGAATCCGATCCAGTCTGCTCCAGCCGTGCGCGAGTGGGACGCCAACGGTAAGCCGATCAGTGCCGCTCCGCCGGCGGAGATGAACGCTATCCCGAAATGGAGCGATCCCGGCGGCGTGGCTTACCATCTCCGCGCTTTGCGGAACAAAGCCGTCAACATGCTTCCTCAGGCGGGTGGTCTGGTGGGAGGCATAATCGGTGCCGGAAGCGGAGCGGAAACAGGTCCGGGTGCAATCGCCACTGGATCGGCAGGAGCCGCCGCCGGAGGGGCAGGCGGCGAGGCGGCGCGTCAGATGATTTTTCACGCTCTCTACCCGAAAATGAAAGACATGAGTCCCGCTCAATCCGCCGAGAAGATTGGCGAGCAGGCCGTGGTTCAGGGACTGACCGAAGCTGTCGGACAGGTGGGAGGGCGGTTCGTCGGGAAGCTGGTGCGGCCGGCAGGGAAACTGGTGCCTGACGCGGTGTTTGCAAAGTACCCGTTCCTGAAGAGCGTATTCGCGGTGGGAGATGAAGCGTCGCCTCGGGCGGCGCAGCATCTGACGGCGGCTGCCTCGACGAAGGCTACAGCTGGCCCGACGCTTGAAGCGGTAAACACTTCCCTGGGCGACCTGGAGCAGGAGATGACGAAGCTTCCAGCCAATCAGCGCACCGTAGAAGGGTTCCTTGGCGCGGTGAAGACTCGCAAGGATGCGATGAATCTGGAGTCGGGGGCGGCGATGCTGCCGATTGCCGGGAAGCAGACGGTGCCCACGGGAATTGCAGACAGCATCCGTAACCTGGTGCGTCCGTGGATGGATCAGACAGCACAAGGACGTGCACAGAAAGCGGCGATCCTTCGGGCCGCGAAGGACTACGATAAGCCGTGGACCTATTCAGAACTCGACACTCTGCGGACCGATCTTTCTTCGCAGCTGGCTAAGCATAAGGCCAAGGGCGCCGTGGCGAAGTACACGGCGGAAAAGGGTGACACGGACCTCGCCATCGACAATGCGGTACTTGATGGGCTGCGGAGCACGGTTTACCCGGAGATGGACCAGGCGGCTGGGAAGCCTGCTGGGTACTTCGAAGACCTGAAGGGGCGGCAGTCGGCTCTCATCACATTGCAGCAGACGCTCGATAAGCGGATCGAGGACCTGGCTGGACAGCAGGCTCTCAGTGAAGTCGCGCCGCGGTTCTCTTCGGAGAATCTGTCAGGGTCCCTGCACGCCGGATCGATGCCGCGGCTGGGAGTGTACGGTATCCGCCAGGCGCTCGCTCCTACCCGCGAACTGGAGGCCGCATCGAAGCACGTCCTGAAGGCATTCCCGGACGTGAATGCGCTTCCGTATCAAGTTCTCTTCTCGACGGCTCTACGTGCCCCCGAAGCAGAGAATTCCGCGAAGACGGCCCCGCCCCCGCAAGGTGTGGCCGCTGCTCTCAGCGCGAATCAATGATCCTCTCCGCCCCGCTGCTCGACACGTGGGATCGGTGCCCGAGGCGGTACCAGTTCGAGCGCGAGTGGGAATCCTGCTCCATTTCACCGCTCGGGCTGCTTTACGCCGCCGTCGAAGGCTCTCTTACGGCATCAGATCCCATCGAGGGAGCACGGAGCGTCATTCTGGAGCGAACCTCACGCCTCGACGTGGCCTCTGGCGACCTGAGCCCACTTTCGGCCATCCGGCACGTCACATCGACGGCGGAGGTGATTGCTCTGGCCCTGCGGCAGCGGTTCGGGTGCGCGACGCACCTGGAGCCGGTACCGATGGGGAAACATCAGTGGCAATCGCGCCTCTTTGAGATGAAGGGTGAGCTCCACCGCGTCATTCTCGCCAGCTACATGGACGACGACACGCTGCGCTCCTATGCCCATTCCTGGGGCACCGTGGGAGAACTGGCGGCGTTGGAGCGACCCCTGAGCCTCACGCTGGTCATCATCGGAAACCAGCGGAACGGACGGCGCCACTCGCACTGGGCGCGCGCGTATCAGCACCCCATCCAGAAGTCCTCGCTGCGGTTCGCCTCGCGGAAACGGGATGACGGATTCACGCAGGCATGGAAGACGGTCTGGCGGGAGCAGACGGACATAACCGCCGAGACATGGCTGGACCGGATGGCCTCCGACGACGTGCTGGGGGAGTTGATTGTCTCGCGGCGAGTGAAGTACAACGGGGCCGATGCCCGGATGGTGCAGGCTCGGCAGGAGTTGGTGGAGATTGCCCCGGCGATGGCGCAGACGGTGGATCCGATGAGCCTGCCGATGCGGCGGTCATCCTGTGATGAAGTGGGGCGATCCGCTTGTGAGTACCAGGCGGTATGCTACAGCCCTACTTCGGTGACACCGGAGGACTTGCCGGGACTGTATCGTCAGCGCGAGTAGGAAGTCCAAAAATGCTCAGCATCTGCTTCTGCGCCTCAGTCGGTGTCCACGGGATGTATCCATCCGGCCCTTTAATGTAGAAGTCGATGCGATCTATCTCCGGGTCTATCGGAACTGGATTCATCGACGGCAGTTTGTCCAGGTCCGCATCCTTCGACCAGTAAAATGTCCCCATCTCGCCCGACCCACACTGAAAAGGCACGATGGCCTGAGGGCGATTCCACGGCAAATCGCCGAGTTCCCACCGTATTACCGCTGGAGCCTTTCCATGCCAGTACAGAGATGGCTTGTCGGGGTAGATGGTCGCGTAGTAACCAGTGGCGATCTCCACCTTGCCGCCTACCTCGCACATATAGCCGCCTTCCGGCCAGTCCGCCGTTGGCTTCATGTACGTCTCGCGGATTTCAACGCTCGGTTCGTCAGGTGGTCCTACTTGCGTCACAGACATCAGTATTCTCCGATCATTGAGCGGCATCGTTTGCAATGGATAGAGCCGTGCTCCTGCGCCAGTTTACGTTCCAGCCATTTCTCTCTATACCAGTCTCCCGTGCCGTGCGCGGTGGACTCCACAAAGAATAGCGGAGGTGTGCTGTAATCCAACGGCTCATTGAGCACCGTCGCAACGCCGCCTTCTGGGTAGAAATCATGCGGGCCGTCATGGAACATTTGAAAGCGGCAGATTCCTCCCGGTCCAGGAGTTTGGCAAACAGGGATAGAGCGTCTCAGGTTTTCTTCGATCTGACCCTTGATGTTGTCCCAGTAGGGGTCATCATCGTAAGCTCCACGCCACGGGACAAAGAAAGGCATTTTGACCGCCCCGCAGTGGCCAAGAAAACGGCAGACGAGATTACGAAGAAGCCAGTTCTTTATGGTGTAGTCTTCTATTTGGGGCATGATTGTTACCTCCAGTAACGATTAGGCTTTGCCGGGCGCTCCAACGTCCTGCCCCTCTAATATACCATCGGGAGCGCCCGGAATAGCGACCTTCTTTGGCATCTTCCCCTTCTTCCGAAACAACTCAGTGTCGCGGGCAATGGCCGCCTTGGTTGCTTCGTAGCCGTCGTCGGTGGATTCCGTCTGTGGCGTGGCCCTTGGAAGAGGCAGAGGCTCATCCGATACGATAATCGCCGGAGGAGGATCGGCAGGGATGGGACGAAACGGCTCTTGATTGATCGGTTCTCCGGATAGACCTGGATATTGTGGCTCCGGTTTTACCTGCCCCCGGAACGCATCCTGAAGGGCGGCGACGATGAATGTTGGAAGATCCCATCGGCACTCGTAGGCCCGCTTTTCCATGAAGGCGAACAGGGACACATCCTCGGGGCGCTGGAAGCTGAGCTGGACTCGCTTCTCACCCTGCTTAAGCTTCGCCATGCGCCTCCGCCAGGACGCCGACAGCGTACTCAATCAGGCGTTCCGCTTCATCGAGATGTTGTTTCCTCAACTCCGGCCATTCCTCATCTTTTGCCAGGCGCAGGAGGGTCAGCGCGTGCGCCAGTTTCTCTGCGGCGTGCTGCTGAGAGCACTTCATCCCATCCTCGCGTCATGAAAGAGGTCAGGGCGGTTGAACGGAATCGTCCAGCGTTCCTGCCCGCATCTTCCTCCCCACTTCCGCTCGTAGTACTGAAATGCCAGCGGGTGCATGATGCTGTTGATGAAGTCGATGCGCTTGTCGCTGCGGATGGTGGCGCTCGAAAAGTGCTCCACGCGATCCCCCAGACCGCTCTCTGCGGCCTCAAGGCCCGCCAGCGTGACGCGGCGGTAGTAATCCTGGTCGGCACAATACCACGGGAGATTCGGGTCCCAGTCGCCAACCGCCTTCAGCAGGTCCATGTTCATAGCGAAAAGGATGTCGTAGAGGGTGAACATCACTCCCCATCGTCTTCCCGCCATCGTCGCCTTGCGAGCGCACTCCAGCAACTCCAGCGCGACACCCGGCTGGGCGTACCCATCGCCGTGCATGTAGACGCAGACCTGGCATCCAGCCTCGCGGGTGAGCCGGTAGATGAACCGCATCGTGTGGCTCACGCTCAGGGGCACTGAAGGACGCAGGACCGGCACAGGCCATTCCTCCTGAGTCAGTCCATCTTCCGAGTTGTCCACGATGGAGAGATGCGGCTGGAGTTCCGCGATGCTCTCGACGGCGCGGCGGAGAAGATCGGGCCGGTTCACGTAGGGGACGAACGCCTTGAAGTTCTTGAAATCGCTCACCGTATTGCCTCCTCTGCTGCTACGGCGTCCAAATCGGCAGCGCTCGGAAGCCTCGAGGGCTCCACACCCTCCTCAAACCACCGTATCCAGGCCGGCCACAGTGCAGGGCCGTGCCAGTCCACCCTCTCAGGCAGCAGGCTCTTGCCGCGGGCGCCTTTCATCGCCAGCACCTTGTCGGCCCACTTCGCGGCTTCATGGACAGGGCGTTTCGAGCAGAATGCTCCCTCGTAGTAGAAAGCGACGGGCTTGACCTGCATGTGCGCTGGAACAAATTCCGCCTGCGCTCCGTAGCTTCCCGCAACTGTTGGAACCCCACAGGCCAAGCTCTCGGCTGCCGGAAATCCGAAACCCTCCGGGCCAATACAGAGCGTTGCGTCACAGGCCGCATACATCCAGGCCAACTGCTCATCGGTGAACCGCTGGGCGGTGATGGCAGCGCGTCCCTGAAGACCGTAATCGACGACAAGGCTCCCGATATCCCAGTACCGCTGGAGGATGTCCGTGTGCGCCCAGAGCCGGACATCGTGGCCGCGATCGAGCAGGATGCGGCACGTCTCCATGCCCAACTGCCAGTTTTTGCGCGTCTGGTTTGTGGCGACGATGCCGATGAGCAGGGAGTCCTCATTCAGCCCCTGAAATCCCTGCATCATGAACTTCCGGCGAGCCTCCGCGTGATCGCGGGGGTAGAAGACGCTGGTGTCGATGCCGTGCGGCAGGTGCTCCGGGTTCCCGGTGATGCGGGTCGAGAAGGCTGAGTAGTCGAGCACCCGGTCAAAGCCCTTCATTGTCGATGCGATGCGGTGAGAGAGCTTTCCCATCGGCCCTTCTGCGTCGATGGCGTGGTAGGCCCACTTCTTCACCTTCGCGTTCTCGACCCAATGGCGCAGGCCGGGGTCGGGGCAGGTTTGCGGCATCCCGAGCCAGTAGAGGCGGCTCAAGTCCCAGATGCACATCAGGATGCCTTCATCGTCACCCACGAAGTCATTCCACACGGCGGGCAGTTCCGGAACGAGCCAATTCTGAATGGAGTGGAGGTGGTATTGCTGGAACGGAAGAGACTTCGACCCGTTGCCTCCGTATCCAACCGTCGCCACTTCGAACCCGCCGTGAGCGTGTAACCGGATTGCCAGATCCCGCGTGATGCGGCCAAGCCCCGATGAGGATGAAACCGCGTCTGAGAGAAAAAGGATTTTTTTGCGACTCAACGTTCCTCCGTGCAGGTGCGCGACGCACCTGAAAAGACAGGGTGTCAATTCCGCCTCAATATTAGCAAACTTTTTCCCAAACAGAGGGGGTAATAACTGGATTCTCTTCT
>JBAQJF010000267.1:0-1959 GCA_049300195.1 Terriglobales bacterium | reverse complement strand
AGTGTGGGCTAAACATGAACTGCCTTATTTTTCATCCGCTTGTTCTTATCATCGTCCCGAAGGTGCCATTTATATACACAAGATGACTGCGAATTTCATCAATGATCACGTCTGCGCTCTCGCCCTGCAAGAGTAAAATTCTCTGCTGAAGGGCCTCAATGCCTTCATCCATCGGGCGCTCCGGACGGCATACCCTTTATGGGCTACTGCCGGAGGCGATCTCTTTCCGTGGCGTGGTGTAACAACGGCGCGGCCGTCGTGATGTCCGGCGGGGCCGGGCTGATCAAGCTGTCGCGACGGCAGGCAGCTTGATGATCGGATCATCGCTCAAAGGGGCGATTGTTTCCAGGCTCATGTAACGTCCGCGCTGGACGGCCCATTCATTGTTCTGTTCGAGCAGCAAGGCACCGATGAGCCGTGTGATGGCATCCTCGTTGGGGAAGATGCCGACGACATCGGTACGCCGCTTGATCTCGCCATTGAGGCGCTCGATCGGATTGGTGGAATGGATTTTCGGCCGATGGTCTTTCGGGAAGCTCATGAAGGCGAGCACGTCGGCCTCCGCCTCGTCCATATAGGCGGCGAGCTTCGGCACTTTAGGACGCAATTGATCGGCCACCTGGCGCCATTGTTTGCTGGCGGTTTCAGCGTCGTCCTGGACGAAGGCGGTGCCGATGAAGGCGGCGACCACGCGACGGCCTTGGCGGCCGGCGTGGGCCAGCACGTTGCGCATGAAGTGGACGCGGCAGCGCTGCCACGAAGCATGCAGCACCTTGGCAACCGCCGCCTTGATGCCCTCATGGGCATCGGAGATCGCCAGCTTGACGCCCCGCAAGCCCCGCCAGGCAAGCTTGCGCAAGAACGCGGTCCAGAAGGTCTCCGCCTCGGAAGGGCCAATATCCATTCCGAGCACTTCACGGCGGCCGTCGCTGTTGACCCCGACGGCGATGATCACCGCAGCCGAGACGATGCGCCCGCTCTCGCGAACCTTCACGTAGGTGGCGTCGATCCAAAGATACGGCCAGTCGCCCTCGATCGGACGGCCGAGGAACGCTGTCACCTTATCGTCGATCTCTTCACAGAGCCGGCTGACTTGGCTCTTGGAGATGCCGGTCATCCCCATGGCTTTGACCAGGTCGTCAACCGAGCGCGTGGAGACGCCATGCACATAGGCTTCCTGCACAACAGCGCTGAGCGCTTTCTCGGCCAACCGGCGGGGCTCCAGGAAGCCCGGGAAGTAGCTGCCCTTGCGCAGCTTGGGGATGCGCAGCTCGACCGTGCCGGCGCGGGTTTCCCAGCGCCGATCGCGATAGCCATTACGCTGATTGATCCGCTCCGGATTGCGTTCGCCATGGGCGGCGCCGGTCAGCCCTTCCACCTCCAGTGCCATCAGGCGCTGGGCGGTGAAGCCGATCATTTCCCGCAGAAGATCGGCGTCGGAGCTCTTTTCCAGAAGTGCGCGAAGGTTCATGATCTCGTCGGTCATCGGTGGTTCCTCGAATCAGGTTGTGTGTCGCAACCCAACCTTACCGACGAATCATCGATGGCCGACCGCAAGCCGCTCGCTCGCTTCCGCGCTATGGATGGCGCGCTCGCTCGCGGCTTGCTCCGCCCAGTTACACCACCGCCGGGGACGTGACCTCACGGACCCTTCGCATTCGCTGACGGTGGTCCCGCGATGTCCACTTACGCCAGCTAGGAAAATGAAAAGATCGGCAAGTGCAGGGCTATCTGCCCGCCCAAAAAGGTGGAGCGTATCGTCGCTGGGCAGCCGAGGTCCTTCGATACCAGCTCGCCTCGGCTATGATGGCGCCGCGTATCCCTTTTGTGAGTAGAACCTCGATACCGGCCCTTTTGGCGAGCCCCAGCAGCCGGAAACTGCCGGGGCTCCAAGGACCAAGTCTAAGGGGACGCAAGGGGCACCCGCATCCCAACCTATTTGAACTATAACCGTGAACC
>JBAQJF010000266.1:0-1804 GCA_049300195.1 Terriglobales bacterium | reverse complement strand
GAGTTAGGGTGTTGTGCCAATGTCCACCCGATGGGTGGGAGGACTCCGCGGCGCACGTTCTCAAACGTGCCGTGTCCGCAATCGTGCGGACACGTTTTTGGGGTGAACCCCTCGGTTGAGACAAACGGTATGTGAACACTTTGCCGTCCAATGATTTTTCCTACTCAAACCTTTTCTGCTCCATCATAATGGTCCTCGGTTGGTGAAGCGGAGGTGGGCTCTGCTGGAGAGCAACCCGCCAAGGAATAACCAGCCGGAGACTCATCGAGACGATGGTCGGGGGAACCGGTTTCGGCCGGTTTCCCTTTAGTTTTTAATCCCACATCGGATTGAAAGATCTCCCGATGCCTGAAAAAACTCATGGTCGCACCTTGCGATGCCACCTCCGACGCGGCGGTCTGCTCGAACTCCACCGGCGGCCGGTAGCCCAGCGCCGAATGCAGCCGAACCCGATTGTAGTAGTTCTCGATAAACATCGCAGTGTTTTCGCGGAGGTGATCCAGATCGCAGTATTCATTGGCCTGGATTTCTTCCCGCTTGAGGGTCTTCATGAAACTCTCGCAACAGGCATTGTCATACGGGTTCGCCGGCCGGCTCATGCTCGGGATCATGCCATGTTGGCGCAGCACGGCGACATAGGCGCCGGAAGCATATTGGATACCGCGATCAGAATGATGCACTAGGCCCGGCGGCGGTTTGCGTTCCCCGAGCGCCTTCTCCAGCGCCGCCATCGGCAGCCGCGCTGTCAGCGTTCGTCCTAGTTCCCAACCCACCACTTTTCGCGAAAACGCATCCAGGATCACAGCCAGATACACAAACTCGCGTTTCAGCCGAATGTAAGTGATGTCGGCCACCCAAAGCTGATTGACGCCGGTCAGCTTCATCCGGCTGGCCAGATTCAGATGAACCTCCAGCTCGTGATCCGACTCTGTCGTGACGACCAAAGCCCGCGGCTGCACGGCGAGTAAATTATCATCGCGCATGATCCGCGCCACCCGCTTGTGGTTCACCGGCATCCCGCGCCGTCGTAGTTCCGCGCTTACCCGGCGATAGCCGTACCGGCGCTTATGTTCGGCGAAGATCTTCTGGATGGTGGATCGCACCTCCAGTTCCTCTTCCACCGGCTGCTCCGTTTGCAGTGACCGGTAGAAGCCTGCCCGGCTGACACCTGCCAATTGACACATCCGCTCGATACTCAGTTTGCCTTGCATCGACATCAGTTCCCGGATTTGGTCCCAGATGCCGTCTCGCCAGATGCGCTGTGCCCCTGGCGTCGAGCCGCGACTTTTTGCAAGGCACCTTTGAAAAAATCGACCTCCAGCGTTTTCTCCGCCAAGGCCTGTTTCAATTGCCGGTTCTCCTGCTCCAACCGGGATTCACCAGCCGTTTCCCCCGCCTGCCACTCGGCCCGATCCTGGGGCGCCAGCTGATCGCGCCACTGGTACAGTGCGGTCCGTCCCACGTCCAGTTCCTGCGCCAATTCCTTGACGCTGTCGCAACACTTCATGCGTGCCACCGCCATCTCCCGAAACGCTCGCGGATACTTCCCCATTTTCCGTTTTCCCATTGCAGCTCCTTTCACTGCAAAGTGTTCGCACTCTTACTGTCTCAATTTTGGGGTTCACTCCAGCACGCACGAGTGCGTGCGCCACGAATGTTAGCGCAGATCCAGCACGTTTGCGCCCGTGATGTGGTGCGTATCGCGCTCTTGTACGAAGACTACCGCGCGCAAATTCTCGCGCTTCCATTCGTGAGGCAGGCTCAGGGTGGATACCAGCTGGCCGCCCTTCGCGCCTTCCGGCTT
>JBAQJF010000265.1:0-1785 GCA_049300195.1 Terriglobales bacterium | reverse complement strand
CTTTGCCGTGGCCCCCAAACTCGCCGATGTAGTGCAGGTCGCGATCGAGGATCATGATGCGGTGGTTATCGAGACCATCGGCGATCAGGACCCGGCCGTCGGGCAGAAAAGCGACGTCCTGAGGCTTGCCGAAATGAGTGCCGTCGGTACCCTCGACACCCTTTTCGCCGAGGGTCTTGAGCAGTTTGCTGCCGTCGTTCGAGAAGACGTAAATGACGTTATAGCTCTCGTCGATAACCCACACACGGTGCTGGGGATCGTAGGGGCTGATGCGAATGCGGTGCGGTCCGGGGCCGGGCGCATCGGCGAACAGGTGATCCCATTGGGACCAGTGTTCGCGCACGTTCCCGTCAGCCTCGAGCGTATAGATAAAGTTCTTCTTCATGACGCGCCGATCGGTGGCGCTGAGCACGTTGATCCCGATGGAGCCGGCGAAACCAGCGTAGCCGGGGGGAAGGGGATCGGGAAGGCGAGTCTCGCCGCGCTGCGCGATGAAAATGCGGTCCGGCGATTCGGCGAAAACACCCGAATTGCCGCCAAAAGCGAAGCCCGGTTCGGAGAAAGGCTTGTGCCAATAGCGGACCACGGTGTAAGGACTGGGGCCAACGGGACCCGAAACGACAGCCCGGGTGGATTGCGCGAACAGGGCGGCTGTGCCGCCGGCAATCGTCAATCCAGCGGCAAGCGTGGCCGCGATTCTGTTAAGCATGGTGTATCTCCTCCACCGAGGCGGGCGATTTATTCAATCGCCATGCACCGCCATATTATCACCACCCTCGGATTCGACCGCGACTCATTTCTGGAATCTCCACGGAAGCCGGGGATCAAGCTGGTTGCTGTACACTATCAAAAGCCGGAACCAAGTGGAAGTCCCGAATCAGGAGGGGTTGGTATGGCGTACTTCCCACCCGTTAAGACTCCGATCACTTTTCGACAGTTGATAACTGCCCTTTCATTGGCATGGCCCAGCATGCCCGACGCGCCCCCGTTTTCGCCTTCAGCGCGCACGCTCTGCCTCCTGGGTGGGCAGTGGGCGTTTGAGACAGCTTCAGGCGCGAGCATGATGAATTACAACGTCGCCGGCATCAAGGCGGGAGCAAATGAAGACCACACGTACTACTGGACGATGGAAGATTTGACCCCGGCGCAGGCTCAGGCGGTGGTAGATGCGAGTACTACGGCCGAGCCGGCGGAGTTCCGGGCGGACAAGGTTCGGGCGAACGGGAAGTGGCGGGTTTGGGTCGGGCCCAATCATCCAACAGCTCGTTTCCGCTCCTATGCTTCTCTCCAAGCGGGCGTGACCGGTTACCTGGGCATACTGAAGCGCCGCTACAATGCGGCGTGGGATGCCGTTGTTCATGGGGACGCGGGCGAATTTGTCCAAAAACTGGCGAGTCTGGGTTATTTCACAGGAAACGCAATGGACTACGCGCGCGGTGTCGCGGGTTATATGAATGGGTTCCTCTCCTCGTACCGCAGCGCTAGCCAACTTAATCCAAACGACGTGAATGGCACCTGGGATGTCACCATCGGTCCCTGGTCGGGAATTTTCGTTTTCTCCGCCCCAGCCAGTGTGTACTGGGAAGACCCTAAGGCCAAAAAAATACACCACAGAGGTTATTGGTGGGGAAATAGTCAATCCGTCCAATGGCAGTTTGACGATGATCCAAAAAATGCCCGGCGGACTTTCAAAATCGACCTGCCTTTTCAGACGCCAATGAACGGGCTAATCTTGCCGGCGGGCATGGGCTTCTTCCAGATGTCAAAACGCTGAGCGGCGGCGCA
>JBAQJF010000264.1:0-2827 GCA_049300195.1 Terriglobales bacterium | reverse complement strand
AACCGACACCGAGTTCGCGGCAGGTGGGAAGAAGTTCCTTCTCGGGATCGCGCGTCCAGAGCGAGTATTCGGATTGCAGCGCGGCGATGGGGTGAACGTCGAAGGCGCGGCGCAGGGTCTGCATGCCGGCCTCCGAGAGGCCGAGGTAACGGACCTTGCCTTCCTTTACGAGTTCGGCCATCGCGCCTACCGTTTCTTCGATCGGCGTGTCGGGGTCAACGCGGTGCTGGTAGTAAAGATCGATGTGCTCCACTCCCAGGCGCTTCAGGCTGGCTTCGCAGGCTTGCTTGACGTAGTCGGGTTTGCCGTTGACGCTGCGCTTTTGTGGATTGGCGGGATCACGCACGATGCCAAATTTTGTGGCGAGGACCACGTCGTCGCGCTTGCCTTTGATGGCGCGGCCGACCAGCTCCTCGTTCGTGTGCGGCCCATAGATGTCCGCGGTATCGAGTAGCGTGATGCCAAGTTCGAGGGCACGGTGAATGGTGGCGATGGATTCGTTATCGTCGCGCCCGGAGTAGAACTCCGACATACCCATGCAACCAAGGCCGAGAGCGGAAACTTGCAGGCCGGAGCGGCCGAGTTCGAGGGATTTCATAATGGCTCCAGTTTATAAAGTTGGATACGCAACGGCCATTGCTTAGATGATGTGGACTGGGCCGAGGGAACCCTTCGGAGCGAATTTTGCCTTCGGACGATTTTACGCTGGAAAAAATATTTTGAGGCGGCGCAGCTTCTTAGTGCATTTCTTTGGGTATGGCGCAGGTTGCAAAGTGGTATGAGCGAAAGTTTGAGTTTTCGTTTCCGGTCGAGCTGTTTCCGGATTTGTGCGTACGGCTGCGGGGCACACCCGCCCGGCTCGAAGAAATGGTGCGCGCGTGCGCGGCCGAACGCACGGTGCGATCGGCTGAGGGAAAGTGGTCGGCGCAGGAGCATGCGGGGCATCTGGTTGAATTGGAACCTTTGTGGATGGCGCGCGTGGAAGATTTTGTTTCCGGGCGAAACGAGCTGTCGGTAGCGGATTTGAGCAATCGGAGTACTTTCGACGCTCGGTACAACGAACGCGAGATCGACCAGATCCTGGCGCATTTCCGCGCGGCACGGCTCGCGATGATTGATCGCTTGGAGGGAATCGATAGCGGGCTATTCGCGCGGACGCTCTTGCATCCGCGGCTGAAGGTGCCGATGAGGCTGGTCGATCACCTATTTTTCGTGGCGGAACATGACGACCATCACCTGGCGATTATCTGGGAGATGATTCGGGCGTGATCAGGTTGGATCACAGTCGCCCTTTTACCGGGGATGGTGCAACTAGGCGGCGACCAGCGTCCATTCCTTGCCTTTTATGCTGGTCACGATCTTCTTCGGTGGGAGAATTATTCGTCGCCAAGACATCATTCTTTCATCAAGATCAGCTTGCAACTGACCAAGGAGAACACGGTCTTTGGAAGATAGCGTGTAATAGAACCGGATGAGGGCGTCCGTTCGTTCCGACGCGGGCAGGTGACCATTCTCAATGCGCGATAGTGTTTCCGGCTCCAGGGCAATCTGTTTGGCGAAATCGGTTGCCCTCTGTCCAAGCCTCTTGCGCAGGAACTTGATCTCGATGCCACTAAGGGCAGAATCCTTCTCAATTAGATCACGGCCGATAAGGTTCATTAATTGCTTAACCGCAGGAATATCGGCGATGTCTTGACCGCACTCGCCGCACCGGTAATACCTGATTCCAACCAGAAAAACGTTCGGTAACCCGCAAGACTCGAAGCGATACGGCTCTTCCATTGTGGCCCGAAATTCCCGTCTTGTATTCCGATTGCATTCATGGGCCGCGGCTTCTATTGTCGCCATCTCGTAACTACCTCAAACTCTCGATTGAGAGTGTCCACCGCTATGATGATTAGGATTGGGTCGCCGCCGACATTTTCCGTGTCGAGGTAGTACTTCCACTGCCAGCTGTCTGTGTTGAAAAGTGGGGGACGGTCAAATTTCCACGCATACTCCAGTCCGTGGATGACATCATTGGTGTCAAGACCACGCTCAGGGTGATCATAGAGCGCGTGAAACGTCTCCAGATTACCTGAATCAGCTGTGTCATCAATCGCCTCCAGGACCAGTTCCCTTAATTGCTGCTCCGTAAGCGACGGTGGTTTGGTACTTGCCTCTTGAACCATATTGAAGCCGACTTGATATTATGTCAAGTTCTGAATTCAGGCCGCCTCGTGACCACAGTCATCTCAATAGGGTGACCATCCGTCCATCACAGTGCGATGGAACGCGCCAAGTGTCAATCACACATGATGAGTGCGACTGGCAGATTTGTGTCGCGTGAGTCAATGTGGGAATCCGAGGAAGGGCGGACGCTGTTGCACCCGCGGCTGAAGACGCCGATGCGGCTGGTGGGCCATTTATTTTTGTGGCCGAACATGATGACCATCAGTTGGCGATTATTTGGGGGATGATCCGGGCGTAAAAGCGAGCCGTTCCGCATGCGGCAGCGATCATACCGCGAGATTGTGCGAGGCCAAAGTCGTTACTTGCTAGAATCAAGAATCATGGTGACCCATACTCAGGAACGTTTTCGATCAATCATGAACGCGCTCAATACCGCGTTCGCCGGAACAATGACGTTTCAACTGGTAGGGTCGCTGGCGGAAAAACCGGCGAGTTTTCACGACGCGGATATCGTGGTTTATCCAACCCTCCCTGTGAATGACGCCACTATCCAAGCCTTCGCGAGAGGTTGCACGAAGGCTGGCAATCAGGTCATGGCAATTGATAAGGACTACAAAGGGCCCTTCCCCGGTAGGCCCAACGGTCAGTGGAGGGT
>JBAQJF010000263.1:0-25163 GCA_049300195.1 Terriglobales bacterium | reverse complement strand
TTGGCGCGCGAGATCTGGCCGTAGTCAAGGCTTTCGAGGCCGGCGAGGATCTTCATCACGGTGGATTTGCCGGTACCATTCGCTCCGACGAGACCAATGCGCGACTCGGGCGTGATGAGCCAGTTGGCGTCTTCGAAAAGGAGCTTGTGGCCGTAACGCTTGCCTGCTGACTGGAGCTGAATCATGGATTTCTTCTATCGTCTCATGAGGAGAGCGGAAGGCGAAATACGCGACTCGGTATTGACTGATCAGTTAATCCTACCCCCTCCTGTGATCTATGAAAACAAAGGAGATCCACGGGCATTCCCTCTAGATTCTTGAGGAATAAGGAGTTAGGCGAACTCTGCCGAATTTTGCTAAGTCGCTGATTTTATGAGACTTACCATGGTTCCGAATCCAGCTCTCGGACTTGCCCGCAAGATCTTGATTCAGAAGGAGATATTCGTAAGATATTCCCGATAAACGAGTTAGCGTTTGACTGTCTTTTCCCCGGTTGTTACGCCGAACCGCTAGGTCTTGGGGCAATGAAAACGAAGGAACAAACTTAAGATCAGTCCACTTGGATCAGCCCTTTTGGATTCAGCTTTTCCAGAGAGCACTTCCAGTTTGAAGCCTGTCAACATCACACCGCCGGGGTCTTCGGATAAGAGCCGCCCTGGGGTGGCCGATCTGTTCTACAGCGCGGTCGATTACGGCTTGCAGTTCGCGGGCGTACTTGACCTCGCGGCCCTTGGCCAGGATGGTGCGCGCTTCCTTGGCGGTGAACCAGGTTGGATTGCGGCCGTCCTCGTGGTGGTCGCGGGCCTGCTGTACTTCCATCAGGAAGGCTTTGACTACATATTCCTGCACGCCTCCGGGCTGCCAGAAGACGCCCTTGGAGTGGATGTAAACGTGGAAGTGGCGCGGCTCGATCACGCCAGTGGCGCCAGCTTCTTCGCGCGCTTCGCGTTCGGCGGCCTGGCTGTGCGAGAGACGAGTGTCGGGGGCTCCCTTGGGGAACGTCCACTTGTTGCCGCCGTTGGTGTTGACGAGCAGGAACTCGGCGTGTGAGTTTTCCTTGCGATAGCAGACGGCCGCTACCTGAAGCGGCAAGGCAAACTGCGATGAGCGTGCGGATGCCATACGAGTCTAATCGGCAGTTTACTGCAAAGATATTTCAGGAGTGTTAAATAAGCACCGGAAATGGTGCACTTTGGTTATTAGGTGCAGACGAAACGGTAATCCGTACCGGCTAACCTGTATGCGTTGTGCCGAAGCTCAGGCCGCTCAGGGCCGAGACTTTTGCCGGATCTATCCCTCGGCTTGCTACCAACACATGGAAGGTTTCTCCCATGCCTGCGGGAGTAACCAGGTGCTTCAGTTGCAGAGCAACTTTGACCCGCTCTTGCGGAACACGGCAGTCTTCGAAGGCATCGGCAAATTGCGTCTTCTCGCCGATACCCATCAGGAATTGCGATTGCGTAATGAGGCGCTCGGCGCGCATTCCGGCTTGTTCCGCGGCTGCGGTCAGCGCAGAGAAGTTTACGTGTGCGGTCAGGTCCTGTTCTCCCGGAGCCTCATAGGCATTCGCGCCGACCGAATGCCGGCGATAGGCCATGAGCGTTCCGCGATGGCGTCCGGCGAGTTGCTCGCTGCGCGTGTAGCCGTAATCAATGACCAGCAGAAATCCGCGCTGGATAGCGTTTGCGGCCTGGGTTAGCCAATGTTGCGCGGCCAATGGAACTTCGATTCGTTCATCCTCATTCCCAGTGGATTGGGGATGGACGCTGTGGCGGTCGAGGAATTCGAGCTCTTCGCCCGTAGGCGGGAGCCAGATTTCGTTCAGATGACTATGCTCGAAGGCGACGTGGAGTTTGCCTTGCGGGCCCACGATTTCTACCGGGAGCGCGTCGAAGAATTCGTTGGCGAAGGCGATCAGGGGAGTTTCGGGGGAGGAGGTGCGGCAGATTTCGGCCGCGGAAGACGCGGCAGGCTGCGTCTCCACTCGGAAGCCGATGTATTCGCCGAGATTTTCTTGCAACTTCGCTTTTAGAGCTGGCGACGATTCCTGAAGGGTGTATTTCAGCGCTGCAAAGAAGTCGGGAAACTTCTTTTTCGACCAGTCCAAAACATCGCGGGCGAAGAGGCCGCGACCTGGGCCGAGTTCGAGGATTTCGAGTTGCGCCGGGCGGTCGAGCGCTTGCCACATTTCTTCGAATTGACGGGCCAGCAGGCGTCCGAAGACGGCGTGAACGTCGCTCGACGTGTAGAAGTCTCCCGCTTTGCCGAATTGCTCGGCGTTGCGCGAGTAGTAGCCTGCGACTGGATCGTAGAGGCAAATCTCCATGTAGCGCGAGAACGGAATTGGCCCGCGCTGGTGGATTTCGCGCTCGATCTGGTTGCGGAGAGACAGCTTGTACCCCCCTTGGGGCGGTCTTTTAAAGTCAAAGACTTAGGGGGTTCATTTTCTCCAGGTCTTTGAGAAATAAAGACTTATCTCTAAGGTATTTATAAATCATAGAGATACGGTGTTTTATCTTTTTTTAGCCGGGAGGACCCTCTATGCGGCGATCTTCCGTGGGAACCGCCCCTGGGTTTTTATCCTGCGGCGTGCTGATGAACATTTCGATGAAATAGTCGTGGAGGCCGTCGTAGATTTGCCGCTGGAGATGCCAGGCAAACTGCGGATGATCGAGATCGCGCGGGTGGATCGGAAGCACGTATTGATGCACCGGGACGGTCGAGTTCTTCAGATCGATCAGAATCTCGATGACGCCATTCGTTTCGCGCGCGGAAAATTTGAGCAACGGATGATTGTAGAGCCGGAGGTGGTCGAGAACCTTGGCAAGTTTTGGGGAATCGGGCACGGGAATATTGTAGTGGAGCGAGTTGGGCTGGGGAGTTCTGAGTTCTCAGATGCGAGCGCTAATCTTCAAGCTCGCTTTCCTCGGGCGCGTCGCTTGGGCTCTCGAATTCGATGCGGTAGCCATCGGGATCGGTCAGCGGAACTACCCAGAGATTGTTTCCGACGAAGGGGCGCGTGCGGGTTTGGATGCCGCGCGATTTGAACTCGCGATAGAGAGCCAGCGCATCTTCGCACTGGAAACAGACCGATGTTCCAGTCCCGAGCGTTTCCTTCGGCTTCTTTTCCGGCAAAAACTCCTGGAGCATGAGGCTGGCATTGCCGAGCTGAAGCCAGCACCACCGAATCCTGCCGTCAGGTTTGTCCTCGGCACGGTCGGGAATCCACGAGTTCTTCATTTCGAAACCCAGGCCATCCATATAGAACCGCAATGAGGCTTCCATATTGGACACACCAAAAAACGGCACCGCCTGCTTGACGTTCACGCTCGTAATGGATGCGACGGCCATGCTTCACCTCGCCGTGGTCGCCGCTTATCATAGCAAGTCTGAGGCTGCCGATAAATCATTAGGTTATGTTTACGAGCCGGATCGCGAGCGGATGCGGTTTCTCACCAGGTTTGTCCGCGAACGCCGGGAAACTTTTCAACGGCGTTTGCCGTACCTCAGGCTTAGACTCTCACCAGTGAGGACCCATGACCTCCATCAGGAACCCAGGCCGATTCGCCGGCCTGTTGTACGTACTCATCTCAATACCGGGCGCATTCGCCCTTGTGTATGTTCCCGGTAAGCTGATCGTGCACGGAAACGCCACGGCGACGGCCGGCAACATCGCGGCTCATGAGACGCTCTTTCGCGTTGGCATCGCCTGCAACCTCACCTGTCAGATCCTTTTTATGTGGGTGGCCCTAGCTCTGTACGATCTGCTTAAGGGGGTCAATCAACGGCGCGCCTCGCTCATGTTTGGACTGTTTGTGGTGTCGGTTCCGATCGCGCTATTGAATGAGCTGAATGCCATCGCTGCTCTCATCCTCGTGCGCGGTGCCGATTTTCTGTCCATATTTGAAAAACCTCAGCGGGATGCTTTGGCTATGTTGTTCCTCAATCTGCATGGTCGCGGATTGGGTATCGCCGGAATATTTTGGGGGCTATGGCTCTTTCCGCTTGGGCTGCTGGTGTACCGGTCGGGGTTTATTCCCCGCATCCTGGGGATCCTGCTGATGGTTAATTGCTTTAGCTATCCGGTTAATACTTTTACATCTTTACTCCTGCCGCAGTACCAGAACATCGTCTCCCGATGGATGAGTCCTCTCCAGTTTGGGGAACTGCTATTTATGTTCTGGCTTCTAATCATGGGCGCAAAGCCAACGCAGAGGGCGGGTTCGGGAGTCTCAGCGGTGGCGGCCACATGATTTGGGTTTAATGCCCGGTCTGTTCCGGTTTATGCCAATCCACATGCACACTCACGGGAATGGTTCCGTGACAATGCTCACCATTTACTCCCAGGTAAAGATGGCTGGGATCGAGGATGGGCAGGTCGATGTCGGGAGAGGCGAGAATTGCAGGCCCGTCCGAATGAAGCTCAACCAGCAAGGCTCCGCCGGGAGCTGAGGGGAGCGGCAAATGTGCCTTCTCGGTGAGCGAAGGAACGTTGCAAGCGGCCACGGCTCCGGTGACGTGGATTCGATCTCCGGGATACAGATCGAGCCCGGTATCGGTCCAGATCCGGTGCGCCTTGACTTTGAACGAATAGTCCTGGCGCAACGATTTCTTCGAAGCGGCCTTGGAAGTTTGGGCGGCATTCTGGGCGGAGATCGTGACGACGAGAAGAGCAGCGAACGACAGAACAGAAACTGCGACCCGTCGAAGGGGCCGAGGGGGAATCATAGAGACCTCCATGCGAAAGAACGGTGACTGAAGAGCGGCCACGTTCCTTACGTTTATTATCCACCCGAGAGCCGATAGCTTCGAACTACTTATTCATACCTGAGCGCTTCAATCGGATTTAGTCTCGACGCTTTTATGGCGGGCAACATACCGCTGACTATGCCGACGAATCCGAGGATCACGGTTGAGGCGATGAGTGTGGTGGCGTTGATGGTGAGACGGATGTCGCCTTCTTTGCCGTTTTCGATGAAAGCGCTCCACAGGGTGAGCGAGCCGACGGACCACGACACGATGTAGGCAAGCGCCACTCCGGCGATTCCGCCGAGCAGCGTGATGACGAGGGCTTCCGCGAGAAATTGTACGAGGATGTGCCAGCCGCGCGCGCCTAGCGCTTTTTCGACGCCGATTTCACGGGTGCGCTGCGTTACGGAGACCAGCATGATATTCATCAGGCCGACGCCGCCGATGCCGAGCGTGAGCAGGCCGATGAAGCCCAGGAGAATTTTTATTCCGGTGGTGATGACGCGCAGGTCGAGCAGATCGGCGAAGACGTCGAACACAAATATTGCGCGCTTATCTTTGGGATCGAACTCGTGGTGGAAGGCCATGGAGCGGCGCACCGCGTCGGCCACTTTCTGGTGATCGCCTTCGTACTCGATCGCGATGGCGTTCAGGTAATAGGTGTTCATCAGGTCGCTCATGGCGCTGTACGGGATGTAGACTTTGCCGTTCATGTTGTCATCGCCGTTTTGGATGGTGTATTTGAGGACGCCGATTACCTGATAGGAGATGCCGTCGAGACGGACTTTTTCGCCGAGCGCGTTCTGGCCGGAGAAGAGTTTTTTCTTCACGTCGGCTCCGAGGACAGCGACGTGGCTGCGCGTGTTTTCGTCGAGGTCGGTAAAGAATGTTCCGTCTTGGACGTCCATGCGGCGCATGTGCGAATAGTAGGGATAGACGCCGCTGACGCCGTAGTTGTCGCTGCGAATTCCGTAGGCGACTACGCATTGCTTGGCGGCCTCGGGAGAGATGCGCTTGAGGAGCGGGACTTCGGCCTGGAGATAGTCGAGGTCGTTGACGGTGAGTTTGATTTCGCTGCCGGCTTTGGTGCCTCCGGCTTGAAGAGAGGTGCGGCCGGGGAAAACGAAGACCAGGTTCGTGCCCCAGGAGCGGAAGGCGACCCAGAGGGCATTCTGAAAACCGTTGCCGTAGGCGAGCAACAATACGACCGTCGCGATGCCCCAGGCCATGCCGAGCATGGTCAGGACGCTGCGGCGGCGATTGTGCTTCAGCGCGTTGTAGGCCTGGCGGGCTAGTTCGATTAGCATATAGAAATTTAGTAATTGGGTAATTTAGTAATTGGGTAATTTGAGAACCCCATTATGGTAAGTTGATTCTTAAATACCCAATTACTCAAGTTCACACTTACTCAATCCTCCTTACTCTTGCCTCAGGGCCTCTACCGGGGGCAGGTGTGCGGCTTGGCGGGCCGGATATAAGCCAGCGGCGATGCCTGCAACCGCGAGCGACAGAATCGCAACCACTGCCGACGCGGGAACAATGCGTGGCGTGTCAAAGCCTTCGGGCGCGGGCAATGCGGCCAGCAGCGTTACGAATGCGGTCGTGATGGCTAGCCCAATGCCTCCGCTTAGAGCGGTCAGAAATGCGCCTTCCACGAAGAACTGCGTCAGGATGGCGCGATGCGTCGCGCCCAGGGCTTTGCGCAGTCCGATCTCGCGGGTGCGTTCCGTTACTGAAACCAGCATGATGTTGATAATGCCGATCGCGCCCAGGGCGAGCGTGACTACTCCGACCACGCCCAGAAACCAGTCCATCGAACTGAAGATTTTGCCGACGCGCTTGTTGTCTTCGATCGTGTCCCAGTCTTCAAAAGCATCGGTGAGCTTTGCATCGAACTCGTGGCGGCGCGCCACAATTTCGTGGACTTCGCTTTTTGCCTGCTTGTCGAGAGCAGGCGTCACGGGACGATAGTTCAGGAACGAGATGGCATCTTCCGTATTCGCTTCTTTCAGGCGAAATAGGTTGCGCATGGTTTCGATGGGAATAAAAATGCGCGCGTTGGTGCCATTGTTGCCATCCTGGCCGACTTTGCTGACCACTCCGATGATTTCGAAGTTGATGTCGTTGAGCAGGATGGTTGAACCCACGGCGGGGCGTCCCGGAAAAATGTTCTTCAACAACTCCCAGCCGACGACCGCAACGCGGCGGGTTTCGCGGTTGTCTTCGTCATTAAACCAGCGGCCGGTGCCGACGGGCACGTTGCGGATCTGGTTGTAGTTGGGCGCGACGCCGAAGACCTGGCCGTTGGTTGAGCCGTAATCACTGACGGCGCGAATATCTTCGCGATCCAGCACTGGAGAAACATACTTTACCGAGCGAGCTTCGTTCTGAATGGCGAGGTAATCACCATACGTAAAATGGTAGGTTTGGCCTGACTGGGTGCTACCTTCAACGGCGGGAATGCGTCCCGGGAAAGTGAACATGATGTCCTGCCCGAGGTTCGCCAGCTGGCGATTCTGCCCGCTGCGGAAGCCTTCGCCGAGGCCAACCAGCAGTAAGAGCGAGCCGACGCCCCAGGCGATTCCGAACATGGTAAGAAACGAGCGGAGCTTGTGCGCCCAGAGGGTGGCAAGCGACTGGCGCACGATTTCGAGGAGCATCCGCATGTAAGCAAGGGCAGCGCGGCCGGAACTTTACTGGCCGCGCTCTGAGATTAGATACGGGGAACGGGGGCGGGCAGTTCCCAGGAAAAGCACGTCGGATCACTTAGTTCGAGTCGGTAATTCCATTTCTTGTAGGCCTGGCGCTTGTGGCCCGGGTGCTTGCGAATTGTCAGGTGTGGAGCGCCCGTTTGCTCACTCCGCGCAGGACCGCACGTCTAAGCAGGTGGCTCAGGGTGTGGCCGCTCATCGGCGGCCGTTTCGGCAAAATTGATCGATTTACCGCACGGAGGAGGATTCCCCATGTCTCGAACCACGTCTGCAATAAAGTTTCGAACCCAGCTCCCCGCAACGTTACGAATCGTTTCGCGAGGATTTTTATTCTGCTTGTTTTTGACGGCAGTAACCGGACTGTGCCTTGCCCAACCGCTGATCCTCGATTTGCCATTGCAAAGTCAGGCGGCGCAGGTTTCGCAGCGCATTGGCATCACCGACATCGCGATCGCGTATCACCGCCCACTGGTGAACAGCCGAAAGATCTGGGGGGATCTGGTTCCCTATGGGCAGGTATGGCGCGCCGAGGCGAATTTGAACACGACGATCAGTTTCAGCGATCCTGTCACGGTCGAGGGCAAACCGCTCGCCGCCGGTACCTATGGGCTGCACATGATTCCCAATGAGAACGAATGGACGATTATTTTTTCCAAGAATTCAACTTCGTGGGGGTCGTTCACGTACAAAGAATCCGAGGACGCGCTGCGCGTGAACGTCAAGCCCCAGCCGGCGGAAATGCACAATGCGTTGACCTATGACTTCAACGACGTGAAGCCGGATTCGACCGTAGTTGAGCTGGAGTGGGAGAAACTCGCCGTTCCCTTCAAAGTCGCGGTCGATGTGCATCCTGTTGTTGAGGCAAGCCTGCAAAAGCAGCTGCGGAATCTTTCCCAGTACACCTGGATCAGCTGGGATGAGGCTGGGAACTATCTGCTGGCGGAGAAGACGGATTACGAACTTGCGCTGAACTATGAGAATAAATCGATCGAGAATGAAGACCGCTACGACAACGAAATCACGAAGTCGAAGATTCTGCTTGCCCTGAATCGCAAAGACGATGCGATGGCCGCACAGAAACGGGCGCTCGATCTGGCGACTCCGCTGCAGATTCATTTCTTCGCGCGCGGTTTGCAGGGCGAAAAACGAAACGATGAGGCGTACGCGATCTTCCGCGAGAATGCGAAGAAGCATCCCGATCTGTGGTTCACGCACACGGGGATGGCGCGCATCTATAGCTCGCAGGGCAAGTTCGACGACGCGGCTTCGGAGATGAAGCTGGCGCTGGCGGGGGCTCCCGAGAATCAGAAAGTCTATGTGGGCGGGCTGGTGAAGAAACTGGAGGCGAAGCAGGATATTAACTGAGTCGCGAGTCTCGAGTCGCGAGCCGCGGGCAATCCAGTCCATCTCATCCCGAGGTCTGGCTGCTCGTGGCTCTTTTCAAGTTCTAACCCTTCAAGTTCTAATCGATCGGTTCTAACCGGCCGCGGAGAGCTGGAGGATTGCATTTCCGGCCAACGTTAGTCCGATCGCCCAATTTTTGCGGGCGAACTCTTCATCTTCTCCAAAGCCGTTCACATACAGGGTGAAGTAGAAACCTTCGCGCGCCGCTTCCGGCTGACCAAAGAAACAGCGCCTTACGCATATTTCCGCCGAGGCGCGCATTTCAGGCGCGCGGCGCAACAGATCGGTTAATTTCCTGGCGAATCCTTCGTGGAAATCGAAGGACTGACGCCGCTCGACGTTCGAACAGACCAGATCCACGTAGTTCGAAAACTTGTGGGCTGCGGCGAATATTTCGTCTTCCGCGCTCAGGTCGTCCGTTGTCCACGCGTCGCACTTGGCACTCTCCAGCCTACTGGGCGCCGAGTTTATCGAGCGGAGAAACTCCGCCAGCTCCGGAAATTTCCGGGCCTCCTCGAGCTTCGAGATCATCTCCGGATGCCGTTTCAAGTCGAAATATGCCAGCTTTCCCGATGGATCGGTCCAGGGAAAATCCAGCACCGGATCGTCGCGGCCCAGCTCGATTGAGAAATCGGCATCCATAAATCGCGGTCAAAATTGACGAAGGAAGTTGACGATCTCGGTCTCCGCCCAAAATCCATCGTCCTCGGATGGCGCGCGGCCGTTCACGCCGCCCAGCCCGTTTCTGTTCCGCGCTCCAATGAATGCGCAATGGCCGCCGTCTTTTGTTTCCACGAACTTGATATGCGCATTGGCGAGAATCTTATGCCGCGTCTCAGGCGTGATGAGAATGAAGGGATCGTTGGCAGCGTACAGAATCAAAGTCGGAACTGAAATCTTTTCGACTACGTGCGCCGCCGATGCGCGGTCGTAATAATCGACGGCGCCTTTGAAACCGCAATAGTAGGCGGTGACTTTGTCGTCGAATTCGCGGAGACTGCGCAGGCCTTTGAGCCGATTGAGATCGAAATGGCCGGGAAAGAGCCGCGCCTTCTGGCGCATTCTTCGACGCAATGCCCAGAGGAAGTAGCTCTCATAGAGGCGGTTGGAAGGTATGTGCAACTCATCGGCGGACGCCGCGAGATCCAGCGCTGGGCAGCAGGCGGCTACGGCACAAAACTGCGGCGGGGGTTGCTCTCCCCATTCGCCCGCCAGCTTCAGCACGAGATTGCCGCCCATCGAAAAGCCGACCAGAGCCAGCCGCGACACGCCGTCGCGCGCGATGATTTCTCGCGCTACGGCTGCGATGTCATTCGACAAGCCCGAGTGATAGAGCACGGGAGCCAGAGCGTCCGTGCCTCCGCAATTGCGCTGGTTGTAGAGAACCACGTTCATTCCCGCCCGCAGTCCCTTGTCGGCGATGCCGAGCATGTATTGCGAATCGCTGGAACCTTCCAGGCCGTGCACGACGATGATCGTCAAAGCTTTTGTGCGGTCGGCTTGCCAGTGGCAGTGGCACAAGACCCGGACGCCGGGAGCAACCTCAATCATGCGCGCTTCCGATTCGGGCAGATGAATGCGGCGCTGGATCAGAAAGCTGGCGAGCGTTTGGATGTGCCCGCCTCGCAGCCAGCGGCGGGGAACGAAGGGATTAGTCTCTGACGGAGTTTGCGCACTGCCCACACTTTGATTTTAAATAGAAGTCAGCAATTTTATTTGCGGAGCCGATCGATGCCCATTTTCGAGTATGTCTGCAAAGAATGCCGGCACCAGTTCGAGGCGCTGGTCTACGGACAGCAAAAAGCAGCCTGCCCGAAATGTGAGAGCAAGAAACTGGAGCCCAAGCTCTCTGTTTTTGCGGTGTCGGCGAAGAGTGGTTCGGCTTCGCCCATGGCTGCAGGACCTTGTGGGTCGTGCGGCAGCCCGGATGGTCCGGGGTCGTGCGCGTGGAAGAATTAGGAAGGGCGGCATCGGCTTTCAGCCGTCAGCTTTCAGTCTTTACCCACCGGTAATCACTGCGAAATGACCGACGCTATCTACCTCCTTCAGCGATTCCATCCTATGATCCGAACTGAATTCAGCAGAGTTACGGCTGAAAGGAAGTTTGAGATGGTGGGAGCCGGATAGGCCATCGCCGACAGGCACTCATCGGCCACTTAACGTGGATTCACGTGGCCGGTTCCCACTTTTTATCTTCTGTCTTTTGTCTTCGACCCTTATCCCAGACTCTTATCTCAGACTCTTATCCCACACGGCCTGCTGGAATCGTCTCACCGACAACTGGATCTTCCATGAGAAATCTGGCGAACACTTCATTGGACAACAAGCGCCCGCGTGCGGTCAGGCGCGCGCTCTCGTTCAGCTTTTCAAGCAATCCATCGCGCATGCATTCGTCGATGATCGATTCGAAGGGAAGCATTCCGGTCCCGAACCGGGAGCGGAATACGCTGAGATCGACGCCGCGATTCAGCCGCAAACCGAGGAAGAAACTCTCCTCGACGGCAGCGTGCGTGGAAACTGGGGTGATGGTTCGAGGCGCGCGATTCAGATACGCATCGAGCGAGTCCGGTGCGGCAAAGCGAATCGCTTCGCAATCGGCGACGGCATTGCCGACGGCTCGAAGCATCGAGTGCGCATCGACGCCGAAGCCGAGATAGGGCTGGCGCGTCCAATACTTCAGGTTGTGGCGCGATTCGCGGCTGCGTTGGGCGAAGTTCGAGATTTCATATTGCTGAATGCCGGCTGAGTTCAGCGCCTCACAAGCTTGCAGGTAGAAATCCGCGGTCGCCGCGTCGTCGGGCACAAAATGGGCGTGATAACGCGCGCCTCCGGCGATCAGTTCCCTGCCCAGGCGCGAATCCTCATCGACTTCGAGCATATAGACGCTCGCGTGGGGGACGCCGAGCGCGATCAATTCGTTCAACGAAAACGTCCAGCTCTCCACCGTCTGATGGGGCAGGCCGGCGATGAGGTCCACGTTAATGTTGTCGAGACCGCTCTGGCGCAGGCGCGCGACTTCCTCGGTCACTGTGGAGCGATTATGCAATCGTCCGACCGAGTGTGCCTCCCGATCGACGAACGATTGCACGCCGAGGCTCACGCGGTTCACGCCTGCGCGCAGGAGGGTTTCGATCAGCGAATTCGATAGCGTGCCGGGCGCGCACTCGACCGTGACCTCGGCCTCGGGACTTACTTCGAACTGATCGCGCACCGCGCTGAAGATTCGTAACAACTGGGAAGGATCGAGGATCGAGGGAGTTCCTCCGCCCAGATAAATGGAATCGACGGCCGCCTCGAGCACGCCTCCAACTTCGGCAGCAGTGGCGCGCGAGGAGGCGACGTCAACGATCACCCGGGCGACATAGTTTTCGTAGGCGGAATTCGAGAATACGTCGGAGGCAAAGTTGCAGTAGCTGCACTTGGTCCGGCAGAAAGGAACGGAGATATAGAGGCCGAGAGGCACGTTAGGCTTATTGTATTCGCACCATCGAGTGCGCATCGCGTCGCACTCGCGCCCGGCGTTCGCTTAAAATATGGCTCGATGCCGATTCGGGTAAAAAACACGAAGAACGAAACCATCGAGGGTCTGTGCAAGCGGTGCGGCAAGGAATTTTCGGCTTTCCTCCAGCGGATGGAGAAACAGAACGAAAAAGTTGTATGTCCGCACTGTGGCGAAGAGAATGATTGTCCTCCGCCGCCCGCGACGGCCTAAAATTCTAAGGCTAGAAGCTAAGGGTCGTCGGCTTGTCGCGCTAGGCCCGTCCCCGAAGCGCGGCCATCGTGCGGGCGTAGATATCGTCGGGCAAACCGGTGGCGGCGATCGATACCAACAGCCCCTGCGCCCGGTAGAACTCGATCAGCGGCGCCGTGCTCCGTTCGTAGGCGTCCATGCGCACGGTGATCGATTCGGGCCGGTCGTCTTCGCGCTGGAAGAGCTTGCCGGCGCAGCGATCGCACACTCCCTCAACCTTTGGCGGATTGCCCGTCACATGATAGACGGCTTTGCACTTCTCGCAGGTGCGGCGTCCACTCAAGCGCGCGACGATCGCGGAGAGCGGCAATTCATAGTCGACGACGGCCGTCAGAGGAATCTTCTCGCGCTCCATGAGCTGCCTCAGCGATTCCGCCTGACCGAGCGTGCGAGGAAAGCCGTCAAGCACGAAGCCTGCGGAGCAGCGAATGCTATTGGCGCGCTCGTGCACCATCTCCCACACCGTACCGTCGGGAACGAGTTCGCCGCGGCGCATATGCTCCATGGCCGTCCGCATGGCAGGGCTCTGATCGCTTTCCTTCCGTTTCGAGGCCGCGCGGAACAGATCGCCGGTCGATAGATGGCAGGCATCCAGCCGCTGGTTCAGGAGGTCGGCTTGCGTGCCCTTGCCCACCCCGGGCGCCCCGAGCAGCACCAGTCGCCAAACTGCACGGCTGGTGGTCGCCGCGCGTGGAAGCACGCCGGAGGACGGCTGAAACCATCCGCAGCGATCTTGCTGGCCCGGCGGGGCGCTTCGGATCGGATTGTTGGGTGCGATCCAATGGTTCGCTACCATGAAAGCCTCCTGCCAAGGGCCCACGGACGTTGGCTGGCAGCCCCCGCCCGACCGACATTCAAAACCGTAGAAAAATACCGCAGATGACGCGGTTACCGCAATCCCATAATGGTGGGGGTAAAAGTGACTGCCGGACAGGGCTTGTATAATCGCTAAATTCAGTGCTCGAGGTCTCGGCTTGGCGACGTTCAGGCGGCGACGAATCGAACGGCCCGCGTTCCTGTTGCTGTGGTGTGCATTGGCGACTTGTGCAACCGTCGTCCGAGGGCAGAGCGCTCCGCCGACCGCGAACTCTCGCTACCTCTTGCAGTTAGATCGTCTTGAAAACGGCCAGTTCAGCTGCGTCCTGGTGCAGAACGACGGGCACTATCATCTCGAACTCCGCCTTTCAGAGAAGCCTGGCTTCTTTGAGGGCAGCCTGCCTCCGCACGACCTTCATGATTTGACGCGAATGTTGTCGGATGAAAAGCTGGTTCACCTCAAGCAAAACGACATTCGGTCTCCCTTTTCTGAGACGGGCCGCGACATACTGAGGCTGGCCATCTTTCGTCCCGGTTCGGAGGAGCAGGAACTCTATTTTCCCAGCCCCGCCTTCGCTTTTACCGACAAGGTCGGTCCCCTCCTGCAATGGTTCGATCGGCTCCAAAAGCGAAGGGCTCACAAGCTCTCGGAAGATGAGGGCAGAAACAATTGCGCTATTCCGGGCGAGAAGGAAATTCGGCTGACGGAGAGGCCCGGGAGGGCTTCAAATCCGCCGAACCGATAGGGCTTATGGGCGTCCAACCTTTTCCATCCTCCGCGTTGTTATGCCATCTATTTGAGGTAACCTTTAGCCTGTAGAGAATGGCATCCAATCAGGAAGACGAAATTGTAGGTAAAGCGTATGACGGCCGCCTGATGCGGCGGCTGCTGGGTTATCTGCGTCCCTACAAATGGCACGTGGCCGTAGCGCTGGCCTCGATTATTTTGAAGTCGGTCGCCGATGTTTTGGGCCCATTTCTTACCAAGATCGCCATCGATAAATACCTGGCGAAAACTCCCAGCGCCCACACCTGGATTGGCGATCATCTGAGCAGCACGCCGCTTAAAGGAATCGGGCAGATCGGCGGCCTCTATGTCGGGCTGCTGATTTTTACTTTTGTGCTCGAATTCGTGCAGACCTACCTGATGCAGTGGACCGGACAGAAGGTGATGTTCGATCTGCGCAGCCAGATTTTCCGCCACCTCCAGTACATGCACGTTAGCTTCTTCGATAAAAATCCGGTGGGGCGCCTGGTGACGCGCGTGACCACCGACGTGGACGCTCTGAACGAAATGTTTACGGCGGGCGTCGTGTCGATTTTCGAGGATGTGTTTGTGCTCACATTCATCGTCGCCATCATGCTCGACATGAACTGGAAGCTGGCGCTGCTGACGTTCACGGTGCTTCCGCTGATCGTTTATGCGACCAAGATTTTCCGCGACAAGGTGCGCGATTCCTACCGCCGCATCCGCGTGGCCATTGCCCGGATCAATTCGTTTCTACAGGAAGCTGTTTCCGGCATGCTGGTGCTGCAACTGTTTAACCGCGAAAAGCGCGCCTACAAACAGTTCTCCGACATCAACGCGTCGCACATGGAGGCCTACAAAGACGCGATCCTCGCCTATGCGATCTATTACCCGGTGGTGGAAGTTCTGTCGTCGATCGCGGTGGCGAGCATTATCTGGTTTGGTGGAAGCGGCATCCTCCGCCATCTTTCGGTAGCGACGGTGGACCTGGGTTTCTCCCGGAAGACGCTGCTCACGGTGCAGGTCACGCAGAGTGTAATGACGATCGGAATTCTGGTCGCGTTCATGCAGTATGCGCAGCGGTTCTTCCGGCCGATTCAGGACTTGAGCGAGAAATACAATATTCTGCAAAGCGCGATGGCGGCGGGAGAACGCGTCTTCAAGCTGATCGACACGAAAGTGGAGATCATTTCGCCGGCCGTCGCCAAGAAGGCGATCGGACCGGGAAGGATTGAATTCGATCACGTCTGGTTCGCCTATAACGCGTGCGGGGTTAGCCACGCCGAGCACGGGATGGCCGAGACAAGGATCCTCGCCGACGAGATGGCCGCCGAGCCTCCCGACTGGGTGCTGCGTGACGTGACCTTCACACTCGAACCGGGCCAGACCATTGCCGTTGTCGGCCATACGGGCGCGGGCAAGACGACGCTGATTTCGCTGCTGATGCGTTTCTACGATGTGCAGCGGGGCGCGATCCGCATCGATGGCATCGACATCCGCGACATGAATCTCGACGAACTGCGCGGCCGCATTGGCGTCGTCTTGCAAGATCCTTTCCTGTTTACGGGCACGGTGGCAGGCAACATTCGCCTTGGCACAACCCGCATTCAGGACGAGGACATTGAGCAGGCTGCCGAAGATGTGAATCTGGCCGATTTTATTCGCACTTTGCCGGGCGGGTTTCAGGAAGAGGTACGCGAGCGCGGGTCAACTCTGTCGACGGGACAGAAGCAGCTGATTTCGTTTGCGCGGGCTTTGGCGCACGATCCGAAGATATTGATCCTCGATGAGGCGACTTCGAGCGTCGATACGGAAACCGAATTTCGCGTGCGGGATGCGCTTAGCCGGATGGTGGAAGGCCGCACTTCGCTGGTGATCGCGCATCGTCTCTCGACCATTCAGCGCGCCGACAACATCATCGTGATGCACAAGGGGCAGGTGCGCGAAATGGGAACCCATCAGGAACTCCTCGCGCGGCGCGGAATTTACTACATGCTGTATCAACTGCAATACAAGGATCAGGAACTGGCAGCCGCGGGCTCTTCATCCGCGCAATCAACCGTGGGCGCCGACGACTAGCTCTCCTTTGGCTCGAACATACTTCAGCGGTCGCGCGAGACGGGGCAGACCCTGTCTCTACACGAAATTTCCTTAACCGGTGTTGAAAGTGAGTCATCACACTCGCTCGCTTACAATTGCTGCGTGCAAATTCTCATCTCCGCGGGAGAGGCCTCGGGAGAAATGTATGGGGCTGAGTTGATCGGGGCGCTACGCGCACGGCTCGCGGCGCCGCACCGTTCGGCTTCGCTCAGAGCGGGCTCGCGTGGCGACCGGCCCTCCACGATCAGCTTCTTTGGTGCGGGGGGCGAACGCATGCGCGCTGCCGGCTGTGACATTGTGGTTGACGCCAAAGACCTGGCGGTTGTCGGCATTACAGAAATCGTCAGCCATCTGCCAAACATTCTCGGGCTTTACAAGAAACTGATTCGCGCCGCCGACACACGCCGTCCTGACCTTGCCGTTGTCATCGACTCGCCCGCCTTTAACTGGCGGGTGGCGCGGCAGATGCACAAGCGCGGCGTTCCGGTGGTCTATTACGTATGCCCGCAGTTTTGGGCGTGGCGGCAGGGGCGCGTGAAGCTTCTGCGCAAGTATGTGGACAAGGCTTTAGTCATCTTTCCGTTCGAAGAGAAGTTTTACCGGGATCGCGGAGTGGATGCGACGTTCGTGGGGCATCCCCTGGCCAATATGCCGGCGCCAACGATTACACGCGAGGCCTATGCCGCCGAGTATGGCCTCGACCTCGCAAAAACATGGATCACGCTCATGCCCGGCAGTCGGCGGAAGGAAGTTCGGATGAATCTGCCGACGATCATGCGAGCAATAGACCGCCTAGGAGACAAATATGAATTTCTGCTCCCGGTCGCGCCTACGTTAGATTCAGAGTTCTTATGGGGCCTGATCGATTTCGAGAAAAGCGAACTTCCGAAGATGAAGCTTGTCCCCAATGCCCTGGCCGCCCTTTATCACTCTCGCGCTGGGATCATCGCCAGCGGCACTGCGACAGTCGAGGCCGCCATCATGGGTACGCCGTTCGTCATGGTGTATCGCGTTTCCCCTTTGACCTATGCGCTGGGCAAGCCGCGCGTGAAGGTCCCGCATTTCGCGATGGTCAATCTCATTGCGGAAGAAGAGGTCGTTCCAGAACTCGTGCAGAGCAAATTCACCGCAGCCAATATTGTCGCCGAGTTAGAGAAGATCATCCCGGACGGCGAGCCGCGAGCACGCATGATCGGGCAACTGGCGCGGGTGAAGGCACGACTGAAGCGAGACAGCGGTCAGGCTCCGGCGGCCGAACGGGCGGCTGAGATCATCCTGGAAATGATCTCGTAGCCGTTCGATGGCGCGTATTTCCGGATTGCGGCAAGGCGTCGGCTATTGCCCTTCGCACTCGGCGACTGACGTGCATCCACCTGGACCCTGGGTCCGGATGCTGCGAACTCCATTCTTGATGTGGATCGCCACCAGCGCAGCGGGAGCAACCCACCACAGTTTGCGGATTACCTTGTCGCCGGGAAGCCAGTCGTGGGGCTTTTTGAGTTCGTAGGCGACCAGCATCTCGCCCGCGAAAATGCCTCCGTACTTGGCAAGCATGGACGGGCTGGAAGGGACGCTGGTCACCCACGGGGCACCGGCGGCGAACTCATTGTCGAGGACCAGCTTGTGAGTGGTGAGACGCAGGGTCTCCGCGCCACCCAGCACCGCCATGACAGCGATGAATTTTTTGTCGATTACTTTTTGTGGGGTGGGCGCATTTGGAAGCGCAGGCTTGGGAGCGATGAGCATTGCCTGGTTAGCTCCGGCATTACTGACCGGCGAGGGATTTATGTCGGCGCGGGCTCCGTTGGTTTCGTGAATTTCGCCGGTGGGGCCGTCTTCGGTCATGGCCATTGCGGGGAATGGAATGGCAATCAGAAGGGCCAGTAGCGTGGAAACGAGCAGGTGCGTAGTCGGCAAGTGAATTCTCCTTTGGGCTCAGCACCGCGACGGCCGGCTGCCAGGAGAATGGGGGCAAACCCCTTGATGGGCAGGCGATTCGAGATGTCGCAGGAGTTATGTGCAAACTCTGCGCCACCTCAAGACCTATTTTGGGAAGGTTGTTTTGAACGGGGTGACACTTGCGTTCCCGATCCGGGAGGAATTGTGGGAATCCGGTGCGCAGGAATTTTGACGCTTCGGGCCTTGGTTTTTCCGCAGCCCGGTCGCTTTGCGGATAGGCTTTAACGCTCAAGCCGTTCTCTCTAGTCTGGACACATGGCACCTCGGAGGAGTCCAGCTCGTGATGAGACGGAACTGTTGATGTAACCGGGGGATTGATCAACAACCATACCTACCGCCCCGTTGTTCCCGTCGCCACGAGACACAGCACGTCTTGGGATCGGGGGTTGGTGGTCACGACCGCATCAACCCCTTCCAAACCTCTTGAGTTCACAGCCACGTGATAGGTTCCAGCCTTGAGATTTTGGAATACGAAGCGTCCTTTCGAGTTCGTGATCGTTGATGCCAGACGGCCTTTCCCATCGCTACTTAGCGCGTCAATGCTTACGCCTTTAAGATCGTGCCCGTCAATGCACTCTACCCACCCGCGCAGTGGGTTGCCGACCATCCCATAGTTGTTCAAGGACACGTCGCCGATCTGCGGTGAGCAGCTTTCGTCTCGCGGTGTAGGCACGACAATCGTGTAGAGCGAATTCTGTGGCGGCAATGGACATGATACTTGCTCTACTTCTGATGCGCTTCCGGGTGGCAACGCATACTTCGACAGGTCTATTACAGGCGTCCTTTCCCCAAGTAATCTTGTCTTGGCGCTCCTCGCCATATTCAGAACCTTCCAAGTCCAATCGGGAAAGAGATTCGCGGCTACGGCAAACGCGAGTATCGGTACGCCGGCGACGACTATCAACACGACGAGCGTTCGCTTCATAAATTTCGGTTCGAAACACGTCTTTTCTAATTAGACACCAAGATGATTGTGGTAAGCAGCATTTTGACACGCTGAGAAATTAGCGGGGCTAAGGGGGGATGAGTGCACCTGCGATTTTTTCCCCAAGAATCATGGCGGCCCGATTCCTTCTGAATTATCTTTGAGGCTCGATAAGAAACGCAGACCAAACTCGGGATGGTTGATCGCCCCGCTCAAGAAAGGCACGACAAGATGAAGACAAATCGGCGAATTCTGGTCCTGGATGTTGGCGGCACACACGTGAAGGTGCTCGTCACTGGGACGAAGCAGCCTATTCTCATTCCTTCCGGGCCAACTATGACTCCGAGGGCGATGGTCCGGCAGGTGAAGGCTGCCGTGAAAAGCATTTCGTATGACGTCGTATCGATTGGCTACCCTGGGCCGGTGGTGCACGGAAGGCCGTTGCGGGAACCGCATAACCTTGGAAAAGGATGGGTGGGCTTCGACTTTCGCAGGGCGCTGGGCCGGCCTGTGAAGATCATCAATGACGCGGCCATGCAGGCGCTCGGCAGCTACAAGAAGGGTAGGATGCTCTTTCTCGGCCTGGGTACAGGACTGGGCTCGGCCATGATCGCGGACGGAATCGTAGAGCCGATGGAGCTGGCTCACATGCCTTACAAGCGTGGAAAAACCTACGAGGATTATCTCGGGATCCGCGGCCTGAAGCGGTTGGGCCGGAAGAAATGGGCGCGAGAGGTGGCGAAGGTGGTCGAGTTAATGCGTGCGGCACTGGAGCCGGAAGAAGTTGTGCTGGGAGGAGGCAACGCCAAGAAGCTCAAGAAGCTTCCACCGGGCACCGTCCTCGGAAACAACGAGAACGCGTTCCGGGGAGGCTTCGAGCTATGGAACGAGGACGTGGATCGGGGAAGGTTCAAAAGTTAAAGGAAAAACGACTCCTTTCCGCAGCCTCTGGCCTCGACTGCCCGGTTCGAAGTTAAAGCTTTTGCGCTTAGAAAATCGGAAAAAGGCGGCCGGATCGCAAGTCGGCCGCCCGCGAGCGATGTAAACAAATCTCCCTGACCCTTGTCCTCCCAGCATCGTTTGCGGGAAAATCTACATCATACTGATTGCGGTGATCCCCAGGAGACTGCATTGAAGCTCTTCCAGTGCCGGCAATTGCGTCGGGCGCGCTACCTCTACTTGCTTGTTTTGCTGCCGGTTATGGCTGCCGGACCGGCGCGGGCGGCCGAGAAGGCGCGCCTGCATGTCGACGACTACCAGATTAACGTCGAACTGCTTCCCGAGACTCACCACCTCAGCGCGCACGCCGTCGTCAAGGTTACGGCGCTCGAGGATCTCAGCACGGCCAGCTTTCAGCTGAATAACGCATTGCGCGTCACCAAGCTGGTCGACGCCAATAACAAGCCCCTCAGTCCCGAGCGGAGCACGCAGGATTCGAGCATTCGCTTCGCGCTTAACTCAAGCCTTCAGAAAAATACCAGCACGACCTTCACGTTCGACTACGAGGGGACGCTTGAAAACGCCGACGACAGCCCGGTTCAGGGACTGAAGCTCGCCTATGTCGGTCCCGACACGAGCTATCTGCTTTACTCCGGGCTCTGGTTTCCGGTCTCGGGATACGGCGCGAACCGCTTTACTTCGACTATCAGCGTCACCGTGCCGGCGCACATGATTGTGATCGGCAGCGGAAAGGATTCCGCGCCGGCAACCGAGAAAGCTACCGAGAAGAAAATCGCAGTAGGTTTGCCATTGGCTAACTCCAAGACTTTTGTTTTCCATTGGAGCAAGCCCAGTTTCCCCGGCACCATCATCGCCGGCGTTTTCAACGAGTTCAAAAGCGACGAAGCGGGCATGGATCTGCACGTCTTCTTCAAACCGGCGCACGAGTCGCTTTCCTCCGAGTACGCCTCGACCGCGGTGAAGGAGTTCACCTACTTCATCACGCAATACGGAATTCCGCCGTCGCAGCGGCTCCAGGTGGTTGAACTTCCCGATGACACGGTGCCCTCGGCTTACGCTCCTGAAATTGCGGCGATTGCCAGCCGCGCCGTCACCGAAAGGGTCAATTACCGCCTGCTGGCCGACACCATCGCGCACCAGTGGTGGGGAGTTTCGGTAAGCCCGGCATCGAAGGATGACTGGTGGATCAGCGACGGTTTTGCGCGGTACTCGGAAGCGCGCTACGTGGAAAGCGCGGCCGGGTCCGCGGGACTTGAGGAAATGGTGAAGGATATGTCGGTGGGCGCGCTTGCTTATGACAGCGTGCCGCTTTCCAGCTCCGACAAGCTCGACTACTTCTCTCCCGAGTTCCAGTCGCTCGTCACCGACAAAGGCGCCATGATTCTCCACATGCTGCGTTATGTGGTGGGCGATACCAAGTACTTGACGATCATGCGGGATTTTGCCACGCAATATGCGGGCAAGGCCGCCACCACCGACGACTTCCGCAAGCTGGTCGAGAAGATTTACGGGCAGCGGCTTACCTGGTTTTTCTCACAGTGGATGGACTCGACGAGCGCCCCGGAATTCAAAACCAAGTACACGATTTACCGCCTTGGCAATAACAAAGGCTTCCGTATTGTGGGCGCGATCCAGCAGGACCTCGATCTGTTTCGCATGCCGGTGAAGCTGCGCATCGATACCGACGGAAAAACCGAAGAGAAGCGCATTGAAGTGGTGGGAACCGATTCTCCGTTCTCGGTGGAGACTTTCGGGCGGCCGCGGCGAATCTCGGTCGATCCTGACAATCACGTTCTGACGAACTCCACGGACATCAAGCTCCGCGCTTCGATCACCCGCGGAGCCGGCCTGGTCCAGCAGGGCGATCTGGCGGGCGCGCTGAGCGAGTTCAACAAAGCGCTCGAGGTCAATAAGAACAGCTCGCTCGCCCACTACCGCATCGCGGAAGTATTTTTCATGCAGCACAACTATCAATCTTCGGCGAACGCCTACCGCGAATCGCTCAACGGAGACGGCGACCCGCGCTGGACCGAAGTTTGGAGCCACCTGCAACTGGGCAAGATTTTCGATATCACCGGCCAACGCGAGCGCGCCGTGAATGAATACCGCCAGGCCATCCAGACCAACGACAACACGCAGGGCGCGCTCGATGAAGCCCGCCGCTACATGCAGAAGCCTTTCGAACCACAACCCGGCAGCTGACGGGGAAACGTTGGGAAGGGCACGACTTCCAGTCGTGCCGTCGACTCATGAAAATCCAAAAAGATGACCCGCTCGCGGGGGCGATCCGCAATACGGGTCGGGAGGAAACAGCTAAAGGATACCGCCGGTTCCTCGTAATGTCAAGTAGCATTATAGACTTTATTGTGTAATGCAAATCCGCGCATGTGCTCAGTGCTTTCCCTGTTGAAATCCTTTTCGCCGCTGCTCGCTATAACGCCGCAGCGCGTCTTCGAGAATGGGATACGCCCGAGCCGCCGGCTCAATCTCATCCACCTCCACCGACTTCCCTTCCAGTTGCTTGTAGTCCTGAAAAAACCGCCGCAGCATGAGCAGCCGGTGGGCCGGCATCTCCGCCGCTTCGCGATACGCATTGAATTCCGGATCCTCGGTCGCGATCGCAATGATCTTGTGATCTTTTTTACCCGAGTCGATCATCGTCATCAGCCCAATCGCACGAGCGTGAATAATCGTCAGCGGAACCACCGGCTCCTGACAGAGTACGAGCACATCGAGAGGGTCGTCATCCTCGGCCAGGGTTTGCGGAACGAAGCCATAATTCGCCGGATAATAAACCGCCGAATAGAGGATGCGGTCCAGTTTGATCAGCCCGCTCGCCTTGTCGAGTTCGTACTTCACACTCGACTCAAAGGGAATTTCGATGACGGTGTTGAACTCGCGCGGAAGCTTGTCGCCGGGAGTTACATCGTGCCAGGGATGAATCATGGGAGGCCTTTCTGTAGCGCGCCCTTTACCAGCAAATGCCTTCGTAAGTTTTCGCGCCTTCGGGACGCTTCGCTCGATCCAGGTGGATGAGGTCGATCACGATCTGTTCCGCCCGCAGATGCTGTGCCAACCGCTCCCTGCTGGCGGATTTGTTGCCGAGAATTACCACCTCGGCCGTGCGCATCACGCTTTCGAGATCGGCGGTCAGTACGGATCCAATGTGCGGAATTACTTCTTCGATGTACTGCCGGTTCGCGCCCGCGAGCCGGCCGAGCGAAACATCTTCGTCCCACACGCGAACTTCCAGGCCTTCGCCCAAGAGCCGCTTGATGACCTGCACCTGCGGGCTCTCGCGCAGATCGTCGGTGCCCGCCTTAAAGCTTAGACCGAGCTGCGCGATTTTCTTCTTCCCGGTGCTGAGCACCATGTCGATGGCGCGGTCAATATGCTCGGCATTACTCGGCATGAGCGACTCGAGTACAGGAAGTTTAAGGTCGAGTTCTTTCGCCTTATAAGTGATCGCCCGCAAATCTTTAGGCAGACACGAGCCGCCGAAGGCGAATCCGGGAGACAAGTACGCGGGAGAAATATTGAGCTTCGTGTCGGAAGTAAAAATCTTCGTGACCTGCTGCGCGTCCACGCCGAGATGCTTGCACATGGTTCCCATCTCGTTGGCGAAGCCGACCTTGAGCGCGTGGTAGCAGTTGGAGAAGTACTTCACCATTTCGGCGACTGGAATGGTGGTTTCGTATAAAGTTGCGGGCACGTCTTTGTAGAGCTCGCGCAGCGGCGCAAGATGATTGAGATCGCTGGCACCGAGAATCGTGTAAGGAGGATTGAGGAAGTCGGACACCGCGCTGCCTTCGCGCATGAACTCAGGGTTGTAGCAGACGGTAAAATCGCGTCCGCATTTTTTGCCGCTCGCGCTCTCAAGAATGGGTAGCGCAACCGTCTCCGTCGTGCCGGGCAGCACCGTACTACGCAGCACAAACACGTGGGGGGATCTTTTCTGCTTGATCGCCGCGCCGATTTCGCGCGCCACGCTTTCGATGTGGCTGAGATCAAGCTTCCCGTTCTTCAGGCTGGGCGTGCCGACGCAGACAAACGACACTTCGGAATTCAACACGGCCTCGGTCGCGTCGGTGGTGGCGCGAAGGCGGCCAGACTTGTTCGCATCGGCGACCATCTCGTTCATGCGCGCCTCGATAATCGGCGTGCGTCCGGAGCCGAGCATTTCAACCTTGGCGCGGCTTACATCGACGCCAATGACCTTGTGGCCCATCGACGAAAAGCACGCCGCCGAAACCGATCCGACATATCCCAATCCAAAAATGCTGACCGACAAACCCACGCAGATTCTCCCGATTATTTTGAGGCGGCTGCCCCATTTGAACTATATCAACTCGAAGCCAATCGCCCGCGCGAACCGGCCTTTGCGGCCGCCGGTACGACCCGTCCGGACAAAGCCAACGCATTTATTTTCAATGCCTTGAACGTCCAACTGTTCATCGTAGCCGAAGTTCACCCGGTTGGGGCGCAAAAAGTGAGGGTCGGTTATCCAACGGTAATCGCCGCCTTTCCCGCCGTCGTTCGGACCAGCTATTTACGCATGTAAGATAGGTTATCTGTGGCATCAACATGGCACAAAGTGGCGCGCCTGTTCCAGGCTGACTGGAAAGAAATTCGCACGCGCGGCGGGCAGGAGTTCCATAAGCGGAGCGACCTTCTGCGCTACCGCATGGGAATGCGACCGGAGCGGATCCCCCTTCGGGAGCCAGTCGCGGTGGGAAGGTTCTTTTTCGCTCCCGGCGAGGCAACCGTGCGCGCTGAATTGTTGCGTCGGCACTTGCCCGATCAGGCGGAAGCAATCGTGCACGAGGCGGACGAAATCTGCCAGCATCGTTTTCGCCTGCTCGGCTACGAGAACCTCGACTACGGCGCCGAGATCGACTGGCACCTCGATCGTGTACACGGCCAGCGGGCGCCGTTGGTCCCGTGGTTCAAAATTCCATTTCTCGACTTCGCCGTCGTTGGCGACCACAAGGTCACGTGGGAACTGAACCGCCATCCGCATCTGGTCGCGCTGGCGAAGGC
>JBAQJF010000262.1:0-19513 GCA_049300195.1 Terriglobales bacterium | reverse complement strand
CCCGGCGGCGGCAGCGCAGCCGCAGCCGGCGGAGCCATGGCGGCGGGCTTGGCCAACATGGTCGCATCGATGTCGCGCGGCAAAAAAGCCTACGCGCAGCACGAAGCCGCATTAAGCCAGGCGATCTCTCGGCTCGGGCAATTGCGTGAGGAATTGAAAGCCGCGATCGATGCCGATGCGGAGTCCTACAACCTGGTAATGAAAGCGTACAAAGCGGCGAAAGAATCCTCGGATGGAGACGCGGCGATCGGCGCGGCGCTCAAGCAGGCGACCAGCGTCCCGCTAGGCGTGGCGGAGCGGGCAGCCGAAGTGGCGCGCATCGCCGAAATACTCGCCCCCATTACCAATCCAAACATGAAATCAGATTTGACAACCGCAGTCGCGCTCGCCAAGGCCGCGCTGACCGGCGCGCTCGCGAACGTCGAGATCAATCTGGAGTCGCTGAAGGATGAGCAATTCGTAGCCGAGACGCGGGCGCGTGCGTCGGCGCTGAGACCCTGGCTCAACCCTGGCGGTTAGAAGGACCTTTTCCCACGCAAGCGGCCGGCGCTCAACCGTTCCATTTTCAATGGTGGAGGTATGCACTTTGGTACCGCCTCTGTCCCCGCAATTCGGACTAAAATAAGGGTCAACCCTTTACTTGTTCCCGATTTGCATCTAACCGTGCAGATCCTTCTTGAGGAGTGCTATGAAGAAACTGTGTTTGGTGGTTGTGCTTTTGTCGGCGACGGCTCTCGTGGCCATGCCGATCGCGTCGTCGGCGCGCGCGCTCGTCCCGGCCGAGGTTCAGCAGTTGATTGGCGTCGACTATCGCGCCCTAAAGGATTCCCCGACCGCGCAGAAGTTGAAAGATCAGGTCCTGCCTCCCGACCTCAAAAGTTTCGAGGCCTCGCTCAAAGGCGTCGGGATCGATGCCGAGCAGGACGTCGACCAACTTGACTTCATCTCGTTCCGCACTCCGAAGAAAGGCATTCAGACCATCTGCGTCGCGCAAGGTTCATTTTCGGCCAAGGCGGTCCTCAAGAAATTCAGGCTGAAGAAAATTATCGGGGAAAAATACGGAACGGCCCGCGTTTATCCCATGGACAGTGGATTCGTGATGACCTTCCTCGACGACAACACCCTGGCCTTTGGCACCGAGCCGTCCTTGCATAGCGCCCTCGATGCCCAGCAGGGCAAGCGCGCTTCGCTCGACTCAAATCCGCAGATTGCCGAACAAATGGCATCCGTCGACAGTTCGCCCGTCTGGAGCGTGCTCGACCAGGAAGGCACGCAAGCGATGATGCGTTCGGCGCTCGGCGATGCCGCCAAAATTGCCGACTACGAGACCGTCAAGAAGCGGATTCTGGCCTCGAGTTATACCATGAGTTTTCAGAGCGGCGTGAATTTTGATCTCAGCGTCTCAACCTCCGACTCGATGACGGCAGGCACGCTCTCATCTTTGGTGAAGGCCGGCATCCTCTTCAAGAAGATGAGCGCTACACCGAGCGAAAAGACCGCGCTCGATGCAACCACAGTCGACTCCGATGGCACGAATTTCGTGATGCACTTCAAGGAGGACGATCAGAAGTTCCAGGCGCTGTTGAAGTCGCCGCTCTTCGCGGCGGTGTCTCACTGAAGGTCGAGAGATGGTTTTGGGCAGGGCACGGCTTTTAGCCGTGCCGTCTCAGCCCAAAGAGATGGGCTTTAGCCCCTGAGGCGGTATGCGCGCCCTCAGTCCCGGAAAAATCTCCGGGCCTCACTGCTTCCCACGCGATTTACCCGGGCCGCGTTTTGCCGCAGCCCAGCCTTCTTTCACAGTCTGCCGGGCGCGACCCAGAGCCAGCGCGTCAGCCGGCACATCCTCGGTGATGCAACTGGCCGCCCCAACATAGGCCCCGCGCCCAATCTTGACCGGCGCCACTAGCGTCGAGTCACTCCCAATGAACACGCCGTCTTCGATGACCGTCTTGTGCTTGTGAACACCGTCGTAGTTGCAGGTGATAGTTCCCGCACCGACGTTGACGCCTGCCCCAATCTCGGCGTCCCCAAGATAAGTGAGATGGTTGGCCTTGGATCCCCTGCCCAGCTTAATTTTCTTGGTCTCGACAAAATTTCCCACGTGCGCGTTCTCGCCAATCTCGCTCCCCGGACGAAGCCGTGAATAAGGCCCCACGATCGCGCCGCGCGCAATGCGGGAATCATCCATGACCGTAAGGGGATTGATGGTCACGCCGTCGCCAAGTACTGAATCCTTAATGACGCTATAAGAGCGAATGCGGCAATCGGCGCCGATTTTCGTGTTCCCAAGCAATTGCACGAACGGTTCGACAACCGTATCGACGCCGACCTCGACGCCGCCGTCAATCACGCAAGTCTGCGGATAGAAAATGGTAACGCCTTCGGCCATTAGCGAGTGGCACTTCGCCAGCCGCAGTCGCGCATCGAGGTCGACGATTTCCGCCCGCGTGTTGCTGCCCAGCACTTCGCCTGCGTCGGATGTCTTGAAAGCGGCAATTTTCTTGCGCGCGCGGCTGAGCACGGCCGCCATGTCGGTGAGGTAATACTCGCCATGCGCATTATCAGTCGACAGCTCGCCGATGTGCAGATAGAGATCAGGCACCGAGAAGACATAAAAGCCTGAGTTGATCTCACGAATCTTCTTTTGCGCGGCGCTGGCAGCCTTTTCTTCCACAATGGCGCGAACCTCAACGCTGCCGGAATTCTTGCGCAGAACGCGTCCGTAGCCGGTAGGATCGGCCAGATCGGCGCTGAGGAGCGTCATGCTCGCGTGTTGAGCCGCGTGGAAGGCCCGTAGGTCCTGCACGGTTTTCACCGTAATCAGCGGCGCGTCTCCGGAGAGCACGATCACTTGGTCATAAGGCGCGAGCGCTTCGCGCGCCGTCATAAGAGCGTGTCCAGTCCCGCGCTGTTCGGCCTGCAGAACGAAATTAACGCCGGTTCCCCGAACCGCCTCTCGCACTCGCTCTGCCTCATGGCCGACGATTACAAAGATATCGAGGGGACGTACCACCTGGGTCGCGGTTGCGATGATATGCGCGAGGAGCGGCTTGCCGGCGACTTCGTGCAGTACCTTCGGGTGCTTGGACTTCAGCCGCGTACCCTTGCCTGCCGCCATGATGGCGATGGCGATGCGAGGTGGGGGCAGCAGCCTTAAGACTTCGTCGATTTTCTGCTTCTTGGGTTTTGTTTTTCCCATTAAATTTTGTCAGGATTTTGTCTTCGCCCAAAGATCATACTGTGCCTGCATGTTCGTCCACAGCTCGGGGGAAGTGCTAAGCATCCGAGCGAGTCGCAAGGCCATGTCGGGCGAGATGCTGGCCTCGCCATTCAACAATCGTGATAGCGTGAACGGATTGGTGCGGTGGCAAGCAGCAAAGGCGGACAGAGACACGTCTCCAAGATATTCGCGAAGGATGAGTCCGGGATGAGGTGGATTGTGCATACTACCGCGGTGCCGCATGATGGTCCGGCGTCTGCGCCATCAGCGCCATCAGGTCGCTGGCGACCCGATCGGTAGCATGGCGCGCCACCACCTCTTCATCCAAATAATCGCCCAGCACCGGACAGATACCCATTCCCTCAAGCGCTTCGAGATCGACCACAATCTGCGAAGCCCCTTCCAGCGCGTACTTGGCTTTCATTTCCGCCGATGCAGGCCTCTGATTGATGAGTGCGTAGTCAAACAGTTGCGCGTGCGCGTGCCGGTTGAGCGCGCGAATGTGATCCGCAGCAGTTAGACCAAGACTTTCATTCGCCTGGGTCATCAGATTGCAAACATAAACCTTAACCGCATTGGAGTCGATGATCGCATCCGCGATTCCTCGCACCAAAAGGTTCGGAATGAGGCTGGTAAACAACGAGCCCGGCCCGATGGTAATAAGATCCGCCGAAGCGATGGCGTCCAGCGTTTGCGGAAGCGGCTGCACATCGGGCGGCACCAGAAACAGCTCGCGAATCTTCCCCTTGCTGGCAGTGATGCGAGTCTCGCCTCGCACCCGCGTCCCGTCCTCAAATTCAGCTTCCAGCTCCACCGACGAAGTCGTTGCCGGAAAAATGCGTCCCCGGGTAAGCAGAATCTCAGACGAAAGCCGGACCGCCTCGGCGAAGTCCCCTGTGATGGAAGTCAGCGCCGCCAGAAAAAGATTGCCAAAGCTGTGACCCTCAAGCCCCGACCCTTTCTGAAACCGATGCTGAAAGAGCCGCGAGAGCAGCGCCTCGTCTTCGGAGAGCGCAACGATGCAGTTGCGCACATCGCCCGGCGGAAGCATATTGAATTCTTTGCGAAGCCGCCCGCTTGAGCCGCCGTCGTCACTCACCGTAACCACGCCGCACAGTTCGCGAATGGCGGTCTTGCCGCTGGCGGCAAGTGCGGGCGTGAGCACAAAGCGCTTGAGCCCCTTCAAAAGCGTAGACAGCCCGGTCCCGCCTCCGATTGCAACCACGCGCAGGTCGGACGCGTTGCTCTCCTGCTCAGATGAGTTGTCGCGTTGGGGGACCATGCCGCTTCACTCGTGGCAGTCAGTAAGCGCTTGTCTGTTCGCTCTCGGACTCCACCTCGCCCGCACCCGGATCCGGATAGAGCAGTTCAGTGAAGCGCGGATCCTCAGCCAGATTCTGAAAGTCAGAATCGTTGCGCGCCTGGAAGCGCAGCGCCGGGCTGACCTGAATCGCCTCGTGCAGCGTCTTGAGCGATTCCTCGACGTGGCCCGTCAGGCAATAAAGCGCGGCCAAGCCGTAAAGAACATAGTCCGACTGCGGTTGCTGCTTCAGCAGCTTCTCAAGGTGCTCGCCCGCGGAGACAAAGTCGCCCGTGTTCATGATCGACATTGCATAATCAAAATGTTCTTCGGGCGTCTTGAAATGCAGCGTCGGCTTCTCGATGAATTTCTCGCAGGTAAGAATGTGAACCTGCGCCCGGTCGACCAGAGACTTATTCGGTCCAGCCAGCACTTTCTGCAAGCTGGCCTTAGCTTTATCAAACTTATGTTCCTGCATCGAGCGCAGCCCAAGCTCGTAGCTTTGGAGTGCCTGCGTATGGCGTGGATCTTCAGCAACCTGTTTCTTGGGAGTCAACTTCGGTGCCATCAATAGCCCTCGTTTCCGATCGAAATGGAACTGCAAATCTTAAATATCGTATTGCTCAATCGCTGTTCCAAAAGTCAAACAACGCCGCTCAGTTGATGCCAAGCACTTTATCCGGGTCAATCGACTGCCATTCGCCCTTGATGATGCCCGCCCGAATCTGCCGCGGCGTCTTGCCCTTTTTATGCATAGTGTAGGTGTAGTAAAGCTCCTGCATGCAGGTGCTGCACTCCGCGCCATGCATGCCTGAAAAGCAACTATGCAGGCTGGTATGCCCCATGCTGCGGTCGCAATGGCAATAGCAAGGCTGCTGATAGAGCACCTTCGGAATCTTCGCCGCCAGTTCATAAGCATGAATCTGATACGCATGCTGTGCATTGTGCGCCCAGAGCTGTTCCTTGGTAAGGATGGGAGGCAACTTGTCGCCCTTGGCCGGCGGTGCCGCATTAAAATGCGGCACATCTATATCCGCCGACTGGAGCCAGGGAGCGGAGACCAGCGCGACCACCATAAACACCGCCGCCGAAGCGGCAACTCGTATGCGCATAAGAACCTCGAACACTCTATTTTAACCCGCTTTTTCTTGCGCAGGTGGCCGGCGAGAGTGTTGCCAGTATCGCGAATATAACACTCAGGTAAGGTCGAATCGTTTGGGCTCGCGCCTCGTTCCGTGTCGAATGTGGAGGATATCGACCCTTTTTTGCCTTTCCAAGACCCGGTAAATTATTCGGTACACCGCCGGTTTGCGGCCAAAGATCAGGCACCGCTCCTTTCCTTGGATACGGACGAGGAGGCCGCGATTCGGATAGTGCTCAAGACTCAGAATTCGCTGGCTAAGGCTCTCATACCATTTCACAGCCTGAAAGGAATGCTCGGCATTGATTTGCTCGTAAATCTGATCGAGATCACGCTCCGCCCTGGGAGTGATCTTAACGAGATAAGCCATGTTTCGCTTCAAACTCAGCGAAGAATTCTCTCACCGGTTGCACTCTTCCTTCCCTCGCGTCTTTAAGCCCCTGGCGGATGCCCTCTGACTCGTCGGCGTAGGCGGCGGCGTCGAGTAATCGCTGGTAGGCTTCGGCATCTTGTACTACCGCGGCGGCCTTCCCGTTCACCGTGAGCACCATCGGACGTTTACTCTTTTTCAAATGCTTCATGAAATCGCCGGAACGGCGTCGAAAAGTCGTAAGGGACTGAATGTCCTTGGCAATATCGAACACGAAGCTGCCTCCCACGAGCACCTAATTAGGTGCTATGAGAATAACATGTCTGGCCTGCTACGCTCCGCATCCTGAAAGCGGATTCACCCCAGCTTCTCAAAGAATAAGCAGATCGTCTCAACCCCATAATGGAAGTTCGGAATATGAAACTTCTCATTCGGAGCATGCAGATTATCGTCCGGCAAGCCGAATCCCATCATCACCGACGGAATCTTCAGCACATCCTGAAAATCAGTAACGATCGGAATCGATCCCCCGGAGCGGATAAACACCGTCTCTTTCTTGAACGTATCGTGCAGCGCTTCCGTCGCCGCCTTGATAAAGCGATTGTCCGTGCCAACCACGCAAGCCGGCCCTTTGCTATATACCTTAATTGTTGTCTCGATCCCCTTAGGCGTGAGCTTCTTCACGAACGCCGTATAGCGCTTAAGAATGTCGTCCGGGTTCTGGTTGGGCACGAGTCGCATGGAAACCTTCGCGGCAGCCTTAGCCGGGATGACAGTCTTTGCACCGGCCGCGGTAAATCCTCCCGGCATGCCGTGAACTTCCAGCGTAGGCCGAGCCCATGTGCGGTAGAGAACCGAATAGCCCGGCTCCCCCGTCAGCACCTTCGAGCCCACCTCAGTCTTACGGTAATGTTCTTCTTTAAAAGGCAACCGCTTCCAGGCCTTCAATTCATCTTTGCTGGGCGCTTTCACCTTGCTGTAAAAGCCCGGAATCAGCACGTGCCCCTTCGCATCTTTCAACTTGCTGATAATCTCAATCAGCGCGAAAAACGGATTCGGCGCCGCTCCGCCGTAGACCCCAGAGTGCAGGTCAGTCTTCGCGCCGTAAGCTTCGATCTCCGTATAAATCAGCCCGCGCAGCCCAACGCATAGAGTCGGAAGCTTAGGCGCAAAAAGCTCCGTGTCGCAAACCAGCGCGAAGTCAGCCTTCAGCTTGGCTTTCTGCTTGCGGACATACTCGGCGATCGACTCCCCGCCCACTTCCTCCTCGCCCTCAAAAATTACTTTAACGTTAATCGGAAGCTTGCCGCCGTGCGCCTGAAAGAGCGACTCCAGCGCCTTAACTTCCATCCAGAGCTGCCCCTTGTCGTCCACGGCCCCGCGCGCATAAAGATTGTTATTGCGCTCAGTCGGCTCAAACGGAGGCGTGTGCCACTCATCCAGCGGCTCCGCCGGCTGCACATCATAATGCGCATACATCAGCACAGTCGGCTTGCCGGGAGCGTGCAGCCAGTCAGCATAAAGTAGAGGATGGCCCCGGGTGGGGATGATTTCGACATTGTTCATCCCGATGCGGCGCAATTCGCTGGCAACAAAATCGGCCGCCTTCTGAACGTCGGATTTATGTTCATCGAGCGTGCTGATGCTAGGAATGCGGAGCAGATCTTTAAGTTCGTTAATAAAGCGAGGCTGGTTCGACCGCGCAAAATCGACTGCTGGGGATGCCATGGTCTGTTGCCTTTCTGGCCCGCTGGGCCCACGCCCACTTCAGGAATCATCGTTAGAAACCCCTCAGTATATACCTGGATGGAGACTTGAAGTCCTCGAACGTCAATCCAGCGGTTGGGGATTCGTGGTGAAATCGCCATTTTGCGATCGAAACAGACCGCACCCATGGTTTTTCGGAATGCCGCCGGAACCGGCTTCATTCAGGTGCTAAACCGACCGACAGATTTCCCCAAATTGAGTTGCAAAAGGCCTCCGATGTGGAGAGAATCACGTTCTCTCCTCATGCCCGCCCTAACCGTACTCAAGCGCAAGGGACTCACGGGCAAGCTCTCGGCCGTTCTCGCATTGCTCGGAATCTCCGTCTTCATCAACTATGTGGATCGCGGCAATCTCTCTATTGCAGCGCCCATGCTGAAGGATGAACTTGGCATTTCAGGGTCGCAGCTAGGGGTTTTGCTCTCGGCCTTCTTCTGGACCTATGCGTGTCTGCAACCGATATCCGGCTGGCTCGTCGATCGGTGGAACGTCACTTGGGTCCTAGCCGGGGGATTCTTCCTTTGGTCCGCCGCGACCGCCGGAACGGGGATCGTGCACACATTGTTGGCGCTCTTCGTGCTGCGCCTGATACTTGGCATCGGCGAGTCAGTTGCCTACCCCTCCTATTCGAAAATCATCGCTCTTTACTTCCCTGAAGACCGTCGCGGGCTTGCCAATTCAGTGGTCGCAGCGGGACTGACCTTGGGGCCCGGGTTTGGCATGTTGATAGGCGGAATGCTGATGGCAAGATTCGGCTGGCGCCCATTCTTCATCATTCTCGGACTGGTCAGTCTGCTCTGGCTCGTTCCGTGGATCAAGTGGATGCCGGAGCCATCAGATTCTATTCATCTGGGTACGGCGGGCGCTCCGAGCCTTATCGAGTTCCTGAGGCTGCGATCGGCTTGGGGAACATGCATCGGGCTGTTTTGCAGCAATTATGTGAACTATTTCTTGGTTACATGGCTGCCTTTCTACTTGGTGCGCGAGCGCCACTTCTCCATGGACAAAATGGCCAAGATCGCCGGGAGCGCGTATCTGTTAGGTGCCTGCTTCGCTACATTGTCCGGTTGGCTGTCCGACCGCTGGATCATTGCCGGAGGAACGCCCACTCGGGTTCGTAAGACATTTGTGGCGGGGGGGACCGCACTTGCCGGGATTTTTCTCGGTTTATCTGCCTTCAGCGGGCCAGTCCTGTGCATAGCCATGCTCTTACTCGGTTTGATTTTTTTTGGCGCATCTGCCTCCAATCTCTGGGCAATCACCCAGACGCTCGCGGGCCCGCAAGCCGCAGGCCGATGGACAGGTTTCCAGAACTTTGTTGGCAATCTGGCGGGGGTTGTGGCTCCAGCAGTGACCGGACTGGTCCTGGACCGGACTGGACATTTTTACTGGGCTTTCGCGATCCTGACAGCCGTCGCGCTGACCGGCACAACAAGCTGGGTTTTCCTCGTCGGGCGGGTCGAGCAGGTGGTCTGGCGCAAGCCTTAAACCAATCAGAAACCGCCCTTCGCAATGTAGACATGGCAGATCGCCCCCAAGTAAAGACTGGAAGTTAACTGTTGTTCATTCGAAGCCTCCCGGCCCCGAACGCCCTCAAGTCAACCTCCGGCCCCACTCCCGCAATCACCCGCCCCATAATCCGAGCCGTCACCGGCGCCAGCAGAATCCCATCGCGAAAATGTCCGGTAGCAACAAAGTATCCCGGCGTCGAGGTCGCCCCGAGAATCGGCAGCCCATCGGGAGTTCCAGGACGCAGCCCCGCCCACGCCTCCAGAATTCGCGCCTCGGCCAGCTTGGGCACAATGTCGATCGCAGCTTGCCGCAATTTCTGAATCGTCGCCGGCACAGTCCGCTTGTCAAAGCCCGCCTCCTCCTGAGTCGCCCCAATCAGCAGTCGTCCGTCACTCCGTGGAATCAAGTAAACCTGAGGCGTGCGAATCACGTGCCGCACCATCTCTTTCTGCGGCATGACCACGCACAGCATCTGGCCTTTGACCGGACGCGTAGGAAAATTGCCGGGGTGAATCTGCCCAGACCATGCCCCCGCGCAATTCACCACGACGTCCGCGGCGAACTTGGTTTTATTGGTGCGAACGCCCGCCGCTTTGCCGTCGCCCACCTCCACCTCCAGAACCTGATCGCCCGAAGAAAAGTCGATTCCGCGATGTTTAGCGGCGACGATGGCCGCTGCCGTCACGTGACGCGGATCGACGCTGCGTTCCCTCAAGAGCAGGGAAGTCATTCCGGCGAGCTTTTCTGAAAATAGAGCTGGCTCAAGATCGTCCAAAGACTGTGACGAAAGCGACGCATCTACGAGAGGCAAATGCGATGAGGAAGCGAGCGACCTCATCTCTGCGGGATCGCCAAACAGCAGCGTCCCCTGATCCCGCAAATCAATCTTCATGCGCGACTCGTCTTCGAGTTCGTGCACAAACTCCGGATACATTCGCGCGCTAGCCGCCGCCAATTCCCGCAACGCCAGCGGCATTTCAAGCGGGAAGTCCGCAAGCATTCCTCCCGCCGCCCAGGAAGCCTCGCGGCCAGGCTCACCCTTATCGACAACGAGCACGCGCAATCCGCGCTTATTAAGCTCAATCGCCAGCGACAGCCCGATAATGCCGGCTCCAATAACGATCGCGTCCCACTTCTTCACGGTTCCATTCTAGCCGCCGGTTACCATGGTCCAAGTACCTCAAACGCAATTGACACCAATCCGCATCTCACAAACAATAGTCCTACAACCATTCAACTGGAGAGAACCTACATGCCCGAAGGCGAGCCACCGAACGTGTATCACCCCGAGACCGGGGGCAATGCCGGCAAATGGATCCTGCTGGCTCTAATGATCGTCTTCGTAGCCGGAGCGCTCTTCTTCGGCTACGACATGCACAACAAGGTCACCAAGCTCACCGATGACCAGACGGCGAGCCAGCAGCAAATCGCCGCCCTGACCAAGCGCATGCAGTCAGCCGAAGCCGACGCCGAAACGCTCGGCGAAAAGATCGGCATGACTAAAAAGGAAATGGCGCAGCGCGCAGCCGACTTACAGCGCCAGCAACAAGCCTCGGCCCAGAAACTTGCCGAACAGGAAAAGCAGGATGTAAGCGCAGTCTCCGGCGAAGTCGGAAATGTGAAGACCGATGTGGGCGGCGTAAAAACCGACCTCGGTACGACCAAAGCCTCGCTCGAAGAGACCAAAGCCCAGTTGCAGCGCACCATCGGCGACCTCGGCGTGCAGAGCGGATTGATCGCCAACACCCGCGGCGATCTCGAAGTCCTGAAGCACAAGGGAGACCGTCAATACTACGAATTCACGCTCCTCAAAGGCGCCAAGCCGCAAGCAGTCTCGACCGTGTCGCTCCAGCTCAAGAAAACCGATCCCAAGCGCGGCAAATACACAATCAACGTAACCTCCGACGATAAAACAATCGAAAAGAAAGACCGCACCGTGAGCGAGCCAGTGCAGTTCTATACCGGGCGCGACCACATGCTCTACGAACTGGTCGTCTGGACGGTAGACAAGAAAAAGATCACCGGCTACATCAGCACGCCGAAAAACGCACCCGTGCCCATCACCGCAACGCCGCAGTAACCTGGCCAGAACTTTGCGGATGCGGAGAGTCGAAGTGGTTCTTGATTTTGGGTGGCGCAACGCTTCAGCGTTGCGATGAAGGCAAGACTAGAACGCGGCTTCAGCCGCTGAGGTGACAGCTCTCAGCCCAGGGAACAACTCTAAACCCCGAACTCTTTTGCCGAGCCGCCATGCTTCCTCCCAGCCTCCACACCCTCGTTGAGATCGCCCTCCGCACCGGAGTCATCTATCTGCTCGTGCTGATCGGCATTCGCCTGAGCGGCAAAAGGGAAGTCGGCCAGATGACCCCCTTCGATCTGGTGCTGCTCTTGCTCATCTCAAACTCCGTCCAGAACGCCATGACCGGCTCCGACACTTCACTAGCCGGAGGCGCAGTCGCCGCTGCCACGCTGCTGATCCTCAACTATGTCGTGGCCGAGCTCTCGGGAGGAAATCGTCGCTTCCGGAAATACATCCAGGGTCAACCAAGCCTGCTGGTGCATGACGGCCAAGTCCTCGCCGCCCACATGGCCAAAGAGCACGTCAGCATGGACGAACTAGAGCGTTCCCTGCGCGAACACGGAATCGCCACTTACAAAGACGCAGCCTTGGCGGTCCTCGAAGTAGATGGCTCGATCAGCGTGCTGAAGTACGACGACATCGAGCCCACAGCCTCGACCCATCTGAACCGCCGCCGGTTCCTGAAAAAGCCGTAACCAGTGTGACGCGGGGCACCCCGCCGCGCGGCCTTGATTTGTCTTTGATCTGGCCTTTCAATCACCCGATGACCCGATCACTCGATGGCTTCACGGTCTCGTCATCTTCTCCGGCTTCATCAGCAGTTCAAACTCTTCCCGAGTAAGATATCCCAGCTTCAAAGCCGCCTCGAGCAAGCTGCTCTTATCGACGTGCGCCGTATGCGCAATCTGCGCCGCCTTGTCATATCCCACCTTAGGCGCCAGCGCCGTCACCAGCATCAGCGAATTCTTCACATACCAATCCACCTTAGCCCGATCTACCTCAATCCCATTAATCATGTACTCCACATACCCATGGCAAGCGTCCGTAATCAAAGTAACCGAGTGCAGAAAGTTATAAATAATGACCGGCTTGTAAACATTCAGCTCAAAATTCCCCTGCGATCCCGCGAATCCCACCGCCGCCGTAGCCCCATGCACCTGCACGCAGACCATCGTCATAGCCTCGCACTGCGTAGGATTCACCTTCCCCGGCATGATCGACGACCCCGGCTCATTCTCCGGAATCGAAATCTCTCCCAGCCCGCACCGCGGCCCCGAAGCCAGCCACCGAATATCGTTCGAAATCTTCATCAGCGAAGCTGCCAAGGTCTCCATCGCCCCCTGCGCAAACACAATCTCATCGTGCGCCGAAAGCGCGGCAAACTTGTTCCCATGCGACCGGAAGGGAAGCCCCGTCAACTCCGCAATCTTCTTCGCCGCCCGCTCCGCAAATTCCGGATGCGTATTCAACCCCGTCCCCACCGCCGTCCCGCCGATCGCCAGGTCATACAAGCCGTCCAGCGCCTGCTCCAACCGATGAATGTCGCGCTCCAGCAGCGCCGCCCAGCCGCCAAATTCCTGCCCAAAAGTCAGCGGCACAGCATCCTGCAAATGCGTGCGCCCAATCTTCACCACATGTTCAAACTCCCGAGCCTTCGCCGCAATCGCATCGCGCACCGTCTTAATCGCGGGAATCAAATCATTCTTCACCCGCGCCGCCGCCGCAATATGCATCGCCGCCGGAAACGTATCGTTCGACGACTGCGACATATTCACATGATCGTTCGGATGCACCGGCTTCTTCGACCCCATCATTTCTCGGCCATTCGGGCCGCCCGCCATCTCAATCGCCCGGTTCGAAATCACCTCATTCACATTCATGTTCGTCTGCGTGCCCGACCCGGTCTGCCAAATCCGAAGCGGAAACTGATCGTTCAATTTCCCGGCAATCACCTCGTCCGCCGCCGCCACAATAAGCCGCGCAATATCAGCCGGCAATTTCCCGAGGTCCAGATTCACCAGCGCGCAAGCCTTCTTCAAAATCCCAAACGCCCAAATCATCTCTGGAGGCATAGTGTCGCGCCCAATATTAAAATGCAGCAGCGACCGCTCAGTCTGCGCCCCCCAATAAACATTAGCCGGGACTTCAATCTTCCCCATGGAGTCGGATTCGGTGCGGGTCTTGACCTTGGTCGAGGCGTGGTTCGCAGTGTCGGAACCGGCGGCCTTACTTTCTGTTATAGAGGACATGATGGCTCCAGTCGGTCGGGCCCAGGCGCATCCCGGCCAAGCCCTTCGGCGGGCATGAAGAACCAGCCATTATACGGCGGCACGAAATGCGACGCCCATGACGCAATCCCCAGCCGCGAAATGCCGGGGAAGATGACCTTTTGCGCTGAGTTAGACGAAATCTGCACAATCGTCTCCCGTTGTATAATTACAAAACTATAATTATAATAATGGCGTGGCAGGCATCCGCTTCGAGTGGGACGAGACCAAGAATCTCTCCAATCAGCGCAAGCACGGCGTGCGGTTCGAGGAAGCGTGCCAGGTATTCCGCGACCCGCTGTATGTTTCCGTGCAGGACCGCATCGAGGACGGGGAACTGCGTTGGCAAACCCTTGGCATGGTCGAGGGCTTACTTCTGGTCACAGTGGCCCACACCGTCGGGGAGGAACTCGAGGACGATGTTCTGGTCGACATCATTCGCATCATCTCGGCTCGACCCGCGACCCGAAAAGAAAGGCGACGCTATGAAGACGAAAATGGTTAGCTATAAACCGGATACGTTGCCCACGTTGACGAAAGCGCGGCGGGCGAAGTTCAAAGCGCTGGCGGCGCGTCCCGACAGCGAGATCGATACCAGCGATATCCCCGAGATGACCGAGGAGCAGTGGAAGAACGCCCGGCGAGGCCACTTCTATCGTCCGCGCAAACTCCAGATCACGGCGCGCGTCGATGCCGATGTGCTGCATTGGCTGAAGAAGCAGGGAAAGGGTTATCAGTCCCGCATCAACGCGATTCTGCGCCGCGAGATGCTGACCACGTTGAAATCGGCCAGGTAGAGATTTAGACCCGGAAAGGTCGGCACAAAACGTCTGGACAGTGACAGTTCCTAAAGACTAGCCGTCTGGCGTCAGAGGCGGGCCATCCGCCTGACGCCTTACTTGTAGTATAATGTAAGACATGGCAGACCTAAGTGCTACGTTCACGTCGAAAGGCCAACTCGTGGTCCCGGCCGAACTGCGCCGCAAGCATCGCATTGAGGCCGGAACCAGGGTCAGATTTCTGGAGGATCAATTCGGCCGCATCGTTTTGCAGCCGATCACCGAAGCCTATGTGGATCGCGTCCAGGGGTGTCTCGCCGATGGACCCGACCTGATTGCGAAGTGGGAAGTTGAGCATCGCAAAGAAGGAGAAGGTGAAGGTGAAGGCGCAAGCGACCGCGCAGGCAAAGGCTCAGGTAAAAGCAAAGCGTGAAGACCTACGTGCTCGATGCCAGCGCGTTGTACGTGTTCTTGCAGAACAAGCCCGCCGCCAACAAGGTGAATCAGTTGCTGAAGGAGGCGGTACGAGAACGCGCCGAGCTCCTGATGTCAGCGGTCAACTACGGAGAGGTGTATGGCGCAGTCCTCCGCGAACATGGCCCGGACCGCGCCGCCGCGACCATGAGCGCTGTCCGGCCTTTGCCGATCCACCTCGTGGATGCGACTCCCCAGAGATCTGTCCACGCAGCCAGCGTGAAAGCCAAATACAAACTCTATTACGTCGACAGTTTCGCCGCCGCCCTGGCGGTCGAGTACAAGGCCACATTGGTCACCAGCGATTCCGACTTTCGCAGGCTCGGGCACGGGGTTCCGGTGCTTTGGCTGAAGGTGTGAGCGCTCATGTCGTAAGCTAGCGTTTCTGACCGCGAGCTGTTTGCGTCGGGTAACTGTTCGAAAGGTGGGATTCCACGGCGTTATCTCCCTTAGTCTTGCCGCCGAAACGCCGGAACCATACGACTCCGCCTTGCCTCTCATTCCGTCGCTCTACCGATGCGCTGTCCGCGGCGGTTGACTCTCCATCACCACGCGCAGAATGCGGTTGATGCGCGTCTGGTAGCCTTTGCCATGACGCTTGAGCCAATCGAGCACGTCCTCATCCAGACGAATCGTCAATTGCTTTTTCGCGGGCGGCCAGGGCATCGTCGCCCTCTTGAAAAAAGTCTTGTCAAGCCGCGGAATGTCCGAATAATCAATCTCGGAATCCTTCATACGGTCAATCCGCGCCAAGTCGCTCTTTATAGATTTTCTGTTCACGTCGATTTCCCTTTCTCATGGAAATGATGCGCGTCCCGTCGTCGCGCGGCGCATGGGCGATGACAACCACCCGCCCAGCCAGCAAACCTAAAGTGATGAGCCGCTCTTCCCCATACGCGAAGCGGTCGTCTTCGAACGTGACGCAAGGACCGGCAAATACCTGCTCGGCATCCTCAAAGCTGAGGCCATGCTTGGCGAAGTTCTTCCGGTTCTTCTCGTCGTCCCATTCGTAGTTCGTTCCATCGTAAAGTCAATTGTATTTCTTTTTGTAGTTACACTCAAGGCGCAGTTGCTCAGTCCTCGAGGTTGTCGGCGCGGCTTCAGTTCGCCAGCATGTCCTTGACACCCCACTTTCGAGCCCAAAAAACACCTTAATTGTCACCTCGAATTTCGTGTCCAATGCATGCCCTGTCAACTTGACAAAATCCAGCCCCAGGAACCCCCGAAAACACGAAAGCCGAAGCAAACCAAAACCAGTAAGTCCTTCACCCCCAGACACTTCGCCCTAAGCACCTCATTCTAAAACCCGAAAGGGAAGTCCCCGCAACCCGGCATTCTCACAGGTCAAAAGAGATCAAAATCGACGCGCTCATAATCAGATAGTAAACATCCCGTCACCTGAAAAGCCCTAATTTGGTGTCTTTCACAGCCATCAAAAACTCAACTTTATTTTCGTCCTCCAGATTCGTATTTTCTTCGCCCAACCTATCAGACGGTCCCGCAAGAAAAAATCTCCGACTATTCGCCCGATCCCTGATTGTTTCGGGGGGAAGACCCGGTATGCTACGACTAAGACTCTAAGGACACAGGGTGCAATCTCCAGGACAGCGAGTCCCATCCGAACCACCGGCGATCGACTCGCAAGTAGCTGAAGATGCAGCGCTTGTAGCCGGAGTCCTGCGCAAGGATCGCAAAGCGACCGCAGACTTTGTAGCCCGCTACGCCGACGATCTTTACGGCTACCTGCGTTCCCGCGTGGCCCCGATGTACGACCAGGCGGAAGACCTGGTCCACGAGGTCTTCCTCGCCGCCTGGGAGAGTCTTCCGAGCTATCAAGGTTCCGGTTCCCTAAGGTCCTGGCTCCTAGGCATAGCGCGCCACAAAGCAGAAGATTATTTTCGCGCCCGCCTCCGCGCTCCCGAATCGCTGGAAGATTCGGAGCAGGAGCCGGCAGCGCCAGCATCTTCCTCGGATTTCCATCAACTCATGGAAGAGGACGAGATGCGGAGGAATACCTGGCGTGTGCTGAGCGGATTGCCCGAGCAGTACCGCATGGCGCTGATCTGGCGGTACTGGGAAAAGTCCTCGGCTCGCGAGATGGCTCTAAAAACCGGAAAAACAGAGAAAGCCATCGAGAGATTATTAGCCCGCGCCCGGGCGGAGTTCAGAGAAAGGTGGGATCGTGCCCAATCTTCCTGACGAAGGATTCTTGGAGCGGATCGCTGACGCAGTCGATCTGACTCAGCATGAGTCAGCGCCCTCGCGTCTGAAGGCGAAGGTGTACTCCGCTCTGGTTCTGCGCCAGGCGGAGACTGGTCCTCTGTCGAGCCTCACCGAAACCGTGGCGTGTGGGCACGATCTTTGCGTCTTTGAAGAACTCGTGCGGATCGCTCCAGTGGGAGAGGGCGCAAAGTCGCTGAACTTCTGCCGCGTTTGTCACGCGCGCGTGCTGGCGGAGCAAATTGAGAATGCTCCTATCTATTGGAGCGGTTGTCCGTATGTTAAGTTGAAAAACTCTTGAGGAGGTCGATTCGGAGAGACAGGCGCCCAAATTCAACCGCGCTCAGAACTGCTTGATAAATCCAAACAGGTTCTGGAAATTCTTCAAGCTATGCTGCCCCTGGGGCGATAGCTGATCGCTGATCGGATTCTTACTGAGAGTCTCGCTGAAGGTGTAACGGAAGGCCCAACCTTTTCCCAGGTTGACGTCCATTCCCACCGGAACCTGAAGCGCAATCATATTGGCGCTGAAGTGTTCCTGGGGTAGAGCAGGATTCCCGTTCAGTTGCTCGATGCTTTCCTGCGAACTAGATAGATGCACCAGTCCAGTCCCGACAGAGAGGTAAGGCCGCAAGCGACTATTTCGCTTTCGAAAATACACGAGTACGTTACCAATCAAACTTTGCTGTGAGCTGCTCCGAGTTTCCTCATAACCGTCCGAAGTTCCATTTACGGTCTCGGCGCTAAGTGTGAGTGGGTTGCTGTTCCAGACATAGTTCGCTTGCAATGTGAAGTAATCCGAAAAATGTCTTCCCGCCAAAAGCTCCACCGTGCCTCCATTCTTCGGATCATAAGACGAGAAAGCAATTGAACTGCCACTGAACACGGAGCGCGCGTCACCCGACAAAGTCGAAATTCCTCCGAGCGCGCCCACATAGAACTGCGCATGTACAGGCATCGCACAGCAGCTCAGGAAAGCGAGCGCCTTAATCGGCCACCTACCGAATCGCATAGACCTCCAAAGCCATAAGATGCAGTCCTCGCAACAAGAACAAGAAATCGACAGGGGGATTTTTTCCGCAGGTCCGACATATCCAACAGGAGCAAGAAATGTTGTTGGACGAAAAGTCGTCGCATCATCTCACCTGGACGCTTGCCCAATCGCAAACCTGAACGTAACACATCGAAAGGATCAACGTGATGAAGTGGAAGCTGAGTTTTGCAGTAGTGGTGATCTTCGTGTTCGGATTCACCAGTCTCCCAGTATTCGCAGCCTCGGCCACAGGAGCGGTCTACACACTCACCAATGCCAGTAGCGGAAATGCAGTCATGGTATTCGCCCGCGCGTCAGACGGCCATCTGTCCTCCGCCGGAATGTTTCCCACCGGCGGTAACGGTTCGGGCGCGGGACTCGCCAGTCAGGGCGCTCTTGCCATGGATGCCGAGAATAACTTTTTGTTCGCAGTGAACGCCGGCAGCAACAGCGTCTCCGTCTTCAAGATCACAGCCAACGGTCTTCGCCTGGTCGATACGGAACCATCCGGAGGTCAGGAACCGATCTCCCTCACGGTAAGTCACAACGTCCTCTATGTCCTCAACGACGGAGGAGCTGTCGGTGGCAGCGATACGATTGCAGGTTTCACCGTGAACACGAACGGCCACATCAAGCCGCTCGTCAGCGGACAGCCCCTGAGCGCAACTTCGGTAGGACCGGCAGAAGTGGCATTTAGCGTTGACGGCGATCTGCTGCTCGTTACCGAGAAGAACACGAACAATATCGACGTATTTAAACTGGACGACGATGGAGTCGCCATCGGACCCACGGTTGTCCCCTCATCCGGAGAAACACCCTACGGCTTCGCCTTCGGCAAGCGCGATCAAGTATTCGTCTCCGACGCGGTTGGCGGAGGCGCAAGCGCGGGCGCCATATCTTCGTATGCCGTTTCAAGCAGCGGATTGAAAACCGTCAGCGGGTCAGCCGCCGATAATCAAACCGCCCCTTGCTGGGTCGTAGTAACGAATGACGGCCAATTCATTTACACCACCAACACGGGTACCGGAACAATTTCCGGATATAGCGCGGCTTTCAGCGGAGTCCTGCGACTGCTGAACGCCAACGGTCAAACGGCCAGCACGGGCTCGGGAAGCGGCCCGCTCGATGCCGCCATCAGCAATGACAATCGTTTTCTCTACGTTCTCACTCCTGGAACCGCTAACCTTCAGGGATTCACCATCGCTGCAGATGGCTCACTGACTTTCGTGTCTCAGGCGACGGGTATCCCATCCTCAGCTGGCGGATTGGTCGCGCGTTGAGCGCGCCATTATCCGTCGATTAACCCGGGGCCGGATCTTTTTGTTCCGGCCCCCATCTACCCTTCATTCTTAC
>JBAQJF010000261.1:0-2035 GCA_049300195.1 Terriglobales bacterium | reverse complement strand
TTGTTTGGACCGTGGGGATATATAAGCGCGAAAAGCCGATCACACTGATCGACTATCCAGACTTAAAAGCTATCTTGAAAACCAAGACGCCTTGGCCCGTCCCTCACACAAGTCGAATGAAAGTCAGCCTCACCGAGCTCCGCAATGATATTATATCTTCGATCAATGGGCCGGCGGGGTACTAGAGGTGGTCCCGGTTGTCTGAACAGAATTTCCGCGTCGATAAGTGGAGTGTCTGCCTCGGTTAAGCTGCCAAGCGGAAAGGCAGCGAGGTGAAGTAGGCGTGATCGGGTGTCGTGCCGTCAAGGCTCGAGTGTGGTCGTCGACCATTGTAGAAGTCCAGGTAACGACCGATCGACGCACGGGCCTCGCTGACGCTGTCGTAAGCTCGCAGATACACCTCCTCATATTTGACGCTGCGCCAAAGCCGCTCAACGAAGACGTTGTCGCGCCAGGCGCCCCGGCCATCCATGCTGATCGCAATGCCGTTGTTGGCGAGCACACCGGTGAAGGCCGAGCCCGTGAACTGCGAGCCCTGATCCGTGTTGAAGATTTCCGGCTTGCCGTGGTTCGCCAGCGCCTGCTCCAGTGTCTCGACGCAGAACGCCGCTTCCATCGTGATCGACACGCGCCACGACAGTACGCGACGGCTGAACCAATCGAGCACGACGGCCAGATAGACGAAGCCGCGTGCCATTCGGATGTAGGTGATGTCCATCGCCCACACCTGGTTCGGCCGCGTGATCGGCATCCCGCGCAGCAGGTACGGATAGATCTTGTGACCCGGCTCGGGTTTGGTCGTGCGCGGCCGGCGATAGAGCGCTTCTATCCCCATCCGCCGCATCAGCGTCTTCACGTGACGGCGGCCGACCTTGCTCCCCTCGGCAGTCAGCAAGCCTTGCAACATCCGCGAGCCGGCGAACGGGAACTCCAGATGCAGCTCGTCAATCCGCCGCATCAAAGCGAGGTCAGCGGCCGACACCGGCCGTGGCAGGTAGTAGACGCTGCCACGGCTGATGTTCAGAGCTTCCGCCTGCTTGCCGATCGGCAGATCGTGTGCACGGTCGATCATCGCTTTGCGCTCAACAGCCCGGCCTTGGTGAGCGCTCCTTCTAAAAAATCATTTTCGAGCGTCAGCTCGCCGATCTTGGCGTGCAGCGACTTCACATCGGCGCTCGGCTGCGTGGTCGCGTTGCTACCCGGACCGAATGCATTGGCGGCCGATTCCTGAAGCTGAACCTTCCATTGCGTTATCTGGTTCGGGTGAACGTCGAAGTGCTCAGCCAGCTGGGCCAGCGTCATCTCGCCCTTGATGGCCGCAAGCGCCACCTTTGCCTTGAAGGCCGGTGTGTGCGTCCGGCGCGATCGTCTGCTCATTGTCTCTCCTGATTCGCGGGCCAATCTTGCCCGCCGTCAGGCAGAAACTCCACTTAGCGCTCTGTGCAGATTTCCGCGACCGGCTCTACTTGCAAGAACTACGATCAGATCCGATTGCACGCAGGCACTTCGCGCAGTGTCTGAAGGAATACGCCCCGCCGTGACTTTTGCTGGAGGATTTTCCTTTTCGCACGCGAACCGTTTTATTGGAAAACTGGCGACACCAAATGAGCTTCGTGGGGCAGACAAATGCGTGTCCATCTCACGATTAAGAATTACCGCTGCTTCGTAAGGCCGGTAACTATTGCCTTGGAACCAGGATTTACGGCATTCGTCGGCGTCAACAACGCGGGCAAGTCAGCCGTAATGCGGTTTCTTTTGGAACTGCGCCCGCTGCTGGCGCTAATTAAGGACCAGCGACAACTGCTGCACTCAGCAAATAATCCCGCTGGTACTACCGGCTTTACTCCAATTCACGTACTCGATAAACACGAAATATTTTCAAACTTGAATAATAACGCTCTGGAATTTTGGCTTGACTTTCCTCCAGCCGGAACCGGGGGCCTAACGAGAGCGAAATTCAAGGTGACCAGGTCTTTTCACTGGACAACAGAATTTACTGTGGGATCGACGGCCATTGGAAATGTCAACCCAATAC
>JBAQJF010000260.1:0-1886 GCA_049300195.1 Terriglobales bacterium | reverse complement strand
TCTTCGCTCTCGGCGGGCCGGAGTTGGCCCGCGGATTGCGCGTCTTTCAATTCGAGCTTGACCTCGCCAGCGCCGACTGCCTTGATGAAGTCAAGGAGATATTGGGCATTGAAGCCAATGGCCATCGGGTCGCCGTTGTAGTCGACTTCCAGGGAATCTTCGGACTCGCCGGTCTCGGTGGACGACGCGGAAAGTTTCAGTTCACCCTTCTCAAGGCGGATGCGGACGGCTCTGGAGCGTTCATCGGCGAACTGGGCCACGCGTGAGATTGCGGCTCCTAGTTCATCGCCGTGCAGGACGATGGACTTGGTGATGTCTTTGGGCAGCACGGCTTCGTAGTTCGGAAACTGGCCGGTTAGTTGACGCGAGGTGAGCAGGCGCGGGCCAACGCGGAAAAACAGTGTCGATTCATCTTTGGCGAAGTCGATGGTCTCGATGTCTGAATCGAGCAGGGATTTCAGCTCGTCCATTGCTTTTTTCGGGATGAGCGTTTTCATCTCGCCGGAGACGCCTTCGAACTTCTCTCCAGAACGCTCAATGTGAGCGAGGCGATGGCCATCCGTGGCCACCATGGTGATGGACTCGGGCTTGAGGACCATTAATGCGCCGTTGAGCGTGTAGCGCGATTCTTCGTTGGCGATGGCGAAGCCAGTCTTCGAGATCATCGAGCGCAGAACGGCTGCGGGAATCTTGATCGCGCCTGCGCTGGGGAAAACGGGCAGGCCGGGAAAATTCGAGCGCGCCATGCCGACCATCTTCGTGTTGGATCGACCGCAGCGAATGCTGACCCAGTGATTTTCAAGAAGTTTGATGGTGATGTCGGCATCGGGAAGCAGCCGGACGTAGTCATAGAGCTTGCGCGCGGGGATCGTACAGGCTCCTTCTTTTTTTACTTTGGCGTTGCAGGACGTGCGCAGGCTGAGGTCGAGGTCGGTGGCGGTCAGCGCTAGTTTGTCGGCGGCGGCTTCGAACAAATAGTTCGAGAGAATCGGGATAGTGGTCTTGCGCTCGACGACGCCCTGAGTGGCCGTCAGTTCGCGGAGCAGTTCGACTTTGCTGACCGTGATCTCCATACTCGTAACCGCTGCGGGTGCAGGAGCAGAAGCGACTTCTACCGGCATATTGGGGTCTCCCGACTATACTTCCGTTCTTCTTCTTATATCAAATGCAAACGCAAGAAAACCAGCGGGAACCGGCGGACGGGGGAATCCGGCCAGCAGCCTTTTGCAAGCCTGCGCAAACCAACCTAATTACGCTCCCAACTGCTCGGTCAGCTTGTTGAGCAGCCGGTTGAGATCTTTGTCGTCCTTGCGCAGTGTTTCGATCTTTTCTACCGAGTGCAGGACGGTCGTGTGATGCTTGCCGCCAAACTGGCGCCCGATCTCCGGCAACGACGCTTCGGTCAGGTGCTTGGCCAGGTACATTGCGATCTGCCGCGGATAGACGATCGAGCGCGAGTTGTTCTTGGCCTTGATCTCGACCAGACGCAGGCCGAACTGCTCGGCTACCGCTTTTTGAATCGCTTCAATCGTCACCTTGCGGGCCTGCGAGTCGATAAAGTTCTTCAGAACCTGCTGCGCATAGGGGAGCGTGATCTCGGCGCCGATCAGCGACGAGTGCGCCACCAGACGGATCAATGCGCCTTCGAGTTCGCGTACATTCGAGCGAATGTTCGAGGCGATGTAGAGCGCCACATCGTTGGGTATGGTGACGCGCTCCTGCTCCGACTTCTTTTGCAGGATGGCGACTTTTGTTTCGAGATCGGGCGGCTGAATGTCGCCAATCAATCCCCACTCGAATCGGCTGCGCAGGCGATCTTCAAACTCGGCAAGCTCTTTCGGGGGACGGTCGCTGGCGATTACGATCTGCTTCATCGACTCGTGCAG
>JBAQJF010000259.1:0-5426 GCA_049300195.1 Terriglobales bacterium | reverse complement strand
GAATATTATTTGACTTCGATCGCCAACGCAGTGGCGGCGTTCAGGCGGAAGAGAAATGTTTTTGTCATCATGGCGGCGACGGAGCGGCTGGATTCGCGTCCGTGCAAGCGCATCTCAGAAAAGCTGGGCGGCGTGCCGGTTTTGACCTCGGAAGATTACAACATGTACCAACTGGTGAGCATCCTGCGCGCCTGCCGCATGATGGTTTCGTCGCGCTATCACGGCATTGTGACTTCGATGCCGGCGCTCGTGCCGTCGGCGGGAATCACGATGGATGAGCGTATTCGCAATCTGATGAAAGATCGCGGGCACACGGAACTGCTGATGCACGTGGACGATCCGGACCTGGAGGCGCGCACGTTGTCGGCGCTTGAAATTCTGGATCGCGATGGGGAGCGGATTGCCGACGGGATCGGGCGCTGCGTCGTGCGGAATCTGAAATTGATGGCGCGCATGGGAGTTTATTTTGAAGAAGAGGTGCAGCGGCGCTATCCAGAATTCCCGACGCGGCGCGGCGAGTGGAGCTGGGAGGATTATCTTCCGCCCATGAGCGAGGGCTTGCAGGGGCTGGTTCAGGCTTATAGTTAGCATCTGACGCGACTTGCGGACGCGGTCTTCGATAGGCAAGCTTCGATAGGCAAGCTCGATAGGCAAACTTCGACCGGCTAACTATCGATAGGGAAACAAGGATATATTCCAAACCAGAATTCCTGTTAATTCAATGTCATTTGTCGAGCAGATTTTTTCGAGCCTGGAGCAGAACGGCGACGCGGTGGTGCTACAGGAGGCGCGCGCCGACCAGACGGTTTCGTGTTCGGCCCGGGCCTTGCTGGCCCAGGTCAACGTGGCGCGGGCTTATCTGCGCCGTCTGCGATTGAAAAAGGGAGACCGCTGCGCGCTGCTCGCGCATAATTCGATCCGCTGGGTGGCGATGGATTTGGCCATCATGGCAGAGGGCCTGATTGCGGTGCCGCTCTATGCGCGGCAGGCGCCCATAGAGTTGGTCGCGATGATGAAGGACTGCTGGCCCTCGGTCATTGCCTGTAGTGAGCAGGCGCTCGGCGATGCGATCGTTGCGGAGTGGCCGGAAGCGCCGCCGGTTTTCGCGTTTGACAATGTTTTTGTGACGGGCCGCGAACCGTTGAGCGGTTCGGGGCGATCGATCGCGGAACCGGATGTGGTCGCGATCATTTATACCTCGGGCACGTCGGGCGAGGCGAAGGGCGTGATGCTGAATGCCGGCAACGTCGGCTACATGCTCGGGTGTACTTCCGGCAGACTCGATCAGTTGATGAAAAAACGGCCGGGGCAGGATGCCGTCTTCCATTACTTGCCGTTTTGTTTTGCCGGATCGTGGATCATGGCGCTGACTTGCCTGCTGCGCGGCAGCCGGGTGACGTTGAACACCGACCTCGGCAAGATTGCCGCGGACATGCGGGCTGCCGGCCCGGATTATTTTCTTAATGTTCCGGCGCTGCTGGAACGTATGCGCAAGGCCGTCGACGAGCAGCTTTGGAAGACCGGCGGTGTAGCGCTGAGGATTTACAGCAAGGCGAAGGGCGCATGGGCGCGGAAGCATGAAGGGAAGGCGCGCGCTGGTGACGGGATTTGGCTCGCGATCGCGAACCGGATGGTGTTTCCGACCATCCGCAAGAAAATGATTGGACCGAGCCTGCGGGCGCTAATTTGCGGATCGGCGCCGCTGAACGTTGAAACGCAGCTCTTCTTTATGATGCTGGGAATTCCAGTCCTCCAGGTCTACGGGCTGACGGAGACGACGGCGATTTGTACGATGGATGATCCGGATGGGCCGGTGGTGCCGGGCCGCGCCGGGCCTGCGATTCCGGGCATCGAAATGAAGCTGGCGGAGAATCAGGAAATCGTGGTGCGCGGGCCCAATATTTTTCCTGGCTATTGGGATCGGTCCGAGGAGACGGAGAAAGTTCTTCGCGAAGGCTGGTTTCACACCGGCGATCAGGGCGAAACGGACGAGACGGGAAACTGGAAGATTGTCGGGCGCATCAAGAACCTTATTATTCTGGGCTCGGGGCACAACATCGCGCCCGAACCGATTGAGGATAAGATTTTGCAGCAGCTGCCGGGCGCGGTGCAGGTGGTGCTGGTGGGCAACGCGCGCGGATATTTGACGGCGCTGATTACGGGCAAGGTGGGCGCCGACAAGGTGCAGGCGGCGCTGGAGGCCGTGAGTTCGACGCTGCCGCATTACAAGCAGGTGCGCGGTTTTCATATCAGCGAGGAGCCGTTCACGATTGAGAGCGGCCTCCTGACCGCAAACGGAAAACTGAAGCGCGATCTGATTGCGGAGCGCTTCCGCGATGAGATTGACGCAATGTACAGGGCGACGGCGACCGCATGAGCGGCTGCGATGAGTGACAGCATGAGCGGACACAAGGGCCAAACGCTTTCCTGGCAGATCGTGAATGGCGCGATTGAGTTGACTCTTCATCGCGAGCCCTGCAACGAGATCGGGTCGATGGTGCTCGATGAGCTGGAAAGTTTTGCGCGTGCTTTGCCGGAGCTGACGAACAAGTCGCATGCGCTGATTGTGCATTCCGCGCAGGCGGCAGGATTTTCGGCGGGAGCGGATTTGCGCGAGTTGTATCGGCGCGCTCAGGGGATGGACAAGGTTGAAGCCTTGCGCGGAGTGCGCAAATTTCTGGAGCGCATTCACGCCGTTATGAACACGATCGACGCGCTTCCGCTGACCACGATTGCGGCCGTGCATGGCGTAACATTCGGCGGCGGGTTCGAACTTGCGCTGGTGTGCGACATTATTATTGCGGATCGCATGGCGCGGTTTTGTTTTCCGGAATTGCGGCTGGGACTGATTCCGGGATTCGGCGGAATTCCGCGGCTGAAGCGGGATTTGGGGAACGCGGTGGTGCGCGATTTGCTGCTGACGGGACGCAGTTTCAATGTAATGAAGGCGCAGCAGGTTGGACTGGTGAGCCAGATTGCCGCCGAAGGCGAGGCTCTGCGTCTGGCGCGGGCTACGGCTGCTCAGATCGGAAAGTTTGATCGGGCGACGTCTGCGGCCGCGAAGAAGTTTGTGAAGCCGATTCCGTACGAAGAGTTGAAACGGGAGATCGACATTTTTTGCGAGCTGTATTCGCGGCCGGCGGTTGCAGAGGGACTACGGAAGTTCGTGGAGAATGAGGGGCCGCAGCCGTACCTGCCGTAAATTTGTAATTGGTAATTTGTGATTTGTAATTGAAAGGCATAAGAACGAGCATATGCAAACTACAGATCAGACTTTGGATGAGATATTGAGTCTCGCCGCCACGCACTTTAAGGTGCCGCGCGAGAAACTCACACCGGACGACGACTTTTTCAAAACGCTCGGCATTGACAGCCTGCAAGCGCTCGATTTGCTGACGCGTATCGAACAGCATTTCCGGATCGAATTACCGGATTACGAATTGCAGGGCGTATCGGACTTCCGGACGCTGGCGCAGAGGATTCAGTCGCGGCTGTAAGCCATTTCTCACCACAGAGACACAGAGTCACAGAGACACAGAGAAAACTCCTGATGTTTCTTAGGTGCGCTTCAGCATTTGTTTTGCATGGTAAGGCGACAGGGCGATAAGGCGATAAGAGGTTCTGATAGACTTTTGTTTCTTCCTGTGCCTCCGTGTCTCTGTGGTGAGACCGCTGAATAATGCTTGATCTCCAACAATATTCCAGCCTGGGCGCGGCCCTGAGCGCGGCCCTCGATCGCTGGCCCAATGAAACCTGCCTGATTGAAGCCGATCGCGATCGCGAGAAGGTTCGGCTTACTTACTCCGATTTCAAGGAAACGGCTCGGCCGCTGTGCCGCGCGCTTGAAGACGCGGATTTCAAGGCGGGCGATCGGGCGGCGATCATCATGACGAATCAGTCGAAGTGGCTGATCTCGGCGTATTCGATTCTGTTTTGCGGCGGCGTGCTGGTTCCTCTGGACTACAAACTGACGGCGCCCGAGCATCTTCAATTGCTGGCGCATTCGAAGGCGCGATTTCTGGTTGTCGAATATCACCTGTGGCGTGCGATCACGCAGGCGCCCGAATTTCCAAAGCTTGGGGCGGAGATTGTGCTGGTGACCGAAGCTCCGGCGGGCGCGGAGTTGCGCGGGGCGTATCGCTGGGAAGAATTTCGCCGCAAGGGCGAGCCGCAACTGGTGGAGCGAAAGCGCGAAGACGTGGCAAGCATCGTGTATTCGTCGGGCACGGGCGGAAATCCGAAGGGTTGCGTGCTCACGAACGACAACTGGCTGGAGCAGTGCGCGGCGCTCACCAAGTGGTATCCATTCTGGCCGGGTGTGCGCTATCTGAGTATCTTGCCGACCAATCACGTGATCGACTTCATGATCGGCTTTGTGGGGCCGTTCGTTTGCGGCGCGTGCGTGGTGCATTTGCGGACGCTGCGTCCGGAGTTTGTGCGCGACGCGTTTGTGCGCTACCGGATCACTTACGTGACGCTGGTTCCGCTGGTGCTGAAGAATCTGGAGCGCGGTCTTAACGCGAAGTTCGACGAACTCAAGCCGGGGAAGCGATGGCTGCTCGGCAAAATGATTGCGCTCAATAAACTGCTGACGCGGCGGCGGCCGCACGTGAAGCTGAGCCGGAGGCTTCTGCCGCAGGTGCATCAGGCTTTTGGAGGCGCGCTGGAGGCGATCATTGTCGGTGGCGCCTTCATGGACCCTTCGACCGCGCAGTTTTTTTACGACCTCGGAATTCCGGTGGTGATTGCGTATGGCATGACGGAGACGTGCGTTGGCCTCACAGTGAACGATCTAAAACCGTTTCGCGCCGACACGGTCGGCAAGCCGTTACCTGGAACCGAGGTCAGAATCCTGAATCCGGATAGCGAGGGCACGGGCGAAGTGGCCGTCAAGAGCCGCGGCGTGCTTTCGCACTATCTCGACGAACCGGAAATGACGGCGCAGGCGATTGTCGATGGATGGCTTCTGACCGGCGATTTGGGGCGATTCGACGAGCACGGGCATTTGCAATTGTTCGGCCGCAAAAAGAACATGATCGTCACCGAAGGCGGGAAGAACATTTATCCCGAGGATATTGAGGCGACGTTCGATGGGCTGCCGGTCAAGGAATATTGTGTTTTCTCGGCAAATTTTCTCTGGCCACAGAAGGCGCTGGGCAGCGAGATGCTGGTGCTGGTGATTCGGCTGGAGGCGAATCAGCAAGTTGATGACGCATTGCGCGGAGAGATGGTGTCGCGCAATCGGCGACTGGCGGACTTCAAACGCGTTGGTGGATTTCTCGTGTGGGAGAAGGATTTCCCGCGCACCGCATCGATGAAGATCAAGCGGGGAGATCTGGCGGCTGAAATTGGAGCGGGTGCGTCGCGCGCTCAGATTGTCGAGATATAGGTCTCCGTTCATGGTTCCCAGTTCCCGGTTCTCAGTT
>JBAQJF010000258.1:0-12182 GCA_049300195.1 Terriglobales bacterium | reverse complement strand
GGAGCTTCGGAGTTGATGCGTAAAGACATGGATCGTTCCCTCGCGATTCGGATTTTCTGCGGATGAAATGCTGCTTCTAATATGATGTCCCGCGGCCAAACAACGCTTCAGCCAGACCAGCCGGAGTCGAAACGGAATTTTCGGCATCAGTATGTTATCTCATCGAAGGGTTGGTTGGCTGGGCTGGAGTGACCCGCCGGCCAGCACGACTTTATGACGCGAAAACTCTCTCTCGTGCAGGTTGATGTCTTTACCGACCGCGCGCTGGCCGGCAACTCATTGGCGGTGATTCTTGACGGACGTGGCCTGACGACCGAGCAGATGCAGGCCCTGGCGCTCGAAATGAATCTTTCGGAAACGACGTTCATACTTCCGGGAGATCCGGCCGCAGACAGGACGCGCGGTACTCGCGTTCGTATTTTCACGGTTCAGGAAGAGTTGCCGTTCGCGGGCCATCCTACGCTCGGCACGGCATTCGTCATTCGCGGGCAATCGGGCGCCGCGGAGGTGCGGCTTGAATTGAATGTGGGCATTGTACCGGTGCGCTTCACGCAGCCGGCGTCAGCAGCGCTCGCCTTTGGCGAGATGACGCAGATGGAACCCGAGTTTGGCGCCATCCACGATGCGGAGGCCGTCGCCGCGGTTACGAACTTGAGTTTGGACGATCTCGTCAGCGCGGCACCGATTCAGACTGTTTCCACTGGCCTTCCCTATACGATCGTGCCGGTACACTCGCTCAAAGCATTGCAGAGACTGCGGCTCGACGTGCCGCGCGCACTCGAATACCTCGACCGCTCGGGCGGGAAGTTCTTTTACTTTGTGAGCCGGGAAACTGTTAACCCAAAAGCTCGCCTGCACGCGCGCATGATTTTCTACAACGGAGAAGACCCGGCCACGGGGTCGGCGGCGGGATGCTGCTCGGCCTGGATGGTCGCGCACGACGTCGCCGCGAGCGATGAGCAGGTGATGATCGAGCAGGGGCTTGAAATGCATCGTCCCAGTTGTATTTTTGTTCGTTCCACGAAGCGAGATAACCAAGTCGTCAATGTGCGCGTCGGTGGAAATTGTGTAGAAGTTCTCCGCGGAGAAATTACTTTAACAATCTAGGGTCGCTCGCGCTTGTGGAATCGCGGGTCGCAGCCTCTGGCACGAATTTCCCAACCACTCGCGTGCCATTGGCGCGCGCGGCACTTTACCGGAAGCTTGAATGTGATTACGATTCAACTCGCTCTGCATCTCAAAAAAGAAATAGTGGTGACGACAGTCCCCCGGTCACACGATGAAGCCAAAGAAAACAATTCTCTGCGTCGACGATAACGAACAGGCCCTTTCAATACGCAAAATCATGCTGGAAACACGCGGCTATCGCGTGATTGCATGCAACAATGGCGAGGCTGCGTTGTCGGCGTTCCGGCGCGGCAACATTGACCTCGTGCTGACCGACCTGATCATGCCCGGTCTCGATGGCTCGAAGCTGATCGCGGAAATCAAAACGCTGTCGCCGCAAACTCCCGCCGTGCTCATCTCCGGGCAAGTGAAAATCTACGAGCGCGACACGCTGGCTGACGTTTTTCTTCCCAAGGGAATGTATGAGCCGGTAGACCTGCTGGAGAAAATCCGGCTGCTCCTCGTGCGCAAACGCGGGCCCAAGCGTTCGGCGGAGTTGCGTGAACGGCCTGCTCAGCATGCTACGGTGGCGTGATCCTTCAATCGACTTTCTCGGCGACCTGACAGAGATGGCTTACCGTAGCTAGACAGCTGACGGCTGCCCTTCCTGTGATATCGTTTTCACTGGATGATGGCGACGGCGACGGCGTTCATTGAAGCCCGGGAACTGCGCAAAACTTATCGTGTGGGCAAAGTGGAAGTGCCCGCGCTGCGCGGCATCTCTTTCGGTGTACAGAAGGGCGAGTTTGTTACCGTCGTGGGTCCGTCAGGGAGCGGCAAGTCGACACTTTTTTATATGCTGGGCGGGCTGACTCGGGCTGACTCGGGCAGCGTGACGATCGACGGTGTGGATTTCGCCACGCTCTCCGATGGCGAACGTACACGCCTGCGCAAGAGCAAAATCGGATTCGTCTTCCAGAAATTTAATCTTCTACCAACGCTCAGCGCGCGCGGGAACATTGAGATTGCCTCCGACATTGCGGGACATGGCGCGCCCGATCCTGCGTTCCTAAAACAGATCACGGAAATGCTGGGTATTGCGGGGCGCCTGGAGCATCGCCCGAACGAACTGTCCGGCGGCGAGCAGCAACGCGTCGCGCTGGCGCGCGCTCTCATCAACCGGCCGGCGATCGTGCTGGCGGACGAGCCGACCGGCAACCTCGATTCAAAAAGTTCGGCCGCCGTACTCAACATGTTGCGGGCGTCGAATAAAGAGCTGGGACAAACCGTGCTGATGATCACGCACAATCCCGAAGCGGCGGAGTATGGCGACCGCATCATCCACATGCGCGACGGCGAGATTGTAGCGCCGGAGGAAGATCCGCAGTGGGCGCCACAGCATCCGGCCGAAGGCTTGCGGCCGTAGCGAGCAGGTTCTGAATGTCATATCGCGACGAATTCACAAAACCGATTCTTCCCGGCACGGCGGCCAGCGACTACGAACGCTATCTGCGCACCGACGAACTGCTGACGCTGCAAAAGTCGCCGGCTGACCTCTTGCATAAAGATGAGATGACCTTCATGGTCGTGCACCAGGCTTCGGAGTTGCTGATGAAAGGCGGGGCCTTCGAACTCGAACGCGCGCTCGAATATCTCGAGCGCGCCGACTTCGGCAACACATCGCGTCTCATTCGCCGCGCCAATCAGCTGATTGAGCCGACGATCGGCCTGCTGCATATTCTCGAGACCATTACGCCCTATGATTATCACCTAATCCGCGCAGGGCTAGGGCACGGCAGTGGGCTCGACTCCCCAGGATTTCTCGCTCTGCTGCACGTCGGCCCGCGCCTTGGGAACGCATTTAATGAGCAGTTGCAACGCGCTGGGTTGACCGCCGACGAACTTTACCGCCGGCACGAAGAATTCTTCGGGCTGCACGACGTAGCCGAGCGGCTGGTCGATTTTGACGAACGGATGCAGCTATTCCGCTTCCATCATTTGAAACTTGCCGAGCGGATCATTGGCGGGCGAGTCGTTGGAACCATGGGCACGCCGGTCGAAGTTCTCCAGCAGCGCATGGAGCACTGGCTCTACAAAGACCTATGGGATGTGCGGAATAAGATCACGGCCGCAGCGAACCCCGCCACGGCCGCGAAGTAGTTGATCAGGCCGAACTTCTAATCACGAAGGGTCGTTAGCGCTTGCCGACGTGGCCGCGCCCGTCTCTCACTTCGTTCCCTTTGAAGTGTTGGATCTTGTCGAGACGCTTTCCGGGCTCGGGCCGGTCGCCACGATGTGGCATGGGGCCGTGATAGCCATGGTCGGGACGGAAGTGGTTATTGACGTGTCCACGAAAGCCCGCGGGGCCGTGAAACCATGGTCCAGCGCCGATGAAGACGCCGCCCACAAACCATTCCGGCCCGTAGTAACCATAGGGGGCGCAGTCGTAGGGTGGCACGTTATAGTAGCCGTACGGGCACACCGGCGCGACTCCAACGCCAACTTCTATCTGGGCCTGCGTGTTGGGCGGAATTGTCGCGAAGCAGATCGCGACTACGGCAGCTAATGCAAAGAATTTAAATCCGTTCATTCGATTATCCTCATTATCATTCATAGGGTTGTGGTCTCTTGTCGCCTTTCCTGTTGTGCGATTCGCGTCAATCCGGATGTTTTCACAGACAGGATCGGCAATTACGATTCAGTTTGGCTCGGAACGGTTGGCTTTTGAACGCAGCACTGGAAATCCGCAATCCGTTTCAAAGGGGAAATCAGGGCAACTCCTGTCCGAAGGCGCTTGGGGATAGAATTGCGTCCCGGCATTCGACCGGCCGATGAACTCACGGTTTGCCCCGTGGGCACGCGGTAATTTATACTGACCGAGTTCGAGCGGGAGTAACTCAGTGGTAGAGTGCGACCTTGCCAAGGTCGAAGTCGCGGGTTCAACTCCCGTCTCCCGCTCCAGTTTTGCCGAGCCCCGCGCCCGCGAGGGCTTTTCGTTTTAGCGTAGTTTATGATTAGCGAGGGATCTGGCGCGGTAGCCAAGTGGTAAGGCAGAGGTCTGCAAAACCTCTATTCGTCGGTTCGATTCCGACCCGCGCCTCCAACTTTAGTTCCGCAGCTCTTCCTTCCTTGCTTTCATCTTCGTCTTGCGGCGAGACGCTCCAGCGCGGTTCCACCAGGTCGTTAACCAGAGTGCGCGTCGCGCCTTCCTTCTGTGACTAGGGTCACATTGCGTTTGTTTTCGGGAGGTATACAGTTTTCGCATGCCCTCTTTCCGCATTTCAAATCGCGAAAACAGGGGATTCCTCCTCATGATCTAATGGAGCAGGAGCCCTTTCCCATCGCAGTTGCGGGAAGGCGCGGCGTCGACGGCTCCCGATTTGCTTCTCAGGAGGACCATCTTGCATCCAATACCTCAAGATCCTCTATTGAGGGTCGAAGGGTTGAGTAAAGTCTTTCGCTCAGGCGAAGCGGACTTGGTGCTCTTTGAAAATCTGTCTTTTCAGGTCGACAAGGGAACGATGCTCGGAATCGTCGGGCAATCGGGTGCCGGGAAGAGTACCTTGTTGCACATCCTGGGCGCTCTTGATCGGCCTTCCGCCGGTACCGTATACTGCGCGAATTTCCAGGTGAATACGCTTTCCGAAGATGACGCCGCCGAGTTCCGTAACCGCGAAATCGGCTATGTCTGGCAATTTCACTACCTGCTGCCGGAGTTCAGCGCGCTGGAAAATGTCGCCATGCCACTGCTTACGCGTGGCCAGCCAATTGCTGAAGCAGAGAAGGAAGCTTCGCGTTGGTTACGAGATGTGGGGCTCGAAGCGCGCAGCACACATCGTTCGGGCGAACTCTCCGGCGGCGAGCAGCAACGGCTTGCGCTGGCACGGGCGCTGATCACCCAGCCGCAGATTCTGCTGGCCGATGAGCCTACTGGGGACCTCGACGGGCGCACCGCGGAAGTGGTTTTTGAGTTGGTGGCGCGGCTGCATCGCGAGCATCAGCTGACCTCTTTAATCGCCACGCACAACCTCGCGTTCGCACGACGGTGCCATAGAGTGCTGCGGCTGGATCGGGGCAGAATGGAAGAGGTTGCGCCGGAGTCACTTCCCTCGTAACGAGTAACGGCGAAAAGGTGTAAAAAGGAAAAGGCAGAGTCGCAAAGACAGTGGCAGTGGAAGATGGCCGGAAAGTACCCTGTGGCGGGAGTCACCGGGGTTACTGGAAAGCAAGTATCGCTTAGGGGATCGAGCGGTAAAAAGAGCATAATTGAGGCTGGTCGGGGGTTTGGCGCAGGGCGAGTTTTCGCGCAAGACCCTGGGGGGAATGAGTCTATGTTTGAACGCTACACGGAGAAAGCCAGGCGCGTCATCTTTTTCGCGCGGTACGAGGCCAGCCAGTTCGGCTCTCCTTATATAGAGACCGAACACCTGCTCCTCGGACTGCTGCGCGAAGATAAGGCCCTGACCAATCGGTTCCTGCGCTCCCACGCGTCGGTGGAATCGATCCGCAAACAGATCGAGGGCCATACGACGATCCGGGAGAAAGTTTCTACTTCAGTCGATCTGCCCCTGAGCAACGAATGCAAGCGAGTGTTGGCATACGCGGCCGAAGAGGCCGAACGTCTTTCTCATAAGCATATTGGGACTGAGCATTTGCTTTTGGGTCTACTGCGAGAAGAAAAGTGTTTTGCCGCCGAGATTCTGCACGAGCGCGGATTGCGGCTTTCGACTATCCGCGAAGAACTGGCCCGCAGCAGTCAGGAAAAGGCTTCACCCCAGCGCGGTGGACAGCGCGAGTCTTCTTTATTGAGCGAATTTTCCCGGGACCTGACGCAGTCGGCCATGGACAGCCAGCTTGATCCGCTGGTCGGTCGCGACGGCGAAGTTGAGCGCGTAGTTCAGATTCTTTGCCGCCGCACGAAGAATAACCCCGTGCTGATTGGCGAGCCGGGGGTTGGCAAGACGGCTATCGTCGAAGGCCTGGCACAACGTATCGCCGATGGCGAAGTTCCGTCGTTCCTTGCCGACAAGCGCATTCTGGCTCTAGATCTTTCGCTGATCGTTGCCGGCACAAAATACCGCGGCCAGTTCGAAGAGCGCCTGAAGACCATCATGAAGGAGTTGATGGAGAATCAGAATTCCATCATCTTCATCGATGAGCTGCACACGCTGGTGGGAGCCGGATCGGCGGAAGGCTCGCTCGATGCCGCCAACATTCTGAAGCCGGCACTTTCACGCGGCGAAATTCAGTGCATCGGCGCAACCACGCCTGCTGAATATCGCAAGTCGATCGAAAAAGATCGTTCGCTCGAGCGCCGCTTTCAGGCCGTAAAAGTTCCGCCTCCGAACGAGACGGACGCTATCAAAATTCTTTTCGGCATTAAAGAGCGCTACGAGAAGTTCCACGCCGTCACCTACACCGACGAAGCCATCAACTTCTCCGTGTCGCATTCGAACCGTTATATTCCGGACCGTTTCCTGCCGGATAAGGCGATCGATCTGATCGACGAAGCGGGCGCGCGCGTAAAGCTGCGCCAGACTTCTCTTCCCGAAGAGTTGACCGAAGTCCAGAAGCGGATCAAGTTCATCGTCCACCGTATGGAGAACGCCATCGCGAACCACGAGTTCGAGAAGGCGCGCTTCTACTCGGATGAAGAACGCAAGGAGCGCGAAAACCTGCGCGCTCTTCGCGAAAAATACCACCTCGATGAATCCTCCACTGGCGTTGTCGGTCGGGAGGACATCGAGGACGTGGTAAGCCGCTGGACTGGCGTGCCGATCACTTCGATTAAAGAGGAAGAAACACAGAAGCTGCTGCGCATCGAAGAAGAACTGCACAAACGCATCATCTCGCAGGAAAGAGCGATCAGCGCGCTGGCTCGCGCGATTCGGCGCAGCCGTGCCGGACTCAAGAGTCCGAATCGCCCCATCGGCTCGTTCCTCTTCCTTGGACCGACTGGCGTCGGCAAGACGGAAGTTGCGCGCACTCTCGCGCACTTCATGTTCGGTAGCGACAAGGCTCTGGTCCGCTTCGATATGTCCGAATTCATGGAGAAGCACTCGGTCTCGAAACTGATCGGCTCGCCTCCGGGATATGTGGGCTACGAAGAGGGCGGACAGCTGACTGAACGCGTCAAGCGCGCGCCGTACTCTGTCGTCTTGCTCGACGAAATCGAAAAAGCGCATCCGGATGTCTTCAACATCCTGCTGCAGGTTTTTGAAGACGGCCAGTTGACCGACGGCCTCGGCAACACAGTCGACTTCAAGAACACGATCATCATCATGACGTCGAACATCGGCGCCCGTCACCTGATGAAGCGCGAAGGCCTCGGCTTCCAGCATTCGCAGGATGAAATGGTGTCCGCGAAGGTCGAAGACCTGGTGAAGAGCGAGGTCAAGCGCACCTTCAATCCGGAATTCCTGAACCGCGTGGACGAGATCATCCTGTTCCTGGCGCTCAGCGAAAACGACCTGATCCAGATTCTCGAACTGATGGTCAGCCAGTTGAACCAGAATCTGGCGCAGCGTTCGATCACGGTAAGCGTAGCCGACGAAGCGAAGAAGTGGATTCTGAACCAGACACTAACCGACCGCAGCTACGGAGCCCGTCCGCTCCGCCGTGCGCTTCAAAAGTACATCGAAGACCCGCTCTCGGAGGCGCTGATTCAGGGCACCATCACCACTCGACCGGCGTTCATCGAGGTCTTCCTCGAAGACAACAAGCTGTACTACCGTCCGGTGGACGCGGAGAAGACTGAGGGCGTGCTGCTGTACGAGAGCTAGGAGAAGAAAGGGTCAGCCTGCAGGACAAATGATCCGCCGAACGCTTGGCGAATATAAGACGAAATTCTATTTGGGAACTGGCAATAGATGCCGATTGATCCGATTCGCGGGCCCGTGGCCGGGCTATCCGGAACCCAAACGGCTTGGCCTCCAGTACCTTGCCTTCCTTGGGGAATCCGTGCTAAAAAGTGGTCCTTGTAGAGTCTACGTTCGTCCGAGCAACTGGCAAGTTGCATCCAATAGGTGGGTGATTTTATGGCGACCGCACCAGTTCTGACCGACAAGACGAGGGAAAAGCTCAACTTGATTCTCCGTGAGATTTACGAGACTTACGGACAGGATCTTGGGAAATTCTTGCTCAACCTGCCAGACGAGCCCGAGCCGAGCCCGGAAGTGGCAGTGGAGCAATCCATGTCAGTGCTTAAGAAGAAGGGATGACCGAGAAGGGCTCTCGTGACCCGGATTATCGGCCGAATCCGGAACGCTGCATCTATCTCAGCGGTGAAATAAATCAAGAAAAACTGGACAAGCTTACCCCGGAAATCCTTCGGCTTTCATCGACCTCCCATACCCCGATCACTCTGTTCATTGATAGTCCCGGTGGTAGCACCTACTCCGCTAACATCCTTTATCGTCTCCTCAGGGCCAAGGACCAGGACGGTGAAGCGTCTAAGCTGATTACGGTCTGTACCGGCGTCGCCTCGAGTGCGGCTGCCGATCTGCTGTCGTCGGGCGATTACGCACTTGCTTATCCTCACGCTCGCGTTCTCTACCACGGGACGCGGCAAGTCTACGACCGCGCGATAACCACCGAGACCGCAGCCGATATGGCTGAGTATTTGAAACAGACTAACGAAGGCTTTGCCCTCACGCTCGCAAATCGCTCGATCGACAGATTCATCTTTCGATTTCTGAGACTCCGCGACGAGTTTTCTGAAGTGCGTTCAGCGATAAATCCCGAGTGGCAGGACATGGATTGCCTCACCTTTGTGCTGGGTACAAAACTGTCGAATGCGGTTTCCACAATTCCCCAAAGTGCGCTGAAAAAGCACAAACGAAACAAGGAACTGACAGAATTTGTCTTTAGCGAACCAATCTCTCCACAGCCTCCAGTTCCGGCGACGGAGCAACAAGCGAATGACTCGGTGGTAGTCGCAGATCTCGCGGCCAGCGCTGCAACAAAGGCAGATTCATCTGGCTCGGAGCCGCAACCACCGGCTAAGGAACCGGCAGGCAAGGAGGAAAGAATTGCAGACATAGAGGCGAAAATTCTGACTGCGATCCTCCAATTCGAGCTGGAAAAGAATCAGGACGAGAACTGGTCCTTTGCTGATGCTGGCATTCTGCAGATTCAAGAGGATTTTGTATTACTCCGTGACTACAACTCGCCCCGACACACCAACCAATTGCGGTGGCTAGCAGCACGGTGGGGCGCGTTCTTTTTGGATGACAATGGGCGCGCAGAACTGGAAAAGATCAAAACGGAGGACCGGCCAGATTGGCTGTTGAATGAGACCAAGGGCCAACTGCATCCTCTGTGGTACTACTTCGTTTCAATTTGCCGGGCCCTCCAAGAGGGGGAGAATTATTTGTCGGCCGAAGACGCCTATTGGCTGGGATTGGTTGATGAAATTATTGGCGCTTCGGAGAGACGGTATCCGTCCTACAGGGCGCTAGTTGAACGTTCGAAAAGTGCGGCACAACCACCCGACGAGGGCCCGAAATCGGATGACGGCTCGTAGCTCTATGGGGAATCTATCGTACTCGTCACCTGCTCCAATCCTCCATCTTCAACCCCTTCACCCGCCGAAAAACATGATCATGCGTAACCAGCACCGCCTCCGCGGCCACGGCCTGCGCCGCGATCATCAGGTCCATGTTGCCCATCGGTTCCCCGTCCTTCTCCAACTCCGCCCGGATTTGCGCATAGTGTTGCGCGGATTCTGAAGTCCAGGCCAGCACCTCCACCCGCAGCAGAAACTCCTCGACCACTCTTTTCAGTGTCGCTGCCTCCGGACGTCTCGCCACCCCAAAGCGCAATTCGGCCTCGGTGACGACTGAAATGCCGACTTCGGCCATCGGCATTTTCAGCAGCCTCTCGCGCACGCGAGGAAAGTTTCCTTTGATTACATAGCTTGCGGTGTTGGTATCGAGAAGATAACGGACAGCCACTTAGAACAACTCGCGCTTTTGCGGACGCGCATCCTTGCGATCCGAAAGAAAATCTTCCGGCACGTCGGCGGTCTTCAGAAACGCGAAAAAATCTTTCCAGGATTCGGGACGCCGCGACAGGATTACGTCACCCGTGGCCGGATCGCGCCGGACAAAAACCTCCGAGCCCTCAAAGCGATATTCAGAAGGCAAGCGCACGGCCTGGCTGCGGCCGTTACGAAACAGTTTGGCGGTACGTGGCATGGTATATATTGTGATATATACTTATGCGCGTTGTCAATACTCGAATTCCTTGCGGCCCTTGGACTCGAAGGCCCCCGATCCGACTCTGCCCCCTCTAATCGCCCACAGCGACTTCGTTCTGTCTCGGTCGGCCGCCCTTCAACCCGTTCGCCCGAGCCGCCTTCTTCTTGGCAGTGCTCCTCACCGCCCCTCCTCTGCTCCCAATCTCTGCCATCCACTTCTTCGATCCATAAATCCCACGCAGTAACCCCGGAACATAGAGGTCGGCATCGATCTCCGGCCAATGCAGCCCGGTTCCACCACCGAGAATTTCAACCCGCGCAAGTTGATCTTTTGTTGCCGACTGCAACCCCTGCAAATCTTCACGCGGAATCGCGCGCCGGCTTCCGTCATTCAATTTTAGGATGACGAGATCCAGCCCCGGTCCTGGCTTGTATTCGACTGCGGTCACAAGCAGCCCTCTGCGTATGTCCTTGGCGCGCTCGATTGCCTGATCGATCTCGGCGTCGGTGGTTACAATCCGACGCCGGGCGGTATTATTTCTCACCATGAACTTCCTCCCATAAAGCTGCGAGTTCTTCAAAGTGCCGTGCCGCGGAATTCAAAATCTTCCTTACGTCCGAACGCTTGGTATTCGGTGGCTGTACCGCATCTTTGCGTTTTGCGAGTGCGACGCTTCCATCTTGCCGAAGATCAACGATCACCTCAGTCTCGCTAACGAATGCGTGAACATGCGGTGGCAAATGATCGTTCGAAAATGCGACGAAAAGGACGCCGTCAAACCTAACCGAACTCACACGGGGATTATAACCCAAGCGTCGCTTGGGTTGCGAAAGGTATTCGATCCCACAAGTGCGCGATACGGTGTTTCTCCTCCCATGCTCGGTTCTGAGTGCCTCTCCGCTACCTTCTCAATACCAACACCGCCAGCTACGTAATCAAAGGAAAAAGTCAATGATCCCTCTAAGTCTTTGAATAAAAAGGACAACCATAACCCATTATTATTCAAAGACCTGGCGGGAACTCCCCGCTAAGTCTTTGATTCCCAAAGACCGCGCTAGGGGAGGGTCTCGGGGACAGGCTCCAAGTTGTTTGAGCCGCGAAGACCTCAGAACGAGAGCCAAAAGCAAGCAAGAAATGGCGACTAACGATCCACTTCCACTCCACAATTGACCCCAAGAGAGACTTATGTTTTACTGCTAGGCAATCGGGGCTGGCTCACGGCAGTTGCTTTGGCACGGCGGACCATGAATTTCGGGGCGTGAGACCGAGGTGATGTGATGAAGTCCAGCTCTCTGCGGGCCCTTGTGGTTGTGTCTCTTCTTTTAACCTTCACCCTCCTAACATTAACCCTCAGTGCCAGCGCGCGGGAAATGATCCTGCCTGCCGGGACGATTTTGAAGTGCACGCTCGACGAACCCAACTTTTCTTCGGCCACGGCCGCTGTCGGCGACCCGGTGCTGTGCCGTCTGCACTCGATGACCGAATTCGGGCGACAGGCCTTCCCACGCGGGAGCTACTTGATTGGTCATCTCGAAGCTGCTCAGGATCCAGGTCACTTCTGGGGCAAGGGATTCATGAAGATTCAGTTCGACCGGATCGGTCTTCCAGAAGGCGATATGCCGCTTGAGGCCAAAGTGATCGCCACACGCGGCTACAAGGTCGATAAGTATGGCGACATCGACGGCAAAGGGCACGCCAAGCGCGACATTGTCGAATGGATGATTCCGCCGCTCTGGCCCTGGAAGATTATCATGCTGCCGGCGCGCGGCCCGCGGCCGGCGCTCAAAGGCGAAAGCCAGCTGACGCTGCGCCTGATGGATGATGTGCAGATGCCGCAGGTTGCGTCGACCTTCGGGCCGAATTGGCATTTCTTCG
>JBAQJF010000257.1:0-2387 GCA_049300195.1 Terriglobales bacterium | reverse complement strand
CTGCCGCCGTTTCCCAAGGCGTTCAACTATGTCACCGCACACAACGGTTTTATCTGGAGGTTTCGGACTGCCAATCTTCTGCCCAAAGACGAAGTCGAGGAAGTCTTCGCGCGGTACGAGCAAGTGTGCGCCGTTTACCCGCGCGTCGATTCGGATATGGTGTCGAGTCACGGTGATCTCAAGCCGGAAAGCATTCTTTTCGATGGCCAACGGGTATGGCTGGTGGACTGGCAAGCCGCCTTCCTGAATGATCGCTATTTCGATCTCGCCGTCGTCGCGAACTTCTTGGTCGCCACCGAGGCAGACGAAAAGGCTTATCTCCAGGAGTATTTTGGCCAACCGCCCGATGAATACCAACTCGCGCGATTTTTCCTCATGAAGCAGGTGACGCACATGTTCTACGCGACGGTTTTTCTGTTGTTGGGATCAGCGGGCAAGCCGGTAAGCCATGATGATAAGTTGCCGTTGTTTGGAGACTTTCACCAGCGTATTTGGGCGGGCGAGGTCAGCTTGGCGGCTAACGACATGCGAATTGTCTATGGCAGGGTTCATTGGAAGCAGCTCTTACAGAACGTGCGAGGAGCGCGACTTGACGACGCACTAAGAATCGTCGGGGACCGGCATGCAAGCACCGAGGGCGGGCAAAGGCTGTTGCCGATTGCACCATGAATGGCGCCGGTTCCCAGTCATCGGGACCTGAGTGTCAAAGCCTGGGCTTATCGCGTCCGCGTACCGCGGGCAGCCTTGGTCTTCGGCTTTGGCAACACGGTGAGCCAGTGTTTCGTCCTTCGCCGCAATTCGCTCAACCACTGAAGCTGGATCTGGAAACCAGTCCTCATCAGCTCGAGCATCTGTTCCGGATGCTGTGAGAAGTCGAGTTCACCGGCGCCCCAGTCCGGCCGCTGTCCGCCGCTGTCGGTGAAACGGTATTCACGCCCGAGTTCCCAAGAGCTGAAAAGCCGTCCCGTGCGCTCTAAGATCGCCGGGTCTCCGGCCAATGCTGCGACAGCGCGACCCACGAACAACGGCGTCTCTGATTCCAGGAAGTTGCGGTCTTTCTTCCCGCCTTCGCGCCAGGTCTCTTCTGTGACGCCGAGCCCCTCCAGCATCGTCTCCGACCTCAGAAAACCGGGGGTGATTGCAACCGCGGCTACGCCATGCGGACGCAGTTCCGCCGCCATGTTGAGAGCCAACCCTTTGAGCGCGAGTTTGACCGTCTGGGATACCGGATTGCCTCCGGCGCTGAGCACGTCGCTTTCGGTCACCTCTACAATAAGCCCGCGGCGGTTGCGAATCATATAGGGGGCTGCATGCTTGGCAGTGATGATGTGAGACAGGAGCGACTGCCGGAGGGCTGCCTCGGCATTCTTGAGATCCGTCTTCCAAAAAGAGCACCACTGTCCCATCGAGGGGTCTTCGCCGGCGATGCTGTTCACAAGTATGTCGAGGCGACCACGCTCGCGTTCCACACGATGGAAGAGGGCCTCCACTTCTTCTTCCACTGTGTGATCGACGCGAAGAGCGACGGCGGAGCCGCCGGCCGCGATGATCATTTGGGCTGTCTCTTCAATCGTTTCAGGACGATTGTACGGGGAGCGGTTGGCACGCACGCTTCGTCCAGTGCAATAGACTGCCGCACCAGCTTCTCCGAGCGCCCGAGCGATGCCGCGACCTGCGCCGCGTGTCGCGCCAGCCACGACAGCGACGGCGCCGGCAAGTGATTTTTCTCCCGTGGCTGGACGCGTGCGCGAGGTTGATGTGTGAATGGACTGTCGGGGCCGAGCCGCCATCGGCGAACCTCCAGATGGGGATGATAGCTCGGTTAGCAAGGACATCAATACCAGCTCCCGATTGCGGCGTTTATCAAGTGCCTATCTACCTTTCTTCGCTCACGGTCTAATTGCCAGGATCGTCGGATTTCAGAATCCGCAGCACTGCGAGTATCGTGCTCCAACTGCGGGTTGTCGCGGGCGCCCCAAAGACTCTGTCGATCTGGCCAAGGCAGCCAATGGTTTTCATGTGGCGGCGGTACACCCCATACACGAGACGATTCTTCGAGCCAATGATTCGTACCAGCCACTCCCCACCTTCGGGAAGAGCAATCGGAAGAGAAACTCTGCGGCGTCCAGCCTTCGACAGGATGCTTACAAATTGAACAACATCTGGGGGCGGTGCCTCAGTTCCAAACGGATTGTCCATCTCGAGTCGAATCAGATCGCTGCCGTCGCAGAAAGCGATTGTTGCTTCAAACGGCAGCTTCCGGCGCAATTCGGCAAGGAACTTTGCGCGCAACCCGGGTTTGCGAACGACAAGCGTGCCTGCGGCGCCCACGTTCACGGCATCGTAGATGCCCAGTTCTTTAGCGAGCATGCTCGGACGAAAAGCCC
>JBAQJF010000256.1:0-5062 GCA_049300195.1 Terriglobales bacterium | reverse complement strand
TTAAGCAGGAAGCAATCCTAACAGGGAAACCTTGATGAAAGCTGCTGTCGCTGTCGCGAAAAAACCGATCATTCGTGTCGCCGTGGTAGAGAGTGATCCATTGCGCTTTGTTGGATTCCGGGCCCTCTTCGATTCCGAGACTGATCTGGAACTGGTCTCTGCCTCGCTCGCCGACGTCGGCCAGCTCACCGGCATCGATCTCGTCCTGCTCGGCAACCGCAACGGCCAGAATCTCTATGACATCATGGCCAGCCTCAAGGCCATCCGTCCAGACCTGCGCATCATCGTCACCGGTTCCGGCATGGATGACGAAAGCGTTCTCAAGGCCATCGCAGCCGGCGCCAAGGGCTACGTGGACGAAGCCGCTTCGCCGACCGAATTCATTCAGGCTCTGCGCATCGTGCATCAGGGTTCAGTGTGGGCGCCGCGCCGCGTGCTCTCAACCTTCATCGAACGCGTCAGCTCATCTCCGGGCAGAATTTTCCCGGCAGGCCGCGTTACATTTACCGATCGCGAAAAAGAAGTTCTGGAGATGCTGGTTGCCGGCCGCTCGAATAAAGAAATCGGCTCGGCTCTTGGTATCGAAGAACGCACTGTGAAAGCTCACGTGGCAAAACTGATGCGCAAAGTCGGCGTGCAGAACCGCATCGCGCTCTCGGTCCATGCGATTACGCATTCGCTGGTGACAGCGAAGTAATTTCGGCAGCCCGCCAACACCAATTTCGCCCCTGATTTTGGGTGGCTCAGCGCTGCGGTGACTACTCCGTCTTGAGTACGGCTTCAGCCCCTGAGATTTCCCGGGCCCTCACAGGAACTTTAAGCGGGAGAATTCCAATTTAGTGAAATTGCCTGTTTCAACAATTTGTCTACACGTTCATAATCCAGGTGTGCAACTGACGCCGACATCGTCGGCTTCCCCGTCTGCGGATGACAACAGCTCATCCTTACTGCGCTCCACTGGTTTTCGTATTGGGCTATTTCTATTGGGCCTCGCAGCATTGTCAGTTGTCGGTTTGATGGTCACTACCTCGTGGGAGCAGGCGCATACTCCCGGAGAGAAAAATCTAGGAGTAGCCTCACTTTTCATTTTATGGGGTTTGCCCGCAGCTTTCTTTGGTCTAGTGGGGGTGTGCTTCTTGTCGGTAAGCACCGTCGAGTTCTTGTACCGACGATTCCACCGGCGTGGTTCGCAATGAGGGGCGGACTGTAAACGCCTGTTAGCGAAAGCTGTCCCAAGCGGCGATGAAAATCGGCATGTGACGGAATGCCCAACCCAGGCCGAGTGCTAGCGCAACGGTTGCGTTCAGCGCGTTTACGAACAGTAATGCCCTGAACCGAACACGGGGAGAGCCTTTCAACAACGCCCTAACTAACATTGCGTCGATGAGTGCCGTTTCTAGGCCCATTAACACTGCAACCATCGGCACAGTAACCAGAGTCGATTCGCCAGCAGCGTCCCCAGCAATGTTTATGAGTATTGCCCCGCCAGCAAGGGGGATGATTGGGAACCAAGTGCTGAGAAACGAGGCCACTAGGCTAGAAGCCATGGCATAAAAACCCGCAATGCCCAACGAAACTGTCTTGAGCCGCCGCACTAGTAAAAGCCTGATCGGGACGCCGGCGCACAAGTAAATCCACCAGAACTGATGGTGGAATAGTTTCCACACTATCACCCAAATGATCTTTGATTCGATCATCGGTTCTTAGTACCCCTCCACTATAGACACCAACCGACGCATCGTAGGATGGTGCCTACGCTTGATGTTGGAAAAAATCGCGCTTACACCAACAACCCAGGGAGAATCCGGTCCAAACCTGCCGGTTACCCCCGGCCAGTGACCTCGGTAATCTTGTGGCCTTTCCCGACCTGCCCCATACTCGCTTCACCTACCACAGAACCTGGGAGACGGGGTTGGAAACGGAGATTAGGGTCGCCGCTTTCAACCCCGCATTTTTTTGCCTGTCTGACTCACCCCAATCACTACCAACCGCCGTTCACCCCGCATCTATATGAATTAGAATGCAAAGCAATAGAATTCTTGCCCCGAATTCCCGGAACTAAACCGGGGATCGCGGGTTTGATCTCCCAAGTGAGGCATTCATGCGCAATCTCCTGTTGGTTCTGGTATTAGCTTGTACGTTCACTCAATTGCTGCCCGCTTCCGATGATGCCGAAGCCAACGGCAAGGCCGCTTCGCGTATTCAAGACGCCGGCACCGTGCTCGACGAAATCCAGAGCGCTCCCGACAACCGCATTCCCGAAGAAATCCTCGGCTCGGCGGAATGCGTAGCCGTGGTTCCGTCGCTCCTCAACGGAGGCTTCGTCTTCGGCGGCCGCTATGGCCGCGGCGTCGCCAGTTGCCGCACGGAAAAGGGGTGGAGCGCGCCTGCATTCTTCATGATCGGCGGCGGCAGTTTTGGCCTTCAGATCGGCGGCCAGGCGACTGACCTCGTCATGCTCATCATGAACAAGAACGGAATGGATAATTTGCTGTCGAGCAAGTTCAAACTTGGAGGCGATGCCAGCGCCGCCGCCGGCCCCGTGGGCCGCCACGCCGCCGCCGACACGGATTGGAAGATGCGGGCGCAAGTTCTGACCTACTCGCGCTCCCGCGGCCTTTTCGCCGGACTTGAACTGAATGGCGCCGTCATCAAGCAGGACAAAGACAGCACGCGCGAATTCTACGGCCGGATGGTGCCCTTCAAAACTTCGCTCAAGGGAAACATCGACGCGCCGAAGGCCGCGTATCCGTTCTTGAGCTCGTTGGCAAAATGGGCACAGATCGCGTCCAAGTAACCCGACAGACTTTGCAGGGCGGACACTCCTGTCCGCCCAATCTTCTTGCATCCCGCCCATTGAAACCCCTACACTCCGGCAAGTGCGTGAACGACTCGAATATGCCGTAGTCTGGCCCGCCATCAAGCTCATGGGAGTGCTTCCCCGTCCCATCGCCCGCGCCATCGGCATCTCCGTCGGGCTCACCGTCTTTCGTCTTCATCGTCGTTTGCGCGAGGTTGGAATGCGCAATCTTGCCCTCGCCTTCCCGAAGATGTCCGAAAAGGACCGGCGCGAGGTTGTCCGAGGAGAGTACATCTCCCTCGGCCGCCAGCTCGCCGAGGTCTGCCTTTTCCCCCGCTATACGCGCGAGAATGTATCCCAAATTGTCGTCTATAGCGGGTTCGAAAATTACGAGAAGGCGTTCGCTCGCGGCACGGGTGTGTTGTATCTTACCGGCCACCTTGGAGGCTGGGAACTCTCCGCCTTCGCCCATTCGTTGCAGGGGCATCCCATGTCAATCGTCATGCGACCGCTCGACAATCCTTATATCGACGGGCTGGTGGAACGCTACCGCACGATGCACGGGAACAAGACCGTCAGCAAAGACGACTTCATCCGCGGACTGCTAGCCGCCATGCGCGCGGGCGAAGCGGTCGGCATCCTTATGGACACCAACATGACGCCGCCGCAAGGTGTGTTCGTAAACTTCTTCGGTGTGCCCGCATATACAGCAAGTGGCCTCGCCCGCATTGCCCTGCGCACAGACGCGGCGGTCGTGCCGACCTTCACCACGTGGGATCGGGCGCTGAAGAAGTACGTTCTGCGCTTCGATCCCGCGCTGGGACTCGTGCGCACGGGCAACGACGAGGCCGACATCCTCGCCAATACGGCCATGTTCACGGGAGTAATCGAAAACTACGTTCGGCGTTACCCTGACCAGTGGCTCTGGCTGCATCGCCGCTGGAAGACGCGGCCGGAGGGCGAGCCGTCGCTCTATTGAGTCTCAGAACTCTCGAATCACCCAGCGACGCACACCGTCGTGGTTTACAGCGCCACTCTCAGAAGGCGACAATGACGAATCATGAAACAATCTCTATCCGCTCTTGCCGGAAAGCTTGGCTTACGGCTGATCGGAGACGGCGCCGTCAGCGTGACGCGCGTCTCTAGTGTGAAGTCAGCGGGCTCCGACAGCCTCGTGTTTGTTGATGACACGAAGTATCTTGAAGCCGCGAACGAGTCCGCTGCGGCAGCTATCATCGCTGGGAATTTCGCCGGCCGTGCACCAACTCGCAAACCACTCCTGATCTCCCCGCTGCCGCGCCTCGCATTTGCACGCGCTGCCAGACTTCTGCATGACCCTACCGCGAAGGGCCGCGGAATTCATCCTTCGGCGATCGTCGCCGCATCGGTGATCGGCGGCAATGTCGATATCGGTCCGCGCGCGGTCATCGGCGAACTGGTGAAGATCGGCGATGGCAGCACCATCGGTGCGGGCTGCGTGATTGGAGATGGCGTCGAGATCGGCAAGCATTGCCGCATCGATGCCAACGTCACGATCTATCCGGGCACGACGCTTGGCGATCGCGTCGTCGTTCAGGCAGGGGCTGTGCTTGGCAGCGATGGCTTCGGCTATGTGCGTGACGAGCAGACTGGACGCTACGAGCAATCTCCGCAAATCGGACGGCTGTTGATCGAGGACGACGTCGAGATCGGAGCCAACTCTACTGTCGATCGCGGCGCGCTCGACGAGACTCGCATCCGTCGCGGCGCGAAGATCGATAACCTGGTGCACATCGGCCACAACTGCCAGATCGGGGAGAACGTCATAATCGCTGCACAAACCGGCCTCTCCGGCAGCGTCACCATTGAAGACAATGTAGTGATGGGCGGACAAGTCGGGATCGGCGATCATGCGCGGGTTGAATCCGGCGCGATGCTTGGAGGCCAATGCGGCATTCTGCCGAAGAAAGTGCTGAGAGGAAAAGGGGTCGTGTTCTGGGGAACTCCAGCGCGACCGGTGAGAGAGTATCTTAAGGAACTGGCGTTCTTGTCGCGGGCGGCGAAGAAGTAGCCAAACCAATGCCCATCATCATCATCGGCGGACACACGCGCAGCGTCGGCAAGACGAGCGTCGTCGCCGGCCTGATCGCCGCGCTGCGCGATCTTCATTGGACAGCACTTAAGATCACGCAATATGGACACGGCGTTTGCTCCGCGAACGGCGAGGCGTGCGACTGCGCGACCGGCGATCATTCGTGGGCAGTCACGGAAGAACGCGACCGC
>JBAQJF010000255.1:0-9340 GCA_049300195.1 Terriglobales bacterium | reverse complement strand
CCACTTCGAGAAGAACCAACTGGCTATCCCCTCGTGGCCTCGTTCTCTCGCATCGCCGTGACAACGGGCCCCGAGCGCCCATGGGAGAGTGAGCCGCAACTCGCGTCCTTCGGTCCGCCGGAGTCCTCTCGTCAACCGGTCAACCTCAATCTGCTACTCCCTCCGTCTCCCGCAAGACTTTCCTCGTCGACCATTAATACGAATGCAGAAAAAGAGATAGACATAGCAGCCCCGGATCGCGAGTTGATCATCCCCTTCACCTTCGCATCAACCTCCCCCACGCGCAATCACCAATCACTCGATCGCTTCAACGATCCGCAGTTTTATGCCCGCCACATTCCCGGGGTCGGCCCGCTCGTAGACCGCGTCCTCAAGCAGTCCAAGGCTCATCCTCTCCTGACCCGTGTCCTCAAGTCGATTCAGCCCCAGTTCTAAAGCGCAGCCCGAAGCGAATTGACACCGCCCCCAAGTCCCCTTACTATCGGCAACCGCAAGTTTCCCCTCGGAAAATTACGAACTCAGGAGCGTCCACCATGAGAGCCACCTCAATTCTGTTAGGAATTCTTCTGCTCGCCCCCATAGCCTTAGCGCAAATGGATATCCCCAAACCCGGCCCCGAGCTTAAAAAGCTCGACTTCTTCGTCGGCCACTGGACCTCCGAGGGAGACGTGAAACCGGGCCCCATGGGTCCCGGCGGAAAATTCACTGCGAAAGAACAATCCGAATGGATGGATGGCGGCTACTTCGTTGTCCTCCACTCCAAATACAGCGGCGGCGGAATGCCCAACGGCACCAGCACCGCCTACATGGGCTATGACCCGCAGGAGAAGGTTTACACCTACGACGAGTTCAACAGCATGGGCGAACACAATCACTCCACCGGCACGCTCGACGGCGACAACTTTACCTGGATGAGCGATATAAAGATGGGCGCGATGACGATGAAGGGCCGATTCTCCATGAAGCTAATGCCCCCAAACGCCTACGCCTACAAATTCGAAGTCTCCCCCGACGGTAAGAATTGGACGCTCGTCATGGACGGCAAGGACATCAAGGCAAAATAACGCGCCTCGAGTTGCGAGTCGCGAGCCGGACCCGCCATTTATAATCATCGATTCAGCATTAGCGGGTGCCCCACACAATCGTGTTCTGTGCGATTGTGTGGGTACTCCATCACTGCATACAAGGCGATTCCGTGCTCGATTTTCTAGGCGATTTAAGACGAACTCACATGTGCGGGGCATTGCGCCTCGCCGACGCAGGCAAAAAAGCTGTCTTAATGGGATGGGTCAACCGCCGCCGCGACCTCGGCCAGATCGTCTTCGTCGATCTCCGCGACCGCACAGGCATAGCGCAGATCGTCTGCAACGCCGAACTCAATGCCGCGGTCCACAAAAAAGCTGAAGAGCTGCGCAACGAATTCGTGGTAGCCGCCATCGGCACAGTAAAAAAGCGCGACCCCGACACCATCAATCCCAACATCCCCACCGGCGAAGTCGAATTAGTAGTCGATGAGCTGCGCATCTTAAACGTCTCCAAGCCCCTGCCGTTCCTGCCGGGAGACACGATTCTGGCCAACGAAGAAATGCGCCTCAAATACCGCTACCTCGATCTGCGCCGCGACGCCATGCAGTTCAATATTGAGCTGCGCCACAAAGTGGCGATCGCAATCCGCGACTATCTCTCGTCGCAAGGCTTCTTCGAAATCGAAACCCCCTTCATGACGCGCAGCACGCCCGAAGGCGCGCGCGATTATCTCGTCCCAAGCCGTGTGCAACCGGGCTCGTTCTACGCGCTGCCGCAATCGCCACAGCTCTTCAAACAAATTCTAATGATCTCGGGCTTCGACAAATATTTCCAAATCGTGCGCTGCTTCCGCGACGAAGACCTGCGCGCCGACCGTCAGCCCGAATTCACCCAGATCGATCTTGAAATGTCCTACCCGCAGCCCGAGCGCGTGTGGGAGACGGTCGAAGGCTTTCTGACAGCAGCCTTCAAAACCGCCGGCCACGAAATCAAAACCCCATTCGTGCGCATGGACTACGACGACGCCATCCGCCAATACGGCATCGACAAGCCCGACCTCCGCCTCCCCGCGTTAACAGATGTGCGCGACTGCTTCACCCCGGAAGACTTGCAAACGCTGGCCATAAACAAAGATCTTCCAGTGCTCGCCGTCCGCACGCCGAAAGTAGGTGAGTTATCGCGCAAAGAGCGCGACGACATCAAGCCGCTCTTCGTCTCAAAGGGCGGAGCGAGAGTCTTCGAAGACTTCAAACGCATCGAGACAAAGTTCCCCGAAGCCGCCACAAAAATTCGCGAAAAAGTTCGCGCGCAGACCGGAGACGCAGCCGCGAACGACCTGATCGTCCTGGTAGTAGGCGCGTCGCAATCGGTAGCGAGTTCCGAAGCCGCGCGCCCCGCCAGCAAGCGCAAAGTAGCCCCGGCCGAAGTGCAGATCTACGCCTCCGCCGGTCTGCTGCGCGTAGCGTTAGCGCAAAAATACGCTGACCGCCACGGCATCTTCAAAAAGACCGGGGACCCCGCCAAAGACTACCGTTTCCTCTGGGTAACAAACTTCCCGATGTTCGAATACGACGAGGGCGACAAGCGCTGGATGGCCGCCCACCATCCTTTCACTTCGCCGCACGAAGAAGACATGGACAAGCTTGAAAGCGATCCCGCGATGGTGCGAGCGAGAGCCTATGACGTCGTGCTAAACGGCACCGAGCTAGGCTCAGGCTCAATCCGTATCCACAGGCAGGACATTCAAAGCCGAATCTTCCGCGCGCTAGGCATGACAGAACAAGAAGCCAGGAGCCGCTTCGGCTTTTTCCTGGAAGCGCTCGAATACGGCACGCCCCCGCACGGAGGCATTGCTCTAGGCTTGGACCGAATCGTAATGATCCTCGCAGGCGCCGAAAGTCTGCGCGAAGTAATTCCATTCCCAAAAACCGCCGCCGCCAAAGACCTGATGATGGAGGCCCCCACGCCAGTGGCCGATAGTCAGTTGCGGGAATTGGGAATTGGAGTGGTGAAGAAGTGACGTTGTAACACTCTACAGAGGAGGGCGCCCCACACAATCGGCGTTGTGTGCGATTGTTGCGCCTATCAGAACGACGCCGACCCCTGGCTCACCCACACCGCCGCTCCATTCGATGCCGAAAGCTGCCCGTAGAAAGTCTTCTTGGGGGAGTTGCCCGAAGTCAGCAATGGCACCGAAACAGTCTGCTCCGTCATGCCCGGAGAGAAGCTCACAGTTTGAGTCGTTGACACATAATCCACCCCCGCGACCGCGGTTCCATCGGCTGTCGAGAAGGTCACCGAGACGGTTTCCGCGAGTGACGGATTCAGAGTCACCGTGAATACCGCGGATGATCCTTGAATATCCGCTTCCGTCACCGACATTTGCTCAAGCAACGAGTGAATTCGCACCCAGCCGAAAAGTGCGGGACCAGCGCCTTCGCAGTGTTGTTCAAAGTTGACCGCGAAAGCCTTGACTCCGGTAGGTCCGCCATAAGCCGCCTTGAGCACATCGAAATTGCCCGTAAGCGTGTTGCAGCCCCGGAAGTCTCCGTTCACGCTCAGTCCAGGAACTCCCGACGGCTGAAAAGGATAACGCTGCGCGTTCAGGTATTCGCCGGGTGTTAGCGGAGATAAACTCGGGCCGGCGAAGTCCGTTTCCCAATAATCGCCGTTTTGTTCAGAAATCGTTACTACGTTGGCATTCGTGTACGGCGAGAAAACCGCGTCCGACTGCGTGATCAGATACTGCTGCCCAAGTCCGATGTAATCTCCCGGCTGGCTGCTCATCGCTAGCACAGTCTGTTTAATGTTGGGATCTCGAATCAGAATCGAGGCATGGGAAGCCCCGATCAGTGCTTGGCTGGGCGATTGCAGCGTGATCTTGAATGTCTTGTTCCCCCTCGCCACACGGTCACCGATGATCGGAACATCGATGACTTCGGAAGTCACTCCCGCCGGAAAGGTCAGAGTGCCAGTAGTTGATACATAGTCGACTCCCTGTTTGGCCGTACCATCCGACGTCACATACTGGACCGTCACGTCATTCGTGCTGGGTATGGAGAGCGCGACCGGGATGACGCTGTCACTCGTTTGAGCGTTGCCTTTCAGCGTGTAAGCGCCGCCGACTCCCAGCCTCGATATTTGGCTTACCTTCGAGTTATAGCGCAGGGAGCCATAGAGCGCTGGTGCGGCGCCCTCGCAATGCTGCTCGAAATCAATCGCGAGTCGTGCCACTGTCCCATCCGGAGCGAGCGCAAAATCAGATACCAGAAACTGGCCGGTATCGGTATTGCATCCCCGTCCGTCTCCGGATACATCAATGCCCGCGTTCAGGGGCCCACGGAACTCGCTTCGCTGCGCGTTCACGTACTGTCCCTTCTTGAAATTCTTGTTCTCCGGTGAACCAAAGTTCAAATCCCAGAACTGGCTGCCGTTGAAACTCACCGCCACCGTGCTCTTCGAGTTCTGCACCGAGAACGTACCGTCGGCGGTCGTGAACGTCTGCGTAACTCCACCCCCAACATAATCGCCGGGTTGACTATTCAAGTAGAGATAAGTTGTCGCAACCCCAGCACAAGCAGAAATGGTTAGACCACACAAACAAGTAACAATCCCGAAAAACCCGCGAAGACTCGCAGACATAGGCTCACTCCCCTAAGACCGCAGAGTTTAGCATGATTTGTTTCCGTGTCCAATGAGGGACTTACTTAACGCTAGAACCTGCCTCACTCGGAGGGTATCCGATGCCACCACTGGCGACTACTTCCGCTCCCGCGTCAGCATCTCCAAATCCTCCGGCGTCTTCGGCCAATCCTCCCGCAGCAATCTCGAAAGCGACCGATCCGCCAGCAGCCTTCCTCCAGTCTGGCAATTCGGACAGTAATTAGTCTCATTCGCCGCATACCGAATCCGCTGAATCTTTGCCCCGCATCGCGGACACGCTTCTTTGTATCGCCCATGCGCCGCCATACCCTCGCGAAACGCCGTGACCTTCTCCGGAAACTCATCGCCCGCTTCCCGCCGCAAACGCTCAGTCCACTCGACCAGGCTCCTGCGCGTGGCCGCGAACAGCCGCTCGATCTCTTCGCGTTTCAATTTTTGCGTAAGAGCAAGCGGCGACAATCGCGCCTCAAACAGAATCTCATCCGAGTACGCATTCCCAATCCCGCTAAACAACCGCGGGTCGGTCAGCGCGCGCTTCAACGTATGATTTGCCGAAGTAAGCGCCGCCGCGAACTGATCGAAGTCCGCATCCATAACCTCGATCCCTCCCGGATCGAGCGCGGCCAGGCCAGCTTCGCCTGCCACCACGTGCAGCGAAGCGCGCTTCTTCGAGCCCGCCTCCGTCCACAGCAGAGTGCCATTCTCAAAATCAAACGCCGCCAGTCCCCGCGGTGGAGAAAGTTTCGCGTTCCGCTTCTTCCAGTGCAGACGCCCGGCAATCATCAGGTGCAGCACCAGCCAAACGTCATTCTCGAGTCCGATACAAATGCGCTTGCCGATGCGGCGCAATCTCGCGACGGTTTGTCCCTCGGTGCTCGCCAGCGGCGGAGTCGCCGTGCGCAACAGAAACGGGCTGGCAATGCGCACGCGCTCCAGGCGCTTCCCAAGAATGCGCTTCTCCAGCGCCTCGATGTAGACGACTATGTCGGGCAGTTCAGGCATGACTCAGTCCCGTCTGCGTGGCAAGACTCCTCGCTTTTCCCAGTTCCAGATCCCTTCCGCCAACTTCGCGCGGCAACGGGAATCCGAGTTGACGCAAGCATACGCATCCGCCGGCAATGGTGTCTTCGGAAGAAAGCATATAGCACAGTATTTCCACTTCCAGCGGCCAAGACTGACCCAAGAGATCTGGTCTGCGGCGCGGGCCGACCGCGTATGTACCTTGCGTGGACGTCCGATCACGATTGACGATTCCCTGTCCTATAATATTTGCAGGTTGTCGCCAAATCTCCGAAGAACCTGGGAACGTTCCGTCTGCCTCCGGATTTTCCCGGATTTTCCAGGTGAATAAATGCCCATGTTTTCAATAGGTTGTCTGCGCAGCGCTTCAAAAGAATCGGTCTCGGGATCCCTTTTACGGTGGTGCGGCTTGCGTCTGCTTCCGAGCCTTCTTTTGCTCGCAAGCTGCGCTCTGGCCGACAATGCTTTTGACCTGCCCGGCCCGAGGATCGCGGTCAAAGTAACACGCGCGGGTAAAACGCTGCCCATCGCGCAGGTGCCAAACCTTCAGGCGGGCGACCGGCTCTGGCTACATCCGGAAATTCCGGCGAGCCAGTCGGTGCATTACTTGCTGATTGCATCGTTTCTCCGGGGATCGACCAACCCGCCACCGGAACAGTGGTTCGTGAAAGCGGAAACCTGGAACAAGCAGGTCCGAAAAGAAGGAATTGTGGTGACCGTTCCCGAAGAGGCGGAACAGGTTCTGCTGTTTTTGGCGCCGGAAACCGGCGGGGATTTCGGAACCCTGCGCTCGGCGGTCCGCGGCAAGCCCGGAGCTTTTGTCCGCGCCTCACAGGATCTAAACCAGGCCGCACTCGACCGCTCGCGACTGGATGCATATCTCGCCGGCATCAAGGAAGCATCCGACGCCGACCCGAAGGCGCTTCACGAACGTTCCGTGATTCTGGCGCGCAGCCTGATGATTAAGCTGGACGAAAAATGCTTCGACAAGCCTACGCAAGAGCAGGCTCCATGCCTCATGAAAAACACCGATCAACTGGTGCTCGATGACGGGCACAGTCAGTCGATGGTGGCCGCGCTGACATCGGGCGCCGGTCCCGACCTGGTCGGAGCGATCAGTTCCACGAAGATGGCTGGAGGAGGCGCTTACAGTCCCTACGTGGGCGCGGTGGTCGACGTAGCTCGCATGCTGTCGAACTTTCACACGGCGTCCTATCAGTACATCCCAGCGCTGGCCTTGCCGAAGCACGACGAGTTGAATCTCAAGCTGAATAATCCACCCTCGTTTCATAAACCCATGTCAGTATTGGTGACAGGCTTACCCGCGGTCGAAGCCGCGCAGTTGCCGCCGCTCCGCGCAGTCGAACCCAAGCAGGTCTTCTGCCTTCAGCAGTCAGGGCTGGTTCTGCCGGCGGAGGGAGCGCCGCTTGTGTTTTCGACTGACTATGCGCACGACATCGTGTTGCACGTTGAAACCAAAGCGGGACTGACCATCGACTTGCCGGTAACCGCGGACGCCGCGCGCGGCGGTTTCGTAATCGACACCCATGCCCTGCACCCTGGCGATCTCGATGCCGGAGTCACGGGAACTCTGCACGGATACTGGGGATTTAGAAAGTTTGACGGGCCCACATTCCATCTGCAAAATGCGCGTCCGGCGAAGTGGGTCCTCACTTCGGAAGATGCCAGCGCCCTGATCGTGGGCCGCCAGGATACATTCCACCTGGAATCGGACAACGCTCCCTGTGTGGATCAGGTCACGATCAAAGATCAACATGGTAAGCCCCTGAAAGCGACCTGGAAGCTCTTGAAGGCAAATCAACTCGAAGTCGAGGTGCCGCTGAAAGAAGAGTCAGCCGGGCCGGTGCTCACGCTCGTCGCGCAATCCGGATTGAGCAAGCCCGATGAAATTCCCATGCGGACGTATTCCGAAGCCGCGCACCTCGACCGCTTCGCCTTCAGCGCCGGCGATCGGCAAGGCGTGCTGACGGGCACCCGATTGGACGAAGTGTCCGGCCTGGAGTTGGACGGTATCCACTTTGACCCGGCCGCAAGATCCCGAGCCGACGGCAAAGACGAACTGCAAATGTCAGCCTTGAGCCCGGCTGCCGCTACCGCCTTGCCATCGGACAAGAAACTGGTGGCGCATGTTTCCCTCAAGGACGGGCGCGTGCTCGATTTGGAAACGGTCATTGAACCGCCGCGACCGCGGGTGACGCTCCTGAATAAAAGCGTGCAGGCCGGTCCAATTCCCCTGGATATTCGCCTCGGCAACGCGGACGACCTTCCCCAGGAAGGACAAATATCTTTCTTCTTGAAAACGGAAATGCCCGCAGCTTTTCCGCGAGACGAGAAGATCGAAGTAGCCACCGACGATGGCTCAGCCCACGTTCTTCTAAGTCTGGCGGATGGAACCCTGGTCCTCGAAGACGCGCACACCGTGCTGGGAACACTGCAGCCGTTGAAGTCTTTTGGTCCATCGGTATTTGGGCCCCTGCGGGTGCGCGCGGTGGCGGAGAACGGAGAGCGCGGCGACTGGCAGCCGCTGGCGAAGCTGGTGCGCATTCCGTCCTTGAAAGAAGTGCGCTGCCCTGACAGTCCCGACAAACCTTGCAGCTTGATCGGCCAAAATCTCTTCCTGATCGATTCCGTTGCCTCGGATTCGCAGTTCACCCACAGCATTGCAGTTCCAGTCGATTTCGTCGACTCCACATTAAGCGTTCCCCGGCCCAACGGCACGCTGCTCTACATCAAGCTGCGCGACGACCCCTCAACCGTTAACCGGGCGGCACTGGCCGTACTGCCCAAGCCCTGAGCGCCGGTCCGCGGGAGTCGCGCGGTGCGTAACGCTTTCAAGACGCTCCGGCAAATTGAACCCCACAGAACACCGTATGGACTTCCCCCGGCCTTTGTGCTGCTATAGAGAAAACACACAGAGCACAGCGGACCGCGGGTCCGGTTGCGCGTCAAAACCTCAACCTTCAAACCATCTCTTCTGAAGGAGAAAATCATGAGCAAGAACGTCAACTACATTCCCGAAGGGCGCAACTCCGTTACGCCATATCTAATCGTCAAGAACGCAGCCAAGGCCATTGACTACTACAAGAACGTTTTCGGAGCGACCGAACTGATGCGTATGGATGGTCCCGACGGCAAAGTCGGCCACGCCGAACTGCGCATCGGCGATTCCATCATCATGCTGGCCGACGAAAACACCTCTCTAGGCAACCGCAGCGCGGAGTCGATCGGCGCCTCGCCGGTCAGCCTCTACGTCTATCTTCCCGATGCCGACAAGACAGTCGATAAGGCAGTCGCAAACGGCGCCAAGATCCTGAAGCCGGTCGAGGATCAATTCTACGGTGACCGTTCCGGTTTCCTGCGCGATCCCTTCGGACATCTCTGGGGCATCGCGACCCACAAGGAAGACGTCTCGGCGCAGGAGATGGAAAAGCGGATGAAGAATATGCAGCGCGCGGCGTAAGTCAGCGCTGCGGCGGCTGAAATCCGGGGTAGGAACAAAGCGGGGACAAACGGGACATTGTTTAGCCAGAAGCAAAGGTTAAACGTGTCGTTTGTCCCCGGATTTTTCCGCAGTACTCTCTGTCCTAACTCGTGGGAGTTTACCACTTAG
>JBAQJF010000254.1:0-2191 GCA_049300195.1 Terriglobales bacterium | reverse complement strand
CGATCATGGGATGGATGGTCGTCGTATAGGCGAATGGGTCGTCGGTGAGGAGATGGCCGGCGGCGATGCTGGCGCGGATCAGATTCATCTGGTGCCAGATGTCGATGTCGACGAAGTTGAAGGCGATCAGGGCGAGCAGGAGGGAGGCGCAGCCGAGATAGACAGCGATGCGGAGCGAGACGGTCTCGGTCAGCTTCTTGGTCTCGATCTGCTTCATGGTCTCGATCGGCTTCATGACAGAGCGGGGTGTAGGATATTTTGTTTCCAGGAAGAATGCTATGACAGTTGACGATTTCCGCCGCATCGCTCTCACGATGGAAGGCGCCGAAGAAGGCTCGCACATGGGCGCAGCCGACTTCCGAATAGGCGGACGCATTTTCGCCACGCTCGCCTCGGCCAAGCTCGGCTATGGCAATCTGATGCTCAACGCGGAGCAGCAATCCGCATTCGTCGAGGAAATGCCGGAGGTTTTTCTTCCCGTTCACGGCGGCTGGGGCCGAATGGGGGCGACCCATATTCGCCTGGCGAAGGCGAGCGAAGATGTCTTGACTGGCGCGCTGCGAGGAGCCTGGAAGTTGCGGGTGGAGAAGAACGCGAAGACCGGGCGGACGAGTGGGGTGAAGGCGAAGCGAGCCTCGGCAACGCGCGGGGCTAAGACGCGGCGGAAGTGATCGCCGGCAAAACCTCAGCCCTCCGCGCAACCGTGTCAATGAGCGCTATTGCGATTTTTCAACAGTTATCGCTTTCAACGTCAATCGTCAGAAAACATGCCGAACGAGGTGCGACATCCGTTCAGAAGTAAGCTGATGGGAACGTGCGATTGTCTCCACCCTGCGCGATAAGGCCGGATGCGTCGCGAATAACTCTGCAAATCGGCTACGCTCAGGTGATTCTTGAGTGCGACGGTAGAGGCCTGCAAGCGCCTGAATGGATGCGCTAGGATCGTTCGCAACCTCGACCCCCGCGCAATCCGCTGCGTATTCGAACCGACGTGAGAGACCATAGAAGACCAGAAGAGGCACGAAAACCGCCACAAACGGAAACAACGCTCGCACCGCTGATGGGAAATGTGGCAATCCGATCCCTATGGCCGATACGAGAGAAAAAAGAATGACTAAAACGGCCATCTTTTTCTGCAAATGCTTTTGCTGGATATGCGCGAGTTCGTGCCCGACTACAAAATCGAGTTGGCTACCTTTCAGCCACTTGCCGTAATCGTCACTCACGCCAATACTGCGGGACAGACTGCCAAAAGCATTGGTTAAGTGGCCTTTCCCACTCGGAACAACGCAAACACGGCGCAGCCGGACGCCCATTCTTTTAGCGATCACGAAGGCGCGTTTGTGGAGTTCACCAGAGTTGACTGGTCGAGCGTCAAATCCCTCCGCCGAATTAAGACGCACCGTCGCAAGTAGTGCGACAACTGCCGCGCCCGCGAGGTAAGACAATCCATCAAGTGCTCGAAACGGTAGAGCGTCAATCCCGATGGCAACCATCAGCAGTGGTACCGTCCTACCCATGGTGCTCCAAGTTGTCAGACGCAAAATATCGACATTCGTCCAACGTTGATTGAGAACCTCCCTACCACTCCCATACACGATCACACGAGCGACGGCGATGCTCACTGTCGGAGCGAGCAAGAAATAGACGGATCTTGGAAGGAATTGCCGCAAGGTCATGAGAGAAAGCGACTCTGGAAAGATGTCGCAAAAAGACCACCACGTGGCAACCGTTAGAATCGGCACAACACGAAACAACCCGACGTAACGCGTCCATTTCGCTGCGTCATAGCTACCATCGGACTGTCGAGCCAGCAGCAATGGCAGCAGCGACAATAACGCAGGCATTACTAATATTCCCGCGAGCGCAACTGTGTGATCGTTAAACAGAATAGCTCCGCAAAACACTGAAGATGCTGGTTGAGAGGATACAGTAGGAGGATCACCAAATCGTAACTGTTGTTAACAGCGATTTCACTCATTTACACTTTCATCGTTCTGCGCACTCCCTCCTACTCCTAGCCTCGGGCGCAGCTCTGGCCCCGATGGACATTTAAGGAGCCATTAGCGATCCCTCTTCCTGGTTGACCCTGCCTCCGCGACGCTCTAACATTCTCACGTTCGCGCATAAGTGCGGCCCAGACGGCGCTGCAAAACTCTATGGACATGGTCGGCCAAACCGTTTCCCATTA
>JBAQJF010000253.1:0-3776 GCA_049300195.1 Terriglobales bacterium | reverse complement strand
CCCATTCGGGCCATCATGCACGACAGAGACACCATTGTTTACCGCGTTCAACTCCGCTTCCTTGCGCTGGCGCCGGGCGCTGGCGTCGGCTGGGTCCTTGCCAACAGAGAGGCGCACGCGCTTCGCTCTCTCGCGCCATTCAAGGTAATACGCGCCTTCTTTGTGAGGTTCCTGTTTGCCGTCGACGATAACGAAGTCAGGCTTAACGCGGCCATTCGCGGAGAGCACAACGCGGCAATACCGCATCCCTTGCGGGGTTTGGACCCTCTTGGTGAGATTGACTTCCCGGTTGGCCATCGGTGATCCTTCCTGATTCTGGTATCAGTGTAGGTATCACCGACTCGCAACTACAAGATAACAAAGGTAATGGCGGAGAGAGTGGGATTCGAACCCACGTTAGAGTTTCCCCTAAACACGCTTTCCAAGCGTGCGCCTTCAGCCACTCGGCCATCTCTCCGGCGCCGCGCGCAGGCGGCATGCTTGATTTTAACAGTAGACGGATTTGACGGAACTAGCTACTTCTCTTCCCCTTCACCCAATTGCTGCGCCAGGTAATTCTCGTAGGTCATCTCTTTGATCATGTAAAGCTGGCCTTCCAGCCAGTCGATGTGGTGCTCTTCGTCGACCAGAATCTTTTCCAGCAGTTCGCGGGAGCCGTTGTCTCCGGTCGCCACGCATTGCTTAATCCCATCGTTCAGGCGCTTCACGGCGTTGTATTCGAGATCGAGATCGTTTTGCAGCTGTTGCTTCAGGTTCTGCCCGATGTTGATCTTGAAATAGTCGGACATGTTGGGCGTGCCGTCGAGATAGAGAATGCGCTCCATCAGAATTTCGGCGTGCTGCATTTCCTCGATCGATTCCTTGCGGGTGTGCTTTGCCATTCTCTGATATCCCCAGTTCTCGCACATCTCGGCATGCAGAAAATACTGGTTGATGGCCGTCAGCTCCGCCTTCAGCACTTCATTCAAAATCGCAATAATCTTGGAGTCGCCTTTCATGGTCTGACCTCCGAAGCTCCCACGCTCGATTCGCGGAAACCTGATTGATGAAATTTTACGGGCAATCGCCGGAACCGTTCAGTTCGCCTCGCACTCGCAGACAGACGCACTCAGGCAAGAGATTGGTTGCGACCCAAGATTGTACTAGAAGCGAAGAATTATGGCCGCGATCCGGAGGCGGCCGCGGCTGCGGCTTGAGGGGATGTCATTTCCGGAACTTGCGGAGCGGAGCTGTTGGCCGGCACGGCGGTTGGGGCGCCGTTGTCGCCTGGTTTCTGAGCCGCGCCGGATTCCTTATGCGCAACCCGGTGATTCAAACAGTAAAGCGCCAGTTCAAGCCGATCGGCCACGCCCAGCTTGTCGTAGACCTTGCGCAGATAATTTTTTACCACCTGCTCGGTCGTGCCGACGCGCAAGGCGATTTCCTTGTTCTTCATGCCCTGCGTCACACAGGAAACGATGAGCGATTCCTTGGGCGTAAGCTGAACCTTGGACCGCGCTCCAGCGGGACGAATGGCCTGCGTCCGATAAGCCTCCAGCACCCAGCCGACCGCGCGCGGTTCCAGCCAGGGCTCGCCTTCCGATACTTTGCGCAGGCACTCCACCAGCATGTCCGGCTCGACTTCGCGCGAAACTACAGCGTGCGCCCCGCGCCGGAACAACTCCAGCGTCATCTCCTGGTCGGGCTCCTGGAGCACGACCACCAAACGGCAGTTAGCGCTTTGCCGCAGAATCTCGGAAACCGTGTCAGGCGGGTTCGTGGTCAAAGCCGCCTCAAAGATCAGAATGTCGGCGGTGAATTTTTCCAGGGCTGACAGTGTTTGCGCCAGGCTTTCCGTCTGGCCCACGACGCGAATATCGTCTTCCAGCGCAAAAATCTTGCGCAGCCCGGCGCGGAAAATAGCTTGCGTATCCGCCAGAATCAGTCGGATCGTGCCTTTGCTGTCCTCAGGCAGAATGCCTTCGCCCGGCGCAACGGTCATCGCAGTAGTCGCCATCCGTCCTCGAATCCCCTGTCCACTTCCAGCTTCTTTTCGGCCGCTCTTTGCTGCGGAACTTCCTTCCAAAACTTCCCTGCAAAACGTCCCGTAAAACTCTCCGCGCGCTTCTACGCGCGCTCGAATCTGTACTCGTCGATCACGACGCCAACCCCGCGCCGGCCGCCATCTTCTTCAAAGCTGCGCACCACCCGTCCGCGGCAATCCACCCGCACGTCGGCCTCTCCGCCTACTACGTCGGCCGGAAGAGAAATCGTAAAATCCACCGCCGATCCCACCGGCACATCGGCATCCATGCGAAACAGCACGCCGTTAGCGGAAATGTTTTCCGTCTCGATCGCTTTCTCGCCGCCTCCGGCCGCCGCCTTCAACGCCACCGGCAGCTTGATCGGAAAACGCGCCGCACCCTGCACGGCGGTATAGCCCTTTGCGTTCTTGCTGGCTTCAACCACGGATTGTTTACCCGAGTCCGACACCGTTTGCCCAACCTTCCTTCCAACTCACAACTGCACCTTGCAGACGGCAAAATGCACCATTTCAGGCCCGAGATTACACCCCGGTATACACCGTGCAAAGGTTACGTAGGTCATGAAACAAGTGGGGTGAAGTCTCGGTGGTACAGGGACTTAGGGACGTACAGGTGATTAGTGGAGAACTTCCGGCGAATTCGGAATGAAGACCGGAAAGGATGGGAGCAAAAGATGAAAATTTCAGCTGACGAATTCGCCGCCGGCTTTACCGCAAGCCCGGTGCCGCTACTGCCAGCGGAGCTTTCCTGCGCGCGAGATCAATCAGCATGTGCCCGGCCTGCAAATGATCGCCGTCGCCATCGCCGTCGCCCGCTGAGGGATCACTCCACACCGCCCCAATGTCGACCTTAGTATCGGAGTGCGCAACCTTGGTGGGTTGACGCCGTTCTTTATCGACGTAAGCCTTGATAACTTGCGTAGCAACGCGCGCAGCCAGCGATCCGTGTTCCCCTTCTTCAAGCAGGGCACAAACCACAATCTCCGGATTGCGCCGAGGCTCCACTCCGACAAACCATCCGTTATCTTTAAATTTCGATGTCTTGCCCAGTGCTCCCAGTTTCGCCTTCAGCATATTGCTGATCGTCTGCGCACTCCCAGTTTTGCCTGCAATATCGATGCCCTTCACCTGCGAGGCTGCCGCCGTCCCAACCGGGCTTACCACATCGGCCATTGCATCCGTAATGATCTCCCAATTCTTCGGATCAAGAGGAATGCGGACATCATCCGCGCTCGTTGCGGCAGGTATAACGCCGGGCGGCAGATCGGTTGGATCGATCACGTGTGGACGGTGCAATACTCCGCCTGTGGCAATGCCGCCGATGGCTCGGGCCATCTGAATCGGCGTCGTGGCTACCGCTCCTTGTCCAATACCGACGGAGATGGTTTCTCCGGCGTACCACTTTTGCTTGAAGTTCCTGATCTTCCACTCTTCCGAAGGCATGACACCGCTCACTTCTTGAGGCAAATCAATGCCCGTCTTCTGTCCAAGGCCTAGGGCGGTGGCGTACTTCGCAATGCGATCAATCCCCAGTTTTTCGGCCAGCGTGTAGAAGAACACGTCACAGCTCTGATAGATTCCCTTGCGAATATCCACCAATCCGTGGGTCTGGTGCCTGGCCGCAATCCAGCATTTGAAGTAGCGCCCATAGAACACGCCGCCGCCATTGCAGTTCACGTGCATGGTCTGCGCGATGCCTTCCTGCAAACCGGCCACCGCCATGATGATCTTGAAGGTCGAGCCGGGCGCCAGC
>JBAQJF010000252.1:0-3135 GCA_049300195.1 Terriglobales bacterium | reverse complement strand
TGTATGGACAGGTTAAAAAAGAGAAAGGGCACATTGATATCCTGGTCGCCAATGCCGGGGGAGGGAGCTTCGCGCCGCTCAGCGCCATAACGGAAGAGCATTTTGACAAGACTTTCGACGGCAACGTCAAAGGGACGCTTTTCACAGTGCAGAAGGCCCTGCCGCTGATGAAAGACGGCGGGTCTATCATCCTGACGGCTTCGTCTGCCGCCTCGAAAGGCACGGACGCCTTCAGCGTCTACGCCGCCAGCAAAGCCGCTATCCGGTCCTTCGCTCGCGGCTGGCCACCGACCTCAAGGCGCGTAAAATCCGTGTGAACGCCATCAGCCCCGGCGTCGTGCCAACAGAGGGTTATAACACCAGCCTCGGCATGAGCGCCGAGCAGGTCGTTCAGTTTTCGCGGCAGGTGTCCGCCAGCATCCCTCTGGGGCGTGTCGGCACGCCGGATGAAGTCGCCAAAGCCATGGTTTTCTTGGCATCGGATGACTCAAGCTATATCACGGGAATCGAGCTTGCCGTCGACGGAGGCATGAACCAGGTTTGAGCCACGGCGACGCGTTAGATCCCGGAAGGTCCTTCCCGCGAGGGGAAGTATGAAGCGCAGCGGAATAAGGAGCAAGAACGCAGATGAAAAACAGGCGTAGCGGGGCGAGACGTTGTTCCCTGACGCAGGCCGATTGCTCGACTAATCGCGCGGACGCTGAGGCGCCGTTTTGGGCGGCCTGGCGCGTAAAGCCGTCATCTGTGATCGAGGCCGGTTATAAAGCATCGCCAATCTCCGCGAGCTTCTTTTCAACCTCGGCAGCGGTGAGCTGTATTCCGTTGCGATACCACTCCACCGTGCCGTCCGTCCGAATGACGGCCGGTTCCAACGTCAGAACGTTTGCACCGAATTTTCCTTGAGATCGGCGATGCTTGCCACAGTGCGCGCTGTTGCCGTTACCTTGTCGCCGCGCCCAACTGAGGCATCGGCCCAAATGCGCCCAAAACCCCGTGAAGCTCCTGTATTGAACCAGATTTTATTAGGCATGTGACTCTCCTTTAAACCTTGCTTTAGCCTGTCGTTAGATTCTTGATGCGCGAGACTGCGTCACCACGGGATGGTTGAGTTTTCCCAGCGCGTGAACGTACCGCTCGGGCCGTCTGGGCCGAGCAGCGCAACGCGCGCGACCTCGCGGGAGCCTTCCTCGACAGACTGCGTCCCGGCATATCCGTTGAGGTTTGTCTTGGTGAAACCTGGGGAAACTAGGTTGACCTTGATCCCGGTTGACTCCAGTTCGACCATCATGGCGAGCGTGATTGCGTTCAGAGCCGCCTTGGACGCAGGGTAGACGGGGCCGAACATCGGGTGATAGGGGTAGGCTGGGTCCGCGTTCGACGTCAGAGAGCCGACGGCGCTCGACACATTGACGATGCGGGCATCTGACGATTCACGGAGGAGCGGCAACGTCGCCTGGTAAACCGCGAGGACGCCGAAGACGTTGGTCTCCCACACGGTGCGTACTTCATCGAGGGATGCGTTGCTTGCGCGGCTTACCTTGGCGTACTCCTGAAGGGACAAGCTGCCCTTTCTGGTATTCGAGATGGCCGCGTTCTGAACCAATAGGTCGAGGCGGCCAAATTCCGTGCGGATGCGCTCCGCCGCCTCCGCAATCGAAACTCGATCCGTCACGTTGAGCTGGAGCGCGATGGCGCCCGATCCAATTTCCTTTGCCGCGGCCTCGCCGCGGTCAAAATTGCGTGACCCGACCAGTACCGTGACGCCGTTCGCCACAAGTTCCTTTGCGACCTGAAGTCCGACTCCTTGATTGGCCCCGGTGATCAGGGCGATGCGTTTGTCTTGCATTGGGTTTGCTCCTTTCGGGGTTGACGCGGGCATCCCAAATACCTAATATTTGAGTATAGCCTCGCATAGGATATTATTTGAGCATACACTCGCATAAGTCAAGCTCCAAAAAAGCTCGGGCCGTTCAGTGGCCCCAGCGGGCCAATGGCAAACTGCGGGTTGCCGCCATATTGGAGGCTGCGGCGGCCGTCATTAATGAGAAGGGCTACGAAGGCACGACGATGGCCGAAATCGCAGCCCGCTCGGGCACAAAGATCGGCTCGCTTTACCGCTTCTTTCCGAACAAGGAAAGCCTTGCGGACACGATCGTCGTGAGCGCCCGCGAAAACATCGACGCCGTGTTCGATAGATTTGATGGTGGCGTTAACGCGCTATCTATTCGGGCCCTGGCTGATGATCTCATGGGTTTGATCTTCGGGTTGTTCAACAGGCCCGCTTTTATGAAACTTCTCGATGCGGGTCAGGACTGGTCAGTTAAACGCGAGGAATTCAAGAGCGCGCTGCAACAGCGCGTCGCCGAGACGCTAACGATCCATACTCCGAACCTTTCGAAGAAGTCCGCCGGAGACATTGCTCTCGTCGTTCTGCTTAACGTGAAGGCAGTGGCAACGCACCAGGCATCTTTCGGCCCCGCATCTAGCGTTCCCGATGAGTTTCGTGACATGACGCGGCTCTATCTAGAAAGCAGATTGCGGCCCGGAAAAAGAGCATTCCGTCATGACGGAGGGTCATTGATTCGCTCTCGTTCGGCACGAAACGGTGGAAAAAATCCGTTCCCAGCATGAGCAACGCATCGCTCGACGAAAAACCCAGCAGAGCGGTCAGTCCCACGTCATCAGGGTTACCGCATGCTAGAGCTTGGAAAACGCGGCGGATGGAGTTTGGTCGGAGGCTGGATCGCTTTCTCTTAGATCCATACGTTATCGCTTAGAGACCGCCCTCTTCGGCAATCGCGGAACAACCTGAACGCCCGCCCAAAGCGTCGCGATCGTTTGCTCGACCACGAGAGTCTGGTCAGGCAAGTCAGGCACAACCCCTTGTATGACCATGAGCATGGCGAGGCCGAAGATCGTGTACCACCAGGTGTGGGCTACCACTAAGTCGTCCCTACTTGGCAATCCTTCATCCTTGGCAACATCGAAAAAGAGTTGTACGAAACGTTGGAACAACGGCGTGCCAATGTCGTTGATGTATTGTCCAGCTCGGATGCCGTTGCGGTTCTCCGGCCCGAAGAAGACGTTGCGGAACTGCTGTGGATGGGCAGTGCAGAACTGAATCAAGCCGCGTGA
>JBAQJF010000251.1:0-22947 GCA_049300195.1 Terriglobales bacterium | reverse complement strand
CCTTCGGCTCAATCGCGCAGATGTTGACCACGCATAGCGAGGTGCAGGCGGCTTCGGTCGCGGTGCCGACGGTGCTTCATCTGGAGGTGGCGCGCACGCTGATGGAAGCGGGCGTCGATGTGCTGATCGAAAAGCCGGTAGCGGCTACGCTCGCGGAGGCGGACGAACTGGCGCGCGTGGCGGCTGCGCACAAGCGCGTGCTGCAGGTTGGGCATCTGGAGCGGTTTAATCCGGCGGTGCGGGCTACCTTGCCGCTGGTCAATCGTCCCATGTTCTTTGAGGTGCACCGGCTGAGCGTGTTTTCTCCGCGGGCGCTCGATGTGGATGTGGTGCTGGATCTGATGATCCACGATCTCGACATTGTGCTGACGTTTGTGAAGTCGCCGGTGAAGGAGATTCGCGCGGTCGGGCTGCCGATTTTGTCGGGCAAGGTCGATATCGCGAATGTGCGCGTGGAGTTCGAGTCGGGGTGCGTGGCGAATTTTACGGCCAGCCGGGTCTCGACTGAGCGCGTGAGAAAAGTGCGTTTCTTTCAGCCCGGGCAGTATATTTCGATCGATTACGGGCGGCAGGATGTGCTGGTGTTTTCGGTGGGATCTCCTTCCGCCGACGGCCAGCCTACGGTGAATCCGCAGATTCAGATGTCGAAGCCGGCGGTTGCGGCGGAGGAGCCGCTGCTGGCGGAGATCAAGGCGTTCCTGGATTCGGTGCGCTCGCGGTCGGCGCCGGTGGTTTCGCTCGAGGATGGGCGGCGGGCCTTGGAGCTTGGGCTGGCGATTCTGGGCGAGATTGGGCGGCATGCCGGGAGGGTTGGGGTTTGAGTTATCGGAGAATCCACATCTATGGATCCTGCACGTCAGAGGCTAATAGATAGGGCGCGGGAATTGAACACCTCCACCTTTCCAGTGGACGAGATGCAAGACCGCATCGATGAAGTTTGCTCGGAGTATTTGATTGAGGCAAAGGTTGATGTGGATCGACTTCTCAAGCACGATGACTGGCGCGTTCGCCAAAGCGCCCTGGAGATCGTCGCATGGGGAATCGGAGCGAGTGACGGCATTGAGGAATCGATCGAGATTCTGACTCACGACCCCGATGAGGACGTGCGCGTTTCCGCGTCGCGCGTATTGTACGAAGCTGCGCGAGGTACACCGAAGGAGAGTCGGGTTAGGGAAGTGTTCAAGCGCGTTGTGGGGAGCGACGAATCGGATTACGTGCGTGAGTCAGTCACGATGTATCTTCTCAAACTTTCCACACCGACCCAAGATAGCTAATTTACACAGCAATGAAAATCCCCCTAATTCGATCGCCCCTGCCCTTCCGCCGCCAGCTCGACAAGATTCGCCCGCACCCGGTCTCCGGCCTGAGCGCTCTTTAGCGTCGCCAGGAATTTTTTGGTGAAGTCCTGCTGGAGATGGAAATCCTGCGCCGCTTGTGACTTGTAAACCTCGTAGAAAACAAATGTATCGGGATCGTCTTTTCGGGCCGCGATGTAAAACGCTTCCACGCCCGGCTCCGCCCGCACCAGCGGCAGGTATTGGCGCGCGGCCTCAACCAGCTCCGCGCGGCGCTGAGGCTGAATTGTTGCTTCGATCAGCATGATTACTTTTTCGTTCGTCATCGTCATCTTGGACTGGTTCGAGCGGGGTGCGTGATGGGGAGCGTATGGGTTCAGCGCTTCTGGTACGGATGGAATATGTAGTCCTTCGCCTTCACCGCCGTATGGCACGCGTTTCCGCAATCTGAAAGGCTTTTGGGATCGGCCGTGAACTTGTCCGATGCGGCATCGTAGTTGAACACCGCGTATCCCCATCCGCCGGTTTTAGGAAATCTCTTGCTGTCCTTTTCCATGACAAAGGCCTGGCGAAAGACGTCGGGCACATCCACGGCAAACTGGGCCTCTGTGCTCTTCTTCGGCTTCCACTGGAGCTTCACGATCATCGAACCTTCCGGAAAAGACTGGCCGTTGCCGGGAACGCCAGCCTTGTAGGCCTTGATCATGGCCGGATTGGCGACGATCACCTTGAGCACTTCGTCGGTCCGGGCGGAAGAGACCGCCGGCCAGTCCTCGTATCCCCGGAAGTCGGAGAACGCGATTCCACTTGGAGATTTTAGCGAGTACTTGTCGTTGTTCTGATCCTTGTCCTTGTCCTTGTCCTGGTCCTGGCCCTGCGCGTAAACGGCCATGGCGACCGAGACGGCGAGCACGGTCGTGACGATTGCGATCGCGAGGTTGCTTTTGCGCTTCATGGCTGAGCCCTTCTTAACCAAAATTTCCATTTTGGCCTGTGATTCGGGCACAGCTTATCACACCGCCAATTCTTGATTCTCCGAAGCGCAGTCTTTATTCTGGAGCCCTCTTTGGCCGTTACCCAGGTACTCACTTTTTTGCCCAAAAAGATGCGACAATATTGGATAAAGGCATAATTCCCCTCGTTTACGTAAATTTACGAAGCAGTGTACGCAACTTCGGGGGTTGTCCGCCGCTCTAACGGTATAGTCGCGGGCTTGTGCCTGAGTTCGTTGCTGCCTGATGCCAGTCACCCAAATTCCGTCCCGGGATCCTGCACCTTCCTCATCCGTGCCGCCTCCGCTTGAACATCGCGAACTGTCGGAAGCGGAACATTGGGAATCTGCTTACCGCGGCTTTAATCCGGACGACGTTCCGCATCTTCTGATTCAGTTGCAGGACGACCTTTCGCGGGCGCGCAAGCGGGAGGCGGCATGGCTGTCGGTAATCCTCCACTTGCTGGTGGTGATCTTGTTGTGGAACGGCGACCGGATTGTTGGGTTGTGGCCGCACCGGACGGTACCGCTCGAACTGCGGGCGGATGCGGATCGCGCGAAAGACGCTACTTTTCTTGAGCTGCCGCCGGATGAGCAGAAGGCGACGCGGCGTCCGGATTCCAAAATTATTTCCGATAAGGATCGGATTGCGACCAGCAAGGCTCCACAGATCAATCGGGAAGAATTAAAAAAACTCCTGCAATCGCGGCAGGGACGGCCGGGACCGATTGCGCCGCAGCCGGGCGCCGGAGCAACGCCTCCGCCTCAGCCACAGGTGGCTCAGAATGTGCCGCAGCAGACACCGCAGAATAACCCGACGCCGAGCGCGGGATTCGAACCGCAGCAGAGCGAGCAGTCGGCGCGCTTGCAGGCGCCTCCGCAGGGCGGAGCCAGGGTACAGCCGAATTTCAACATACCGATGACGGCAGGTCAGGCGATTGAGCAGGCCGCGAAGGCGGCGGCGGCGAATCGCGGGCGCTACAGTGGCGGAGGCGAGGCGGGCGACTACGGGCAAGGCCTGAATCGGGGCGGGTTTAAGGCGCTCGCGCCGGCGGAGATTTTGACGGATACCATGGGCGTGGATTTTGGTCCCTATCTCACGCGGGTGGTGCAGGTGGTGAAGGCGAACTGGTACAACCTGATGCCACCGTCGGTTTATCCGCCGATCCTGAAGCAGGGGAAGCTGGCGATTGAGTTCTCGATTTTGAAAAATGGCACGGTCAGCGGAATGATCTTGCGCACGCCTTCGGGGGATGTGGCGCTGGATCGCGCGGCCTGGGGAAGCGTCACGGCGTCGGATCCGTTTCCACCGTTGCCGCGGGAGTATGTGTCGCAGTGCGGCGTGCCGATACGCGACGAGAAGTGCAACCTCGGCCTGCGGTTCTACTATTTTTATAACTTGAACCCGGACAAGGATCTTCAGTAGCGCCGCCTGACCGCTTTTTTAGAGCGAGGAAGCGCCAGGTGGAATTCCCTTCGGCGCCCGGTTGCGCATTCCGATGACAAGGAGTCCTTCGACTGTGTTCGGCCTTCGCCTCACTTCGCTCAGGATGACAAGGTTGACGAGGGAGCCAGACGGGGCGGGCGCGCTGCTACTCCTAGTTCGTTTTTTCTCCGTTACTTTATTGCCGCTTTTCACTTCACGTATTCTGGCTCTTTGCCTTGCGCCCACGGATCATAAGTGGCTGCGAAGTGGACTCGCTCGGGCCGGGTTGGATGGTCGAAGAACCAGGCCTTGATGAACCAGTTCGGATCTGGATCCGAGAGATTCAGCTCACCGCTTTTTTCGAAATAGCGCGCGGCCACCTGATTCGCGTTCGGCACAATTCCGTGAATTACTTCCAGGCCGTAGCGGTCGGCCTCGTGCTCGAAGTGGCGGCTCACGGCGTTGAATGCCGGAGTCCCGAGGAAAGCCAACAGACTGATCACAAAGATTAGCGCCGGCAGCGAGGCCCAATCTTTTATGTCGCGAATGCCCCACTGGTATCCCCAGCGCGCGAGCATCCAATTTGCCAGCCGATAGCCGAGGTACAGCATGACGAGAATGATGGTCGCGATTATGGACATCTCTTTTGGGATATGAAGGAGAACGTAGTGGCCCATCTCGTGCCCGAAGACGAAGAGTACTTCGGGGATGGTTGCCTTGGCGATGGTGGTGTCCCAGATGACGACGCGCTTGGATGACCCGAACCCTGTTACGTAGGCATTGGTCTCGGTTGTCTTGGAGCTGGCGTTCATGAGGAACATGCGATCGCGGGGAATGTCGATGCCGCCGCGATGCGTGACTTTCTCGATCCCGGCGACGAGCGCGGGCTGCGTGTCGGCCAGGGGAGTGAATTTAAAGAAGAGCGGGTCGATCACTATAGGCTGGATGAAGAAAATAATGAGTAGCACGGGGATCGAGGCCAGCCAGAAATAAAACCACCAGCGCCGCGGGCTGCGTCGGATGACGGCGTAGAGGATGGAGACGAGGACGGTGCCAACGATCAGCATGATGATCAGGTTGGTCATCCAGTCGGTGAACCAGGCGGGCCATGTTTGGACGGAAAGGCCGTAGGCGCGCTGAAGGGCTTCATCCCACACGTCGGAGGGGATGGTAAGGAAGTTGATGGTGAGCAGCGTGAGCGGCGCGAAGATGATGAGCTGCACGAAACGGCGCGAGGAAGCGCGCTCGGCGAGGTCGCGGAATTTGGGCGCGATGCGCCAGCGCAGGATAAAAAGGAGGATGAGGAGGCCGTAGAGTGTGTTGATGAAGAAGTGCGTGTAGTGGGCGCGCGAGTAGGCTTTGGCGCGGGCGTATTGGGCAGGGGGCGGGGAATATTCGAGGATCGGCGTTTGGGCAGGCTCGGTTGGCGCGGCAGTGGAAGATGCCGCAGGAGTTGCTATGGGGGGCGCCGAGGAACTGACGGGACTGGACTGGGCGCGGGAAAGCGACATGGCGACGCAGCAGAAGAGAAATAAGCGGCAGAGACGCTTCATAGGGAATTGTTCTCGGGCGAATTATTGCAGAATTTGCGAAATCGGGCTGGAAAGAAACTAGACGGTTGACAGCTGTATTACTTTCAGACGTGCGCGAATCGGCTGAATTCGCTAACATAGAATATCGTTGCTTCGATGGGATCTGCTCGTGGGTTGCAGTGAAATTATGAAAATTCAACTACGTTTTCCGCGCTTTGTTTTGTTGTCTGTGATCGCTCTCGCCCTGTCGCTTTCGCTGCCTGTGCTGTTGCCGGTTTCAGCTGAGAGCGTGCCCGATGCGCTGCGGCCTCCGAAGGGTGCGCCTACCGCTCTGGTTGTCTTCGAAGATCTGCAATGTCCGCAGTGCGGGCGCGTGGCGCCGCTGCTGGAGCAGGCATCTCGAACCTATAAGATCCCGCTGGTGCAGCACGATTTTCCGCTGCCGATGCACAACTGGTCGTTTGGCGCCGCCGTGATCGCGCGATACTTTGACACACACTCGAAAGAGCTCGGAAATCAGTTCCGGCTCACTGTATTTGAGCACCAGAGCGAAATCGTGGGGCCGGCAGCTATGCACGCGTTCGCCGAGAAGTTCGCTTCCGAGCACAAGCTCAGTTTGCCGTTCGCGGTGGATAAGGATCCGAAGCTGATTGCCCTCGTGAACGCCGACAAGGAACTCGGCGAGAGCCTGCACATCGACCATACGCCCACGATCTGGATCGTCAGCAGCAAACACGCGGACAAGCCTTTTGTGGAAGTGAAAGACACATCGCAGCTCTATGTGATGATCGATGCGATGAAGTAAAGAGATTGCAGAGGTCAGAGGTCAGATTGCAGAGGTGAAGACCTCTCACGAGACGCGTTAAGATGTGACGCCTTTTGCAGTGCGGAGAGAACTGACGAAAATTGAGACCAGTTCGTTTGCTTCCTTCGCCAGGGCAGCAAGTTTTTCAGCCTGGGAAAATATTTGCCTCCTCGAAGAGTTCCAACCAGAAGACTGTCTCGTCTGCTTCTTTCGAGCACGACACCCAACTTGGCTATGAATTCCGCGCGCGATCTGCCGCGACAGGCTGCTCGATAGTTCGCCCCGACGGATGTGCTGGAACGAAGAAGCTGGGTTCCCAGGATGCGCGCCTCGTCGGTTCGAGGAAGGGAACGATAGAGCCGGAGAATCCGCAACGCGAAATCCTTGGTGCGCTGCTTCAATATCTCGTATCGCGCTTCACAAACGAGATGCTAGATTTTGGAGCATGACGGTTGCAGTGACTGCTCTCACAATAAAATTGTGACGTTTTTCACGTCTGCAATCTGAAATCTGACCTCTGCAATTTCCTTACTCGCTCCACCGCTTAAACAGTAACGCGCCGTTGGTTCCTCCGAAGCCGAAGGAGTTTGACATGGCGTACTCGAAGGTCGCTTTGCGGGCCTGGTTCGGGACGAAGTCCATGTTGTCGGTTTCGGGATCTTGATTCTCCAGGTTGATGGTGGGTGGAAGAATCTGATCGCGCAGGGCTAGCACCGTTACGCCCGCCTCCAAACCGCCTGCTCCGCCCAGTAGGTGGCCGGTCATCGATTTGGTCGAGCTGACCGGAACTTTTTTCCCAAACAGATTTCGGATGGCATGGGCCTCTAGCGTATCGCCGATTGGCGTTGAGGTGCCGTGCGCATTCAAGTAGCCGATGGCTTCCGGCTCCAGTTTGGCATCGCGCAGCGCGTTGCGCATTACGCGATAACCGCCTTCGTGTTCGGGCGCGGGCTGGGTCATGTGATAGGCGTCCGCGCTCATGCCATAGCCAATAATTTCGGCGAGGATCGTCGCATCGCGGCGGCGGGCGTGTTCCAATTCTTCGAGAATGAGAATGCCGGCGCCTTCGCCCATGACGAATCCGTCGCGGTCTTTCTCCCAGGGACGGCTGGCGCGAGCGGGGTCGTCGTTGCGGGTGGAGAGCGCGCGCATGGCGGCGAATCCGCCGACGCCCATGGGAGTGATGGCGGCTTCGGAGCCGCCGGCGATCATAACGTCGGCATCTTCGTGCTGAATGATGCGGTAGGAATCGCCGATGGAGTGCGCGCTGGTGGTGCAGGCTGTGGCCGTCGCTTCATTCGGGCCCTTGGCTCCGAACATCATCGACACGTGGCCGGCGGCGAGGTTGACGATGGCAGCGGGAATGAAGAATGGGGATATTTTGCGCGGACCACCTTCGAGAAGCGCTTTATGCTCGCGCTCAATCACGTCGAACCCGCCGATGCCGGAGCCGATGTGAACGCCGACACGCTCGGCATTTTCGGGCGTGACTCTCAGCCCCGACATCTTCATGGCTTCATCCGCCGCGGCGATCGCGAAGTGGATGAAGCGACCCATTTTTTTGACTTCTTTTTTCTCGATGAAATTCAGCGGGTCGAAGTTGTGGACCTCGGCGGCGATCTGGCAGGCAAAGGCGGAGCTATCGAAGGCGGTGATGCGGCCGACGCCGCTCTTGCCCGCCGTCAGAGCTTGCCAGACTTCGGCGGTGGTATTGCCGACGGAGCAGAGCAGCCCGATGCCGGTGATGACGACCCGTCGTCTCCGAGGACTCGCGAGGTTGCTCTCCAAATTACTTGCCTGCCTTGGCGTGCTTGCCGATGTAGTCGACGGCGTCGTTGACGGTGCGAATCTTCTCGGCGTCTTCGTCGGGGATTTCGATGTCGAAGGCCTCTTCGAAGGCCATGACGAGTTCTACGGTGTCGAGCGAATCGGCGCCGAGGTCGTCTACGAATGATGCACTGGGCGTAACTTCGCCCTCGTCCACGCCCAACTGCTCTACGATGATCTGCTTCACTTTTTCGTCAACTGCTGCCATGTTTTCCTCGCTTCTGAGTCTGGGGTCGCGCGGCTTGGTGTAGGCCGGCGTTTGCTGATTTACGACTGCATGCCCTTCAATTGATCCGATGAACTCGAAACGAATAGTCTAAAAGGGATCGGGAAAGTATGCAAAGCCAATTGGCAGTAGTGGCCCACAGAATGGTGGCGAAGGCTATCCGAGGAAGCGATTCCCGACGACGAGGGCGAGAATAGTCGTGATTGGAAGAGATACGGCAATAGCGGCTGTGTCGTGTCCATAAAGAGCAAGTGTCGCCGACACGGCGTACCCAGCTATCGTAATCAAAGATCCCGTAATGATGGCCGTCTTCTTTCCGCGCGCGCTACTTCTAACTTTTTCGACCGCATAGTCGAAATGCCTTTTGTCAATGGCATCTGCTCGCTCTAAAATCATCTTCGTCAGCTCAAGCGTCTGTTCCTGGTTAAGCCGGTCCCAGGCATTTTGAGGAATTTGATAAACATTGATTTGTTGCTTGAATTCGATGGCCTTACCCGTGGGTGGTAGGGGCGGCAACACGACACCCGGGATTTGTTCTGCGTCGGACTCCTCCGACACAGGCGCAGAGGTTGGTGGGGACGCGTCTGGCCTTTCAACGGCCTTTCCTTCGCTGCCCTCGTTATCTGCCATACGACTGCACAACGTCATCAAATAGCAAGTTCGCTTTGTTCCTTCCAGTCCTCTTCATATCGGCTTCGCAACCTTCTGGAGTAACCAGCAAACGGTAGCGATCCTTGCCAGAACGGAATGAAACATCCCAGAGTGGATGCGAATGCCTAATGTTGGAACGGTAATCCATTATCCAGGACAGAACTTTGCTTTTGTCGTCCTCAGACGTGTGCTTTGGGAATAGAACCTGTAACACCCATCCCCGACCTTCACGCGTCGAGGTTATTACAATGTTGTCTACCTGGTCCGAAGACAGCAGGTAGTCGTTTACTTCCGATACCTCAGGCATCCTTGTCTCCAAAGTTTGATGATATCACACCGCGCCAAGTTGTTTGATTATCCCCAATGTAATCAGTTAGATGCACGATCCTGACAGTCATTTCGAATACTCGTCTCGCAGCCGCGTTTGCCGGCTGGTCATCGGGATGGCTTTTCCTTCGATGTAGACCTGCTTTACATCCGTCTTCATATCCAGCGGATCGCCGTTGGCGACTACTAGGTTTGCGGTTTTGCCTACGTCGAGCGAACCTAGTTTGTCGGCTACGCCCCAGATTTCGGCGGGGTTGATGGTGATGGCCTTCATCGCTTCGTCGTAAGGCAGGCCGAAGGCGGTGGCGAATCCGGCGGCGTCGGGAAGATTGCGGACGTTGTGCGCGGAATAAGAGGCGAATGCGATCTTCACTCCTCGTTTGTAGAGTTGTGCGGGCAGACTGTAGACGGCGTCGTAGCGCTCGTCATCATTGGGGGCTTCGTAGATTGGACCGACGATTACAGGGACTTTCAGACTGGCCACGTAGTCGAGCACGGGTTGTGAGTGGCTGATGTGATTGAGAACAAACTTGAGTTTGAAATCGTTAGCTAGCGTGACGGCGGTTTCAAGGTCGCTGGGAGTATCGGCCGCAAGGACGATAGTCTTTTTGCCGTCGAGGTAGGGCAGAAGCGCTTCGAGCTTCAGGTCGCGCTTGGGGGCCATGGGCGGGAGCTTTGTGTTCTTATCTTCTTTGCCTGACTTGACGGCGGCTTTTTTGTTCTGGTCGTTCGGGGCCGCGAAATCGGATTTCTTGCGCTCGTATTCGGCCCACTTTGCCTGATAGTCACGAGCGTCGAGAAAAGCCTGGCGCATTTGCGCGATCAGACCCATGCGAGTCGAGGGGAATTTGTGTTTGTCGAATCCGCCCCGGTTGCGGCGCTGGTCGCCGGTAAAGTTTAACGGCATGGCGATGTCGCGAATGAGGAGCATTTCGGTGGCATCGCGACCGGCGAGTTGAATGAAGGAGTCCTGGCCGGGGATCGTGTCCTCGCTTTCGGGCGCGACTATCGCGTTGGTGATTCCGTTAAGGCGCGCCACCGGGATTAGCGCGGACTCGGCGTGGAAGGCGTCGTAGACGTGCATGTGGGGCATGATCTCGTCGCTTAGTTCGACGAGATCGTTGGTCATGGCTTCGGCGGAAATTTCGGTCAGGCCGAGTTGGGTTTCGGAGTCGATTAGGCCTGGGTAGATGGTCATGCCGGTGGCGTCGATGACTTGAGCGTTGGCGGGGATGGAAACGTTGGTGCCTGCGGCGGTGATCTTTCCGCCTTGCATTATCAGAGTGCCATTTTCGATTGTGCCGTGGGTGATGGTCAGGAGCCTGGCGTTCTTTAGAGCGATGGGCTGGTCCTGGGCGGTTGCCGCTGTCAGCGTCGCAAAAAACAAAACCAAAAACGCAGCGGCAGTGCTCGAGAATGCCTTTATGTGCCTGTATGAGCAACCTGCGGACATGGGGTCCTTCGACTCCGCGGCGGCTGCGCTTCGCTTCGCAACCGCTGCGCTCAGGATGACAGATGTCTTTGAGGGATACATTATTCGCCCTCCTTGTAGTGCGTCGTCCCGAGGCCTGGGAGCGAACGGTCGAAATAGAGGTCGCCGTCGATCAGAACTTTGTTCGGGACGCCTGTGCTGGAAAGCGGATAGCCGTCCCAGATCACGAGGTCGGCGTCTTTGCCGACGTCGATGGAGCCTACGCGATCGTCTACGCCTACGATCCAGGCGGGATTCAGCGTGATCATCTTAAGGGCTTCTTCTTCGGTGGCGCCGCCGTAACGCATAATTTTGGCGGCTTCCTGATTCAGACGGCGGGTGTAGTCTTCGGAGTCGCTCTTGATGGCTACTCGCACGCCTTTGCGCATGGAAATTACTGCGTTCCACGGGATCGCGTCCCAGGACTCCTGCTTGAAGCCCCACCAGTCGGCCCAGGTGGCGATGGCAACATTGTTGGCGGCTAGTTGATCGGCGACTTTGTAGGCTTCCACAGCATGATGGAAGGCGCGCAGGTTGTAGCCGAATTCCTTCGCCATGGCCATCTCGGTGAGCATCTCGTCGGCGCGATAGCAGTGGATTTGGACCATGAGTTTGCCGCGGAGAACGTCGGCGAGGGCTTCCAGTTTGAGGTCATGCCTGGGCGGTGTGGCATCTTTGTCGCCGCGCTTTACTTTTTCGTTGTAGTTATCCCACTCTTTCATGTAGTCCTGCGCTTCAACGAGCGCGGCGCGCTGGACTGCGAAGTTGCCCATGCGGGTAGAGGGAAGCTGACCGCGGTCTCCGTAGACGCGCTTGGGATTTTCTCCGCTGGCGAATTTGATGGAGCCGGGCGCGTTGGGGAAAAGCATTTCGTCGCGGGTGGCCCCGTACTTATGCTTGATGACTACCGCCTGGCCACCGATCATGTTGGCCGATCCGTGGAGGAGCAGGCTGGTGGTTACGCCTCCGGCCAACGCGCGATAGATAGCCTTGTCCTGATAGTCGAAGGCATCTTTCATGATCATCTGGGGCGTGACGGGGCTGGTCGCTTCGTTTACGTCGTCGTCGAGGGCGATGTGCGAGTGGCAGTCGACGATGCCGGGCGTGAGGTATTTGCCTTGCGCGTCGATCACTGTGGCGCTAGCGGGAGCGTTGACGGTTTCGCCGACCGCCGCAATTTTGCCGTCCTTTATGTAGACCGAACCGTTCTTGATGTTGCCATGCGTGACGGTCATTACGGTCGCGTTCTTGATTACGACGTCGTGATGGGGAGCGGAAGATTGCGCAAACGCGGACGGCAAAGCCAAGAGGGCGCAGGCGCAGGCGAACGCAAGTTTTCTTCTGAGCGTGAATCGCATGTATAGACTCCAGAGGAAGAGCATCGTGCGGCGAATATGGGATTGTAGGAGCACTGGCGCGAAGAAGCAACGGTTGGGATCATAGATCAGGTATTTTTCATACGTTCTTGAACATTTTGTTGAGATCGTGCCACGATTAGGGCCATCATGAGGGCCGTCGTCCAACGCGTGAGCCGGGCCAAAGTTACGGTCAATGGCAAGGTTACGGGAGAAATCGGGCGCGGGTTGTTAGTTTTGGTGGGAGTGGGTACGGGAGATGCGCGGTCGGATGCGGATTATCTCGCCGAGAAGATCGTTGGCTTGCGTATTTTTGAGGACGCGGGCGGCAAGATGAATGTGGCCGTCGATGAGATCGAAGGAGCAGTGCTGGCCGTTTCGCAATTTACTCTTTACGGGGATGTGCGGCGGGGGAAGAGGCCATCATTCGATGGCGCGGCTGCTCCGCCGAAAGCGCGCGAGCTCTACGAATACTTTGTCGAGAAGATTCGTGGCGCTGGGTTGCGGTGCGAGACTGGTCGCTTTCAGGAAACGATGCAGGTCGAACTCGTGAACGAGGGGCCGGTTACGATTTTGCTGGATTCGGCAAAGGCGTTTTAGAGCGGTCACCGGTGACCGCTCACGGTTTATCGACCATCCGGTTTGAGATTCGATTGTTAATCGGAAGCTTGCACCTGCATGTCATCGCCGATCCAGAGTTGGGCGGGCGATCCTTTAGCGGTTCTTGTCGCAGTGACGCGGAAGCTGTTGCCGGAAGTTTCGATGTTGTAGATGTACGGAGGGCGCTCACTCTTGATGGTGAGGTAGTTGCCGGAAATCAGTTCCTCGAGCGAGGCGTACTTGCCTTGGCTGGCCTGGTATCCGCGCTCGGCGGTGGCGATGGAGATGAGGTCGTTCTTTACGCCGACGATGGTGGTGGCGTCTTCTTTATTACCGGCAGCCGCCGACGGCTCGAAAGTCTTGATCTGCGAGGAATAAAGATACATTCCAATGGCCAGCGTGACCACTGTGCCGAGAAAGCCGAATACACGCATAGGTCGCTCCCAGGCTTGTTTGCCACTTTTTATTGCAGCGCGAACGGGGCAGCCGGACAAGTGACGAGAGTGATGGGACGTTGAGGGCGGTTTCTATTTCGCGGAAAATCGGCCGGAAGCGCCTGATTCCGCGTGAATTGATCGGCCAGCCGGGCGAACGACATCGCGTTTGTAGTAAGGTGTTTGGTTGCCTATTTGCCGACGCTGCCCAGCGACGGCGGGGAACACTCCACAATTTCGAGGTCCAGTATGACTCGCGTCTTCTGTTTTTCGTGCCTGCTGCTGATGTCGGTACTTTCGTTTGCTCAGCCTCAGTCGTCATCTGAAGTTCCCAAGGAAATACCTGCCTTCGACATTAACGCGATCGATAAAAGCGTCGATCCATGCGTCGACTTTTATCAATATGCTTGCGGCACGTGGAGGAAGAACAATCCCATTCCTCCAGACAGGTCGCGGTGGGGAAGATTCGACGAGTTGGGCGACCGCAATCTTTATATTTTGCGGGACATACTGAACGAGGCTGAGGGTCCGGGAAAGCACTCGGAGATCGAGACCATGGTGGGGAACTATTACGGTTCATGCATGGATGAGAGCGAGATCGAAAAAAAGGGCATTGCTCCGCTGATGCCGGAGCTGGAGAGGATTAACGACATTAAGACGAATACCGATCTGATTCGCGAGCTTGCCTACATGCATAGACATGGTACGCCGGCGTTGTTCGCGTTTTATTCCGGCGCAGACCTGCACGATTCTGCGGAGACTATCGCTTTTCTGGATCAAGGAGGCCTCACGCTTCCGGACCGCGACTACTACATAAAAGATGATCCAAAGTCGGTGGAGACTCGGCAGAAGTATGTGGAGCACGTGCAGAAGATGTTCGAACTCGCAGGCGACAAGCCGGATGTGGCCGAGGCCGAAGGCAAGACGGTTCTCGCGGTGGAGACTGGCCTGGCGCGGGCTTCGATGGACCGGACGGCGCGGCGCGACCCTAAGAATCGCGATCATAAAATGACGGTGGGGGAAATCGCGGAGGCGGCGCCGAATTTCGACCTGACTCTCTATTTCGCCGATAACGGCTCGCCCAAGTTCACTTCACTGAATGTGGGCAACCCGGACTTTTTCAAGCAGGTGAACCAGGAGCTCGATAAAGTTCCGCTCGGCGAGTGGAAGACCTATCTGCGCTGGAAAACAATCAACGATTACGCTCCTCAGCTGACGAAGGCGTTTGTCGACGAAAATTTTCAATTTAATGGCAAATATATGTCGGGGCAGCAGGAGATTGAACCGCGCTGGAAAAAATGCGTGAAGTCGACGGATGAGGATCTCGGGATGGCGCTCGGCAAACTTTATGTCGATCGCACATTCGGCGCGGAGGGAAAAGAGCGCACGCTGAAGATGGTGAAGGGCATTGAGAACGCCATGCGCGAGGACATCGGCCAACTAAGCTGGATGTCGGACACGACGAAAAAGAAGGCTTACGAGAAGCTCGACGCGATCGTCAATAACATCGGCTATCCCGATGCGTGGCGCGATTACAGCAGCGTGACGATTAAGCGCGACGACTACGCGGGCAATGCCGAGCGGGCGGCGGCGTTCGAGGTTCACCGGGTTTACTCAAAAATCGACAAGCCGACCGACCGCAAGGACTGGGGGATGACTCCGCCGACGGTGAATGCTTACTACCGGCCTTCGATGAATGACATTAACTTTCCCGCGGGCATTCTCCAGCCGCCGTTTTACGGCAAGCAAATGGATGATGCGGTGAACTACGGCGGGATTGGAGTCGTGATCGGGCACGAACTGACGCATGGCTTCGATGACCAGGGGCGGAAGTTCGATGCCGAGGGGAACTTTAAAGAGTGGTGGACGCCGGAGGATGGCAAGCAATTTGAGGAGCGCGTCTCATGCACTGCGAATGAGTATTCGAATTTCGTCAGCGTGAAGGACGATAAAGGTGAAGTCAAGCTGAACGGCCGGTTGACGCTTGGTGAAAATACCGCGGACAACGGGGGCCTGAAGCTGGCCTATATGGCGCTGATGAATATCATCGGCAACACGCCGGTGAAAGAGATCGATGGATACACGCCGGAACAGCGATTCTTTCTTTCCTACGGGCAGATCTGGTGCCAGAACGTGACCGACCAGCAGGCGCGCAAGCTGGCGCTTGTCGATCCTCATTCTCCGGGACGCTGGCGTGTGAATGGAGCGGTGCAGAACTCGGCGGCGTTCCAGAAGGCTTTTAGTTGCAAGGCGGGGCAGCCGATGGTCTCTGAGAACGCTTGCCGGGTGTGGTAGGCAGCAGATGTGTCGGCAATGTGTCAACGAAAGAGGATTGAAGCTTGCAAACTTTCGCTTGGTGGTCACGGGGTCATGCTCTGGTTCTGTTGTTTCTGGTGGTCTCCATTGCGGCGGCTGGACAGTCTGTTTCGCCGGAGCTGTTTAACGGGCTGAAGTGGCGGCTGATTGGGCCTTTCCGGGGCGGGCGAGCTGTCGCCGTAGCAGGCGTCCCGGGCGATTCAACCACCTTCTATTTCGGCAGCGTTGACGGCGGCGTCTGGAAGACTACAGATGCCGGCACTGTCTGGGCTCCGGTTTTCGATGGGCAGCCGATTGCTTCGATCGGCGCGCTGGCCGTGGCCCCGTCGAATCCCAACATTATTTATGCGGGAACGGGCGAGTCCGATATTCGTTCCGATCTGTCTTCAGGAGATGGTGTTTACAAATCCGAAGATGGTGGGCGGACGTGGGCCCATATCGGATTGGACGACACGCGGCAGATCAGCCGGATTGTAGTTGATCCGCGCGATTCTAATGTTGTGTATGTTGGCGCGCTCGGCCACGCGTATGGACCGAATGCTGAGCGCGGAGTTTACAAGTCCGTTGATGGCGGAATGCATTGGATTAGGGTGCTCGATGCGGGGTCCGAGACCGGCGTCGCAGATCTTGCAATCTGTTCTTCGAATCCGAGTCTGCTTTTTGCGATGACATGGCACACGCACCGGCCTCCGTGGAGCACTTATGCTCCAATCGATGGGCTGGGAGGTGGTCTTTATCGCTCGCAAGATGCCGGCAAAACCTGGTCACGCCTTCAGGGCAATGGCTTGCCCGACGGCGATTGGGGACGCGCTGGAGTCGACGTCGCATCTGACGGAAAGCGTGTCTATGCGCTGATTCAAGCGCCGATTCAAGGTTCGATGCAGGCGGCGCAATCGAAGAGAGCGGGGCTGTATCGTTCCGATGATGGCGGGGAAAACTGGACGCTGGCAAATCATGATCCGCGCCTGACCAGCCGCGCGTGGTATTTCACGGGCATCACCATCGACCCGCAAAATCCTGATGTCGTCTACATGCCGAATGTCGCGCTTTACCGTTCGGAAGATGGCGGCAAGACAATTTCAATTGTGCGGGGCGCGCCGGGCGGAGACGACTATCACCAGATATGGATCGATCCGAAGAATTCTTCGAGCATGGTCCTTGGAACGGATCAAGGGACGTCGATCAGTTTGGATCGCGGCCAGACGTGGAGCACGTGGTACAACCAGCCGACCGCGCAGATCTACCATGTGACGACCGATAATCAATTTCCCTATGTTGTTTATGGCGCGCAGCAGGATAGTGGAAGCGCCGCAGTGCTCAGCCGCACCGATCATGGCGAGATTACTCCGCGCGACTGGTTTCCCGCGGGCGAGAGCGAGAGCGGTTATATGGTTGTTGATCCGAGCGACCCGAATATTATCTATCTGAGCGGGACCTATGGCTCGGTTTCGCGCTACAACCGACGAACTAACTTTAGCCAGGACATTGCTCCCTGGCCGGCGCTAACCTTCGAGGGCGAGGTTAATCAGCGAAAGTATCGCGCACCGTGGACTCCGGTGTTGGTGTCATCGGGGGCCGGTCCTCACGCGCTGTATTTCGGGACGCAGTATGTAATGAAAACGGTCGACGGCGGGCTGCACTGGGAGACGATCAGCGGCGACTTGACCGGAGCTACTTCGGAATCAAAAAATATGCAGGCCCAAGCGCCGGGACCGCCCGCCATCGAGGATGCAAGGCGGCAAGGGTATGGGGTCGTCTCCACTATTACGCCATCGCCTTTGAAGGCGGGGCTGATTTGGGTTGGCAGCGATACCGGGTTGATTCATATAACACGCGACGACGGGAAAAGTTGGACGGACGTAACTCCGCCGGGACTCAGCGCCTGGAGTGCGGTATCACTGATCGAAGCGTCACATTTTGATGCTGCCGTTGCCTATGCCGCGGTGAGTCGAAGCCGGCTCGACGATCAGGCGCCTTACCTTTATCGCACTCGCGACTACGGCGCGACGTGGCAATTGATCACGCAAGGGATTGGGGCATCGGCCTTCTTACGCGCGGTTCGTGAGGACCCGGAGACCAAGGGACTACTTTTCGCGGGAACTGAGCTGGGCGCCTACGTCTCTTTCGACGATGGCGACCATTGGGAGCCGTTGCAGCTGAATCTGCCGGTCTGTTCGCTTCGCGACATGATCATTCATGGTGACGATCTGGTGGTCGCGACCCATGGCCGCTCGTTCTGGATTCTCGACGACATGACGCCACTGAGGCAGACGCGCGATGCTGCCAAGGCGAATGGCGCCTGGCTTTACCAGCCAGCGACTGCCATCCGGGTTGATAACGACTCGTTTTCGGGAACGCCGCTTCCGCCCGAGGAGCCAACCGCGAAGAATCCGCCGGGTGGGGCAATCATTGACTATGTGGTCGATTCATCAGCGAAAGACGTGAAGCTGGAAATCTTTGACGCGCGGCAGAATCTTGTGCGCGAGTTCTCGTCGGCGGATCGGCCACCGAAGCGCGGACCGATGGCGATTGCCGACCGTTGGTTTCCGGAGCCGGAAGTTCTGGGGACGACTCCCGGCATGCATCGTTTCGTGTGGAACCTTGTTTGGGGCGCTTCCGAAGAGCCAATGTCCGACGAGGGAGACTTTGCTCGGCCACCCAGCCCGCCCAAGGTGATCCCAGGAAAATATGAGGTGAAGCTCATCGTCGATGGGCAAGCCAAAACGCAGTCGTTGCAAGTTGTGATGGATCCGCGTTCGCCCGCGACTTCGGAAGTTCTGGAGAAACAGTACGAACTATCGCGGCGGATTTATGACGAAGCGATGGTTGTGTTCCAGACATTAGACGAGATTAAGTCAGTTCAGAAACAACTTACCGGGGCTGAGAAGGCCGTATCGCAGGGCGAAGAGCTCAAGTCGGCTGTGGCCGACGCCCAGTCCGTTGTCACGAGGCTGGTCACGAGGAAAGCGGTCGGTTCGGAAGGCGACCTTGGATTGCAGGATGCCTATCGCAACCTTGCATCTGCGCTGCGGGTAGCTGAAGGTGGGGATCGTGCGGCACCGGAGGGGGCTCTCGACGTTTATAAGGAATCCGACGAGCAGGTTAAAGCCCGTATACGCGAATGGACAACGTTCAAACGCTCAACATTGCCGGCGCTGAATGAACAACTGCGGAATGCAAATTTTCCAGCGATCGTAGTCCCACGAGACTGAAATGTGATTCGCTCGTCGCCTCCACACACTCGAACTTATTCTGTTAATCCCAATCCGTTGCTTTGCCAACCGCAATCAAGGTTTTCTCATCCAAGAACCGTTTTGGTAGTATCAACTGGTCTCGTCTGTCTTGAGTAAAGTCGGCTGCCCTGGCGAACGCCACTTCGCCTACCTGGGCTGCATTGCTTCCAGCTGTGCGAATTTCTTCAGCACAAACTTCATTGGCAGACAGCGCAGACGGGCCAACGTTGGTCAGTCATGAGTGAGAAGCCTGAATTCTGGCGCGGATGGCGGGAGCGGCTTTCGGCGCTCCGCAACGTTCCGGCTGTGCTGCGTTTTGTATGGGAGTCCGGCCGCGCGGTCGTCGTTTTTGGGCTGATTTCCCGGGTAATTGCGTCGCTCCTACCGCTAGCGCTGTTCTGGGTTTCCAAGCTCATCATCGATGCGATCTATCGCATCCTTACGACCCATCAGGCGGCTGGAACACGGCTTTGGTGGCTGGTTGCCGGTGAATTTTCCATTGCTGTGACGATGGGCGTTCTCGGCCGCGTCATGGATTACCTCGATGCGCTGCTGGCCGGCCGGTACATGAATCACATCAGTGTTCGCGTCATGGAGCAAGCGGCCAGCCTCGATCTGCTGGCTTATGAAGATCCGGTGTTTTACGACCGGCTCGAGAGAGCACGCGTTCAGGCGACTGACCGTCTGTACATGATTCAAGCGCTGGGGCGCCTTATCCAGCAGGTGATCACGACGATCACTCTGTCGGTTTCGATCATGTTGTTTTCGCCGTGGCTATTGTTGCTGCTGGTTGTCGGCGTGATTCCGGCCTTCGTGGGTGAAACCCACTTTGCGTTTCTCGGATATGCCAAGAACTTCAAGCAGACTCCAATAAGGCGGCAGCTTGATTACCTGCGCATTCTGGGCGGGAGCAAAGAGGCCGCCAAGGAATTGAAGTTGTTTGGCCTGGGAGCCTTTCTGACTTCGAGGTTCAGAAAGCTGTCGACTCAGGTTTACGAGGAAGATGTTGCGCTCGCTCGCCGTAAAGCAGTGGCGGGCTCGATGCTTTCGGCGATCGGCACGGCGGGTTATTACACTGCTTATATCTTCGCAGTCTGGAAAACCGTCACGGGGGTCTTCAGTTTCGGAACGCTGACCTTCCTGGCCAATGCGATTCGAGATGCGAGTTCGAATCTGCAGCAGACTTTTTCGACGCTTTCGACCATCGCCGATCAGGCTCTCTTCATGACCGACCTGATCGCATTTTTTGAAATGCGCCCCACCATCCGATCTAAGCCGAATGCGCTGCCCGCGCCGCGGCCGATTCGTCAGGGATTTGAATTTCGCAATGTTTCATTCCGGTATCCCGGCGGAGGGCGCCTCATTCTGAACAGATTGAATTTCAATTTGCGTCCGGGAGAGCGGGTGGCGCTGATTGGCGAAAATGGCGAGGGCAAGACGACTATCGTCAAATTGTTGTGCCGGCTCTATGATCCGCTGGAAGGGCAAATCCTTCTCGATGGCGTGGATCTGAGAGAGTACAACCTTGAGGATCTATATGGCGAAATTGGCGTGATCTTTCAGGACTATATGCGCTACGAGATGACCGCGCGGGAAAATATTGCGGTCGGACGAATCGAGCAGCTCGAGAATCTGGAGATGCTGCGACACTCGGCGGAAAAAAGTCTCGCGAGTGATGTCGTGGGCAAATTGCCTTCGGGGTACGAGCAGATGTTGGGCAGGCGCTTTGACGGCGGTGTCGACCTCTCCGGGGGCGAGTGGCAGAAAGTTGCGCTGGCGCGGGCTTATCTGCGTGATGCGCAGGTGCTCATCCTTGATGAGCCGACGTCGGCGCTCGATGCGCGCAGTGAGTTCGAAGTTTTTCAGCGCTTTGCGGAGTTGACTGCGGGGAAGATGGCGCTTTTCATTTCGCATCGATTCTCGACCGTGAGAATGGCGGACAGGATTGTGGTGCTCGAGAACGGCCGCGTCGCGGAAGAAGGCGATCACGAGGCGTTGACCAGCCTCGGCGGCCGCTACGCGGAGATGTTCGAGATGCAAGCTGCGAGTTATCGATAGCTGGAGGTTGTACGAACTGGGTTAATTGACTGAGTTAATTATGGGCACTCACACTGAGTTCCGCAGCATTACCGGCGACGAAGAGCAGCAGCCAGCTGGCGCCGCCGATGAGACGCAAAGCCAGAGGCTGCGCCAGGCCGCGACCAAGCTGGCAGCGACCCTGAGTTGGCTGCCGGGGACCTCGTCTTCGGAAGCATTCGCAAAACGATGCGGCACACTCGTGACCTTTTTTAAGGGCATGGTCAACGATGTGGAGGCTGCTTACGCGAAAACGCCCGGGTCTGAAGACCTGCTTTGGCTTCGCACTAATGCGCAGCAACTCTCCTCGTCCGCGCGGCAGGTCGCGAGCGATCTTGAGCCGCTGAACAACCTGCCGGTTGTCTCCGACAAGAATGAAATCATGCCGAGAGTGTTGGCGATTGCGAAGGCCTGCCTCGGCGAAGTGGACACCGCCCTGACCAAGGCGCAGTTCACAGAATTCTGCCTGGTTTTTGAGGAGACCACTCCGCTCGAATATCACGAGATTGGAGCGCTGCTGCCGGCGCTGAAGCTTGTCTTGCTGGAAGAGATTGCCGGGCGCGGCAGCGAACTGTTAAAGAATGCGGAGAGCACATCGAGAGTTGTCCCATACATCCGGATTTTCCAGCACGTCACGCAAGCCTCGTGGAAGGACGAACTGGAATCGCTGATCCCGTTTGACGGGATTCTCCGCGAAGATCCGGTTGACGCGTATTCCGGGATGAATCTTGAGAGCCGGAATGTGTACCGCGAAACTGTGGCGCGGCTTGCCCATCGCTCTGACTTGTCGGAGCTTGAAGTGGCAAAGAAAGCGCTTGGGCTGGCGCGCCAGGCGCAGAAAAGAACGTATGCGGACCCGCGCATCGCAATGCGGGAATCGCACATTGGCTATTACCTGGTGGGCGAGGGCGTGGCGATTCTTTCGCAGCGCATCGGCTATCACCCCACGTTTGGCGAGCGCTTCCGTACATTCTTACGCAAGCATCCGGATGAATTCCTGCTCGGCGGGATCGCTGTCTTAACGCTTGCCATTATCACGATTGCGGTTTGGCTGCTGACGCCGGTAACTACGCCCGTGGCGCTCGTTCTGCTTTCCATGCTGATCTTGTTATTGCCTGGGTCGCAGGCAGCGGTTCAATTGATGAACTATGCGACCACGAATCTGCTGCCGGCGACGATGTTGCCCAAACTCGATTTCTCCAAAAGTATTCCGGATGACTGCGTGACGATGGTGGCGATTCCGACGTTGCTGCTGAGCGAAGAACAGGTCCACACGCTCATAGAAGAGTTGGAAGTGCGCTACCTCGGCAACCACGACCGGAACATTCACTTCGCAATCATCTCCGATTTGCCGGACGCGCATCAGCCTGCGCCGGAAGACGATGCGCTGGTGGCGCTATGTTCGAAGCTCATCACGGAACTGAACGAACGATATTCCACAAAGAACGAAGGGTCGTTCTTTCATTTTCATCGTCACCGTGTCTATAACCCTCGCGAACGGGGATGGATGGGATGGGAGCGGAAGCGCGGAAAGCTGCTCGATTTGAATCAACTGCTACGTGGACAGTACGACAGTTTTCCGGTAAAGATGGGCGATCTTTCGATTCTGCCTTCGGTTCGGTATGTCATTACCCTTGACTCCGATACTGAATTGCCGCGTGGTTCGGCGCATCGCATGGTGGGAGCGCTGGCGCATCCGTTGAATCAGGCGATCATCGATCCGGTCAGCAATATTGTGGTTGCTGGATATGGCATTTTGCAGCCGCGTGTCGGCATCAGCGTGCAATGCACTGCTCGTTCGCGACTGGCTGCGCTTTTTGCGGGAGAGACCGGGCTTGATCCGTATACCCGCGCGATCTCCGATGTGTATCAGGATTTGTATGGAGAAGCGACGTTTGCGGGCAAGGGCATTTATGAGGTCGACACGATGTTCCGCGTTCTCGACCGTCGTTTTCCGCGGAACGCCCTGTTGAGCCACGACCTGATTGAAGGCGCATATGCGCGGGTCGGCCTCGCCACCGACATTATCGTGATCGAGGATTATCCATCGCATTACAGCGCGTATAACCGGCGCAAACACCGCTGGCTTCGCGGAGACTGGCAGATCGTAGACTGGCTGACCGACCGGGTGCCGGATGAGTCGGGCGCGCGCGTCCACAACCCGATCTCGCTCGTCTCGCGCTGGAAGATTCTCGACAATTTGCGCCGCAGCCTGGTTGAGCCGGCCACGTTTGCTCTGCTGTTGTTTGGCTGGTTCGTCATGGGCCATCCGGTTTGGTGGACTCTGGCGACGATTTGTATCTTGTTTGTCCCGGCTTGGGTCGAGCTGGCCTTTGGGTTGGCGCGTGCCGCGATGGCCGGGAATCCGCGGGCTGCTCGCGA
>JBAQJF010000250.1:0-22188 GCA_049300195.1 Terriglobales bacterium | reverse complement strand
TCCGGCGCCGGCGCCTCCGGCGCCGCCGGTTGTGCCACCTGCACCCGCGCCTGGCGCTCCCGTGCCGAAGCCGCCAACACCGCCGCCGGGAGTTCCCTGGACCACGCCTGTGTTGACACCGCGAAAGCTCGCGCCGGCCTTGGTGCGGAGGACGTCGGTATCGGCGATAGGTAGGTTATAGCGGGCGATGGCCAGGTCGAGATTGTTTTCGAGCGCGAGGTCAATCGCGTCCTTCAGAGATAAGTAGAGTTTGCCGTCGTGGATCAGGCGATCGAGGCGCGGAGAATTTGAGAGCACCGGCACGGGCACCTGATCCGGCATGTAGGGCCCAAGTGGGTTGTGCGATTGCGGCATTCGGAATTCGGCTGGGGTTTTCACCTGCGCGGAACAAAGGGTTGCGAAAAGAAGCAGCGACGCAGTCGCCCGAAAAATTTCGCCGAATGTCTTTTTAAAGCACAGCATTTTGCGGATTGTCCTGTGGAACTTCATCGATTCACCGCCGCGTTGATTACGTTCGCCGGCGCATTCAAACCGGGGTTGGCTGTATCACCCACCAGCCAGCCGTCACGCAACTGGATGGTGCGGGTTCCGTAAGCTGCGTTGGTCTCCGAGTGCGTTACTTGTACGATCGTCGTTCCCTGCTGATTCAATTCGCGGAAAAGTTCCATGATCTCCTTGGCGTGGCTGGAGTGCAGGTTGCCGGTCGGCTCATCGGCTAGCAGCAAGGCCGGCTTGTGAATGACCGCGCGGGCGATGCCCACCAGTTGCTGCTGACCGCCGGAAAGCTGGCTGGGATAAAGATCTTTCTTAGCGACAATTTGAAAGCGATCGAGCGTGTCTGCGACCAGGCTTTGGCGGTCGTGGCGCGGAATGTCTTTGTAGGAGAGCGGGAGGTCGATATTCTCCTGGACGGTGAGATCGTCGAGCAGGTGATAGCTCTGGAAAACCATGCCGATGTTTTTCTTGGCTACCTCGGCACGTTCCTTGCGTTTCATCGTATGCGTGGCTTGCTCGCGGAACCAAAACTCGCCGCGCCATTGATCGTCGAGAAAGGCAAGGACATTCAGCAGAGATGACTTCCCTGCCCCTGACGGGCCCATCACGGTGATGAACTCGCCGGGTTGAATGTCCAGGTTGACGCGGCGCAGCACCCAGGTCTCGCCGGCGCCGGTTTTGTAACTTCGTTCGATATTTTTCAGTTGAATCATAGGTTCGTCTCTAATTTCGCAGGAAAATCTAATCTTCTCTCAGCGTGCGAGTGGGCTCTAGCGCAGCCGCGCGCCGCGCTGGAACGTAACTGGCGAACAGAACGGTGGACGCAAGCAGGAAGGCGGTAACCAACAGAGTAAGCGGATTGAATAAGCTCACGCGATAGAGCAGGCTTGATAACACTCTGCCGACTACGAGCGTGGCCGCGAGTCCGAGGACGAGTCCGATGGTGGCAAGCTGAATTCCGGTGCCGAGTATCATGCGCAGAATATCTATGCGCTGGGCGCCGAGGGCCATGCGAATGCCGAGTTCGCGGGTACGCATGCGGACCGAATAACTGATGACGCCGTAAAGTCCAACGGCGGCTAGTAGCAGAGCAAGGCCGGCGAAGATCGACAGCAAGAACACCAGGAAGCGGCGGCCAGTCAAGGACGCGTCGATGCGCTGGTCCATCGTCTTGAGGTCGTAGAGGGGCTCGTTTGGATCGATGGCGTGAACGGCCGCCTGCATGGTGGCGGTCATCGACTCGGGGTGGGCACTATTTGTGCGAACCACCAGGGCAGCCATGGTCTGAGGAGACTGGGCGATGGGAAGGTAATAGAAACCTTCCTTGTTGTCAGCCTCCAATGACGAAGTCTTTGCATGTTTTACGAGACCTACAATCGTCATCCAGGGGCTGGTCCCGCCAAAGTTGATTTGCTGGCCGACCGGATCTTCGTTTGGCCAATAGGTACGGGCCAGGGTTTCGTCGATGATTGCCACGGGTTCGGTCTTGAGGCGGTCCTGGGGCGTAAAGAATCGGCCGCGCAGGAGGGGAATGCCGAGAGTTGTGAAATAGTCGGGCGAGATCTCATGGATGTTGCCATGCGGCCCCGGATCGTTAGGGGCTGCGGTTCGGCCCTTAATACCGAAGGAAGCCGATCCGCCCGCGTTGCTGAAAGGAAGCGAATCGGCAAAAGCTGCGCTGACGACGCCGGTTGAGTTCTTCAGTTGATCCTCGACGCCCGCAAAGAAGGCAGCTTTTTGCTCGTCACTCTTGTAAATGGTGGGAGGCAAAGAAAGAGCGGCGGACATCAGGCCGCGCGCATTGAATCCCGCGTCGAGTTGCTGGACTTGGAACAGGCTTCGGACAAGCAGTCCGGCGCCCACCAAAAGCAGCATGGCCACCGCGATTTCTGTGATCACGAGCGCGGACCGTAGGCGCTGCCGGCCGCGGCTTGAGGTTTCCGAACGGCCGCTTTCCTGTAAGGCCTGGAACCAGCGGGAATGCGTCATCCGCCAGGCTGGCGCGACACCGCAGAGGAGGACGCAGGCTACGCCCACCGCCGCCAGAAAAAGAAGAATCGGCAAGCCCAAATGAATCGTGATGTTTTGCGCGAGCGCGGTGGGAGCGAGCAGCAGCAAGAGAGGAATCGACGCCCAGGCAATCAGCAGACCCAGCGCGACTCCGGCAACGCCGAGAACGACACTCTCCAGGAAGGCGCCACGAATCAGACGAGAGCGAGTGACTCCAAGCGCGATTTGAATCGAGACTTCGCGCTGCTTTCCGGAAGCACGCGCGAGTTGCAGACCGGCAATGTTTGCGCACGCAATCAGTAGAACCGACATGACTGCGGCCAGGAGAAGGAATAGAGGCTTGCGCAAATCACCGGCCACATAATCAACCAACGGCATGCAGAACATGCCCCAACCCGCCGCCTTCCCAAAACCATTCTGCCCCTCTGCCGCTACAAGCTGCGAGGACTTCAGCGCCAGAAATGAATTGGCTTGCTCGCTGGTAACCCCGGGACGCAGGCGGGCCACCGAAAAAAGGAATTCGTTATAACGGTTCTTGTTGTCGAAGTAGGTGCTCGTGGGAAGGGCTAGCGGGACCCAGATCTCCGCCTGATTCGGCCAATTGAAATCAGGGGCGGCAACGCCGATGACCTGATAGGACTCCTGATTTAGCAGCAGCGTGCGGCCAACAATGCCGGGGTCTCCGCCGAAGCGCCGTTTCCAGGTGAGATAGGAGAGCACGGCTTCGTGATTCGCTCCGGGCTGATCTTCTTCCGGGCGGAAGACGCGTCCGAGATAAGGCCGTGCCCAGAAGACATCAAACCACTGCCATGAAACTGCTGCACCCGTCAAGCGTTCGGGCGTGGTGGCACTGGTCGTGTAATTGAAGTTCGCCCTTCGCATTACGGCAGCCGAGGTGAAAATGTTCTTCGCCACTACCGTGTCGCCGAAATCGGGCGGAGAAATGGAAATATTTTTGAGGTCTCCGATGCCGTACTTCGCACGGACGGCGACAATCTGGTCCGGATGAGGAACGCCGCTAGGGTTCAGCAAGGTGGCGTTGATCACGCAGAAGACGGCAACATTCGCGCCGATGCCCAGCGCCAGAGTCAGAATGGCTGTCGCGGTGAAGCCGGGACTCTTGATCAGTTGACGCAGTGTGTAACGCAAGTCCTGAAAAATGGTTTCCATAAAATTTCTCATTCGTAACGAAGAGAGGTCATCGGATCGACCTTGGTGGCGCGCCGTGCGGGCAGATAGCTCGCCACCAAGGCAACCGAAATCAGGACCAGAGGCACGGCGACGAATGTCAGCGGGTCGCTGGGCTTGATTCCATAAAGAAGGTTCGCCATCAGCCTTGTCAGCCCCAACGCCGCGATTAGTCCGGTGGCCGTGCCAATCAGGGCGAGTGTTCCGGCGCCGCTGAGCACCAACTCCAAAATATCCAAGCGGCTCGCGCCGAGCGCCATGCGAACGCCAATCTCATGCGTGCGCTCGCCGACCACGTACGAGATCACGCCGTAGATGCCAATGCTTGCCAGCAGCAATGCGAGTGCAGCAAACGCGACCAGGAGAATCATCGAAAAGCGGCGCTCGGCGAGCGAACTCGAGACGACTTCTTCCATCGATTGCGGTCCGAAGATCACCATCTCGCTACTGATTTGCTGGCTTGCATGGCGGATCGAATCGAGCAGCCCGGCTTGGGCCTGATTTGAACGGACGACTATTCCGGACCCGGAGGGCGCCATCGCGATGAAGCTGTCGGGCATCTGCATGCACGGGAGGTAGAACTGGGCGCGCAGTTTCTCCGAATCGTCGGTGTCGAGGCCCCACTGCTTGACGTGGCCGACCACGCCCACAATCTCGGCAGGGGCAGAATCCTTTTGCATGATCCGCTTGCCGATTGGATCCTGCATGGGAAAATATTTCTTTGCGAAGACGTCGTCAACGACGACAACGCGTGGCGAATGTTCGTTGTCCTGCTCGGTGAAGAAGCGGCCACGCAAGAGCGGGATCTCCATGGCCTTCAGGTAGCCGGGTTCCACGATGTAGTCGATGGCCATGATCATGTCATCGTCGGTCGCAGGTTTGGGCTGGCCTTCGAGCCAGAGCGTTTGCTCGTCGTCGCCGCTCATTGGGAATGCGCCCCAGATTTGCGAGACGGCTTTCACGCCTGGAATTAACGCGATCTTGCGATCGATTTCCCGGAAGGAGGCACGGATTGCGTCCGGCGAGGCCTTCACCATGGAGGGCGGCAGCGAGATGCCGACGGTCATCACGTTCCTGGGATTGAATCCGGGATCGATGTTCCAGAGGTGGGTCAGAGTTCGAATCATCAGACCTGCACCGACTAGCAACACGAGCGCCATGGCCATTTCGGCAACGACGAATGTGTTCTGCACGCGGTGACGCGTTCCGCTCATGCCGCGGCCGCTTTCTTTCAGGCTATCGTGCAGGCTCGCAGGCAACATTCTTAGGGCGGGGGCCAGGCCAAACAAGACTCCGGCGAGGAGCGAGATCAGAAGCGTGAAGAACAGCACGCGCGGATCGAGGCGAATTTCGTCCGAGCGCGGCAATGCGCTCGGCAAGATGCCCAGGGCGGCACGCGTTCCCCAGGCCGCCAGCAATAAGCCGAATGCACCGCCCACGAGGCCGAGCACAGTGCTCTCGGTCAGCAATTGCCTGAGCACTCGACACTGGCTTGCGCCCAATGCGGCGCGGATCGCAAACTCGCGCGTGCGCGCGGCTGAACGCGCGAGCAGCAGGTTGGCAACGTTGACACATGCGATCAGGAGCACGAATCCAACGCCGGCCAGAAGTACAAGTAAGAACGGACGCACGCCGCCGGTCGTCCACTGCTTGAGTGGGATGAGTTTTGCGCTGATGCCTTTATCGGCGTCGGGATAGGCGGCCGCCAAGTTGCTTGAAACCTGTGCCATGTCAGCCGCGGCCTGTTCGAGCGTCACGCCCGGTTTGAGCCGTCCGATGCCATGAAATCCGAGGCCTGCGCCGCGCGAGTTCAGCAGATTATTGTTCCACTGGCCGACTGCCGCGTATATGTCACGTTGAGCACCGAAGTTGCCCAGCGCGAAATGAAAGCTGGCGGGGATGACGCCGACGACGGTAAAGCCGCGGCCATCCAGCGTCATAAGTTTGCCGACGATGTCGGGCGCGGCGGCCAACTTGCGGCGCCATAGGCCTTCGCTGATGACGGCGATTGGGGCTGCGCCGATTTCATCCTCTCCCGGCGCGAATGTGCGCCCGAGCAGCGGCTTTGTACCGAGCACTTTGAAGTAATCGGACGTGACAAACTCACCGGTAATCTGCGCCGCATCTCCGGCCCCAGTGAGAATGAACGCGTAACCACGCGAAATCGCCATCGACGAAAAAGTGTGGTTGTCTTTCCGCCAGTCGCGGAAATTCGGGAAGGATATTGAGCCGGTCGCGAAGTTTGGCTTGCCTTCGTGCAGCGTGACGAGTTGATCGGGCTGCGGATATGGCAACGGATTGAGCAGCACACCATTGACTACAGAAAAAAGCGCGGTATTGGCGCCGATGCCCAGAGCGATGGTGACGATTACGACTGCCGTAACGCCGGGCGTTTTTATGAACTGCCGCAGCGCGGAACGCAGATCCTGTAGCCATCCGTTCATGGTCTGATTCTCCAACTCGCTTTATTCATAGCGAAGCGCTCGCATCGGTTCTACTTTCGCCGCGCGCCGCGCCGGCAACATAGCTGAGGCGAGCGCGACGAATATCACCAGCACGGTCATCAAACTCAGTGTGAGCGGATCGCTGCTCGAAATCCCAAAAAGCTGGCTGCGCACCGCGCGCATCAGCAAGAGCGAAAGCGGCAGCGCGACGGCGATGCTGATTCCCGCCAGCCAGAAGACCTCAAAGATCACCATCTTTACGACCGAGGCGCGAGTCGCACCGAGAGCCATGCGAATGCCGATCTCGCTTGTTCTTTGCGCGGTCGAGTAGGCGAGGACTCCGTACAGGCCGACGGCCGCCATCAGAGCGGCAAGCACTCCGAAGCTCGTCGCGAGCAATGCTATGACACGTTCCGCGACCAGGTTGTTGTCGATCTGTTCACCCATGGTGCGGAAGGTGTCAAGCACGAGGCTGGAGTCGAGCGTTTGCATGGCGCGGCGGATCGTACTTTCCGCGTTTTCGGGCTGCTGCTCGGTGCGGAGATAGAAGGTCATCGCGTACGGTTCGGGGATCTGGAGATAGGGACGAAACATGGTGCGCATCACAGGTTCGCGAAGACCGGTATGCTTTGCGTCTTTCACCACGCCGACGATATCTATATCAGTTTTTACCGAAGTGGCGCCGCCATTACCTACGCTATGCCCCAGAGACTGCCGGGGATCACCGAAAAAATACCGGGCAAAGCTTTCATTGACGATGGCTACTTTCTGCGATTCGAGCGTATCCTGGTCGGTGAATGTACGGCCTGCGAGCAGAGGCATCTGCATGGTCGAAAAATAATCTGCACTCACATTCGGCTGCTCGACATTCATGTCCTCTTGCGGTTTTTCGGCATACCCGGCGACGGTGATGTTTCCAGTTTCAGTGTCGCCCGCCAACTCGGGGTCGTTGGTGGCGGCGACCGAGCGAACTCCGGGCAAACCTTTCAAGGTTTCGAAAATTCTCTGGTAGAGAGCAAATGTGCGGGCGGGCTCGTAACCGGCCAGCCTCGGGTCCACGCCGAAAGTCAACAGGTGATCGGTCGGAAACCCGGCGTTGAGCGATTTGAGGTTGTGCAGCGTGCGCACAAAGAGGCCAGCGCCAACCAGCAGCATCAGGCTGAGACCAATCTGCACTGCCACCGAAATTCGGCGGAAACGCAACGGGCTGCTTCTGGCGGTCATCCCCTGTTGCTTGAGGGAAGGCGCCAGATCGGGACGATAGAACTGCATCGCCGGGGCCAGACTGAAAACAACGCTCGCAAACAACGCTACGGCGCAATTGAATGCCAGGACGCGCAAATCGGGAGCCGACGAAAAAGGAAGATCGCCGGTACTTCCGCTCCAAATCATATTGATCAGCAGACCGGTGACGCGCGGCGCCAGTAACATCCCAAGCAGGCCGCCACTCAGGCCGAGGAGAAGTCCTTCGACCAGAAGTTGCTGGATTACGCGATACCGTTTTGCACCGAGGGCGTAGCGCACCGACATCTCGCGGATGCGCCCCGCTCCGCGGACGAGCAGAAGGCTGCCCACGTTGGCGCAGGCCATGAGAGCCACCAGGCCAACCATGCCCATGATGATCAGCAACGGCATCTGGACATCAGCCCGCAGCGGCGAGAAACCTTTGGCGCCATCAAGAACGAACAAATGCGACTTAGCCACAAAGCGCTCGCGGAAACTTTCCGAATGGTTCTTGATGTCCTTCAATTCATCGGAGCGAATGGCATACCACAGAGGGGCTATGCCGGCCTCGGCCTGGTCGCGGCTCATTCCCGGTTTCAGCTTTCCAACGATGTTCAGCCACGCTGATCGGCGATCTTCGAGATCCTTGCTGCCGGGAATCACTTCCGCCTTCATCATCATCGGCACGAAAACGTCGGGCGTGTCGCCTAACACGACGCTGTGAAATCCTGGCGGCGCAATGCCCACGATCGTGAACGGATGTCCGTTGATCTGGATAATGTCGTTTACGATGCGTGGATCGTTACCAAAGCGGCGTTGCCAATAATTGAAACTCAACACAACGACGGGGTTTGCATCGGGCACCACATCGTCCGCGGCAACGAATAGCCGTCCCGCAGCCGGTTGCACCCCGAGAACGTCGAAGTAATTTCCCGAGACCAGTTCCGCGGAAACGAGGGCGGGCTGATTGTGCCACTGCACTCCCACCTCGGCATGATCCGTGGCGATGAGGCCGCTGAAAACGGAATTGCGATCATGAAGGTCGCGATACATCGGATAAGAAAAGTAGAACTTGCCATCCGTGCGCGCTTCGAGATGCCCGGTATTGCTGCCTTCGTACTTCAAAAGCACGAGACGGTCTGCGTCTTTCACAGGCAGGCTGCGCAGGAGGGCCTGATCGAGCAGGCTGAAAATCGCCGTGTTCGCGCCGATGCCGAGGGCCAGCGTGATGATGGCAACTGCCGCAAATCCGGGCGACTTCCGCAACTGGCGGATGGCGAAGCGAAGATCCTGGAGCAATCCGTTCATGTGGTTTCCTTATTCACGCCTCTTTATTATTCGCAGCGCAGCGCTGTGACGGGATCAACTCTGGTGGCGCGCATGGCCGGGACATAGCACGCCAAAACGGCAACCGCGATCACTAACGATGCGACACCAGCGAATGTCAGCGGATCATAGGCACGTACTCCATAGAGCATGCTGCTCATCAAGCGAGTAAGGACCAGAGAGGCCACCACTCCAATGGCCACACCGACGGCCGCCATCCGCGTGCCTTGTCCCAGAATCAACCACAAAACATTGCTGCGCTGCGCTCCCAAAGCCATGCGGATCCCAACCTCTTGCGCGCGCTGGCCGACAAAATAGGAAATCACTCCGTAGATTCCGATGGCGGATAAGACCAGAGCCAACGCGGCGAAAATCCCGAGCAATGTCATGGAGAAACGTTGCGTGGCGATGGAGGACGAGACAATGCGCTCCATGGTCTCGAAGTCGTAGGTGACTGCCTGACCATCGAATTGTGCCGTAGCAGTTCGCAAGGGGGCGGTCAGACTTTCCGGGGCGTTACGACTGCGCAGAACGACGGTCAGCCCCTTTGCGATCAGAGGGGCGAATTGATCGGGAACCTGACCGAGTGGCAGGTAGAGTTCCGCCTTCATGTTGTCGTGTCCGGTTGCGCCGAGACCCCAGTGATTGACGTGTCCGACGACACCGACAATTTCCGGCTGAGTTTCGAATAGTCCAAGATTGATTCTCTTGCCGATCGGGTTCTGGTTGGGAAAGAACTTACGGGCGAATTCTTCGTCCACCGCGATGACCTTCACCGTTTTCTCGTTATCCTCCGGCGTCAGAAACCGTCCACGCAGCAGCCGAATTTTCATGGTCTTCGAGTAGTCCGGGGAAACGGCATAGAACAATGACCAACTCATCTGATTGTCGGAGGCGGGCCTCGCTTCGCCCTCGCGCCAGAACGGCAATTCAGAATCGCCTTTCATGGGGAGTGACCCGGCGAGCAGAGCCGCGCTCTCCACGCCCGGCAATTCGATGTAACGCCGCAAGAGTTCGTTATACGACGCTCGCATCAACGGAGCAGTCGCGGTTTTCGAGGGAGAGAGCGCGGCGCTGAAGCTGAGAACATTGTGAGGATTGAAACCAGGGTTATCACCCCACAATGCGGCCATAGTGCGGAGCATCAAACCGGCACCGACGAGAAGCACCAGAGCCAGAGCCGTTTCGAAAACCACAAACACATTTTGTACGCGGTGATGAGAGCCGCTCGAACCACGTCCACCCTCTTTTAACGTTCCCTGCAAGTCGGGACCAAGAGTCCTCAACGCCGGCGCAAGACCGAAAACAATTCCCGCCAGTAAAGAAATGCCCAGCGTGAAGAGCAATACCCGTGCATCCACGCTGATCTCATCCATTCGAGGTATAGCGGAGGGCACAGCCGCTAGTACAGCTTGCGTGCCCCACCAAGCCATCGCGACCCCGAGTGTTCCGCCGGCAAGGGCCAATACGACACTCTCGGTGAGCAATTGCCGTATAACCCTTGACCGACTGGCTCCGACGGCAACGCGGATCGCAAACTCACGGGTGCGCCCGGTGGCGCGGGCCAGCAGCAAGTTCGCGACATTGGCACACGCTATCAGGAAGACAAAGCCGACGGCGCCGAGCAGAACCAATAGGAATGGCTGCACATCCCCAACAATGTCCTGCTTGAGGGGTATGAGATTCGTGCCGGTGGCGGCATTCGCCTCGGGATAGGCAGCGGCGAGATTGCGCGACACAGCATCCATATCCGCGCACGCCTGTTCGAGACTCACGCCTGGTTTCAAGCGGCCGATCACACTGGTACTCATACCGATGCGGCGGTCCCGGAACGTCGGGTCGTTCCATTGGCCGATGGGAATGAAAATGTCGGAGGTCGACATGAAAGAACTGCGTCCTGGGACGACTCCTACGACGGTGTATGCTTTGCCATCGATGACAAGCGTCTTGCCGGTGACATTCGCAGAAGCAGCAAACTTTCTTTTCCAAAGACCGTCGCCCAAGAGCACCACCGGGCTGGCGCCAACCAGATCTTCATCCTTCCGGAATTCCCGTCCCGCTAACGGGTTGAGGCCCAACAAGCTGAATAAGCCGGCTGAGATCATGTGTCCGTGAAGCCGCTCCGAGCCGTCTGCACCCGTGAGATTGAAATCATCCGGGCGCATCGCAGCCATGGATTCGAAAGTATGATTGTCTTTTTGCCAATCCAGAAAATTGAGATATGGAACTGAGCTTTGCTGGAACTGGGTTGTCCTGAAGTACACCGAAATGAGGCGCGCTGGTTCGGGATAGGGGAGCGGATTCAGAAGAACGCCGTTCACGACCGAGAAGAGCGCCGTGTTCGCACCGATGCCGAGCGCCAGGGTGATTATCGCGACGGCGGTGAAGCCGGGGGATTTGCGCAGCATACGGAAGCCGTAGGAGATGTCGTGAAGCAAAGTTTCCATAATCGTTCACTCGTAACGCAGGGCCACCATGGGATCGACGGAAGCGGCACGGCGCGCGGGCAGATAGTTGGCGACGAACGCGACAAGTGCGAGCAGTGCGGCGACAGCGATAAAGGTCAACGGATCGGTAGCCGTGATCCCAAACAGCAAGCCCGCGATCAGACGGGCCATGGCAAGGGAAACCACGATGCCCGCTGCAATTCCAATTCCGACTAGAGCCATGCCGCGCTTTACTACAAGTGCGAGCACATCAGGCCGGCGCGCTCCTAGCGCCATACGAACGCCGATTTCTTTTGTGCGCTGCGCGACCGAGTAGGACATGACTCCGTAGAGGCCGATGGCTGCGAGCAGCATGGCCGTCGCGGCAAAGATCGTGAGCAGCAACATGCTGAACTTTCTGCGCTGAACGGAGTTGGCAATCACATCCTGCATAGTGCGGACGTTGGCGAGGGGAACATCCTTATTAATGTTCCAAACCACTTGTTGGGCCGCCGACGTGAGGGTCGTGGGATCGGAGGTTGCGCTGCGGATTGCGAAGAACATTGAGGGCCACGACGCCTGGCCGCTCAATTCATAAATCTCGGCGTGCGGAGCCGTATCGAGGCCAACATGGCGGACATTCCCTACGACGCCGATGATTTGCAGAGTTATACCATTCGGGCCAAAATTTGCGAGCTGCTTGCCGATTGAGTCCTGTCCTGGGAAAGCGGAGCGCACGAGAGCGTCGTTGACGATGGCGAGATTCAGCGAGCTATCGCGATCACTGTCGGTAAAGATCCGGCCCTGCAGCAACGGGATGCCCATCGCGCGGAAATAGTCAGGCGTGCCGATGCGAATGTCGGCGCTGTAATCTTTCGAGTCTCCCGGAATATTGAAGCTGCGGGAGCTGTTGCCCCCGGCCAGCGGCAACCGGCTGACGGCTCCTACGGACTGCACGCCCGGCAAGGCCTGAAGGCCTTGCTCCACCTGACGGTAAAACGCAGATTGATGAGCGGCGTCGGTCGAGGACGGGAGTCCGAGATTAAAGGTTAAGAGATGATTGGGATCGAAGCCGGGATTTACATTCATCAGCCGCGAGAAACTCTTTACGAGAAGGCCAGCGCCGACAAGCAGTACCAAAGACAGTCCAACTTCGGCGATTACCAATACGGAGCGGGTTCGACTCCGGCCCGCCGTGCTGCCCCGTTCGCCTTCCTTGAGAAACTGATTTGGATTTGAGCGCGACGCTTGAAGCGCGGGAATCAAGCCAAAGACAATTCCACAAATCACTGAGACCAGAAAACTGAACGCCAGCACTTCCCCGTTGATCCCAATTTCCCTGAACTGGCGAATATCCGGCGGGCTGAGCGCAAGTAACGATGGAACGGCCACAATTGCCAGCAGAATCCCGAGCACTCCTCCCAGCAACGCCAGCAGAATGCTTTCTGTCAGCAACTGCCGGAGCAGACGCCGGCGGCTGGCACCCATGGTCGTACGAATCGAAATCTCTCGCGCGCGCACAGTGGCTCGCGCCAGCAGCAAATTTGCGAGGTTCGCACAAGCGATCAGCAACACAACCGCGACCGCAGCCAGTAGGACTAGCAGGACCGGGCGAATATCTCCGACAACATATTCATGGAGCGGCGTAAAGCTGACACCGATCTTATCGTTCGAATTCGGGTATTGTTTCTCCAGGCGGCGGCCGATCGTATCGAGTTCCGCGTGCGCCTGCTGCATGGTCACTTCTGGTTTTACGCGGGCCCAAACGTCAAGATAATTTCGATCTCGAAACTGGCGAGGATCTGTATCCGGTACGAGAGGATGAGTTGGGACGCCCCAGGGAGACGGCAACCACAGCTCGCCGTACTCGTCAGGGGAGAAGTTCGGCGGCATCACGCCCACTACCGCGTATTGCTCACCGTTCAGCCGGATGTCGCGGCCAACGATTGCGTGATCGGAGGCAAAGTCGCGTTGCCACAGGCCGTAGCCCAGCACCACCACATGATCGTTGCCGGGCGCCGCATCGCTCGCGACGAGAGTACGCCCGAGAATCGGATTCACTCCAATCAACGGAAAGAAGCTGGGCGTGGCCATCGTGCCCCGGACGCGCTCCGGGCGATCGCCGGCCGTCATGCTTCCCTGCCAGCCGCGCGAGGCCGCCATCTCCGAGAACACATGGTTTTGCGCGGCCCAATCGAGATAGTTGGCGGGCGACGCGTCATCGGTTTGCACGCCCTCGAAGGTCTGGGAGACTTTCACGAGGCGATCCGAATCCGGATATGGAAGCGGATGGAGCAGCACCTGGTCGACGACGCTGAAAATCGAAGTCGTGCTGCCGATGCCGAGGGCCAGAGCAATCGCGGCAACCGTCGTGAAACCTGGATTTTTAGCTAACTGGCGCAGCGCATACCGAATATCTTGCAGCATGCCGCTCATGCACTCGTCTCCTGCAAGAGCTTCTTCAGTTCTTCCTCGGCCACAACTTTTCCGTCGAACAAATGAACTTCACGTTGCGCGTGTTTTGCGAAGCGCGGATCGTGCGTCACCATGCAGATGGTCGCGCCCTCGCGATGCAATTCCTGCAACAGCTCCATTACCGCCTCGCCATTGCGCGAATCGAGATTTCCGGTGGGCTCGTCGGCGAGCAGAATCGACGGCTTGCCTCCAAGCGCGCGCGCGACCGCAACGCGCTGCTGCTGGCCGCCTGAGAGCTGCGATGGATAGTGCCTTACACGGTGCGCCATGCCGACGCGTTCGAGCGCTTCCATCACGCGCGCCTTGCGATCCGCGGCCGGCATTTTTTGACGGTAGGTCAGCGGGAGCTCGACATTTTCGTAGACCGTCAAATCGCCGATCAGATTGAAACTCTGAAAGATGAAGCCTATCTCCTGATTGCGAATGCGCGACCGCTCCGCGAAATCGAGATTCTCGACGGTCTTTCCGTTCAGCGAATAGCGGCCGCCCGTGGGCGTATCGAGAAGACCAATGATGGAGAGCAGCGTGGACTTGCCGCAGCCCGACGGCCCCGACATGGCCACGTACTCTCCTTTATCGATGGAGAGGTGAATGCCTGAGAGCGCGTGCGTCTCGATCTCATCGGTGTAGAAGACTTTGGTCAGATCCTGAATCTGGATGAGTGGCTGCCCTGCTTCAGTCATTGCTCTTTTCCTCGCTCTTAAGTTTGTTTGTTATCCGGCTGACTTGTTTCGTGGTACGCAGCGCGATACGGGTCTGTTCCTGATTATTGTTAGAAAGTACGTTTTATTCGAGCCGCACACGATCGGTATTGTCCCAGCGCGACATGTCGGACAAGATGACCGTGTCTCCTTCATGCAATCCTTCAATCACCTGAATCGAGTTCACTGAGGCGCGTCCAACTTTCACCGGAACGCGCACTGCCGTCTGACCGTCCGGGCTGAGCTTGAACAGACTGATCGTGCTGTTCTCCTGGCCGAACGCTGGGCGCCCCACATAGAGCACGTTATCCAGGCGTTCGAGGTCGATGGTTCCATCCACGCTCAGGTCGGGCCGCGCGCCTTTTGGCAGTTCGCCTGTCAGTTTGACGTCGACGGTGACCGTTCCGTTTTGCACCGCCGGATCGACTCGCATCACCGAACCTGCAATCACGCCGTTGTGCGTGTCGACGGATGCGGGTTCGCCGATCTGCACGTCGCGCGCCTGGGTCTCGGCAATTTTTATAGTAGCCATCAGGTGATCGGGTTCTACGACTTTGGCGAGCATGGTGCCCGGCAATACGTGCTGGCCGACTTGGAGGGGAAGGTCGACCAGAATTCCGTCGATCCCCGCCCGGACCCTTAACGCGTCCAACTGTTTTTGTTTGAGCTGCGCCAAAGTGCGCATCTGATCGACCTTGGCTTGCTCTTGCGCCATCTGCGTTTCAATCGCGCGCTGGTTGGCCGCGAGCATTTGCGTTTCAAGATCGTTTCTGGTCGTGAGCTCGTCGGCCTTGTCTTTGGAGGATTTGTAGGCCAGACCCGAAATAACCCCCAGCTCATACAAAGCCTTGTCGGTCTGCTCTTGACGTTGCGCGGTTGTATCATCTGCATGCACGGTGGCGGCGCCAGCCTTCTGGTTCATCAGATCGCTTGCGAGCTTTACGCGCAGACTCTGATACTCGGCTTGCGCGGCTTTCAGTTGCAGATCGGCGTCAACCGCCGCTTGCTCGGTTTGCGGGTTGCTCATCTCGAGCAGAACCGTGTCTGCCTTAACCTGCGAACCGGGCAGCATGAGAATGCGAACCACTGTAGCCTCGGTCTCGGCGGGAATTTGGCGCACTGCTTCCTGAGTCGGCACGAGTGATCCAGTGCCGCGTACCTGGCGCAGCATCGGGCCGCGCTTAACGGTGTCAGTCCAAACAGTTCCGCGTTCCACGGTCGGCGCGGCCGGTTTCAGGCGCGAAACTCCATATGAGACCGCTGCGACGCCGAGCACAACCGCGATCGCAATCATCGTCTGACGACGACGCTTCTGTGTTTTAAATTCGGGCCGAGCGATGTCCATTCAACTGAGGAATGGCAACTGGGGTGCCATTTTCTTGAGCAGGCTAACTATCGGGAAATATGATGGATAGTGACGATTGCAAGAATTGAAAGAGATCACTCCTTATGCTGAAGTGGACGATGGTGTCCGGGAATGGACAGCTACTCGACAATCAACATAATCGCAAAAAATATTGTGTTCTTGTCGATTGATACCTCGGTCGTTCGACGGCAAAGTAAAGGTCAGATCATTTCATTAACCACGAGGGTGATCGTCAAGGCAAGGAAGGGGTCTGAGGCCGTAGACTTTCACAACTCCTGGCTGCCCGCTTGCGCGTCAGCTGCGACAACACTGACCGTTGGAATTAGCCATCTGAATAATGCCGTCGCCGCAGCCGCGCCCAGCATCTGTCCTGCAATAAAGCCCGGCACGTCCGCGGGACGGACGCCACTGAACGTGTCTGTAGCCGCTCTGGCTAAAGCGACTGCTGGGTTAGCGAACGAAGTGGATGCCGTGAACCAGTATGCTGCGGTGATATAAGCGCCCACAGCGTAGGGCACTGCCGATGGGCGCAGTTTTGAACAGCCCAAGATCACCGAGATTAAGCCGAAGGTTGCGATGAATTCGCTGAAAACTTGCGGCAGGCCACTGCGCGTGTGCCGCGAGGCCGAGAAAAGCTTTAACCCAAACATCAGGTGCGCGCAGGCAACTCCTAGGTAAGCACCCAAGATTTGAGCGATCAGGTAGCCCGGTACTTCGCGCCAGGCAATTCCCTGTTGGGATGCCTCAGCCAGCGTCACGGCCGGATTGAAGTGCGCTCCGGAAATGGGACCGAACGCAAGAATGAGAGCGACCAAAGCGGCACCCGTTGCGATCGTATTGGCCAGCAGGGCGACTGCCACGTTGCCTCCCGAAAGGCGCTCGCCCATGATTCCGGAGCCAACCACTGCGGCCAGCAGGAATGCGGTGCCGACGAACTCCGCCGTCAGGCGAGCGTGGAGGCTGAATTTCATTGGCGTCCGATGCTGTCGAGCTCTTTTCTGAGCGAGAGGCCGTCGATCGATGACAGCGGCAAAGAGAGAAAGAGGCCGATTCGCCGCTCGAGCATCAAGAAGGCCTCGCGGAATGCCCTTTGCACTTCTTCGTCGGTGCCGGCCACGGCGGCTGGATCCGGAACTCCCCAATGCGCGGTCATCGGTTGGCCCGGCCACACCGGACAAACTTCGTTCGCCGCGTTGTCGCAGACGGTGAAAACAAAATCGAGCTTCGGAGCGTCCGGTCTGGAAAATTCCTCCCAACTTTTGCTGTGCACATTCGCGGCCGGTATGTGGGCCGCTTGGAGCTCCCGCAGCGCCTCCGGGCGCACCGTTCCTGCTGGATGACTGCCGGCGCTGTAGGCCGTAAATTGCGCCTTGCCTTTGAAGTTCATGATGGCCTCAGCCATGATGGAGCGGGCCGAGTTGCCGGTGCAAAGAAACAGGACGTTGTAGTGAGGCTTCATGGCTTGTGGTCCGTCGCTTGGACTTAGTTGCAGCAGGTTGGCGAACAACATGAAGTCGCAGTGGCTGGTTTTATGGCCTTAACGAAAGCGCTCATGAATTTGCCGTCCACCTGGGGCGCGAGCGAGTCGACATCGATGCCCTGGCCACATAGAAACTCGCGGGCGTCTTCCATTTTGTAAACTCTGGTCGGCTCGACTTGTACCTCGCGGAATCCTGCAGCCATCAACTTGCTCCGATAGTCGTTCTCGTCCAGCGATCCGGCGACGCACCCGACCCATAGGAGCACGCTCTCGCGGATGGCCGGCGCGATCTCTCCACGAGTGACGACATCCGACACTGCAAAGCGTCCGCCGGGCTTCAGAACACGAAACGCTTCCCGCAGTACTTGATCTTTGTCGGCGGAAAGATTGATGACGCAGTTTGAGATGATCACATCGACCGAATTGCTTGGAAGCGGAATGTTCTCGATTTCGCCCTTCAGAAATTCCACGTTCTCCATGCCCGCTTTTTTCTTGTTTTCATTGGCCAGGGCCAGCATCTCGTCGGTCATATCGAGACCATAGGCTTTGCCGGTGGGGCCGACGCGGCGGGCGGAGAGGAGCACGTCAACGCCGCCGCCGGAACCGAGATCGAGAACGACCTCGCCGGCATTCAACTGGGCTAAGGCGGTTGGGTTGCCGCAGCCTAGTGAGGCGCGAAGAGCGTCTTCAGGAACTTGCGCAGACTGGGCGCCGTCGTAAAGGTTGGAGGTGATTGGGTCGGCGCAGCCGTTGCCGGCGGTCGCTCCACAGCAGGAACTGCCGCCATTCTTTACTCTTAGCGCGGCCTCTCCATATTTTTCTTTTACTATGGCCTTGATATCCGTCTGAGCCGTCTTATTCTGTACTTCGTTCATGGGAGTCTCCTTCATCGGCAACATTGGGTGATCTGTTCTGGCTTTAAGGCTTTATTGCGGGTGCAGCATTCTGCGTAGAGAAACTGTAGCAACTCCTGGAGGGCGTCGATGTCGGCGGTATACCTCAGGAACGTGCTTTCACGGCGGACCTGGACGAGGCCTTCATGCTTGAGTTTGTCCAGATGGTGGGAGAGAGTCGAGTTTGGAATCTCCAACTCTTCCTGGATTTCGGTTACAACAAGGCCCTCGGGGTGGGCTGAAAGCAGCAATTGCATAATGCGGAGTCGCGGCTCGGTTCCCATGGCGGAGAACATGTCGGCAAATTTGGCGACTTGTTCCGATTTCCTCGTTGGCATCTTTCGATGATTGCAGAACTATAGAATCGTGTCAAGAGGAGAAGGACAGAACCTGTAGATGCTAGATCTCCGATGAACAGATTGTTCGATACAAGAAGATCTGCCGGGTGCTTCAGTCGTCACTCCGGGCTTGCGTCTATCGCAATTTTTACGCACGGCTCGCGCCGTGGGCTGCGTTCTTATGCCGCTTCGGGGCTACGCATTAAGGGCATGCGCTTTGTGAACTTCAACGCTTAGGCCTTGGCAAGTTCGGGTGTTCGGTTTTCGTAACAAGGGCGCGAGGGGGAATATAATCGTGCTCTTTTGGTGGGACACTCCGGGCCATCCTGGCGGCCCGAATCCTGTGCGGCAGCGGGAGCAACTATGAGTTCCGTCAGCGTTGAAGAAGTCCTACGACGAGAGTTCCTCGAAGTGGAAGCGTCACGAACTCTTCGCATGGGGGAGGATCGCCAGCGCCCGGAAGCACAGAAGAGTTTGATCGGATTGGCGTTTTCAGGCGGCGGCATCCGCAGCGCAACGTTCAATTTGGGCGTCCTGCAAGCGCTTTCACGGACCCGCTTGCTGCATTTCTTCGACTATGTTTCCACCGTTTCCGGCGGAGGTTACATTGGCGGCTGGCTGATGGCGTGGATGCATCATCAGAAAATCGGAATCCGGGAAATCGAAAATCGCCTTTCTTCCGAAAAGTATTCAACGAGAAATGCGGCGGATCCTCATGAAGTGCACTTTCTGCGCGATTACAGTAACTATTTGACACCGCGGAAAGGAATTCTAGGTGCGGACTTCTGGGCGTTCGTTGCGACTTATCTCCGCAATACCATTCTTAACCAGATCATCCTGGTTCTGCTGCTGCTTTCGGTTCTGCTGCTGCCGCGCACTCTCGTCTATCTGCCCAACCGTCTGGAGGCGCTCGAGAATTTGACGCATCATGCCTTCCCGGCGCAGGATGCCGCGTTTTTGCTGGCCGTTTGCCTGGTGACTTGCGCCGTCGCTTTTATGGGGTTGAACCTGGCCTGGGTTGATCCACATGCCTCGAGGAGATGTCCCTGGTATGCGAAGCAATGGGGAATTCAATTGCTGGTGGTTATTCCTTTGATCGCGGCGGCCGCCTTGGCCAGCTATAGCATTAGCTACTTTATGGATGCCGATCTCTTTGACGAACCTTTATGGCAGGTACCGCTAATGGCGACGCTTCTGTATGTCCTGTGCTGGGTGGGTGCTTTCCTGGTCCGGGCCGTTCGCGGGAAGCGTGGAATCAGAGGCACGGACGGGCCCAACATGGGCCTGGTGATCGTTACCGCGGCAGTCACCGGCGTACTGATCGGCTATTTATTGCTTCCCTTTGGGAAGTTTATGACTCCTCCCCCGCCGCCGCTTGACGACTATTTCAATTGGCGAATCTTCGCCTTCGGTACGCCACTGTTTGTGTTGATCATGCTAATGGTTGGAACGTTGCACATCGGCCTAATGGGCCGAGGTATGAGTGACGGGCATCGGGAATGGTGGGCGCGCCTGGGCGGATGGCTGATGATTTACTGCATCTGCTGGCTCCTGCTGTTCTGGATGGCGATTTATGTTCCCGTCGAACTGGCCGGGCTGTGGGCCGCGCACTCCACCAAGATATTCACGACCGGAACCACGGTGTGGATGCTCTCGACTGCCTATGGGGTTTTGTTTGGCAAGAATAAAGATACGAGCGGGAGCAATCCGGCGGCGCCGCTAAGTAAGAAACTACTGGGATATGTGGCGCGTTTGACGCCGTACATTTTCATCGCCGGGCTCTTCGCCGGGCTTTCGTTGCTGGCCGCCGAGATCGCCCTCACTTTAACGAACAGTCCGATTCCCCTTGACCATCTGCCGAGGGCCTTCAGCGGTCCGGGTGTGCTGGTGGCTTGCATGGCGCTCTTCGGGGCGGCGTTTGTTTTATCGTGGCGCGTCAACATCAATGAGTTTTCCATTCACCATGCTTACCGGAATCGACTGGTGCGCTGTTATCTGGGGGCTTCGGTGCCCTGTCGTAGTGCGCAACCGTTTACCGGGTTTTCAGAGGCGGACGATTTGCCGCTGGCGAACCTGCAAATACCGCTCAGCTCGAGGGATCCTAAAGATGGGCGGCCCTTGCCGATTCTGAATACCAGCCTGAACGTTGTGCGAGGCAAGGAATTGGCGCTGCAAACGCGCAAGGCACGGTCTTTTGCGTTTACGCCTCTGTTTGCGGGATTCACCCGCGAGGCTACGAACGGGAGCGAGTGGCAATCGGCATACGCGGCGACGAGGGAATCTGGTTCGAGGCAGCGGGGATGCGACAACGGAATCAGTTTGGGAACCGCGGTCGCGATTTCCGGGGCGGCGGCCAGCCCCAACATGGGCTCGTACTCGGAGCCCGCGCTAGCTTTTCTGATGACGCTTTTTGACGTTCGGCTGGGTTGGTGGATTGCGAATCCGGCTGTGCCGAAGAATTGGCGGATCGGCGGCCCTCGGGTTGGCTTTTTTTGGCTGCTGAGAGAACTCATGGGTTCGACTAACGACGACAGCGGATTCGTTTATCTCTCGGACGGCGGGCATTTTGAGAACCTGGCGATTTATGAGTTAGTAAGACGCGGATGTAAATTGATCGTGGCGGGAGATGCGTCTTGCGATCCTGGGGCGGGCTTCGGCGACCTGCATAATGCGATTGAAAGATGCCGCGCGGATTTCGGGGTTGAGATCGTGCTCGACGCGAGCAAAACCAAGCGGCTGCAAAACAGCCTGGCAACCAGCCACTGTGCGGTGGGCAAAATCCGTTATTCCCCATCGCCAGCCGATGACGGCGTGATTATTTATTTGAAACCGACGCTGGTAGGGGGAGACCCGGCTGATGTCCTCGGCTACACTACGACGAATCCCAGCTTTCCGGACGACACGACCGCGAACCAGTGGTTTGATGAAGCGCACTTTGAAAATTATCGTGCCTTGGGAGAAGTCAGCGGGTTGGCGGCGGAGGCCGCGATCCGGGAGGCGTTGAATCACTTGATGCCGCAGACTACCTCGGCTCCAGCTCAGGTTTCGGGCTGGAAACATGGCACTTAATTGAAGTCACTTGAGATCGAAGACTTGACGGTAAGACGGCTGCACGCCGCAGAGGTCGTCGTGAGCGACTCACTCACAGTGCCAGAGGGAAAGGCCGGCTTCCGAAAACTGTAAGGGAGATAAACATGGCAATGGCAACCGGCAAAGGAATTGTGAACCAGCCGAGCAATCATTCGGTCGAAGACACGGTAGAAAAGCTCAAGAATATTTTGCAGACAAAAGGCATCACGCTGTTTGCGCTGGTCGACCACAGCGGAGAAGCGGAGAAGGTCGGAATGAGGATGCTTCCCACCAAGCTGCTGATCTTCGGCAGTCCAAAAGCTGGGACGCCGCTTATGTTAGCTGCTCCCACGGTGGCCATCGACCTTCCGCTGAAGATTCTCGTCTGGGAAGACGGGGACGGAAAAGTCTGGATTTCTTACAATAGTCCGGAATACCTGAAAGAGCGGCACGGGCTGCCTCAAGACTTGTTGCAGAATATTGCTGTCGTGGAAACGTTAGCGGCCAAGGCTGGCGAATAGATTTACAAAGGCTCTTCCCCTTGCGTCAACACGAAGTTGTCACAAGACAACACCGGCAAATTGACGATCACGGTGAACGCTTGCGCATTCCTTTCCCTGAAGGCTTTGAGACGGTGGCGCAACTGGCCGAGTCGCGGTAGACGATGAGGCACCGCGGCCTACGGTCGGAGACGCGCCACCTGGGCCGTGCTTAGGTGGAGTGGTTTCAGAGATCGTATAGTTTTAGAGCCAT
>JBAQJF010000249.1:0-1941 GCA_049300195.1 Terriglobales bacterium | reverse complement strand
ATATATCGGCGCGTTGAGCGCGAACGGGTTTCATGAGTTGCGCACGGTGTATCAGACGATTGCGCTGCATGATGTGATTCGGGTCAGCGTCGACGTGAAAAGCCAGGCGCGCGGTGGCGGGATTGAGATTCTGTGCGACGACCCGCGTGTGCCGCTGGACTCGTCAAATACTTGTTACCGCATTGCGGCGCTGGTGATGGAAGCGCTGAAGGCTCGCGGCAAGGTCACGATTGAGATCGAGAAGAAGCTGCCCGTTCAGGGAGGATTGGGTGCGGCGTCGTCGAATGCTGTGGCGACGATGATCGGCCTGGAGCGAGTCCTCAAGAAGCAACTGAGCGGCGTCGAACGTCTGCGGATTGCAGCGGAAGTCGGATCGGATCTACCACTGTTTGTGATCGGTGGAACTATGTTGGGCGTCGGGCGTGGCGAGGAAGTTTATCCGCTGCCCGATCTCCCCTCATTGCCAATGGTTGTCGCCATACCGGAGATTGGCGTATCGACGCCGAAGGCGTTTGCCGACTGGGATGAGGCCGTTGCCTCTCAGGCCGAATTGACGGGCTCCGGATCGTCCGATAGACTGTTTGAGGTTGGCTGCGCGCTGTCGGCGTGGCTCAGCAATTACCCTGACGCTGGTGCTCCCGCAAAACGCGGGGGCCGGGCCGGAAGCCTGCTATCCGACCTTGTCCGAGCCGGGATTGAAAACGATTTTGAAAAAGTCGTCTTTCCGCAATTTCCCGAACTACGAGACATGAAACGCGCGCTCGTGCGCGCCGGGTCGCGATACGCATCGCTGTCGGGGTCGGGGTCGACCTTGTATGGGTTGTTTGGGTCGGCGGCCGAGGCGGAGAAGGCGGCTGGGCGCCTGCGAAAGCAGGGGCTTCGGGCGACGGCTACGCGGACTTTGACGCGGCGGGAGTATGGGAGATTGTCGCTGGTCGGCGGTCGTTAGTCGCTAGTCGGCGGGCTTTGGATGTTGGTCGCTCGCGGACTGGTTGTGGCCATTCAACTTTGTTGTTTGCGGATGGATCGGACTTGGGCATACTAGTCACCGACCACTATCCACAGGTTTTGGGCCGTCGACTAATGGTAGGTCAAGTGCCTTTGGAGCACTTTGTCTAGGTTCGAATCCTAGCGGCCCAGCCAGAAATGCAGTTCTCAGTTCCCGGTTCTCAGTTCTCAGTGAGAACCAGCCAAGACTGAGACCTGACAACAGGGGACTGAGAACAACATGGCGACTGCGACTACGACTGCGGAGAAGTTGGAAAAAAAGCCCACTCCGGACGAGAAGCCCGAACGCAAGCCAGTACGCGCGCGCGTCGACGACCGGTTCAAGATTTTTTGCGGGACCGCCAACGAGGCGTTGGCCGATGAGGTCTGCGCATTTCTTGGATTGACACGCGGGCAGGCGCAGGTCACGCGCTTTGCCGACGGCGAGTGCTATGTGCAGATCCAGGAGAACGTGCGCGGGGCTGACGTTTTCGTGATGCAGCCGACGTGCCATCCGGTGGACATGCACCTGATGGAATTGCTGCTCATGATGGACGCGCTGAAGCGGGCTTCGGCGCGGCGGATTACGGCGGTGATTCCGTACTTTGGATATGCGCGGCAGGATCGGAAAGACAAGCCGCGGGTGCCGATTTCGTCGAAGCTGGTGGCAGATTTGTTGACGACGGCGGGCGCGGACCGGGCGCTGGTAGTGGATTTGCACGCGCCGCAGTTGCAGGGATTTTTCAATATTCCGGTGGATCATTTATTCGCATCGCCGGTGCTGGTGGATTATTTCCGGAAATTAAATTTGCCGGATCTGACGGTGGTTTCTCCGGACGCGGGCGGCGTGGAGCGGGCGCGGTTTTTTGCCAAGAAGATGGACGCGGCGCTGGCGATCGTCGATAAACGGCGCGTGGAGATGAACGTCGCCGAAGTGATGCACGTGATCGGCGA
>JBAQJF010000248.1:0-74027 GCA_049300195.1 Terriglobales bacterium | reverse complement strand
AGGTATCCGCAAACTTGCCAGAGGCGCAATACGAAGGCTAAAGGAATGCGGAGGGGATTGAGCGTGGCCGCGACGTTGTATTGGAAAAACTCCGGACTACCGAATACGTGACCGGTCTTCGCGTAGTGATAGCCAAACCAGGCGGCCAGAGGAATGATGGGCGACAGAAGGTGGACGGCACGTGTGCGACGATTCTGGGGTACGGCGAGATTAGGGAAACGCCTCGCAAGTTGGGGCGCGATCTTTGACTCGACGCGCCGCGCGAGGTGCCACGCGAGTTGCCAAACGAAGAGTGCCGCGGGCGCAATGATTGCCGTCTCTTTTGTTAGAGCTGCCACCGAGAACCAGAGCACCTGCTTCCGAGGATCGTCTTCTATATAGGCGAGCAATCCCCAGAAGGTAAATCCGGCGGCCGCAAGGTCGACTTGCGCGAGAGAGCTTTGCGTGAAGAACACTGGATAAATTGCGACCAGCGCGGTTGTGGCCCACGCTACGCTTGCGTTGGCGGCAGCTCGCGACAAGCGAAACAGGCCGAGCAATGAGAATGCCGCCAGGGCCAGCATGGCGGTGCGCGTTACTAGCGTGGAATATCCGGCAACGCGCCACGCCAAGGCTAGCCAGGCCATCACCAGCGGCGGATGCAGGCTCGACGGCGCGGACAGCGGAATGAGCGCGCCGGTCAGATACAGATCGCGGGCCGCGGGAACGTAGTAGCCGGCTTCGTCCCAGAAATATGGAAGACGGAGGAGCGGCGCGTGGAGGAGCATTAGTCCCGCGAAGAACAGGGCGAAGAGGAGAAACTGCTGAGGCGCGGCCAGGGTCGCGGGCTTGGACGTGATTGCTGGATCGGAAGACGAAACGGCCGCCGTCGTCAACCTCCCAACCATCTGCCGCGCAGTCATTAATGAACAGGTCCGCCGGGAGCGCGCGGATCAAGTTTTATCTCGCCGAACGCTGCTTCGTAATTTGAGACATTCTGCTGAAGGAGAGCCATGAGAGCTTTTGCCTGCTGAGGACTCAGATAAATTCCTTGAAAATTGTGGAGCTCGACCTGGCTTTCAGAAGTTTGCTGCATTGTTCCGAAGACGAGGAAGAAGTCCCAAACGTTTACGCGGATCTGCACACTATTGGAATAAGCGTCGCGGTAGTCGGGGGTTTGGACAAACTTCACATTCGGTTGGTTCGTGGTATTCATATCGGGCAGTTTACCGCGTGGGGAGCGGAGAGGCAAAAAGAAGAGACGGGACAGGCCCCGTCTCAACCATGGTTCATTTTCTCTCGATCGGAAAAACGCCCGAATGCGAGCCTGCTGTGGCTATCTCCTCCCGCCTCCTCGAGGTGGGCGCGGCGAAAACCTTTGTTGCAATTGCTGACGTTGCTCGGTGTGCCTTTGCACCATTTGCTCGGTCTCTTGCTGATGCCGCTGCTCCATTTGCTGTCGCCTCGCTTCATCGGCATTCTGTTTCGCCATTCTTGCGTGTTCTTTATCCTGCTGCTGCTGTAGCTTTTCCCGCTCCTTGTTTTGCTTGGCGATCAGTTTGTTCTGCTCCTTCTCGAATTTCTCGTTCTCTTTGGCGTTGCCGGTGTTGGGAGTAACGCGCTCGATGGGCCCAAGGTCCTTGGGATGAATGGCATGCGCTGCGGTGCCCCGATTGCGAGGTTCGTTGTATTCACCACCTGCTTCACGCGCAGCCATGGCCCCGGACTTGAAATCTCCAGGCCTGGCAGTGGCAGCTATGGGCGGCTTGCCATGGTTAGCGGATGCTCGCAGCTCGGGATTTCCACGCGCGTCCCGAATATGATCCATTTGCGCTGGGACTGGGCCAATGTGGTGTTCGCGGGCGGCGGCTTCCTCTTGCGGAGTCGGGCGCGCGGTAATTCCGCCGGGCCCGTTGAAGCTGAAGTGATTGACGACATTGTGCTCGACTCTGTTTTCATAGACGTTATGAATGATATTTACATTCACGTTCCATACCGCCCGGTTGTAGAAAAAGTGTCCGCCTTCCCAGCGGCCACCGACGAAGCCTACACCGAAGTAGCCGAAGCCATAATCGATTCCGCCATAGAATCCGACCGCTGGGCCCCAATAGCCGTCATAAAAAACATAAACGCCGTTATCCCAACCCCAGTAGGGCGGAGTCCAGAAGAAACCGACTTCGGGCGCTAACACCCAAGTGCCGGGGATCCAGTAATAATCGTCGAAGTCCGCGTCCCATCCCCAATAACCGGGAGTCCAGAAATAACCGTCGCCGGGACAAATGGGCTGCTCGTAGACGGGGAGCGGAGGCGGGGCAAAGCCAACTGTAATGCGAACTTCGGCTTGCGAGGGCGTGAACAGGGCTGCGGAGATGGCTAACACGGCGAGTGCGAACAACAACATATGGGAGGGGAGAATCTTACGCATATGTCCTCTGGCCGCTTTTCCTACGCGGACCCGGTACTGCTCTCGTCGCTGCGGGCGGCGTGGATGGACGGCAGAACTATACAAAGACGCGAAACGGGTTCTTAAGGTTGGATACCTTAATTCAATTGGCCCAAAACATTCCTTGTTCTTTCGGACGGAAATATTCTACGCCTCTTTAATAAGTTACGTGTGAACCCTCGGAATTAAGGATTGACAGGGTTTTGCCGAAGGACTACCGTAGCTTCTCTTGGCGAATAAACGGCGAATACATGGTGGGGTATGCATGCTGTCAGAAACGCAAATTTTGAGAGCACAGATTAAATCTCAGATCGAAGAAAAACTGCCTTCCGCTTTTACCGTATACCGGCGGCAGGAGCGGGGCAGCATTCCGACCGGGATTGCGCAGATTGACGAGGCGGTGCAGGGAGTTCCGCTGCATGCGTTGACGGAAATTTGCGGGAGCAATCTGGCATCCTCGGGCAAAACTTCGGTGCTTACTGCCCTGCTGGCGCGGGCCTCGCGCGATCATTTCTGCGCACTGGTGGATGCCGGGGATTCGTTTGATCCGGCGTCGGGACACGCCGCGGGAATTTGTTTGCCTCGGCTGCTTTGGGTGCGCTGCGGAAAGAGCCGGGTGAAGCTGCCTCCGCTGGAACAGGCTTTTAAGGTTGCCGACATTTTGTTGCAGAGCGGCGGCTTTGGGCTGATTGCCGTGAACCTTAGCGGCATTCCAGAACGGGTGGTGCGCAAGGTTCCGTTGAGTTCCTGGTTTCGCTTCAGCCGCGTGATTGAAAAATTTCCCGCGGCGCTGGTTTTTGTTGGGGAGGAGCCGCATGCCACCAGTTGTGCCGGGCTGGTGTTGCGTGTGGGAAGCGAGCCGACTGTTTTCTCGGGGAATTTGATGACGCAATTGACGCTCAAGGTTGAAGTGGTGCGGGGCTGGGAAAAGAAACCGGTTCGCTCCGAAACATTTACGAGAGAGACAGGGCTTTCTCTGCGAGCACAATGGACCTGATGCCGGAGCACAATTCTGCGGTGAAAATGCGGGCGAGAATTATTCGGGTGAAAAGTTTTCATGTTCGTGTGCTTTTATATTCCGGATTTTGCGGTGCAGGCCACCTTGTTGCCCGAAGCGGCGGAAACGAGAGCGGCGCTGCGCGCATCTCCCCTGGCGATTCTGGATGGGCCTGCAAATTTGCCGCGCGTCTTCGCCACTAATTCAGCCGCCCGACGCGCCGGCATTCAAACTGGCATGACCAAACTGCAAGTTGAAACTTATGGCGGCGTGTTGCTGCGCAAGCGGTCTTTCGCAGAAGAGGAATCGGCACAGGCCGCGCTGGTGAACTTTGCCGGCGGATTTTCTCCGCGGGTGGAATCGACTTGCCCGGGGGCGGTGATTCTGGATCTCGCGGGGACAGAGAAGTTGCTGGGGGCATGGCAAAATACGGCGCGCAATATGACTGCGCAGGCGGCGGAAATCGGATTTCAGATTTGCATTGCGATGGCCGCGAATCCGGATACGGCGTTTTTAGCGGCGCGCGGTTTTTCCGCAAACCGTTTTTCCGCGAACGGCGTTTCGCGGCCCCGTCCTAGCCAGGGCGGAGGCTGCGCTTGGGCGGGGATTTTCATTCCTGCTGGCGAAGAGGCCGAGCAACTGGCGCCGCTGGCTGTGGGTGTGCTGCCGATTTCGCCAGAGATGCTGGAGATTCTACAGAGTTGGGGGATTCGGACTTTTCAAGCGCTGGCTGCGCTGCCTACCGTGGCAGTGGTCGAGCGATTGGGGCAAGACGGTTTGTACCTGCAAAAGCTTACGCGCGGGGAGGTTGACCGGCCGCTGCTGACGGTGGAGGCGAATGCGGAGTTTGTGGCGAGCTTCGAGTTCGACGATCCGGTGGAGACGCTGGAGTCGCTCTTTTTTATCTTGAACCGGCTGTTGCAGGAGCTTTGCTTGAAACTGCTCGCCACTGCACTGGCGGCGCAGGAACTGCGGCTGACGGTTGAACTGGAAGTCCGGCAAAGAGTCCGTCCGATTCAGCGCTCGGAAGAAAAAGAGGATCAGTACCGGCATGAGTGGAAGCTGCCGGTTCCTACGCAGGATCGAAATCTGCTTTTTGGGTTGATCTGGCTGCAGTTTGAGAAGACTACGTTTTCGGCTCCCGTGCGGCGGCTGATTTTGGAAGTTATTCCGGTCAAGCCGCGGGTTGCGCAGGAGAATTTTTTTGCGCCGCCTTCGCCTGAGGTGGAAAAACTCGAGATTACGTTGGAGCGGATTCGCGGCGTTGTGGGCGATGCCGACGCCGCGGGAATCCCCTGCGTAGGTTCACCGAATTTGGTGGATACGCATAAGCCCGGCAGTTTTACACTTCGGCATTTTTCCAGCGTTGACGATGGTGGGCGTGATTTTGTGAATTTGCCTTCGGCTGCGCCCGTGATTGCTTTGCGAATTTTTCGGCCGGCGCTGGAGACTTTGGTGGAGCTTGACAGAGCTCGGCCGCATTTTGTGCGGTTGTGGAGCCGGCATCGGCGGGTGCTGGCTGCTTCCGGGCCATGGTCCTGTTCTGGCGATTGGTGGAATGAATCGCCGTGGACTCGGGAGGAGTGGGATGTGGCGCTGAAGACTCCTGCTGGGCTTGGCTTTTATCGGATTTATCGGGACCGGATTCGGGAGCGGTGGTTTGTGGAGGGAGTGTTTGATTGATGACAAGAACGACGCAGAGTTTCAGAGTTTGAATTGGTAATTTGTGTAATCGGGTAATTGAGTAATTTGAGAACAATAAGGTTTCAATTACACAATTACCCGATTACACAAATTACTCAATAATCCTCCGCGTCCTCTGCGTTTTCGTTTCACTCACATGGCTTACGTCGAACTCCATGCACGCTCGGCTTTCAGCTTTTTGGAAGGCGCTTCCCTGCCCGAAGCGCTGATTGCCGCCTGTGCGGAGCGCGGCATGGGAGCCATGGCTTTGCTGGACCGGCATGGGGTTTATGGAGCGGCGCGCTTTCACATGGCGGGCGCGCAACGGAAAATCAAAGCGCACATTGGAGCGGAGGTCTGCATTGCGGAGGGCGGAAATTATCCGCTGCTGGCTGCAACTCGCACGGGTTATCAGAATTTGTGCCGGCTGATTACTACCACCAAACTGCACATTCCCAAGATTCGCTCGTCCAAAAAAACTGTCGCAACTGCTGCACTTGCGGAGTTGCAGGAACATGCCGGGGGATTGATTTCGCTTACGGGAGATGAAAATGGGCCGCTCGCGCTGGCGCTCTCGAAGGATGGAATGGCGGGTGGGCGGGAATTACTTCAGCGGCTGGTTTCAATTTTTGGGCGCGAGAATGTGTACGTCGAATTACAGAGGCATGGCGACCGTTTTCAGGAGGCGCGCAATCAGGCTGCCATCAATTTGGCGCGCGAACTTCATCTGCCGTTGCTGGCTACGAATGGCGTTTGCTATGCCACGCCTGCTGAGCGCGAGATTGCCGACGTATTCACCTGCCTCAAAAACAAGCGGCGGCTTGATACCGCGGGACGGCTGCTGGCACGGAATTCGCAAAGATATGTTCGCCGCGCGGAGGAGATGACTGCGCTTTTTGCCGACGTGCCTGAAGCGATTGCTAATACTTTGGAGCTTTCTTCGCGGCTGGAATTCACGCTGAACAATTTGGGATATGAGTTCCCGCGCTATCCCGTGCCCGACGGCGAGACGATGGATACTTTTCTTCGCAAGCGCACCTGGGATGGCGCTCGCTGCCGGTATCGCCCGGTCAGCGCCCGGGTGCGGACGCAACTGGAAAAAGAACTGGGGCTGATTGAGAAGCTCAAACTTTCTGGCTATTTTCTGATCGTGTGGGACCTGGTTTGTTTTTGTGAGCGCAACGGCATTCTGGTGCAGGGGCGCGGATCGGCCGCCAATAGCGCGGTTTGCTATTCGCTCGGCATTACGGCCATCGATCCTATCGGCATGGATTTGCTGTTCGAGCGCTTTTTGTCGGAAGAGCGCGGCGAGTGGCCGGACATCGATCTCGATCTGCCGAGCGGCGATGAGCGCGAGAAAGTTATCCAATACGTTTACGAACGCTACGGACAGCGCGGCGCTGCCATGACAGCGAATGTATGCACTTATCGTGGGCGTTCGGCGGCGCGCGAGATGGGAAAAGTGTTGGGCTTTGATGAAGACACGCTCGCGCGCTTGTCAGCAATTGTTGGGACGTGGGAGTGGCGCGATCCGAATGACACGATGGAAAAACAGTTCACGAATACCGGGCTTGATCTCCGCAATCCGCAGATTGCTGTTTATCTTGACCTGTGCCAGCGCGTGCAGGATTTGCCGCGGCACCTCAGCCAACACTCGGGCGGCATGGTGATTTGCCAGGGGCAGCTTGATTCCGTTGTTCCGCTTGAACCTGCCACCATGCCGGGGCGCGTGGTGGTGCAGTGGGATAAAGACGATTGCGCCGACCTTGGACTGATCAAAGTCGATTTGCTGGGCCTGGGAATGATGGCGGTGCTGAAGGATTCGATTGGACTGATTCAAGATCATTATGGCGAAGAGGTGGACCTGGCGCACCTTCCGCAGGATTGTCCTGACGTTTATGACACGATTCGCAAGGCGGATACGATCGGCATGTTTCAGATTGAGAGCTGCGCGCAGATGGCCTCGCTGCCGCGCAATAATCCAACAAAGTTTTATGACCTGGTCACGCAGGTCGCGCTCATTCGGCCCGGGCCGATTACGGGCGAGATGACTAGTCCCTATTTAAAGCGGCGGCAGCGTAAGGAAGCGGTCACGTATCCGCATGAGTCGCTCATCCCCGTTTTGAAGCGAACGCTAGGCGTGCCTTTATTTCAGGAACAACTGCTTAAGCTGGCGATGATCTGCGCGAACTTCAGCGGCGGCGAAGCGGAGGAATTGCGGCGCGCACTGGGCAGCAAACGGTCGCGGCAGCGCATGGTGGAGATCGAAGCGAAACTGCGCGCGGGGATGGCGGCCAATGGCATTCCACCTGTGACGCAGGATCAGATTGTGAAATTCATCGGTTCGTTCGCGCTGTATGGGTTCCCTGAATCCCATGCCGCGAGTTTTGCGCTCATTGCTTATGCAAGCGCATTTTTGAAGGTCCGATATCTCGCGGCATTCACAGCGGCGCTGCTGAATAACTGGCCGATGGGTTTTTACCATCCGGCTACGGTGGTGAAAGACGCGCAGCGGCATGGCCTGCGGGTGAGGCCGGTGGATGTGACTTGCTCGGAGTGGGGTTGCACGCTGGAAGCGGATGCCCGCGAGCCTGGCAGCGATGATCATTACAGCGATGATCATTGGGCGCTCCGCGTCGGCCTGCGTTATGTGCGCGGGTTGCAACAGGCAGCGGCCGAGGCTTTGGCGGAACAGCGGGCGTGTGCGCCGTTTGCATCGGTGGAAGATCTGGCTCGCCGCGTACCTCAGCTTAGCCGTGATAATCTGGCGATTCTTGCGACCATTGGCGCACTCAATAATCTTTCTCCGGCGGCGAAGCTGCATCGCCGCGATGCTTTGTGGCAGGTAGAAAAAGCGGTTCGGCGGAGCGGGCCTCTGCTGGAAGGGATTGTTGCATTGGACGAGGCGTCGCCTTTGCAGCGCATGGATGTCGAAGAAAGATTGGTGGCTGACTATCACGGCACGGGATTGACCACCGGCCATCATCCGATGGCCTATCGCCGCGGGGTTCTGCGGGAACGCGGCGTTAAGTCTGCCATCGAGTTGCGCGAGTTGCCGCATGGCAAACAGGCCACAACTGCCGGCTGTGTCATCACGCGCCAGCGCCCTGGGACTGCGAAGGGGCTCATCTTCATGACATTGGAAGATGAAACGGGAACTTCGCGTGTGATTATCAGTCCCGATTTTTATGATCAGAATCGCATGGTGGTGCTCAATGAGCGCTTCGTGCTTGTATCGGGTGTGGTTCAGAATCAGGACAACATTGTGCACCTGAAGGCACGCAGCATTCAGCCGTTATTGATCAGCGCGGCGACCACGCAGTCGCACGACTTTCATTAGGCCTGCTTTAGGCTGTAACTTTCGCGACGGGTGCGAATCCAATTACTGGAGAGGTGCAACATGAGTGGTGAAACCGGGAATTCTGCCGTCGTCGGCAAGATCGCGGTCCTGATCGCAATCCTTATGGTTGCCGCTGTCGTGACCTGGAACCGGGCGAACGCCTCGGCGCATGACGTGACCCTTCCCAACCCTACCCTGGATGCGCCTTTGGCCGCGAAGTCACGCAGGCAAGAGGCGGTGTTGGCAGGCGGCTGCTTTTGGGGAATTCAAGCTGTTTTTCAGCATGTAAAGGGCGTGACAGACGCCACCTCGGGGTATTCGGGAGGATCGGTCGCAAACCCCGGATATGAACAGGTGAGCACGGGAGAAACCGGTCACGCCGAATCCGTGAAGATTACCTTCGATCCCGCGCAGGTTTCTTACGGGCAACTTCTTAAAGTTTTCTTCTCGGTCGCTCACGACCCCACCGAACTCAACCGCCAGGGGCCAGACAGTGGCAGCCAATACCGCTCGGTGATTTTCTATGCCAACGACGAGCAAAAGCATATTGCCGAGTCTTACATTGCGCAGATTGAAAAGGCGAAATCGTTCCCGCGATCGATCGTCACGCAGGTCGTGCCGCTCAAGGCTTTCTACAAGGCGGAGGACTACCACCAGAATTACGCCACACTGCACCCGGACAATCCCTATATCGCGATCAATGATGCGCCCAAGGTCGATCATCTTCGGCAACAATTTCCCGATCTCTATAAGAAGTAAGAGGGTCTGACAAGCCGGCAACAACCGAAGAAAATATGCTGGTGCGAAAGGGGGGACTCGAACCCCCACGGTTTTACCCGCCAGATCCTAAGTCTGGTGCGTCTGCCAATTCCGCCACTTTCGCGCGGGCGAACCAATTGCGACTAGTTTTAGTCTAGCCGATTCCGGCGGATGGCAAAAGATGGCTTACGTTTGATCCGCCGGGCTCTTTCTGGCGACCAGTTCTGCCGTTGCCTTCCCTGCGGTCTGTTCGAGGTAGTGCAGAACTTGCATTCCCGCAGCTAGCCTTGGTAGCTCACCCTTCTCCAACAAATATGCAGGATCCTTGGGACCGCCGGACAGATCCAGTTGGGCGCGCGTTAGGGTCTTATAGACGAGCAGTCCGCCCGGGCGAATGGACTTCACAATTTCCGGGAAAAGTTTTCGGTCCAAATAAAAGAAGGCCATGACTACGTCGAACTGGATTTGCGAAGCCCGGAAGCGGGTCAGATCATCTTCGACGCAGCGTACGCGCGATGCGAGCGGGCCTGCGTTCTGCCGGGCTTGTTCGATGCCCGCCTTCGCGATATCGACAAGGGTAACTTCCCAGCCCTGCCTGGCCAGCCAGATCGCATGCCGCCCGGCTCCGCCCGCTAGATCGAGGGCGCGGCCTGGGGCGGGAAATAGGGGACGAACATACTCGGAAAATGCGAAGGACAGGAACGGGTCGGGTTCGAGCCACGAGCCGGGCGACTCGCGATATTTCTTGTTCCAGCGGTCGCGCTCGTTGGAAGAAGATGGCATGCAGTGCGATTTTAGCTGTTGCCGAACGGCGACGCTGGGGGCGGCGGTTAAGCACTTTTTCACAAAAACACCATCTATAATAGAAAGATTCGATAGCGTTCTTGGCCCATCTGTAGTGCCGGTGAATCGGCGCGGGCTGAGCGGTCGTCGCTTTCAGGGGAAGATGTCCACAGACAGCATTATTGTTCGCGGGGCAAGGGTTCACAACCTCAAGAACATCGATTTTGAAATTCCGTACAACGCACTGACCGTTGTCACCGGCGTCTCTGGCTCCGGCAAATCATCGCTTGCCTTTGACACGATCTATGCCGAAGGCCAGCGGCGGTATGTCGAGTCGCTATCGGCTTATGCGCGGCAGTTTCTGGAGCGGATCGAGAAGCCGGACGTCGATCTGATCGAGGGGATTGCGCCCGCAGTGGCAATCAAGCAGAAAAATTCTACGCGGAACCCGCGGTCGACGGTGGCGACTGCTACCGAGATTTACGACTATCTGCGCCTGCTCTTTGCGCGCGTCGGGCGCACGTACTGCGCGATTTGTGGACAGGAAGTCAAGAAAGATACGGTGGACGAGGTGGCGGAGCGGATTCTTGCGCTCGGGGAAGGCACTCGGCTGAATGTGCTTTTTCCGCTTGGGGCGGAACAACTCCCAGCGGCCGACGGCGAAAAGAGCAAGACTCGAAGGCGTAAGACGACTGCGAAGCGCGCCGGCCCATCGTCGGCAAAACAGGATGGCCGGCGGGATACGGCAGCTACTCTCTCCGACGCGCTGAAGACGCGGCTGTTCGATTTGCGCAAGCGCGGATTCAACCGGCTTTTTCAGAGCGGGCAGGTCTTCGAATTCTCCACTCCAGAGTCGTTACTCGACATCAATTTTAGAGAGCCGGTATTTGTTCTCGTTGACCGACTGGCCGTCTCGGCAGGTGAGCGCTCGCGTATTGTGGATGCGGTCGAGATCGCATACCGGGAAAACGGCGAAGTTATTTTTGAGACTGCTCCGCGCGATGGGGAAAAGCTTGAGCGGCTGCGTTTTTCGCAGCGCTTCGAGTGCAAGAACGATGGCACTCGCTACGACGAGCCTGAGCCACGGCTTTTCTCGTTTAACAATCCTTACGGCGCGTGCCCGCGGTGCCAAGGATTTGGCAACACCATCGATTTCGATCTCAACCTCGTGATTCCCGACAAGGGCAAGACCTTGAACGAAGGCGCGATCGAGCCGTGGACGAAACCGAAGTATCGGCCGTTATCTACTGAGTTGAAGCGTTTTGCGAAGCAGGCTGGAATTCCGCTGGACGTGCCCTGGTATGAACTTGATGCTGAACAGCAGAGGCTGATTACCGAGGGTGAAGGAAAGTTTGGCGGGGTGCGCGGATTTTTTCAGCATCTGGAACGCAAAAAATACAAGCTGCACGTGCGCGTGTTTCTCAGCCGCTATCGCGGGTATTCGTTGTGCTCGACTTGTGGCGGGAGCCGGCTTCGGACTGAAGCTCGGCAGGTAAAAATCGAGGGCAAGAATATCTGCCAGGTGTGCAGCATGACGGTCGAAGAGGCGGCGCGCTTTTTCGAGCAGATTAAACTCACTTCGGCGCAAGCGGCGATTGCGGATCGGCTGCTGGTCGAGTTGCAGGAGCGTCTGCGGTTTCTCAATGAAGTCGGGTTGGAGTATCTGACGCTGGACCGGCTTTCTTCAACGCTCTCGGGAGGCGAAGCGCAGCGGATTCAGCTGGCGACGTCGCTCGGGTCGCGGCTGGTTGGGACTCTATATGTACTCGACGAACCGTCGATCGGATTGCACAGCCGGGATACATTTAGGCTGATCAAGATTCTGCACGGGCTGCGAGATCTGGGGAACACGATTCTGGTGGTCGAACATGATCCCGACATCATGCGGGCCGCCGACCGCATCGTCGATCTCGGGCCTGGGGCGGGCGAGAGCGGCGGCAAAATCATTGGCGCCGGCACCTATGCTGAGATTCAGCACATGCCGCAGTCGCTAACCGGCCGGTATCTCGCGAACGAGTTGCACATTCAGATTCCGCCAAAACGACGCGTGCCGGGAGCGCACAAGATTCGCGTGACGGGAGCACGTGCTCATAATCTGAAGCGGATCGATCTTGAAATTCCGCTCGATATGCTGGTGGCGATTACGGGCGTTTCCGGATCAGGAAAGTCTTCCCTGCTGCACGACGTGCTTTATCAGGGACTCTCCGCCGCCAAGCGGCAATCCAACGGCAGCGTGCCGACTGCTCCCCTCTGGGACGAAATCGAAGGCGGTGAATGGCTCGATGAAGTGATGCTGGTCGACCAGTCGCCGATTGGGCGGACGCCGCGGTCGAATCCGGTTACGTATATCAAAGCATTCGATATTATTCGAGAGCTTTTCGCGTCGCTGCCGGAGGCGAAGAAGCGCGGTTTCTCCGCAGGACACTTTTCTTTCAACGTGCCCGGCGGGCGCTGCGACAACTGCCAAGGCGACGGCGTGGTCACGGTGGAGATGCAGTTTCTGGCCGACGTCGAACTGGTTTGCGACGAATGTAAAGGCACGCGCTACAAGCCGCAGGTGCTCGAGATTCGATACAAGGGCAAGAATATCCATGAAGTGTTGAACCTGACGATTCGCGAAGGGCTCAAGTTTTTTGCCGACGTTCCCCGGCTCACGGAAAAGCTGCGCGTGCTGGATGAGGTGGGATTGGGCTACTTGCGATTTGGTCAATCGGCTACTACGCTCTCCGGCGGCGAAGCCCAGCGCATGAAGCTGGCGGCACATTTGCAGGGCGGCGGACGGACTCTTAGCAGCCAGGGCGAGGGGGGCGACGGGCCTCGCCGGAAGCGGCGCCTTCTATATATTTTCGACGAGCCTACCACCGGTCTTCATTTCGACGACGTGAGCAAACTACTCTTTGCCTTCCGCCGTCTAATCGATGCAGGGGGATCGATCATCGTTATTGAGCACAACCTTGAGGTGATCAAGACCGCGGATTGGGTCATTGATCTGGGCCCAGAAGGCGGAGAACGCGGCGGGAGGGTGGTGGGCGCCGGGACGCCGGAGGCGATTGCGGAACTGAAAAATTCCTACACGGGACAGTATTTAAAGTCGGTGTTGAATGGCAATGGGCATCACCATCTTAGCGGTTAGGCATCAGCTCTTGGTCTTATGGATTTTCCGCACAGGTTAAACTGGCAACTTACGGCCATGGTTCGACTTCGCAACGCCATCTTTACCATCTTCTTCGCGATTCCTCTTGCGACCTTACTCGGTACAACGGCGCTCGCACAGAACATTGGGAGTCACACTACTATTCGTCATCATCGCGAAGTTGTCGAAGGGCAGCCCCCCGAAATCGCGCAGGCGGAAGATGCCATCCAGAGAAACGACTTTCCTTCCGCGGAAGCTCTGCTGGAGAAAGCCCTCGGGCGTGATCCCGAGAATAAAGAAAAATGGGCGTACCAGGCGTGGTTTGATCTCGGGTTCGTGCTCAATCGAGTGGGCCGCGCCGATGAATCGATTGCGGCCTATCGCAACTCCGTCGCCGCCAAGCCGGACGTTTTTGAATCGAACCTGAACCTCGGTTTGATGCTCGAGCGCACCCACAATCCTGAGGCTGAGAAATATTTACGTGCGGCCACGGTACTTACACCGACCGCTCATGTGGAAGAAGGCCAGGCGCGAGCATGGCTTTCGCTGGGACACGCGGTTGAAAACCGCGATCCGGCGCAGGCTTTGGAGGCTTTCGGCAAGGCGTCCGAGCTAACTCCGGGCGATCCCGAGCCGCATCTCTCCGCGGGCCTGCTGGATGAACGGCAGAAGGACTTTGCCGCTGCTGAAGCGGAATATAAGAAAGTTCTCGCGATCAATGCGCATGCCACCGATGCCGCCATCGGGCTGACCAATATCTATATGAAGTCGGGGCGCCTCGCGGATGCTGAGCCCCTGCTGCGGCGGCTGGCGGCCGATCGGCCGGATGATGGCGGGCTGCATCTGCAACTCGGGCGCGTTCTGGCCGTTGAGAAAAAGAATGACGATGCCATCGCCGAATTTCAAGCGGCTCTGAAAGCTTCTCCGAAAGATGCGGACGCGCAGCGCGAAATAGCCGATCTTTATGCCAGCGCCGGCAAAAACGATCTGGCGGAGACCGCATACCGTCCTCTGGTCGCGGCTCATCCGAACGATCCGGAGTTGCACCGCGCGCTTGGGCGGGCTTTACTGTTGCAGAAGAAATTTTCGGAGGCACAGCAGGAATTGTTGATCGCCATCCGTCTCAAGCACGATTCGCCGGATGCGTACGTGGACTTGGCTTTTGCCGCCAGTGAAAACAAGAATTACGAGCTTGCCGTACGGGCCTTCAATGGCCGCGCCGCCCTGAATGCCGATATGCCGCCGATCTGCTTTTTTATGCGGGCTTCCGCCTATGATCACCTAGGGGACTGGAAGCAGGCTTCGGCCGACTACCATTCCTTTCTTGACGCGGCGAACGGGAAGTATCCCGATCAGGAGTGGCAGGCGCGGCATCGCCTGGTTACGATTGAGCATAAGAAACGTTGAGACGTTACCATTGTGGATGTGGACATTCATCCGTTGATCTACTTATGAAGCGTTGACGCCATGCGACGACTCGCCCTATGTTTCCTCCTCTTCGCGCTCGCGGCGAACTGCGTGGCGCGCGAGGAAACGGTAGCCGAACTCAAGGCGCGCCTCGAAAGCGCGCGGCCGGAAGATCGTCCCGAGATCTGCGTACAAATTGCGCGGCTCGAGTTGCGAGCCGCCGACAAACTTTATGGCGAAGGTCATGTAGACGAAGCTCGAGCTGATGTCGAGGACGTTGCGACCTATTTTGAAAAGGCGCGCGACGCGGCGATCGAGAGTAAGAAGCATCTTAAGAACGTGGAGATCAATGGGCGGAAAACGTCGGAGAAGCTTCGCGACATGAAACGCACGCTCGCGTTCGAGGATCAGGCTCCGGTCGAGAAGGCGATTCGGCAGATTGAAGATGTACGCACTGCGCTGTTGAACGAAATGTTCTCCGAGAAAAAGAAGGGGAGGAAATGACGGGCTGGACGCAGGCTGCTCTCGGCTTACTTTTCCTGCTCACTCTGCCCATTGGGGCTCAGCAGAAAAACGATCCCCTCAATTCCTTGGAGATCGATCAGCTCCGCGATGCCATGCTCGACCCGGATGCGAGATTAAAGCTTTACGTGAAGTTTACGCGAGATCGAATGGCCAAGCTTGAAGAAATGCGAAGCAATCCCAAGACGACTGAGCGCGGGCTTCAGACTCACGACATGCTCCAGGATTTTCTGACCCTGTATGACGAACTCAACGACAACATCGACATGTACGTCGGCCGGAAGAACGATATTCGCAAGCCGATGAAGGTCGTCATTGAAGCTGATACTGAATTTCAGTCAAAGTTGCGCGCGCTGAAGGATTCGGTGAGCGCGAAGCCTGCGGAGTTGAAACAGTTCGAGTTTTTGCTGACCGATGCGCTAGACACGGTTGACAGCAGCGCCGACGACCATCGCAAGACGCTGACAGAGGTTGAGGAATACGTGAAGCAGCAGAAAAAACACAAAAACCAGTAAGCGTGGCTGCGATCATTGCAGCCCGGGCCGCTAACTACCACCCTCGTGCTAATCTCAGCTCACCGTGTCCCCGCGTCTTTCCGAAATATTCCTTGAGGTCTATGCCGAGCTGCTGCCGAAGGCACCTGCCCCGCCCATGCACATACGCTTTTATCCTTTCGTCTCGATCAACAACACCATCCGGCTGCGCCAGTCGGAACTCTACATTCGGCTCTCCGATCTGCTGGAAGGCGCGCCTGAACCCGTGCTGCATGCGATCGCTCATATCCTGCTGGCCAAGCTCTATCGCAAGCCGATTGACCGCGCCCAGAGTGCGCGCTACCGGCGCTATGTAGGCGGACGCGAACTGGCCGCGAAGGCACGGCTGGTGCGGCAACTGCGCGGGCGGAAGCACATCCACTCGGCGCGCGGGCATCACTATCATCTCGAGGAAATTTTCGACGATCTTAACCGGCGCTTCTTTCGCGGATTGATGGGACGGCCGCAACTTACCTGGAGCCGCGAGCACGCGCGCAACCGCCTTGGACATTATGATCCGGCACACAACGCCATCGTCATCAGCCGCGTATTTGACGACCGGCGCGTGCCGCGCTATGTCGTCGAGTACATCGTCTACCACGAGATGTTGCACTTGAAGCACCCGGTCAAGCTGCGGGGGAGCCGGAGGTGCGTGCACTCGCGCGAATTCATGGAAGAAGAGAAACTGTTCCCTGAATTGGAGCAGGCCCGCAAATTTCTGCGGATCGTCTAGGCACGCGAAATAAGTTCTTGAAAGCGCCAGGTCAAAGCCGATAAAGTAATGCCCCGTGGATGACACGCCCAAAGCATTCGTGGAAGAACTGCGTTCTTCGCTTCTTAAAAAGAGAGTAGGACAAATCGCACTCGCCGTAGTTCTGGCTCAGGCCGTCTGGCGCCTTGTGAGTGCGCTAACCTGGTACTTAATCGTTCCCCTTATTGGCAAGTGGCTTAACGGCAATACGGAATCTGTCCTCTTTTCTTCCGGCAGCGGTCGTCCGCTCCCTTGGGAAAACCTCTTCGGCTCGCTGTTGGAGTTCGTTCTGCTTGTGACAGTCGTCTTCTATCTCAATCGTTGGGTGCAACGAAAGCCTTCACCGACTACCACTTTGGACGTTGACGAGGAGAACCCCACGATAGGCGAGGCTCTCGTCCTCGACAAAACCCATGGCGACGATGCTCTGCCTGCATCCGACGACCATGAGCGGCCCGGGATCGCAGAAACCGCATCGTAGATCTGCAAGCCCATTCAATGCCCGCAATTCCCCGTGCGATGCAAATCGCCGCCGACTGTGCTCTCCGCGTTGACCCTGCCCGCCTTACCTCGTATCCTATCCATATTGAAATTGAAATTCATTTTCAATTAGAAATCCCCGGTTAGACCGAGGACGGTAGCAGAGAACAAGGCCGACCCTAATATGCTGCAAGCGTTCATCATCACCCTTCGCGAAGGTGTGGAAGCCGCGCTCATTGTCGGCATCGCGCTGGCGTACCTGGCGAAAATCGGCCGCAATGATCTGCGCAAGTCCGTCTATGCCGCGCTCGGCAGCGCGTTCGCCGGTTCGATCGCGCTCGCCATAGTGCTCTCCCGCCTGCATTGGAACCAGGATATTTTTGAAGGCTGGGTCATGCTGGCCGCCGCCGTTTTCGTGGTCACTATGATCATCTTTATGATGAAGACCGGGCGGAAACTTAAAGGAGAAATTGAAGGCAAGATAGGCCTCTTTGCCCGCGAGGACGCGTGGATTGGCCTGTTTCTCTTTGTCTTCCTGATGGTGCTGCGCGAAGGCGTCGAGACCGTACTCATCCTCTCCGCGGTCACGCTCAACTCGACGGAATTGATGAGCTTTATCGGCACGATTCTGGGCGTCGCCGTCGCTATTTTGTTCGGCGTGATGTTCGTCAAGGGCAGCGTCAAAATCAATCTGCAAAAATTCTTTCGCATCACCAGCGTCATTCTCTGCCTGGTTGCTGCCCAGTTGGTGATCGGCGGATTGCACGAGCTTTCGGAAAACGGCGTGCTTCCCTCTTCGCGCCAGGAGATGGCGATCGTTGGACCGATCGTCCGCAATGAACTGTTTTTCTTCATCACGATTCTGGCGCTAGCGGCGCTCATGGTGCTGTTTGAAATGAAGAGCCGGCAACCGGTCGCATTTCCTGAGGCGGGCGCCGCTCGGCGCAAGGCGCTATGGTCGGCCCGCCGCGAGAGACTCTGGATGGTCTCCCTCTACACGTGCTGCTTCGTCTTTATTGTGATGGTTACGGCCAGCTTCATCTACGAAAAGAGCGCTAGCGCTTTGTCGCCGGCCACCGAAGTCACCTTCGTCAACGGCAAGGTTTCCATTCCGCTGAAGACGGTCTACGACGGCGATCTGCATCGCTTCGCCGCGACCGAGCATGGACAGGAGATACGCTTCCTTCTCTATCAGAAGCCGGATGGTAAGGTGGCGACTGTTCTTGACGCCTGTGAGATCTGTGGTCCGGTCGGCTTTTACAAAGGATCGAACGGCTTGATCTGCAAGAATTGCGCGGCACCGATCAACGCGCAATCGCTGGGTATGCCCGGGGGATGCAATCCAATTCCGCTGAAGGCACAGGTAACGGATGACGCCGTCATCATCTCGGAGGCCGACCTCGCGGCCGACAGCCATTACTTCGAGCAGAAATAAATGTTCCCGCGCCTTGTCTACGAATCGTTTCGCCGGCAGACGCGGCGAAAGCTGTTAGCGGGCGTCGCGATCACACTGGGAGTTGCCGTGGCGACCGCGATGATTGCGGTGGCAACCGACATCGGCGACAAGATCAATCGCGAACTGCGCAGCTATGGCGCGAACCTCGTGATTACGCCCCAGGAAGATACGCTAGATGTCGAAATCGGCGGCGTAAACCTGAAGCCGCCGAGCGACGGGGCCTTTCTGAACGAAGCGGATCTCCCCAGGATTCGCGGCACCTTCTGGCACAACAACATTGTGGGTTTTTCGCCGATGCTGCCGGTGAGGGTGAAAGTGGCGGGCGCTGGTTCGGAGGAGGAGGTTACGCTGCTGGGCACTTACTTCAGCAGGCACCTTGCCTTCGGCAAAGAAAACTTTGTGACGGGCGTACGCATCACTCATCCCTGGTGGAAGGTCGAAGGGAATTGTGGCGCGCGTTCGCCCAAAACATCGAACGCGGCGAACTGCGGATGGCCCGATGACGGCTCTCAGAGTGTGTTAATCGGCGAACGTCTGGCGGCTAAACTCGGCAAACATCCCGGCGACTCGATCGAAGTCGATGGACGGGAAATGAGCGTCTCCGGAATTCTGTCGACCGGCTCAATCGAAGATGGCCAGATTGTCGCGCCTCTTGCCGTTGCGCAGCAGATTCTGGGCAAACCGGGCGCGGTGCGCCGCGTTTACGTGAGCGCCCTTACTAAACCGCAGGACGCCCTTTCGGGCCGCGACCCTAAGACGATGACGCCTGAGGTCTATGACCGGTGGTACTGCTCGCCGTATGTCGAGTCGATCGCCTATCAGCTGCATGAAGCCATTCCACATTCTCACGTCGAGCCGATTCGCCAGGTCGCCCAAAACGAAGGGACGGTGCTCTCGCGCATCGAGGGTCTGATGCTGCTCGTCACGCTGGCGGCCTTGTTCGCTTCGGCGCTCGCGGTCTCCGCGGCGATGGCGACGACGATTTTTGAGCGGCGGGTGGAAGTCGGGCTGATGAAAGCTCTCGGCGCGGGAAACCTCATCATTGCCGTCATCTTTTTTGCGGAATCGATGCTGCTTGCGCTGATTGGCGGCGTCGCCGGATTTGCCGGCGGAGCCCTGCTTGCCCGGCAAATTGGCGAGTCGATCTTCAGTTCGAAGATTTCGATTCAGCCGGTGCTCTTCCCTATTATTCTTGCGATCGCCGTCCTGGTTACATTCGCGGGAAGCGCCGCTGCCATACGGCGCGCGGTGAAGTTCGATCCGGTCTTTGCGCTGCGAGGTGAAGCGTGAGCGGCGCTCCAGCCACCCTGCGTACCTCCAGCGAAGTCGCCGAACGCCGGCGGAAGTCGCCGCACACATCGATGTTCGCGCGCATGTTGATTCGCGCGACCATGCTGCGCCGCGGCCGCGCCGCCGCGGCTCTCGTCGCCATGATCGTCGCGGCCGCGGTGACGACGGCGCTGATGAATGTGTATGTCGATGTTCAGGCGAAGTTGCGGGCGGAATTCCGCAACTATGGCGCGAACGTAGTGGTCGTCGCCCGGGATGCCGTGGCACCCGACAACGCTGGGAACGCAAACGGCCAATCTCTACCGTCGGACGCGCTTGCCAGAATCGAGTCGACGCTTGGCCCGAAGACGCTCGCCGTCCCCTTCGCCTATGCAGTGGCGCGCACCGCGGATGGCCAATCTGTGGTCGTCGTCGGAACCGACTTCGCCCGCGCGCGCGAGTTGAACCACTGGTGGAATGTGACTCATTGGCCTTCGCCACAAATTGTTGCCTACTTAGTGGATGGCGCCTCCTCGACCCCGGCCGTTCCCGTCGAGGCGCTCGTGGGAATTCGGGCGGCCGCGGCCGTTACGCCGTCCCGTCAACCGTTCGATCTGACATTCCATGGCAAGACGATTCATCTTGTACCGGCTGGGCTGCTGCAAACCGGAGCCAGCGAGGACAGCCGTATTTATCTGGATCAATCTGAATTTCAAAACTGGACCGGCGTTGGCCCGACCACGATTGAAGTGGCCGTCAACGGCACGCCGGCGGAAATTCGCCAGGGAATGAAGCAGCTCACGGCCGCGTTGCCGAGCGCCGAAGTCCGCCCGGTGCGGCAAATCATGGAAGGAGAGGCCAACGTACTGAATAAAACCCGCGCTACGCTGTACGCGTCGGCTGCGCTGGTGACCCTCACATCGGCGCTGTGCGTGCTCGCTACGTTGATGGGATGGGTTTTGGACCGCCGCCGCGATTTTGCCATCATGAAAGCGCTGGGAGCTTCGGCGCGTTTGATCAATACTTTCTTCGCCGCCGAAGCCGCTCTGCTGGGCGCGGCCGGTGCTATTCTTGGGTTCTTTGCCGGCATCGGCGTGGCCGTCTGGATCGGACGCATCAACTTCCACTCGGCCGTTGTGCCGCGTTTTTCGGTATTTCCTTATGTGCTTGGAGGAAGCGTTGCCGTTGCGTTGATTTCCGCTGTGTTGCCGATTGGGCTGCTGCGGCGCGTGCAACCCGCTATCATCTTGCGAGGGGAGTAAAGTAGAGTGTTGCGTCATGATTGAGCTGAAAAACGTCACCCGGAGTTACCCCGCGCGCGAAGAACAGAACGGCGGCGCCAGCCTGATCAAGGCGCTCGACGGCATCTCTTTGTCGATTGCGCCCGGTGAGTGGGTGGCGATGATGGGCCCGTCCGGCTCGGGCAAGAGCACCATGGTCAACCTAATCGGATGCCTCGACCGCCCGAGCGGCGGCGAGATCTGGCTTGATGGGCAAGACGTCGCCAGCCTCAGCGCTTCGGACTTGAATCACGTTCGCGCCGAAACGATCGGCTTCATCTTTCAGCAATTCCACACGATTCCGTATCTTACGGCAGTCGAGAACGTGATGCTCGCGCAATACTTCCATAGCATGACCGACGAGAACGAGGCACTTGAAGCTCTGGAACGCGTCGGCCTGCGTGACCGGGCGAGCCATCTGCCGTCGCAGTTATCGGGAGGGGAGCAGCAGCGCGTCTGTATCGCGCGCGCGCTCATCAACGATCCCAAGATTGTTCTCGCCGACGAGCCTACCGGGAATCTAGACGCGGTGAATGAAGAAATCGTTCTGCGCCTGTTGCGCGACCTGCACCGGCAAGGCCGAACCATTGTGATGGTCACGCACGACCCGGTGGTCGCGCGGCTGGCGGACCGCCGCATCGAGTTGCACCACGGCAAAATTGCCGCGCAGGAAGTTTTCGCGATGGCGGACGAAGAGCAGTTCGACGAAGTGCTGGAAGAATTGTACGCACTCGAAGAGCACAGCCGGGTCGCGGAAATCTCCCGCATGGAAGTCCACGGAGCGCTGCCAGTTTCGATTGCCGTGGAAAAGATGGAGGCGATGGGTCTGGTCGCAACTCATCCACATCCGCCGGAGCCGCATGATCACAGGCCATTCGTCAATCCCTGCCACGACGCGCTCAAGCCGTCGGGCGTCTCGATTGGTGAAGGCTCGCTGATCGTTGAGTTGACAATCCGCGGGCGCCAGCGCGCTGCGGACATCATTCGCCGGCACCGGCTTGCCGAGCGGCTCTTCACCGACTCGCTCGCCATGGACAGCGAGACCGAAATCGAGCAGCAGGCATGCAAGTTTGAGCACATACTATCGGCCGAGGCGACGGACAAAATCTGCGCCTTCCTGGGACATCCGAAGACGTGCCCGCATGGCTCGCCGATCCCGCCCGGGCCGTGCTGCGAAAACACGCAGGAACCGAGACGCACGGCGGCATTTCTCCATCAGCGGTGACCGGTGGCGGTTCTTTGCAATATCATTCAGCTGATGTCCTCGCGCTTAAACCAATGGCTTCGCGATCCGCTCTTTCTTCTGTGCCTGATTGCCGCCTCGCTGGCATTCGTCGTGCAGTCTGGGGAACTCGGCACCGCCGACACGATGCACCGGCTCCAGACCACGCACTGGCTTTGGACGCCGGAGCCGCAAGTTTTCCCGAACGAGTACCCTGAGTTTGGCCTGCCCGGCCGGCACGGCCAAATCTATAGCTGGTATGGCATTGGGCAGAGCCTGCTCATGCTGCCCGCCGATATCGTTGCGACCGGCATCGCTCGCCTGCCGATTTTTGCCGGCTACGAAGATGACCCCGCCGTGCGCAGCATTGTGGTCAGCTACTCGATCAACATTCTCTTAAATGTTTTGACCGCCCTGATTGCGTTTCGCTTCTTGCAGCAGCTTTCTTTTTCAGTGAAGGAAGCTACGCTCGGCGTGCTCGCTCTGATGTTTTGCACTACCCACCTGCACTACACGCAGAACATGCAGGAGAACAACTACATCATGCTCCTGACGCTCGTGGGCTTCTCATTTCAATATGAGTGGCTGCGAACTGGGAGAGCGCGCGCATTGTTCATCGGCGCGCTCGCGCTCGGACTGAATCTCCTGACTCGTTTGACCACGGGACTTGATCTGATCGCCGCCGGCGTTTTTCTCCTGCTCGTTCTCCGGTTCGAGCGCGCTGACGTGCGCGTGTTGGGGCGGCGCTTTCTCGATTACGCAAAGATCGCCGTGCCCGTATATGCGGCTTTTCTGTTGATCGATCGTGCGTACAACTTCTACCGTTTCGGATCGATTACAACTACCTACGTCGCAAATTTTGCGCGCGAATACCGCCAGCGCGACCCGAGTTTGCCCGCGAACTTTCCCTGGAGCACACCTTTTCATAAAGGCGTCATCGGCGCTCTCTTCACGCCGGAGAAGTCAATCTTTCTTTACGATCCGCTGATCATTCTCGCCATTTTACTGTTTGTAATTTTGTGGAGGCGTCTATCGCCGGCACTGCGCGCGTATGCCATCACTTCCCTGCTGCTGCTGGCCGTTTACGTTTGTTTCTACGCGCGTTATGCGTTTTGGTCGGGAGATTTCGCGTGGGGCGACCGCTACGTTTCTACTACCGCCGAACTGGTTGCTTTGCCGGCGGTGCCATTGCTCGTGCATTATCGGGCGAGCCTCAGCCGATGGTTTTGGCCCGCCAGCCTTGTTCTTATCGGCGCCAGTTTCGTCATTCAGATTGCGTCGCTCGCCTTCTGGGTTCCGCTGGAAATCTATCAGATGGAAACGATCGGCCATCCGACATTTGTGATTGGGCTGCGGTTCAAAAATATTGTCGCGTTTGAACTCGGCAAGATGAACGCCTGGGGACTGAATAACGACTCCATGAGACAAGACCCATGGGATTACGTTCACATCACGACCTGGAATTTTCTGCCGTTTTTACTGTGGCGCGTTGGCTCCGCCCCTGGGTGGGTGATAAAGCTGGCATTCGCAATCTGGGTCGCTGGAAATGCCGCTTTAGCAGGGGTCTTGATGCGCCTGCGCCGTGTTCTTGTCGGGATTCGTGGGCAGGCGTCTGCGCCTTAGCCTCAAGCCATACCTCCACCTATTTCTTTGGAAAAAACTTTCCGAATCCCAATCTCACCTGCACGGTATTGATTCCGGAGTTCGGGCTGGTCAGCCCAGCGTTTGAAATATGCATGTAGCGAAGTTCGAACGTCCAGGTATGGCTGCGTAGAAAGTGAATGCCCACGGCCGCGCTTGAAGTGAAATTGATGGTTGAGGTTCCAGCTGGGACTTCGTGATTGGTGAAAAGAGTTCCGCCGTTCAGTTCAAGATACGGCTGGGCACTGCCGCGCGTCGCAAACATCCACTTGAGCGCGAATGGAAATACTCCAGCTCCGTAGGCGGTGTTGGCGCGCTGAAATACGACGAAGACGGGCATGGCATCGACGGCGTATTCGAATCGTCCGCTTAAAAACCCGGGGCCATGAGGAGCCGTCAGGACCCAGCCATAGCGCACGCCCGCATTCCAAACGCCCGTATCTTTTGTGCCGCCGGGCACGGAATATCCGCCGCCTGTCCAGACTTCCAGTTCATGGCCACCTTCTTCGGGGCGGTCTTCAGCGGCGGCGAACAGGAGCGCCGCAAAAAGGAAGCAGACCACAATCAGGCACATCAGCCATCGCGATCGGTTCATAGGTTGGGAGCCAGGCGCTCTTGTATCGGAGTTTTTTTATCGAACTTGGAACGATACGCGAAGCTGTGCCAGTATACAAATTCTGCCGCCGCCCGGATGCTTGTGGCCGAGGCGGCGAGGCGAATTTCCCCGGAACTGTTGCCTCCCTACAATGCCAGCCCGCCGTCCACTGCCAGAATCTGGCCGGTAATAAACGATGGCGCCGTGGCGAAGAACGTTACCGCGGCGGCAATGTCCGCGGCGGTTCCGTTGCGCCGCATGGGAGTTTGTTTGGCCATGCGCCTCATAAATGCGGCTGCGGCTTTTTCTCCCAGGTCGATCATTCCCGGAGCCACGGCGTTCACGGCGATTTCCGGCGCGAGCGCCTTCGCCATCACTTTCGTCAGCATGTGAACGGCCGCTTTCGACGAACAATAATGCGCGTGCGTCGGCCACGGACGAAGCCCGCCAAGCGAACCCATATTCACGATGCGGCCTCGCCTCTTCCGCAGAAACGGCAACGCCTCGCGCGACACCAGGAACGGGCCGCGCGTGTTCGACGCAAAAATTGCATCCCATTGCTGGACGGTGATTTTCTCGAACTTCGCGGTTTCGTAATTGGCGGCGTTATTTACCAGCACGTCAATGCCGCCCAGGACGGCCGCTACTTCTTTCACCATCTCGCGGACATTCATCTCGTCGGTGATATCGCAGCGCACCGCGAGGGCCTCCACTCCATGCTGCGCCAGTTCGCGAACTGCTGCTTTCGCTTCGCTCCCCGAGTTGCGATAGGTGATCGCCACGTCCGCGCCGTGCGCGGCGGCTGCGCGGGCGATTGCGCGGCCCAGACGCCTGGCCGCACCGGTTACGAGCACTACCTTTCCTGAAAGTGGCCCCGCGTTTTTCGTCATGTCGGGATTTTACCTTGCAGGGTGCGCGACGAGCATTGAAGCTGCTAAACTCCCCGCATGGCGGGAACGGGCGAAGTCATCCTCTACTCGCGCAAGGGATGTCACCTCTGCGAAATTGTGAAGGAGAGCCTCGCCAAGCTGCAAAAACGCGGCGGATTTACATGGCGCGAGATCGACGTCGACTCCAACGCTGAAGCTCGCCGGCTCTACAACGATGAAGTGCCTGTCGTGTTTATCAATGGGCGCAAGGCCTTCAAGTACCGAATGGACGAGCAGGAATTTTTGCGCAAGCTGGTGAGCTGATAATCGAAGCGTGATCTGACTTCTGAGATCTAATTTCGCTGTCAACATCTGCAATCTGACTTCGGCCTTTCTGACTTCATTTACAATCGTTCCCGATGCTGCGCACGCAACCCTTTGCCGATCCGGCTGGGCTCCTCGTTCACGACGTTGTGCTGCAAAGTTGCCGACGAAATCCGGCCAAGGTTGCGCTGGTCGACACCTCATGCGACCGCCGTATCACTTATGGGGAATACGCGGAAGTGGTCGAATCACTTGCCCGCGGCCTGGTCTCAGCCGGGCTTGCTCCCGGCGAAGTCGTTGCCATATTCCTTCCTAACTCGTGGGAATTCGCCATTACCTATCATGCCACTACGCTGGCGGGCGGTATTCCTACGCTCCTGAATCCAGCGTACCGCGAGCGCGAGATCCGGTATCAGCTCGACAATTCCGATGCCACATTCCTCATCACCGATGCTCCGCTGATCGAAGGCATCAATCTTGTTGGGCTTCCCAAGTTGCGCAAGATCTTTACTACGCGGCAGGAGCGTGCCGGGTGCGAGCGGTTCGCCGGCTTGTTGCGCCCCTCCTCGAATGTAAAACTTCCTCGGCCCTCCGAAGACTCGGCGCAAATTATCGCCGCTCTTCCCTACTCCAGCGGCACAACTGGACTGCCGAAGGGCGTCATGCTCTCGCACTACAATCTGGTGGCGAATGTTTATCAGCTCATCGGTCCCGGAGCGGCGATGCTCACGGATGCGGATGTCACGCTTTGTTTTCTGCCGCTCTACCACATCTATGGTTTGACGGTTGGGCTCACGCTTTCGCTTACTCTCGGAGCTACGCTCGTTCTGATGCCGCGCTTCGATGTGCAGAAACTCTGCAATCTGGCAGTTCAGGAAGGCGTCACTTTTGTTCCGATGGTTCCACCCGCGATCAACGCGCTTTGTCAGTTTGCGGCGGCGGGCGGATTCCCGAAAAACCATCGCTTGCGCTGGATCAAATCCGGCGCGGCTCCGCTTGCACCCGAACTCGCGCGCCGGCTCACCGAACTCACGGGCATTGCCGTCAACCAGGGATATGGAATGACCGAGGCTTCTCCTGTCACGCACGTTGGCTATCTCACGCCTCCGGAGATGAATCGTCCTTCATCGATCGGCCAGCCGCTGGCGCTCACGGAATGCAGAATCCTCGATCTCGAAGATCGTGAGGTTGCAGTCGGCGAAGCCGGCGAGCTAGTAATGCGCGGCCCGCAATTCATGCTGGGATATTGGAAAGAGCCGCAGGCCACAGCGGCGGTGATCCGCGATGGCTGGTATTACTCGGGCGACATTGTTCGCGCAGACGCAGATGGTTTTTACTACGTGCTTGACCGCCGCAAGGAGATGATTAAGTACAAGGGTTTTCCGGTGGCGCCCGCGGAGGTGGAAGCGGTTCTGCTGGAGCATCCTGCAGTGCGCGACTGCGGGGTGGTTGCCAAGCCAGATGAGGACGCGGGGGAGATTCCGTGCGCTTTTGTCGTGCTGCGCGAGAACTTTGCGGCGTCGACGGCACTGGATGGAGAACTGCGCGCGTTCGTCGCGGATCGATTGGCACACCATAAGCAGCCACGGGAAGTGCATTTCGTCGAGGCCGTGCCGCGAACACCGTCGGGGAAAGTGCTGCGGCGGGAGCTGCGGAAGAGCCTGGGATGATCTCGGTTCCGCATCCGCGCGCGACCTCCAACCTGCGGCGCAAGGTAGAATATCCACGTAGGCATCATGACTCTCTCCCGCTTCGTCACAAAGTCTGCTTTCCGCAACAAGCGGCGCGGCATTCTGACTGTTGCCAGCATCGCCTTTTCGCTGCTTCTTCTGAGCGTCATGCTGAGCGTGTGGCGGAGTTTCTATATCGATAAAGGCGCACCCGATTCGGCGCTTCGCATCATGACGCGCCACAAGGTTTCTCTCGCGAATTTTCTTCCGATTTATTATCGCGACAAGATTCGCGCGATTCCGGGCGTGGTCCATGTCGTGCCAATGACGTGGTTCGGCGGAACTTACATCGACAACAAGCCCGAGAATTTCTTCGCGCAATTCGCGACCGATCCTGACGAATACTTCGACGTTGCCGCCGATAAAATCATGCCGGCCGATGAACTCGCGGCTTGGAAGCGCGACCGCGCGGGCTGCGTGGTCGACAGCGTGCTCGCGAACAAACACCACTGGAAGATCGGCGATCACGTTCACCTGCAAGGCACGATCTTTCCCGTCAACCTCGACCTTACGATCCGCGGGATTTACACCATCGATCCGCCCAACAGCGCACTCTATTTCCACACTAAGTATCTTGAGGAATCGGTCGACTGGTTCAAGGATACGGCAGGCTTCTACTTCACGCGGGTCGATACGCCGCAGGACATGCCGAAGGTTGCGCATGCGATCGACGAAATGTTTCACTCGACGCCCGTACCCACGAAGAGCGAAAGTGAACAGGCGTTCAAACTGGATTTCATCGCCACGCTTGGCAATGTGAAGGCATTTATCCTCGGGATTTGTGGCGCCGTCGTCTTTACGACACTCCTCGTCTGTGCGAATACGATGGCCATGTCAATTCGCGAGCGGACGCGGGAAGTCGCGGTCTTGCGCACGCTTGGGTTTACTCGAGGAAAAATTCTCGGGCTGCTGCTGGGCGAGTCGATTGCGGTGGCTCTACTGGGGGGAGCCGTCGGAGTTATTTTTGGAACGCTGTTGATACGGGCCATGTCGCGGCCGGGCATCGGCTTACCCGTTTCCATGCATATGACGGTGCTGACCGGCGTTTTGGTTATGTGCGTTGCGGCGTTCGTAGCGCTGGTCAGCGCGGTGATCCCTTCCTATCGCGCTTCGCACCTCGGCATCGTGGACGGATTGCGGCACATCGGGTAGGAACTCTAGTCCTCCGACAATCCTGAACCTTCCGGCAGGCGCGGCTACACAAGCCTCGCACTTCAGAGCGCGGCGCTTTGCGATTTGGCTAACACATCTCCTGGCCGGGCCGGGATTTGCGGCAGGGCCGACATCAGACGGCGCGTGTAGGGGTGAGCGGGCGAGGCAAAGATCTGGGCGGTCGGACCACATTCGACAATCTCGCCTTCGTTCAGAATGGCGATGCGATGGCAGATTCCCGCGACCGACGGTAGATCGTGCGAGATGTAGAGGATCGACATGCCGGTTTCGCGATTGAGGCTGGCAAAGAGCTGAAGGATTTCCGACTGCGTGATGACGTCGAGCGCGCTGGTGGCTTCGTCGGCGATCAGGAGCGCGGGGCGGTGCATGACGGCCATGGCGATGAGCACGCGCTGCGCCTGGCCTACGCTGAGTTGCGACGCGCGCTTGCGGATAAAGTCGGTATCGGCGGGCAGGCTCACGCTAGTTAGCGCCTGCTGGATGGCTTGGTCGCAATCGGCTTTCGTTGCGGTGCTTGGGCTATGGGCGCGCCAGGCCTCACGCAATTGCGTGCGAATGCGCAGTGCCGGGTTGAGCGATGCGAGCGGGCTTTGCAGAACCAGGCTTAGGGTGCGGCCCCGCAGGCTGCGCAGTTGGCTTTCCCGCATCGCAAGCAGGTTGGCTCCCTGGAAATTAATGCTGCCTTCGACGGTGGCGCGCTGGCGGCCGAGTAAGCCGAGGATGGCAAGCGCCAGCGTGCTTTTGCCGGAGCCGCTTTGGCCGACCAGGCCGACGATTTCACCGGAGGCGACTTCGAGCGTGCAGCCACGCAGCACGGGCGCTTTGCCTGGATAGCGGACCGTGACGTTCGCTGTGAGCAGGCTGCTGCGATCGGTGCTGGCGGCGGTGGTCATCGGTTGAGTGCATTCTCGGGGACGCGGGCGGGGCCCCCGCGCCACATTTTGATCAAAACACTTTCAGCGTTTGGCGGTCGTCGTTCCGTTGAGCGTTAGCCGCTCGGCGTTCCAGAATGTCTGCGGATAGAGAATGCCGGGATTTGCCCCAGCGACCGACGTCGAAACTGCCGACAGTGCGTTCTGATTGACCAGATAAATAAACGGCGCCTGGTCGTAGACGATCTGCTGCACTTGATCGAATGCCGCTTTGCGTTTCTTCGGATTCGAAGTTGACGCCTGCACGCGCATCAGCTTGTCGATCTCGGCTTCCCATTCGGTTTCCGGTGCTTTCTGCTGCGGATTCCAGGCGTGATTCTCGGCTGAACTCAACCAGATGTTCATCTGCTCGTTCGGATCGAGACCGACGTTGCGGAAGCCGAGGATCGCGCACTCATAGTTGAACTTCTGGCTGATGCGTTCGATCAACGATGGAAAATCGAGTGGAACCAGGTTGACCTTGATGCCGATTTTGCCGAGATCTTCCTGGATAAGAACACTCATGCGCTCGCGCGGCTTGCTGCCGGCGTTGGTGACGATGGAGAACTCCACGGGATCGCCGCCCCGATCTAGCAGCATACCGTTCTGCATGTGGAAGCCATCGGCCTTGAGGAGGTTGAGGGCGGCTTCGGGATTGTGCGCCACCGGTTTGAGATTGCTGTTGAACCAAAACTTATTGGTCGGCGAAACCGGGCCCACTGCCGGTTCTGCGTGGCCGTTGTAAACGATGCGGGCGATATCATCGCGATTGATGGCTTCGGAGATCGCGCGCCGAAAATTAGTAGAGCGGAACCAGGCGCGCTTGTATTCAGGAATGGGAGCGGTCGCGACCTGATTGAACCACATAAAATCGGAGTCGAGCGATGGGCCGGCATCGTGCACAAGTTGCGGTGAAGTTGAACCGAGACGGTCGAAATAGTCAGTGTCGAGGGCGTTGATCAGGTCGAGTTCGCCGCGTTTGAAGCGCAGCATCTCGACATCGCGATTCGGTTGAATGTCGATAAGAATCGCATCGAGATAGGGCAAACGGCGGCCCTGCGAGTCTTTTTTCCAGTAGTAGGGATTGCGCTCCAGTCTCACGCTCGACCCTGGTTTGTATTCGGCCACCATGAAGGGACCGAGAACCGCCCCCTCCTTCTTGGGGGAGTGCGCGGACATGATTGCAACTTGATCGAACAGGCGATCCGCTCCGACCACCGCGGTTGGGAAAATGATCGAAATCCGGTCGGGAGCAAGCACCTTGGTGGTGACTGTGCCGTTGCCGGAGCGGAACGCGTCTCCCGTCGATGAATGCAGGGCCGGATCCATCAGGCGCTTCATGGTGAAAGCAACATCGTCAGCGGCAAATGGGGTGCCATCGGAAAAATGAACACCGTCGCGGAGCTTGAAGGTGATCTGCTTGCCGTCGGCCGAGACTTTCCAGGACTCGGTAAGTTCGGGCTCGAGTTCCTGCGTATGACGGTTCACGCGCACGAGCACGCCGCCCGTGAGATAGCGGATGGAGAGCGAGGAGTCGTCGTCGACTAGCAGGGGATCGAAGGTCTTGGGCTCGGTGCGCAGGCAGAAGCGCAACTCGCCGCCGTTTTGGGCGAGGGCCGACAGAGTGAAGACAAAAGCGAATGCAAGGGAGAATGCGATCCCTTGCTGGGCTCGGGATAACAGGGTTTTAGAGATCGATGTGGTCTGATGGCCGGTCATGCGGTCACCTCCTCGTTGGATAGCAGAACTTGAAAGGACGTCATCACGACGATGAGCAGCAGCAAGGGAACCAGCTTCCAGGGTTCGTCACGAAACGAAAGCATGCCTTCGAGTTCGCGCAACAGGCTTCCCCACGATGGCAGTGGCTCGGCGACACCCAGGCCGAGCACTCCCAGGTTGGCTTCGCTCAGGATGAAGACTGGAATGGAAATCCAGAACTGCGCGTACAGAACGGGCTTCAGGTTGGGCAAAACGTGAATCAGAAAAAGGCGCGGGCCGTGCAATCCGGAGGCGCGGGCCTGAAGGACGAAATCGGAGTTGCGCAGGCCATCTGCGTTGGTCGCCAGCACACGCGCGGATGCGGCCCAGCCGAGCAGGCCAAGGATCAGAAATGTAATCAGTACCGAGACCAGCGGCGAGACGTTCAGCGGCAGCAGGGCTCGCACCGTGATTAGCAGAAACAGCCACGGCAAGGAAAGAAACAGGTCGGTGAAGGCGCGAGCGAGCTTGAGCCAGATTCCACCGAGGTATCCGGCGAGTCCGCCTACGAGCGCGGCGAGCGCGGTTGAGACCAGTGCGGCTGCGGGAGCCAGCAGAAGTGAGATGCGCGTTCCGTAGAGCACGCGCGCAAAGCGGTCGCGGCCAACTTCATCGGTGCCAAGGAGATGAGCGCGGGATGGTGGCGCATCGGGAAGCTCGCGGAATTGTTTCGCATAGCCTTCGGGGGCGAGCCAGTTGGCTCCGAGTGAGAGCGCGCACACGGCGACCACGATGACACACGCCAGCACCCGGGCTGCTTTCATGCCGCTTCCATGCCGCTCGATCACCTTTATGCCGCCTCTATTGCTCGGCGGGCTTTAGTACATGGATCATTACATCGGCACTGGAGTTGGCCAGCAAGGTTACAAGCGTAACCAATACGGTCAGGTTCACGAGCAGAGGAAGGTCTCTGGAGAGAGCGGCTTGCCAGGCTAGCTGGCCGATTCCCGGCAATCCGCAGAGGCTTTCGACGGGGATACTGGCGCCGAGCGCCAGGCTGACGGTGATGCCGGCAAGAGCGATGAGCGAAGGGCTTACTACCGGCAGCACATGACACGCGAGGATGCGCAACTCCCCGAGACCGCGGGCGCGTGCGGCCGTGATGTGCGGCAGTGCGTAGGCTTTCTCGAGCAAGTTCCGCGAGTAGCGATAGATTTTTGGGAAGACGATCAGGGCGATGGCGAGGTATCCCGGCGTGTTAAGGATGACCGAGACGAGGGCCAACACCGCGGCGGGAATGCACAGGAAGGCGCCGCTTACTGTGGTGCCGAAGATTTCATATACCGGGCGCTGCCAGAGACTCGCGCTGAAGGCGAGGATCGAGGCGAGAAGCCAGCCCAGTAAAAGTCCGATGCCGGCCACCCGCAGAGTGACTGGCCAACGTTCGCGGAGCAGCAACCCGACGGGCTGCCCTAACGCGTGCGACTTTCCCAGGTCGCCGTGGAGCGCGCCGCGCAGATAGCTCGCATAAAAAACCAGAATGTCGTGCTCACCCGCCCGTTCGTTGTGCAGGGCGCGAATGCTTTCCGCGTTGAGGCTGGGATCGAGTTCGCGTTCGTCGGAATCGAAGCCGGGCGCCATGCGCACGAGCGTGGCGGAGAGCAAGCCTCCGAGCAGGACCAGCGCGACGATTGAGGCGAGGTGACGCGCGATTCTGCGAAGCATGACAGAGTCCTTAATTGATGGTCGCGCCGCGCGAGCGAGAGTTTGGAATTTCCGGTTCGCACGCCAGTTCCGAATGATGAAGCTGTTTCATGGAGTACATACGGCGATCCGCTTCGGCCAGCAGACGCTCGACGTCGAAGCCATCCTGCGGGCAGAAAGCTGTGCCGACACTTAGTGAAACCAGATTGCGGCCGGCAATCTGATATCCCGCTTGGATGGCTAGTTCGTTCAGGCGGCGGGCTTTTTCAATGCCTGCATCCTGGCTCAGGCCGGGAGCGACAATCACAAATTCGTCGCCGCCCATGCGGGCGACGTAGTCGTAACCGCGGCAGGTTTCGTTCAAGTGTGCGGCAAAATCTTTGAGCAGATTATCGCCTTCGAGATGGCCGTAGAGGTCGTTGATCTGCTTGAAATTATCGAGATCACATACCATGACGGCCAATGCGGTGCCTGTGCGACGGCAGCGGGCCAGTTCGCGCGACAGGTGTACGAAGAGAGAGCGAGCGTTGGGCAGGCCTGTCAGGTAGTCGGTGGTCGCGGAGCTTTCCGCCTGCTGATATTTGAGGGCGTTCTCCATAGAGAGCGCGATCTTTGAACTGATGGCGAGCAGGATGCGTAGATGATCGGCCGAGAAGGCGTCTTCTTCGGCGCGATACATCGCAAGTACGCCAACTACACCGTTGAGTCCATCGAGAGGCACCGCCAGCACCGAGCGCTGTGTGATGAACTTTGCGGGCTCAGCTATGTACCCGACTTCGATCGATGGATCGCCATTCACGATGGGCTTGCGATTTTCAGCCACCCATCCGCAGATACCTTCTCCAACCTTGATGTTGAGCGAAGAGAGCAGGCGGAAGTTGTCTCCGCTGACAAGTTCCGGCACGAGACGTTCGTCCTTCAGAAGAAATACCGCCATCGAGTCGTATGGCACCAGTTTGCGCAAACGCACGGAGAGCACGGAAAGTGTTTCGCCGAGGCTGAGTGAGTTGCCCAGATCCTGGCTGAGTTCGAACATGGTTTGCGCTTCCTGACGCGCGGAAGCGATCGAGGAGAGAAAATCGCTGTCGCTGGCTGGAGCGGCACTGGATTGCTCAAAGCCCGCGGACGGTTTCTCGCCCTTTTCGACCCGTACCTGGACCGACAAACCGGGTTCAATCTTGTCTTCCGAAGAATGCGCCATGATTTCGAGTTCGCGATAACGGCGCTTCAGAATGTCGATAACTGCCGGATCGAATGAAGAACCCGACATGCCTACGACCTCTTCCATCGCGGCGTCGAGCGGCAACGCGTTACGGTATTGACGGTGCGATGCCAGTGCATCCAGGCAATCGACGGCGGCCAGAACTCGCGCTCCTTTTGGAATCTGATCGCCTTTCAGGCCATCGGGATAGCCCGTTCCATCCCAGCGCTCGTGATGTGAGCGCACGACCGGCGCGACCGGATACGGAAACGCAACGCGCTCCAGAATTTCGGCGCCGACAATGGGGTGAATCTTCATCTTTTCGAATTCTTCCGGAGTTAGCCTGCCGGGCTTGTTGATAATGTGTTCGGGAACGGCCAGCTTCCCAATGTCGTGCAGTAGCGCGGCGGCTCGCAGCGCTTCGATTTCCTCCTGCGAGAAGCCCAGCTCTTTTGCAATCTCAATCGCGTACACACGCACGCGCTGCAAATGCTTGTGCGTAGTGTGGTCCTTGGCTTCGATCGCGAGCGCGAGCGCTTCGATCGTCCGCAGATGGAGCATGGCGACGTCTTCGGCGTGGCGCCTCTCGGTTTCGACATGCATCTTTTCCGCTTCGAGACGGCCGAGGTAGAGGCGATAGGAACGGTAGACCCAATAGATAATCGGCAGAACCATGAGAGTGGTCTGCCATCCGGTATGTCGGTTGACGAAGTCGACAAAGAAAATAATTGCGGCGCCGACAAGATAGTAGGGGAACGACCAGAAATAGCATTCCGACCAGACTTTACGCGGCGATTTGCCTTCGGTCAGCGAGATGATGATGGTGACCGGCAGCGTGTTGGCGATGAAAAAAACCAGCGCCGTCACCACCAGCAACAACGGCGTGCTTTCGCCCAGAACTTTTTCCAGACGATGGAATACAAAATACGAGAGCGCGATGGCGTTGGCCATCATGCTGAAGACGTTGAAGAGAACCTTGGCGGGATCCGATTTGCGGCGCGCTGACCATACACACTGCGCCAGGCTGGCGGTGCAGCCGATCACGAGAGTTTCGGGCAGGCTCATTTCGAGCACGCCCAGCAGGATGAAAAGGAAGTTCACGGACATCGTGCCGTCGATGCCGGGCAATTGGATTTTTAATCCCGAGGCGAGCGTGGCAATCAGCAGATAGCAGAAGAAGCGGGCAAGGTTGGAGCTGTTCCAGTACCAGACGGAATGGGCCACCACCAACATGCCGACGATGGCAGTCGAGGTGATAAACAATACGGCCCGTTTCGACATTGATGGTACCGTGCCTTCCGCCTTTGGTTCCGCGCGACTTATTCTCGGACTCTCGACCGAGGTCAGGTCCGGCTGCGGCTTTACTGAAGGGCGTGACCTTTCCATCAGGCCCCTACCTTCAATAGCCCGGCAGCAATAAGTCGGCCCTTCGATCTTGCCGCACTAATCCGCATCTCCGGGCCGCAACGCGCGGCCGGAGCCAAATCATCCCCTCCACGCGATGGTATTGCAGGGCTGAAACAGCGGGTACTTACCGAGGTAACGGATCGCGCAATACTTACCGCGCTGAATCCGCTCTGCCAACTCGACCTCGCCGGGGCGCTCATCGTGGCCTACTTGTCGCCATTGATGAGCGTCTCAGAGGTTGGAGTACTGCCGCTCTGGATCGAACTTCCGCCCCAGACGGCAAGGAACCCTTCGTTGGTGTTGTCACCCCATGAGGATGAGCCTCCCCAGACTGCGAACTGGCTGCCATCGCCGACGAACTCATTTCCGCCCCACACGGCGAAACTGCTCCAGGCCGGCGAATTTCCACCCCAGACCGCGAAGTTGTCATTTACGAAGTACACGCTCCGAGTCGTCGGGTCATACCGCACAACCGGCGATTTCGCGAGGCCGGTACTGACGTCGGTGCTTTGCAGGGTCGCTTGAATGTCGAGATAGCCCGCACCGACTGTGAACACATCGTATTGATCCGTGTAGGTAATGCCGGTCGCTGGATCGGTGTAAGTGCTGGATTGCGGGAAGGTCTTATAGGCCGTCTTCATGAGCCGCGCCTTGACCTGATCGGGCGTCAGACCGGGCTGGGCTTCAAGTAAGAGCGCCACCGCGCCGCTGACGGCGGGCGCCGCCATACTGGTGCCGCTGAGTATGAAGTAGGGAGACGCCGCCGAGGTGCCGCCGGTCTGATAGTAGCTGGTGGGAACGATGTTTTGCGGATAGGTCATGGCCAGTGTGGTCGAGCTGACGTTACCCATGAAGGAAGACACCAGATTTCCCGGTGCTACTATGTCCGGCTTCGCGATGTGATCGATTACGGTCGGACCCTTCGAGCTGTAGCTGGCGATCAGGTCGTCGGTGCGCGTGGGAGTTCCCATTGACTTCATTGCGCCTACCGTGATGACGTATGGATCGTTGCCGGGCGAGGTAATCGTGCCGTAGCCGTTGGTTCCGGCCGAATTGTCGCGGCCATCATTGCCGGCCGCCACCACTACCACAATGCCCGCTCGATAGGCCGCTTCCACCGCCTGGCAGAGCGGGTCAGCCGTATAGCTTTCGTAAACGGGGCGGCCCAGCGAAAGGTTGATGACCTGGATGTTGAATTTGCTCTTCAAAGCAATAGCAGTCTGGATTGCGGAAATTACGTCGCTGTCCACCCCCTCGCCGTTCGCGTCCAACACCCGCAAGTCGAGGAGCTGCGCATTCGGCGCGATGCCTTTCAGCGTCTGGAAATCGCCCTGCCCCGTGGAGTTGAAACCATTCCCGGCAATGATGCCGGCGACGTGTGTGCCATGGCCAAAGGCATCGTCGGAACCGAAGCTGTCCTTGATCCAGGATTTGCGGAAAACGATGCGGCTGTCACCGCCCGAGCCGAATCTGCTCAGATCAGATTTGTTCCCCGACGACAGACTTCGCCGCTCCACGATACCGCTGTCAATCACCGCCACGCCGATGCCTGTGCCATCGAGGCCCAACGACCAAGCGTAAGGAGCATTAATCGCCGGAGCCGTATTCGTAAGGTGCGCGTGAACCTTGCGGTCCGGCGAGATGAACTTCACGGTCGGCTCATCCGAGAGCCGATCCGCTTCGTTGGCCGGCAACGAAACCAGCATTGCGTGAACCAGGTTCAGATCACCATTATGTTTGCCGTGGTGCCGGGCAACGCGCTGTTCGTCGTCCGCGGTCGCAGCGGCTTTGAATTGCACGATTACATTCACCGTGTCGCTATTCGTTTTGTTCTGTAGCTCGCGTGCGAGCTTGTCTTGATGCGCGGCAGCGACACCCGCCAGCGCGACTACAACCACAATGAGAGAGACTTTCGATTTCATAGGTGCGTGGTTTTCCCCAGGCATCAAATTGCAGGTGGGCCACCAAAGTGCCGGTCAGCCAAAGTCTTGAAATAAATGGGGCAAGCGCGCCGTGCGGCGGAGGTTTCCCGCGACAGGTTGGCGCGCCGGGACAACTTGGCACGACACGGGGCGCGTTACTTTAGTGTCTCGGTGTGGTGCCGAACGGTTTCGTGGGGACGCGACCATGTGTCAGCATGAAGGTGTCGGCCTGGAATCGTTGACCAAGATTCCGTTAACCCAAGATTCGCTAACGCAGACTCGTTAATTCAAACGGGATCTGGGGAGTCTCAACTTCCGCGTGTCTTCACCCACGGACAAAATGCAGAGGGTCGCCAGCAGGGGCCACCGCCCTACACCTGTCGTCGCGGCTTCGCGTACTTCACATCACGAAAACCAGCACCCAGTAAACGATGCAGTGCTTACCATTACTCTGGACGGCGTAATCACGGGCTGCAACATGGGGTTCAGCCGCTACGGTTACAGCCCGGAAACTCTTGTGGGGATGAACTTAGCCGATCTTTTTTCAGCCGACGATCGGTCTGTACTGACCAAGCTCGTCATGCCGGCGGTGCGGGAGAAAGGCCGCTGCGAAGCTACTCTCCACGGCCAAAGCAAACATGGCGATGAATTTGCCATCCATCTTTGTCTGTCGCTCTTGCACGCCGCTTCGTCCGTTCCCACAGGGATGGTCGCGGTTGCTTCCGAGGTCACTGAAAGCAAAGTGCTCTCACACGCCCGAGACTCGGCACGCTCGGGAGCGGCAGAGAACTCGACGGCTCGGCGTGTAATCGGAGTGACGGAATTCCTGATTACCAGCCCTGTAATGCACAAGTTTATGGGGCTCGTGGACCGCGTGGCCGGGCACACGGAAACGGTACTGGTGGTTGGAGAAACGGGAACAGGCAAGGAACTGGTGGCTCGCACCATTCACGAATCCAGTTATCGGCATAAAAAGCCGCTCGTTGATATCAATTGCGCCGCACTGCCCGAACATCTGGTCGAGAGTGAATTATTTGGCTACGAGAAAGGCGCTTTCAGCGGGGCTGATTCGTCTAAGCCCGGTTTGTTTGAGCTGGCCGACCAGAGCACGATCTTCCTCGACGAAATTGGCGAGTTGCAGACGCAGGTGCAGGTGAAATTGCTGCGCGTGCTGGACGGCGCGCCCTATTACCGGCTGGGCGGGAATCGCAAAATCACGGTGGATGTGCGCGTGGTCGCAGCCACCAACCAGGATCTTGAGCTGGCTGTGAAGGAAGGCCGCTTCCGCAAAGATCTGTTTCATCGTCTCAGCCAGTTCCAGTTGCGCGTGCCTCCGCTGCGCGAGCGTCCCGAAGACATTGCGGCGTTGGCACAATACTTTCTTTCGTTGAAGGCGGCGGATAAGAACTTTTCCGCGGACGCGATCTCTGCATTGCAGGCCCACTCCTGGCCTGGCAATATTCGCGAACTGCGGAACTCGGTGGCCAAGCTGGCAATGTCCGCAACCGATCGTGAGATCGGGGCGGCCGAGGTGATGGCCGAACTAAAGGGCGAAACTGCGACCGCTCCTGCGGCGAGGCGGCCATTCACGCAGGGCAATCTCGAAAACATGGAAGAGCAGATGATCATCCAGGCTCTCGAGCAGACTGGTGGACACCGGACCCAAGCCGCCGAGCAACTCGGGATCTCACGCCGCACCTTGAGCCGCAAGCTACGCGAGTATGGCATCGACGCGAACCTGCGCGATGGCTCCGCTCCTCTCGGAATCATCAGTCTGGAGCAGCAGAAGTTTTTCCGCGCCAAGGTCAATATCACAGTCACGTTGCGGAACGCGCACGGCAAGGAGACGCAGGCCCAGGCAATCAACCTGAGTACTGGAGGCATGGGTCTCGACTCGGTCAGCGATCCAGTCGGCTTCTCCGGAGTGCTCGACGTCAGCTTTCTACTGCCGGAGACCGAGACTGTGATGCACGCAAAAGGACGACTGGTGTGGGCCGATGTTGGGGGACGAGCGGGCTTGCGCTTCGTGGTCATCGAGCCTGCACTGTTCCAGGAACTGCAACACTGGACCAACCAGAAGATGAAAAATGAAGGCTGGGAAATTCCTTCCTAAAGGGCCCAAGATCTAAGAGCTATCTCTGCTGATCAAACCGACACGATGGGCAATCCGCGCCTGCGAGAAACTCTTAACAAATTTTTTACATTCCTGTCAGGTGCCTGATTTTGCAGGGGTTCCTACGTTCCGATTATCCCACAGCCCAACCGTAATTGAACCCTCTTTGCGGTGACTATTAGGCCGGTCATCCGTCTATATGAAAGACTGGATCGTAGGACAAAGACAAGTACAACGTATCTCTAACCGGGAACTTTTCCCAAGGCAGGTTCGTATGATCAAGTGTACGGAGATTAAGAGTATGGAACTCCAATACGAAATCGAACGTTTGCAGGATGTAGCCGTGGTGCGCTGCTCGGGACGCGTGGTGCGCGGAGCCGCCCTCGATGGATTTCGACGCCGGATTGAACAACTCGATCGTCTGCGCGTGCTGGTACTTGATCTCTCCGAGGTTGAGCGGTTGGATGCCGGCGGTCTGGGAACGTTGGTTCTGATTCGCCGCTGGGCTGTACAGAATTCCGCGCGGCTGAAGCTGGTGAATCCACCGCCTTTTTTCCGGAGCATGCTGGAGGCGACCCATCTGAGCTCGGTGTTTGAGATCTCCTCGCTTAAAGAGGCGCTTTACATTTTACGGCCAGGTTGTCCTCCTCGCTACGCGGTCGCCTGATACAAATTAGCCTCGTGGGCGCGATGCTTTATAATTCGCGCCCATGAGGGACTCTCCCCGCTACCACTTCCCTTCCCGGCTTCTTTTGCGATTTCCATCCTTGCGGGCTCGGGCGTTATGGTTTCGAGCGTTATCGTCTAGAGCTTGGTCATGCTGACCGGCCTCGCACGCAGGCTCAGCATCGTCGATTACTTTTCCCTCGGCTGGGGAACGATGGTCGGCGTGGGATGGCTGGTTGTCATGGACGACTGGCTTCTGCGTGGCGGACCGCTCGGCGGCATCCTCGGCTTCGCGATCGGCGGCGTGCTTCTGCTCCCCATCGGATTCGTCTACGGCAAATGGGTAGTGGCGATGCCCGACGCCGCGGGCGAAGTGGCCTATACCGCGAAAGTCTTCCCACGACCGATCAGTTTTTACACAGGTTGGATGATGATGCTGGCGTATTTCATCGTTTGCCCGTGGGAAGCTGTCGCCGTCGGTCGCCTCGCAGGTTTTATTTTTCCGTCGCTCAATCGCATCGTGTTGTATAGCGTGGCTGGCAAGCCGGTGTACCTGCCGCACCTCGTCATTGGGCTCAGCCTGACGGCGCTGGTGACGATCGTTAACTATCGCGGCATCCGCCTGAGCGCTACATTTCAGAACTGGACGACCTTCGGCACGCTCGCCCTCTTCGTCATCTTTGTCGGTCTGGGCGTGGCGCGAGGATCGACCGCTAATTTCCCGCCTTTATTCACGCACACTCCGTTCATTTCGATTCTGCTCGTGCTCCAGATCGTTCCCTACTTCATGACTGGCTTCGAATCCGTGACCAAGGCTGCCGAGGAAGCCAATCCCGAATTCCGCGCGCGCGGATTTTCGCGCGTCATCTTCAGCGCCATCATTGTTGGTTTCATGTTTTATGTCGTCGTGATCGCCGCCGTCGGCTACGTCGCGCCCTGGAAGCAATTGACGGGCGCGCCGTTCATGACCGCGGTCGCATTCGAGCATGCCGTCGGCGCGAGGTGGATCGTGAGCATCATCATGAGTGCCGCGCTGTTGTCCTTGTTCAAAGTTTTCAATGGGAACTTTATCGCCGCCAGCCGCCTGCTGTTCGCCATGGCGCGACGCGGGCTGCTCACGGATCAACTGGCCGCAGTGCATCGGCAAAATCAAACGCCCGCCACAGCTGTGCTGGCCACCGGCGTTGCCACCGGATTGTTCATGTTCCTGGGGGGCGCGATTCTGGTTCCGATTTCTGAGGTTGGATCGGTTGCCTCGGCCACCGGATGGTTTGCCGTGTGCGCCGCTTTTTTGTTCACGCGGCCGGGAACTCGCGATTATTTGATTGCGCTGCTTGGGGCTTTCGTCGGGCTGGCGATGGCGCTGATGAAGTTTCTGCCGTTTGTGCCGGGACACTTCTCCGGATGGGAGTGGCTCGCGCTCGGAATTTGGATTGCTCTCGGAATGGCGATCGGGAAGCCGCGCGATAAAATCTAGATACCCGATGCTTGCGGCCAAACGAGTCGTCTTTTTTTGCGCGCTGTTGCTGTGTGGGTTCTTGCTTGGCGGCTCGATCGTAGGGTTCGCCCAAGGTGGCCCGCCTTACTACACCAACGATCCCGGAACTCCCGGAAACAAGAACTGGGAAATCAACTTCGGGTACATGCCGTTTTTCTATCGCGGCCAATCCGTGTCACACACTCCCGATGTCGATATCAACTTCGGCGTGGGAGACCGCGTTCAGCTCACTTATGAGAGCGCATGGTTGCGCGTGCATAACCCGGGCGAGAGCGTGAAATACGGACTGGAGCAGGATCAACTGGGCGTGAAGTGGCGCTTCCACGACAGCGGAGAAAATGGCGCGCAATTGTCGTTCTTCCCGCAACTTTCCGTAAACAATCCGAACAACGCGGTGCGGCGAGAGATCACGCCGCCCGGTTCAAGCCTGATCCTTCCGCTTGAGTTTACGAAGAAATTTGGCCCAGTCCACGTGAATGTGGAGGGCGGATACGAGTTCGTACATTTTGGACCGGATGGCTGGCTGACGGGGCTTGTAATCGGCCACGACTTCACGAAAAAGCTGGAACTCGATTCCGAATTCTATGCGGCGGGGACCTGGCGTCCGGCGTATGCGCAGCCAACGTTTGACGTCGGCGGACGTTATAAATTGCATCGGCCGATTATTTTGCTCTTCATGGCTGGTCGCGGCGTCGAGCCCGCTCACAGCAATCAGCCATTTTTTGTGGGCTACTTCGGCGTTCAACTCCTGCTGCCGGCTAAATCGTACGACCGGGAATAGCGGTCACATTCCCTGCGCTACGGTTTGACCTCGGCCTTCGCGTCTGCTTCGGCGCTGCTGCTTATCTCCTGCTTCACCGGCATAACACGCGGTTTGGCTAACGTGCCGGTCAAGTTCCAGGATTGTTCGTCGCCCCGGGTAAGAATGAAGTTGAGACCCTTATCCGATCCCGCGGTTCCAATCACCCGATAAAGACCATCGCGTGATTCAAGCCGTCCATCGGAAAGGTCCCACACGCCTTTCCTGGCTCGAAGATCTCCCACGAAGCGGTACACAGAGAGCGGCGCATGCGTGCCGGGAATCTCAACATGCGTCAGGCTTCCATTTCGCATGACGAACCGGAGGTTCCCATCCGCGTTCCCGAGAAGTTCTCGAAAGCTCACCCCCGAGGCATCCAGATCAAAACTGCCCTCGGCGTTGCCGGAAACCCATGCATCGTTCATCAGCCCACTCAGTTGCGCGAGCGAGATATTTTCCAACGTTCCATTACCTGTATAGCGTGGCGGATGGAGCGAGGCATCGACCGTCCAGTTGCCCTGGTGCGTGCCTTGCAGCATGGCCGCGTGCAGATCGGTCATGGTGAACTTTCCATGATCCACCGCCAGTTGGGTGGCTATCTGAGTGACCGGCATCTTCCTCAATTCCAGCCGCCCAACGTGCAAATTGCCATGCGCGCGTATCGCAAGCAACGGCGACGGCCCCTCGGGGTCACCAGAGTTCAGAATGCGATACCACGGTCGCTTCGCGGGATGGGGCGTAAACCACTCCGCAAGATCGCCGGCTGAAAGTCGATCGGCCGTGAGATCAAATTGAAAAGTACAGGCGGGAGTGCAATGCCGCGGCGCGGCCACCAAACCGCTCCAATGTGTGCTTCCAGTCTGCGCCGAAAGCATTTGCATCGAGAACGTTTCCGGACCGAGCACAACCGTCGCGGAAGAAATTTCGATTGGAGTATTTAGCCCGTGCGTCTCGGCCCGAACATTTCTTAATTGGGCTGTGCCCAGTGCATTGGGAGCGGCAAGTCCCTTCCACGCGCCGGAGATACTGACATCTAATCTGGCTTCACCCTCTGCCGCCGGGCGCACGGCCGGCAAGCCTAGAGCAGACTCAAGACGAAACAGATTTTTGAACTCCAGATCGCCGCGCAGAAAGAAGCGGTAGCCGGTCGCGGAAACCCATCCTCCCGCGCTTCCGGGCAAAGAAGAGTTCACCTCTAGCTCAGCGGGCCCGATGCGAAGATGAGCGTCACTGGGCCCGGAATCTTTTCCATTCCCGTCGCCGATCGCATTCGTCCTGGGCCGCATTCTCGTGAGCGAGCGAGCCGACGCCGAACTCCCCACCAGCGTCAACGGAACATCGCCCAGCGTGATCGTATCGTTTCCGGCGTTGGCAACGAGCCTAACGTCGGAAGCCGTGCCGCTTCCATTGAAATCAGCCTCGGCGCCCTCACGCTCTGCGTGGAACTCTCCATCGATTGTTCCACTGGCTGTGAGATCGGGAGGCAGTTGCTGTTTCGCCTGATGAAACAACGCGAAGGCTGAAGCCAAGGGCACCTTCTCGGCAACCAGCGTCAAATCGTACGCCGGATAATCGGAGCCGCGCTCGACCGAGGCAGGTCTCGCCGTTTTCAGACTTTTCCTGCCTTCCCTCGTGCCAACGCTTCCCTGCAATCGAAAGGCTCCGTCACCGGCGGGCGATTCGCACGCAATATCCGTGAGGGACTTGCTCGTGGCGCTGTAGTTACCGGTGCAGCTCGTTGCCATGTTCACATTCCGTCTGTCGACGATGTCGTAACGACGGAAGCCGTCAATCTCCATTCTGCTGTCGATCGCCAGCGAGTGCGGAGTGCCCGCGAAATTCGCGGTCAAGGTCACAGCGCCCCGAAAACCGCGATCGCGGCCGCTCACTAATTTCGTGATCTGTCCAAGCTGTCCATTCTCCCAAGCGAGCGTAAGGCGCATCGGAGTCAGGCGCAGATTCCGGGAACGCTGCCAGTGGGCGTCGATTTGCACTCGGCCGGTGTCGGTCAGATTGAAGTCCGTGCGCACGGGTTGGGCTTTCATGCGGGCGCCCCAGGAATTTTCGGAATCCTGCCACAAGGCCACGTCGGCGTCGGTCAGCGCGTAGGATTTTTTCTCCTGCCCGATCTTGAAATTAATTCGGGCGCCCGTAGCCTCGAGATACGGGAAAGCGGGCCGCCTCTCCGACGCGGCCTTCTGCGTGGGAGCCGCTGGAATCTGGGCATTGCGCTCGATCAGGCCGGCAAGATTCCAGCGGCCCTGGCTGTTCCGCACCACGTTGATGCTGGGCTCGGTCGCGCTCATCTTTGCGATTTCAAGACGGCCGCGCAACAGCGAGCGGAATCGAATCGCCGCAAATACATCCGGCGCGCGGATCATCGGCTCAGCGCCGAATGCGGGATCGTCGTAGATGACGAGACCCTCCAGGTCGAAACCCGGCCGGGGCAGAAGCTGAAGGTGTACGTTGTCAATGGCGACTCGACGGCCGAGGGCGGATCCGATGGAATTCGCAATCCGGTTGCGCAATTGATGGATGCCGGGACGAAAGAGAAACAGGATGAGCAGCAGCGCCGCAATCACGGCCAGCCCGCGCCTGGAACGCAGGAACTTCACTTTATGATCCGGAGGGTGCGCCGCCAGCGCGTCTGGTCGAAAAAGTGAATGATCGTGTGTGCAAGAAATCCAAAGCGATCTCCCGCGTCACGCATCTCATATTGATCGGGAGGGGTGATGAATGACCAGTAGATGAACATGGGGCGTCCGATCACATTCGAACGCGGAATAAAGCCCCAATAACGGCTGTCATAGCTCACGTCGCGATTGTCACCCATGGCGAAGTAACTGTTCGGCGGCACAACGAGGTCCTCGCCCTGAATGTGCGATTGCAGGTCGGCCTCCCAATCCGGGGCGAGCTGATCCGAGCTCGACGGCGCGACGGCGGGAAAGTTCGCGCGATAAGGGCGGCGCTCATTGTAAGGGTCGTTCGGATCGCCTTTGTGCCGCACGTAGGGCTCATCGAGCTTTTGACCGTTCCGGTAGACAATATCGTCGCGGAGGTGAATGCGATCTCCGGGCATGCCAATGATCCGCTTCACGACGAACAGACCGTGCTCCGCCGGCGACAGGAACACGACCGTGTCGCCGTCCCGCGGATCGTGGTAGGGGAGTAGCGGTCCCATCCAGCGAGTCGGCGTTGCGAACCTCTCGCGATTGACAAATACGTGGTCGCCGATCAGGAGCGTGTCCTCCATGGAACTGGAGGGAATTTCAAACGCCTGAAGAATGAACGTGATGATGAACAGGCCGGCGACCAGCACTCCCGCGATCGACGCGAGGAATTCGACGACCGACTCGCGCGGTTTTTCGTCTTGCTCGATTTCTTTCTCTGTCTCTTTTTCTTTGTCTCTGGCTTTCCTGGCCACTTTTTTCCCTCTGATAGTCTGCCCCTGCTGTTCTCCAAACACCCGGCGCTACCTCACTATCTTTAGCGTGCGGGACCAGCGCGTCTCATCAAAAAAGTGAATAACCGTGTGCCCAAAACTCTGGAGACGATCGCTAAAACTTTGGTTCTCGTATTCGTCGGGCGGCGTAATGAACGACCAATAAACAAAAAGAGGACGTCCAATCACATTCGCGCGCGGAACAAAGCCCCAGTAGCGGCTGTCATAACTGACATCCCGATTGTCGCCCATGGCGAAGTAACTATTTGGCGGCACAAGAATGTCGCCGCCCGCCACGTGCGCGGGCATCTCCTCACGCCAGCGGTCATTTCTTACACCGTAGGCTTGTGAAGGGGGAACTGCGGGAAAGTCGTCGCGATAGGGATTGTAGTCACCTGCATCTATGTGCTTGACATAAGGCTCGGTCAGCTTCTCTCCATTGCGGTAAACCACGCCATCGCGTAAATGAATTCGGTCTCCCGGAATGCCGATGATGCGTTTCACCAGAAAAAGCCCGGGCTGTTCGGGAGACAGGAACACAGCGATATCTCCGTGATGAATGTTGCGATAAGGAATGAGAGGCCCCAACCACCGCGTCGGCGGCGCCAGGCTCTCTCTGTCCACCAGCACGTGGTCGCCGATGAGCAGAGTATTCTCCATCGAACTGGAGGGAATGGCGAACGTCTGAAAGACGAACGTCATGATGAACAGGACGGTGGCGAGCAGTCCGGCGATCGAGGAGAGGAACTCGACGACCGTCTCGGCCGGTCTCTCGGCTGCGCGAATTTCTGCTTCGTTCTTACGCGCGGCCTCGGACTCGATCCGACGCGGGCCTTCAACTTCCCTGGATTCTTTCCCGGTCCTGGTAATTTCGTTCTCCGTCATAATAGCTTTCCAGCCGCGCCGGCTTGACCGCACTCATATCATCGAGCCAACTGAACGTACAGCCTGCCAATTTCAATGCACCAGCCGGAACGTCCGCGCCCAGCGCGTGGTCTGAAACACGTGGGTCACCGCATAAGCGAGGTGATAAAGTCTATCACCCACGCTTGGCGAGCCGGTGAGGTCATTGTTGGGATTGGCGGACGACCAGTAGATCAGCAGGGGGCGGCCGATAACATTCTCGCGGGGGACAAATCCCCAATAGCGGCTGTCGTCACTATCGTCCCGATTATCTCCCATTACAAAATAACTGTCTTCGGGCACGATCAATTGATGATCTTCGACCAGCTTCGGCATCTGCTTCCACCATTTTGCGTTGACTCCGTAATCGGGGGACTCGGTGCGTGGAAAATCGTCGCGATAGGGATTACGTATTTTCGTGATGAACTGCACAAAGTTTTCCGGCTGCAATACTCCGTCGATATAGACCTGCTTATTGATCATGCGGATGCGGTCTCCAGGCAGGGCCACGACGCGCTTTACAAAATCCTGCGCCGGATTCACGGGATAGTGAAAGACGATGACATCTCCACGCTTAATTTTGCGATAGGGCAAGAGCCGGCTCAAAACGCCCGCGTCGCCATAGCAAAGCTTATCGACGAGGAGATAGTCGCCGATCAGAAGGGTCTGTTCCATCGATTCGGACGGAATGGTGAAGGCCTGCGCCAGAAATGTCACCACGAAAATCGCGATGGCAATCGTACCCGCGATCGATTGAATCGTTGCCGCCCAGTCACCCGTCAGAATTTTCTCGCTCCACGACATAACTCGATTGCAGTGATTTCCTTTCGTGGCCGGCTTCCCCCGGTTGCTTCGTAGTTACAGTCCCCTTCTCTCATTATCCGATTCTGCGCCCGGCTGCCGGGCTTCGGGCAATTTGGCAAGGTGCTCGAGAACCTGGCGCGCGGCCTCCTGCTCTGCGCGCTTCTTAGTGGCCCCTTCGGCGCGTCCTACAAACTTTGCTGCCTCGGGATCGGAGAACCTGACCTCTACTGTAAATGTCTTCCGGTGCTCCGGCCCCTCTTCCTTTACCAATACATAGACCGGTTGTGCACCACCCTTCGCTTGCAGCGCTTCCTGCAATGCGGACTTGAAGTCCATGACGGGAATGGCGCTCGTCTCGAGATTCATGTGCTCCAGTTCCGGGTCCACGATGGCGCGCACGATAAAGTCTCGCGCCACCTGCCATCCGCCATCGAGATATAGCGCTGCCAGAATGGCCTCAAGCGCATCGACCAGAAGGCTCGCCTTGCCGCGCCCACCACTTTTTTCCTCGCCGCGGCCGAGGCGCATGTAATTGCCAATTTGCAATTGCTCGGCGACCCTGAGCAGATGCCGCTGCCCCACCAGATGTGCGCGCAGCTTTGACAGATGCCCTTCGTGGAATCCCGGGAAGCGGTGAAAGAGCGTTTCGCTCGTGACGAGCCCCAGCACAGCGTCGCCCAGGAATTCGAGCAACTCATTATCGCCTCGGCCCGGAGAGGATGCTGGATTCGAGGCATTCGCGGCCTCTGACTCGCGCGCCTGCGAGCTATGGGTAAGAGCCTGCTCGAGCAGTTCCTCACGCTGGAAGTGGTGTCCCAGGCTTTCTTCCAGCGCCATGAGTTCGCGTGACTTCATTCGCGTGACTTCATCGGAAAACGCCAACTTGAGCGGCCGCGCTTGCCACCAATCATTTGTGCGGCGGTTGGCTTTGCGGCGGAGTCTGCGGAGGCTGACCCTGTGCAGGTTGTGCCTGCGGAGTCGCGCTTGGCTGGGCAGGCGGGACCGGATGCCCGGTCAGCGCCAGCAGGCGATCGCGTTCGCGGCGCGCTGAGCCTCCGATCATGGTATTTTCCTGGCTCAGTTCCACTGCACGATTGGCAAACTTCAACGCCTCTTCGTACTTGGACTGCTTGTCGAGCGCAAGCGCCAACCGCAGAATATCGGGAGCGTACGGCTGGCTGGGAAAGGCATCAATCGCTTTCTGGAAGTCTGCCTGTGCCTCTGGGAAATGGTTCTGGTTGTACCCGATCGTCCCCATGGTCGAGTAAGCCTGCGCGCGCAGGCCGGACTTGAAGGCGTCAACCTTTTCCTGGGGTGTGTTCGGCGGCACGGCTACATCGGTATCGACCGTCGAGAGCGCGTGCTCGGCCATCTTGAGGCCCTCGGCATAACGCTGATCTTTGTCCAGATCGGTGTCGCGCGTACGCTCGGCGATGACTTCGGCCACCACTGTCAGCGCGTCCGGATCGTCGGGATCGAGAGCGAGAACCTTTCTGCCCATGGCTTCGGTCTTCTCCGCGTTATTGGCATTCTGATACAGGTGCATGTCCGTCTTGTACAGGATGATGCGAAGTTCGCTGTCCGGGTACTTGGTAGCGAAATCGTCGGCCGCCTTTTCCATGGCGGCAGCGTCGGTAGCGGATGCGGCTAACTTATATGCGTCGAATTCGGGCTGCGTCTTGGCTTGCGGCGGACGTTTCGCTGCGGGCGGTGTGGCCGCTCCGGCGGCAGGGGTTCCCTGCGCGGAAGCAGGCTGGCCGGCTTTCGCAGGCGTTTGCGGGGCCGTTTGTGTGCTCTGGGCCGCTGCAAAAACTGCAACGCTCAGAATTCCCAGAATAATTGCTGCTCTCTTCATGCTGTCTCCATAGGGTCAATAGCCCGGCCTTCAAGGCGTTTCAAAAAATTTGCCGGGTGAAGCAATACTTTATCATTTTGCAAGCTCCGTGGCCTGCGTCCCCGGTCTTCACCGGGGCTGTTTCGGAATGGCCGGCTCATAAGGCTGCTGCAAACCACGTTCGGCGGCTACTTTCGCCTCTGGAACGGCCGTACCTGCGGCTGTCAACGCCGCATGATATTCGGTCAGAGCGGAGTCGCGATCTTCCTTCAAGTCAAAAATGCGGCCCAGGTAAATATGCGACCACGCCGCGACCTTGGGCTCATGCGTAGTCTCCAGAGCCCTCTGAAAATAGGTGCGCGCGCCTTCCATGTCCTTGTTCATAGAGGCTACCTGCGCCAGCACGAACAGCGCTCGACCGGGATCGTCATCCTGTTCCTCGAGCGCCTGCTTGGCCAGTTGCTCCGCCAGTTTCGCATTGCCGTCGGCAAGCTCCCGCTCAGCATGCATCAACAGGTGAGAACTTTTCTGGTGGGCCGCGCGCAGCAACTCGGGCGCTGCTTCGCTCGCATACTCGATCCGCTTCGCGCGCTTGGCTTCTTTTCCGACATCAATCCTGGAGAGCAGTCCGGGATACGCGTTGCGCAGACCACTCGGATCTTGCTCGAAAGCCCCCAGTTCGTCGTAGAACGAGCGCGTCAGAACGTAGCCGTCACTATCGTCCTGGTCGAGCGCCTGCTTGCGTTGATCTTCATTCTTGGTGGCATCGGTGCGCAGCTCAATCGCCCGAATCAGGCATTCGGTTACCAGCAGCGAAATGCTGCTCTTGAAGGCCTCATCCATGGGAGCCGCCTGCACCGAATCGAGCAAGGGCTGAAGCCGGTTCACAGACATGTTGTTTTTGAGCGCCAGCGGATCGAGAAGGTAGTGCAGATAGGTGTGCCGGATCTCCCGCATCTTGATTGCTGTGTCGGAGGTTGGCGAAAATACAACGTAGTAATCGGCAGCATAGTTGCGCGCGTTCGTTTGCGACGGCGCGCCCATGGCATCGATATAAACAGTGAACTGCCGCCCGAGGTAGCCCGCCGATGGCAACTTCAGATAAATCTCGGTGTCGAACGTCATTTTTGAAAGCGGGTCGTGATAAATCGCAATGAGCTCCTGAAAACGCGCGCGATGCTGCATCCAAATCCCGTGCAGGCCGATCTTTTCGTAAAAAGCCTTCATCAGCGGCACGAAATCGACCAGTCCCGCCGCATCCGGGGGCAATTCGTCCTCCTTCAATTTGGGCGTGAAGTCCGGCGGCTGACCAAGATAAAGCGCCAGCGAGACATACTGCGAGAGGTCGTGCGCGGGCTCTCCCACTCGATGGTGTTTGTAGAACTCGCACATGGGCGCGACGACTTTGTCGGCTCCCGGCGTGTTCCCGATTGCCTTCGAGACCTCCTGTCGAATCTGAGTGCGCAAAGGATTCGAGGAATCCAGCTCGTCATCGTACCCGCACATGTTGATGGAGGTCAGAACCGTGAAAAGCGTTTCGCTCGTTTCCAGTGATACCGAAGGGTGACCCTGCGCCCACCCACAAAGGGGCATCAACAGGGCAAGGCCTAGAACCAACGTGAATCTAAAACGTTCTGCCAGGAATCTCCTCCAAGAAGGGCCGCGCACTCAGAGTAGTTTACGAAGTTGCTATTCGTGAGGTCAAACAGCAGTTCTCGGTTCCTGAGTCAATTTGCGGCGTCACTTTACTGAGAACCGGGAACGGGGAACTTTTTCTCTACCCCTTGACATTGATCTTCGAAAAAGAGATCACCGCACGGCTGGGAATCGGCACGCCCATCGAAAGCGCGGGGCTGAACGTCGTGAAGATCAGCAGATTCTTCACCTCCGGCAGCTCGGATTTTCCATTGTCGGATTGCGACAAAATCTTGTAGTCCTCCACTCGGCCGTTGGCATCGATGTAGGCCTCAATCACGACCGAGTCTTCCCCCACGTTGCCAAGCGACGTTCCGAATATCGACTGCTTCAATTGGGGGCCAACATAGAGCATCAACGGAACGTCGGCGCTCGCTCGCAGCTGCTGGGGCAGCGCGAAGAAGCCGAGCAAAATCCCAAAAATCAGCACTGCGGTCAGCGCTCCCGCGGTCACAGGAACCATAAAGGAATGGAGTGCATTGCTAAGCCGGACCATAGCGCCTTCAAAACGGCGACGGCGTGCCTCCGCCGACTCACGCGAAATCGCGAGGCGCAGCCGCAAGGGCAGATCGGCTGGAGCCTTCCTCTTGGCTTTATTCAGCGCCACGATCAGCTGCAACGTCCGCTGCACCTCCGCATACTCACGCGCGCAACTGGCACACCCCTTCATATGATTCTGGAGCGCAATCATTTCGGCCCCGCTTACCTGGCCGTCGAGATACGGCGAAAGCAGCCTTTTGTAGTCGGCGCACTTCATGGCATTACCTCAATCCCTCTGCCCCCGCTCGAACTCTGACCTTCATCCGGAGAACATTCGTCCACTGGCCGCCTTCCGGCCGGAGCCGCCAGGCCCAACTCGGGACCAACCGCCCGAACGTACGCTGCCAGTCTCTTACGCAGCGCATCCCGCCCTCGTGTGATGCGCGACTTCACGGTTCCAAGCGAAATCTGCAAAACCTCGGCTATCTCGTCATATGACATCTCTTCCAGATCGCGCAGGATGAGCGTTGTCCGGTAGGGTTCTGGGACATGCGTGAGCGCCTCGGCAACCACGGCCTGCACTTCGCCATGCGCAAATTGCTCGAACGGCGATTCGCTACGATCGACCAGCCGCGACTCCGCTGGGAACTCGACTTCGCCCCCTTCGATGGGGTCAATCGCTGTCTCCTGCGCCTTGTGCCGAAACCACCAGCGCCGCCGATTCGAAGCCTCGTGCAGCGCAATCCTATAGATCCACGTTTTAAGGGTTGACTCGCCGTGAAAATGCTTCATTCCGCGGAAGACTTTTAGAAAGACTTCCTGGGTGGTATCGGCCGCGTCGGAGGGGTCATTGACAATACGGTAGATGAGGCCGTAAATGGGTTGATGAAATTCGCCGATCAGCCAGGCGTAGGCCTCCTCGGATCCGGCCTTCAGTTCAGCAATGACGGCCGATTCCTCGAGTCGAGCTCCGATAGCGCCTGCGAAATCGCCCAATGTGCTAGCTCCCGCCATAACGGCGTTGGCCTGATTATAAGATCACTGCGGCCGAATGAGCAGGAATCTTCGTACGTGGTCACATTCCTGAAGATTTCCCACTTAGTTACTTAGACCCCGCAGTGGATCCAAGGGTTCCCAACCTAAGTCGAGTGTTTTGTTGAATAAACAGTGCTGGGCGTGGGTTCAATGGCAAGGACACTTCAGTACGCATCGTCGGCCCGATCCACTGTTGGCCGCGAACAAGAATGCCCGCGCTACTCCTTCCGACCCTATTCCTCGGGCTGTGGGCTTGATGGAGCGGTCGCCTTGGCCGGTGCTCCGGTCTTCTTCTTCTTCCTCTTCGCAGCCGGTTTCTTCACAGGCTCTGTGTCATCCACAACAATTTTCTTCGGAGGAGGAGGCGGGGCCGCACTCAGCGTCTTGACCTGCATGCGCAGCCTGGCGATCTCCTCCTCCTTGGCCCCCGCCAGCTTCTGCATGCGCTCGCCCATCGTCCGCCGCGCGCTTTCCAGCCCGTTCATGTCATTGCTGAGGCTCTGAAAGTCATCCTTCGATCCGAAAGCTCCTGCCGATTCGACGACCGAGCCAAATACGTCGTAGAGTGCATCCAGATTGCGATACAGCTTGAAACTTGCCGCCATGTCTTCCGGCGAGGCGCTGACCTGCGCCATGATCTCGGGCAGCGCCGATTGCAGATTGCGGCGAATCGAGTCCACGTTCGCCTGCGTTTGCCGCTTGGTAGAAGCGTCCGTCTTCCATTTCTCAATGCGCATTTTCTCCACATCGGTTTGCATCGAGCTGGCGGTCGTTTTCAGCTGTCCAAGAATGCCGTTGAGTTCGCTCACCGAGGAGTAGGCCACCGGAGCCTGCGACGATGACGGCAATGACGGCGAACCGGGCGTTCCCTGCCCAGCCGCAGCCCCCAATCCGGCAGCCGCCAGCGCAGCCATCGACCCAAGTTTGATAAGACGCAGGAAACCGCGCTGGCGACGAATATGCCGGCAATGGATGGAGGGGGAATTCTTCTGCAAGTTCGACATGGGGCTCCGATTACGTATCTTCGATTTGCCCCCATATCCTAGATGAGTTTGACGCAACGGGAAAGCTGGGCGAGAATTGAGTGTTAGCCTTTTGTTCCTGCGGCTTTCTGTGTTCGGATACATCGTTCGTCATGTTCCGAAGTGATGTGGGCCTGTGGCGCAGCTGGGAGCGCGCTTCCATGGCATGGAAGAGGTCGTCGGTTCGATCCCGACCAGGTCCACCAAATCTACGCACCGCGACCGCCTGCATGCCCGCCGATAATCCTCGAAACTCCTGCTCAAATAGGCGCCCGATCGAGCGAGGTTACAAACTGAATTCCGGGTACGCGCTCGTTATTGAGCCTTGCGTCGTTCGTTATGAAAAGATCGACGCCGACGCTGGCGGCGCACGATAGCTGGATCGCATCCGGCGGTGGCAGTTCCGATCGCTTGCGAGTGGCTCGCAAACTTGCATAGATGCGAGCCGCTTTCAAATCGAAAGGAATGACGACTGCGCCGGCGGCAATAGTCTCTTCATAGTATCGGCCGGCTGCCGCGTCTCCGAGGTGCATCGGTCTTACCAAGACCTCGCCAACGGTCATGGTCGAGGTAAACAGCTGATCGGCGCGTTCGATCATGCGTCGCCGCAAGGCGATTGTCCTTTTCGATAAGTTGTTGTGCCGATTGTCTTCAAAGAGGTAAATGAACAGGTTTGTATCCCAAAAAATCCGGCTCATTCCCAACCCTCTCGAAGACTGCGGACGTATTCGTCGGCATCTTCACCGACCCACAGATGTTTACCAGCGCCGACTAGTCCGAGGATAGGATCGCTATCGAACCGGCTATTGGCCGCCGAAACATCCCATTTCTTGTACCAATCCAACAGGTCGCGGTACTTCTCCGGCAGATCCTCAAAGGCGGGATGCGTCTTCGAGCCTTCTCGCGCCACATGATAGGAATCTCCTGTCCGGAAAAGCCGGCGACGTCCCGAGGCCGTCTCGACCAACATGCGGTAGCGACCCGGACTCGGCGGGCGGTTTGCAACACAGTGCTGGACAATGTGGACGTAAACCCCTGGCCGCAGTTCTCTTCCGGATTCTTTGGCGGCACGTTCTTTGATCTCTTCGATCTCGAAATCTGCGCGCCTTGGTTGTTCGCGGTGCAACAGCGCGGTCGCGAGCCAGACCTCATCCGCGACCTTGATCTGAGTCGAAGCGGCAACTTTCATGAATTGATATTATCATGTTATAGAACCTAATACTTGTTTTTTAAGGTCATACTTTTGCCGGACAAGATTCAGTGGTTGAGGAAACGAGGAGGGGCAAGCCTGCGCTTGGTCTTGATGTGTTGAGAGCGCTCAATCGGTGATGTTGGCCTCATCATTTACAATCGGACATTCCATTCCACTCAGGAAACTCAACTATGCACCGGTGGTCTGAACTTTTTATCCCTACTTTGCGCGAGGCTCCGGCCGATGCCGAAGTCGCCAGTCATAAACTCCTCGTCCGGGCCGGATACATCCGGCAACTGGGCGCAGGCATTTACTCATTTTTATTTCTCGGCAACCGCTCGACCCAGAAAATCATGGGCATCGTCCGCGAGGAGATGGACAAGATCGGCCAGGAATTTTATCTGCCCGCTTTGAACCCGCGCGACATCTGGGAAGAGAGCGGGCGCTGGACAGTGATGGCCGAAAACATGTTTCGCCTCAAAGACCGCAAGGGCGCGGATTTATGCCTCGGTATGACGCACGAAGAAATCATGACAGACATCGCGCGCAAGGAACTGCGCAGCTACAAGCAACTGCCGCAGATCTGGTATCAGATTCAGACTAAATTTCGCGACGAGCCGCGGCCAAAGTCGGGCCTGCTGCGGGTGCGCCAGTTCATCATGAAAGACGCGTACTCGTTCGATATCGACGCCGCCGGGCTGGATGTCAGCTATCAGAAGCATCACGACACCTATTGCCGGATTTTCGATCGCTGCGGGCTCAAGTATGTAGTGATCGACGCGTACTCCGGGGCGATGGGTGGATCGCAATCGCAGGAATTCATGGTGCGCACGCCGGCTGGCGAGGATCTGGTCGTGAGCTGCGAGGCCTGCGGGTACGCGGCGAATCTGGAGAAGGCTACTTCGAAGCTCGCCCCCATCGTAGATCTGCCCGCTGAGGGCGATGGCAAGCCGCTCGAAGTCCTTACGCCGAATCAAAAGACGATTGAAGACGTGGCGCGTTTTCTCGGCGTATCTCCCACCAACAACATGAAGACACTCGCCATGATGATCACCGAAGTCGATGAAAAGTCAGGCAAGTCTCATCTCCGGCCGCTGGTGTTGTTGCTGCGCGGCGATCACCAGATGAATGAAGCCAAACTCTCGTCGGCCATCGCGGGCAAGGCAGCGCGTCCCATGCAGGACGACGAAATTCTTGAATTCTTCAAAACTCCCGCGGGTTACCTGGGACCACTGGGCATCGATTGGGCAAAAGACGTGAAGGAATCAAACAGGCCGATCCTTCTCCTCGACGAAGCGCTCAAAGGCCGTACCAACCTGATTGGCGGCGCGAACAAAGAGTTCTTCCACTTCAAGAACCTGACGCCCGGGAAAGATTTTCAGCCGACGGCCTACGCCGATCTCCGCGCGGTAACGGCCGGCGAAGGCTGTCCCAACTGTGGCGCGCTGCTGCGCATCGATACCGCGGTCGAGATCGGCCACATCTTCAAACTCGGCTATAAGTATTCGCACTCCATGGGCGCAACCGTCCTCGACCGCAACGGCAAGGAAGTCGCCCCGATCATGGGGAGCTATGGGATTGGAATCGAGAGAATCCTGACGGCAGCGATCGAGCAGTCGAACGACGCAAACGGATTCTGGCTGGCGCCTTCGATTGCTCCCTTTGACGTTGTAGTGGTGGCGACGAACATCGGAGACGAAAAAATCCGTACCGCCGCCGAAGACACTGCCAAGGCTCTAGTTCAGGCCGGATTCGACATTTTGCTCGATGATCGCGATGAACGTCCGGGAGTGAAGTTCAAAGACGCCGACTTGGTCGGCATCCCCTTTAGAATCAATGTGGGGAAGAAGGTTACCGAAGATTTGGTAGAGGTCGTTCGTCGCTCGACTCTGGCAAGCGAGGACGTTAAGATTTCAGCTATAACCGAACACCTACGCGGGCTGATGACGACGTAACGCGAAGACGGCTCAATAAGCCGAGCCGGCTGGCGCGAATCAGAAAGCGTCACCCCGCAAGTCGGCCTTTATGGACACATTCAAACTGATCTTAACTTTCGGCGTTCTTATCTCCATCGCCGTAGTGGGCCTAAAAGTGATCCCGCCGTGCTATTCCAACTATGAGTTTGAGGATGCGCTCAAGGACGATGCGCTGCAGGCGACCTACAGCAACCGTTCAGTGGACGACGTTCGCATCCTCGTGATCAAACATGCCCGGGACTACGACATCCCGCTGACCCCGCAACAGGTGCACATCGTCCGTACCGGCGGCTTCGGCACCGGCACCCTCGAGATCGATGCCCAATATAGCGTCCCGCTCGAGCTCCCCGGTTACTCGACAACCTTAGATTTCCATCCTTCGACTTCGAACAAAGGCGTCTACTAAGTAACAGAATTGAGTCTCACCTCCCGCCCTTCTCGGTGCTGCAGCGTGCATTGTTCAGCATGAATTAGGGTTGCTTTTCGGTCACCAGATCCGGCCTTTCGTTGCGCGCCTTCGTACTGAAGTAACCTCCGCTACCTTTAATATTTGCCGACATTCTGTAGGTGAGCCCTATTCAAGGAATCGAAATGACGGGAACCTACGATTACCGTCTGGTCGCCCTTTCCATAGGGGTAGCGATTGTGACCTCCTACGCAGCCCTGGATTTGGGTGGTCGTGTCACCGTCGAGCGCAAGTCGCGCGCGTTCTGGCAGATCGGCGGAGCGACCTCCATGGGAATGGGAATTTGGGCCATGCACTACATCGGAATGCTGGCTTTCCGCATGCCGATTCGCGTTCTGTACGATCTGCCCATGGTTGGATTGTCGCTGCTGGCGGCCATTGTTGCCTCCGGCATTGCGCTACAGATTCTGAGCCGCGGCGTCTTGCGCTGGCCGCAACAAATGCTGGGCAGTCTGGCCATGGGCAGCGGAATCGCGGCCATGCACTACATCGGAATGGCCGCGATGCGCATGCCCGCGCGCATCCATTACAACCTGTTTCTGGTGGCCGTTTCGATTGTGCTCGCCATCGTCATTTCCCTGGTCGCGCTTAATCTCAGTTTCCGGGTGCGCGACGAAGAGCACGTGACCCCGCGGAAGATTATCAGCGCATTGGTCATGGGGAGTGCCATCCCGGTTATGCACTACACCGGCATGGCAGCGGCCAGTTTCTGGCCCTCCAGCCAGGTCCCCGACCTCTCCCATGCCATCGGCATCTCGCACCTCGGCACGGCGGCCATTGCTGTCACGACGTTGCTCATACTTACGCTGACGATCTCTGCTTCGTTCTTCGATCGATGGCTGGGGATGCAGAAAGCTACCCTCCTCTTAGCGCAGGAAGCGGGCATTCATTTCAGGACTCTGGCAGAGGCCGTCCCCCAAATGATCTGGACGGCCGGCGTCGATGGTACTGTCGACTACGTCAACCAACGGTGGTGCGAGTACACTGGCATGAGCCCAGCTGAAGCGATCGGGGCGGGCTGGTCGGCCGCCATCCACCCGGACGACATCGAGCTTGTCCAGCAGACCTGGATGCAATGTGTGGGCAACGGCCAGGCACTGGAGACGGAGTATCGCCTGCGGCGAGCAGCCGATCGGTCCTATCACTGGCACTTAGCCCGAGCTCTGCCCCTCAAGAATTCAGAAGGAAACATCGTCAAATGGTTCGGCACCTGCACCGATATCGAAGAGCAGAAGCATAGTCAGGAAACGCTGGAACGCCAGATCAAGGATCGCACCGAAGAACTTACTACGGCGAATGAGAGCCTGAGGCGCGAAATGCAGGATCGCGAACAGGTTCAACAGGAACTCGACGCTCAAAACGTGGCTGTGGTCGCGGAGATTACCCGGCGTTCGGAACGTACCACTCAGCTCTCAAAAATGGTTAAGTTGCTGCAGAGCGCGATCAACCTGGAAGAGGCGAATGACGTCGTTTGCGGCTTTGCGCCAAGGATTTTTCCCGACTTTCGGGGAGCGCTGCTTCTACTCGAGACCGCGAGCAGTCTTCTGGAAGTGAAGGGCAGTTGGGGGAAATGCACACTGCCCGACGTTCCCACCCTCGATCTGAGTTCGTGCTGGGCTCTTCGCACCGGACAAAGACACCTTGTTGAGTCTGGCGGCAGGACGGCGCGTTGCCCGCACGCCCTCACCACGACCAGCGCCTATCTTTGTGTTCCGATCATGGCGCAAGGCGGACCGGTCGGAATTCTCCATTTGCAAACCATCGAGGATACGACTCGTCCGTTCGAGTCCGAACTCTTGCTCACGAATTCATTCGCCGAGCAAGTCGGCGCATCAATCGCCAACCTGAGACTACAGCAGGCACTCCGTCAACAATCCACTACTGATGTCTTGACCGGACTCTTTAACCGCCGCCATCTGGAGCAGAGTTTGGAACGGGAGTTGCGACGTGCCGCACGAACAGACCAGCCGCTGGGGATCATCATGTTCGACTTGGATCATTTTAAGCGGGTAAACGACACCTTCGGGCACGAGGCGGGCGACACGGTGCTGCGCACCATCGGGGCCACCCTCGCTCGAGGCGCTCGCGCTGAAGATATGCCCTGCCGCTTCGGTGGAGAAGAGTTTCTTTTGATCATGCCAGGCGCAAATCTGGAAGGATCGCGCTCCCGAGCCGAGCGGCTGCGATCCGAAATAAGAGGCCTCGCCATCACGGAAGATGGCGCCTCGGTTGGAACCATCACTGTTTCTGTGGGTATAGCAGCCTTCCCGCTTCACGGGTTATCGGCGAAAGACCTAATTGCTGCCGCCGACGCAGCACTCTACCGGGCCAAGAACCAGGGGCGGGATCGGGTGGTAACGGCAGAGATCCCGGAGGCCCAAATTTCGGATACCGTCCCACACGCCGCCGCTCAGGCCTCTTCTTGAGCATTCCTTTCGGCGGAAAGTATGTTTGGCTCTCTCCCCTGCCACACGCCGTCCATCATTTGACACGCATCTAAAGCATTGTGTCTTCTGCTTCTGATTTAAAATTACCTGTAAGGACATACTTGGGACAAAGGCAGTTTTCGGACTGTGAATTGCTTCCAAATTGGATGCACAGTCCTCCGCATGGCCATTAAGCTGAAAATACCGAACTCGTCTACCGCCGCCGCCGGTAAAAGCCGCCAGCGGTCGAAGGATCCTGTCGTTAAATATGCATTCCTCGGGTTCCTCACTTTGTCGCTGCTTGTCAGCGGAGTTCTTGCCTACTGGTATGTAAAGTACGACCGCATCATCGAACAGCGTTTCCGCGGCCCGGTCTTCGCGACGTCCGCAAGAATCTATGCCAGCCCGGTGGTCGTGCGCGTTGGGTCGCCATATACAATCTCTGAGATAGCTGCCGATTTGCGCCGCGCCGGCTACAGCGAGAAAGAAGGCGAGTCGCTGCTCGGAAGTTATCGCGCTCACGGTGGACAAATTGAGGTCATGCCGGGCCCTGAGTCCTACCACAGCCCGGAACCGGCCACGATCACGGTAGCGGACGGTAAGGTAAGCGAAGTCATGAGCCGCTCCGCCGGCGCTCTCGAAGCCTACGAACTCGAGCCCGAGCCGGTGACCTCATTGTTCGACGCCGAACAGCGTTCCAAGCGCGAACTGGTCAACTACGATGACATCCCCAAGATCATGGTGAAGGCGGTGACGTCGATCGAGGACCGGAGGTTTTTCCAGCACAACGGCGTCAATTTCCTGCGCCTCGCGGAAGCGGCCTGGATCGACTTCACGCACCAGCGCCACCAGCAGGGTGGATCGACCATCACCATGCAGCTTTCCCGCGCGTTTTTCCTGAGTCCGGAAAAAACCATGAAGCGCAAAGCGGTCGAAATGCTGATCGCCGTCGAAATGGAGCAGAAGTTCACCAAGCAGCAGATTTTCGAGTTTTACGCCAACCGCGTCGATCTCGGACAACGCGGCTCGTTCACAATTTCGGGCCTGGCGGAGGGCGCGCACTCCTACTTCAACAAGGATTTGAAGGACGTCTCGCTTCCGGAAGCCGCGCTGCTTGCGGGATTGATCCAGGCGCCGAGCTATCTGTCGCCGTACCGGCATCCCGAAAGAGCGATGGAGCGCCGCAATACAGTGCTTGAGGCGATGGTTGAAACCGGCGCAATTACGCGCGCCCAAGCCGATAAAGCGAAGACCACGCCCCTCAAGCTCGCGCCCCCGAATGTAGAGGCAAGCGATGCGCCGTACTTCGTTGACATGGTGCGCGACACCGTGCTCAGCAAGCTGAATGAGCGTGAGGTGAACGAGCAGCAGTTCCGGATTTATACGACCCTCGATCCCGATTTGCAACGCGAGGCGGCGCATGCCGTCGAATCCGGCATCAAGTTAGTCGATGAGCAGATCGCCAAGCTGCGGACAAAGCGGATAAAGATCGGCAAGGGCAAGTACGAAACTACAGTCTTGCCCGGCCCGCAGGCTCAGGTCGCGCTGGTGGCCATGGATCCGCACACAGGAGAAATTAAAGCCCTCGTCGGCGGGCGCAATTACGGGATGAGCCAGCTTAACCATGCGCTGTCAAAACGCCCGACGGGATCGATTTTCAAGCCGTTCGTTTACGCGGCGGCGATGGATACCGCGCTCGATGGATCGACTTCCGTGATTACGCCGGCATCGATCGTGACCGATCAGCCTTCGACGTTTGCCTATGGCGATCAGATTTACGAGCCGCGCAATTACAAAGAGGAGTACCACGGCGATGTAACGTTGCGTTACGCGCTCGCTCTCTCGCTGAACAATGCGACCGTGAAAGTCGCCGAAGAAGTGGGCTACGACAAGGTCGCGGACCTGGCAAAGGCAGCAGGCATCACATCCGTGAAGCCAACGCCCGCGATGGCACTCGGCGCCTACGATGCCACGCCCGTCGACATGACCTCTGCATACACCACATTTGCCAATGGAGGGGTCCGGCTCTCTCCCCTCGTTGTGAATTCCGTGCGCAACTCCAAGGGTGACGTGGTTGTGAACTTCGAGAGTGAGCACAAGCAGGTCCTTGACCCGCGTGTAGCATACGTCATGACAAACATGCTGGAAGGCGTGGTGAACTTCGGCACTGCCTATGGAGTCCGGCAACGCGGTTTCACTGCTCCCGCAGCTGGCAAGACCGGAACCTCGCACGACGGGTGGTTCGCCGGCTACACCAGCAATTTACTGTGCGTGGTTTGGGTGGGCTATGACGACTACAGCGACATTCGCCTCAGCGGCGCTCAGACGGCAGCGCCCATCTGGGCGGAGTTCATGAAGAGGGCTGTAACTCTTACCCAATACTCTGATGTGAAACCATTCCACCAGCCCGACGGCGTGGTTGATGTTCAGCTCGACAAGGTTACAAACCGTCTGGCAACACCGTCCTGTCCTGACGATTACACCATCGCTTTCGTTGCCGGCACCGAGCCACACGATTCCTGCGATCAGCCGAACGCTGTGCAGGGCTTCTTCTCCCGCATTTTCGGTGGAACTTCCGAAAAGGCGCTGCCGCCTCCGACCACCAATGGTCCGACCAACGTAGCCACAACAAATGGGAACCCAGAGCCCGATGCTGGTGTCAAAAATGGGGAGGAGCCCAAGAAAAAGAAGGGCTTTTTCAGCAAGATCGCGGACGCATTCAAAGGGGATAGCGGCCGCGACAAGAAAGAAGATGACAAAAACACCCCCGCAGCGTCTAAACCTGCGGCGAACGGAACCACTCCTCCGTAACTGGGACTTTTAAATGTCTACCAGGAGGTCGCTATGCGATCCTCGCGTCAGATTACGCTCCACGCTGTTGTTTTCTCCACCCTGTCGATCTTGGCCTCTCTCACCTTCCTGCTCCTTCCTGCCACTTCGCTCTACGCCCAGAATTCCGAGCAAGTCGAGGTCGGCCCCCCGCCCCTCCACCGCGTGCCGCCGCCCGCTGCAAGCGCCAGCGCCAGAGAACTGGAATCGATTGGAGATCAACTCCAGGCGGACAAAAACTATCTCGATTCGATTGATTATTACGAAGCCGCTCTCCACAAGGAACCGACCAACGTCGTCCTCTTAAATAAGGTCGGGATGGCGCAGCTGCTTTTGCGGCGCTATAAAGAGGCGCGCAAAAATTTTGAGCGCGACATCAAATTGAACGCGACCTACGCCAACGCTTACGCCAACTTGGCGGTCGTCTATTACCAGGAGGGAAAGTACAGCAAATCGATACGCTACTACGACAAGGCAATCCAAGTGGATGGCACGCAAGCGGTCTTCTACAACAATCGCGCGGCCTCGCTGTTTGCGAAAAAAAAGTTCGAGAAAGCCACGGCGGATTACAACAAGGCCCTGGAACTCGACCCGGACATTCTCGATCGCGCGGCGCGCGGCGCGGGTGTCCAGGCCAAACTGGCCTCGCCCGAGGATATCGCTCATTATGACTACGTAATCGCCAAACTGTTTGCCCGGAATGGATCGGCCGATCGTTCACTGCACTACCTGAAGAAAGCCATGGAAGAAGGTTATCCGCACATTAACGACGTTTACAAAGATAACGAGTTCAGCGCGCTGCGCAAGGATCCGCGCTTTGCCGCGCTGATGGCGGCCAAGCCCGTGGCGATACCGAATTAGGAATTCTGTGTGTGGGCGCTCGCGCGGTGATAAACTCTGCGCGTGTTTACGAGATTGCTCTTTTCCGGATTTCTGATCGGACTCTTTTCGCTCGTTCATGCGCAAGATGTCTCGCGCCCCGATGTCCCCGAAAAAATCAAAGCGCCTGCAACCGAGACCGTAATTCTGCGGGCGCTCGCGTCAGGATCGCAAATTTACACATGTCAGCAAGGCACGGACGGCAAGTACTCCTGGACGCTCAAGGCTCCCGACGCCGAACTTCGCGACTCGAAAGGAGCTGTGATCGGCCGGCATTTCGCTGGCCCTACCTGGAAGGCCAGGGATGGCAGCGAAGTGACAGGCAAAGCGGTCGCTCGTGTTGATTCGCCCGACCCGGATTCCATTCCCTGGCTTCTTGTGACCGCAAGCGGCCATTCCGGAGAAGGCGTATTCAGCCGCGTGGTGACCATCCAGCGCATTCACACTCACGCCGGACAGCCGCCGCCAGCGACCGCGTGCAATGCCTCAAAGCAGGGCCTCGAAACAAAGAGCAATTACACCGCCGAGTATGTTTTCTACGAGCCTGGAAAATAAGTTGAGGAATGCGCAGCTGTCCAAGCAGAAGCAGAATAAGAATGGCCCCCCTCGCGTTGGGTCAAGTGGAAGCTTACCCACGATCCCAGCGCGGAAAGAATTCCTATGACAGAAGGCGTCGGAGAGACGAATGAATCTCACCCGCGCGCCGCAATCCAGCAAACCCAGCTTTCGTCCGCGGTCATGTGGCGCACTGTCAATCGGATAGCTGAGGAGAAATTCTTTTGACAGCCGCGAAACTTTGCTCTTGAGCCTGTGTTTGTTCCGTCTATTACTCCTGAAAGCGAATGCTGAGTAGGGAGAAAAACCCACCGGTTGCGAACCCGAGCACGCCCCAAGCAAGCAACCGGTGGGACATTCAAAAAAATGGGCCTTGAGGCCACCCTCCCACTCCGCCTGCTCCTCAAGTCTCTTTCCGCTTTAATTGTTTTGCTAAGCGCCAATTGTTGGCTATGCGCCAGCCTCTCCTATGTAATTCCCGATAATCTTCTTCCATTTCCCTTGTGCCTTCAGAATGTATTCGATGGCGTCGCGGGCAGCGCCGTCTCCCCCGGAGTGCGCGGTAACATAATGCGCTTCCGCTTTTACTTCCGGACGCGCATTCTTTACGGCAATCGCCAAGCCGCACTTGCGCATGACAGGGAGGTCAATAACATCGTCGCCAACGAATGCAACCTCCGCCGCGGTGATGTGGTCTTTCTCAAGAATTTGCCGCAAAACACCGGCCTTGTCATGAACCCCCTGATGCACGTGGTCCATTTTCAAGTCGCGAGCGCGCAACGCAACCGTTTCTGAAACGCGCTTGGTAATCAGCCCGGTTTTGATTCCAGCGAGCCGGGCGAGTGAGATCCCCGCGCCGTCATGGGCGTGGAAGCCCTTGGCTTCAATGAGCGTAGTGCCATGGAATCCACCTTGCCCCGTCTGCTGAGCCGACCTCTCCAAAACGGTTGAGGCGGAAGACGTGCCGGGTGATGCGCCAAGCGCCGCCTCCAGGCCCCCCGGCGCTGGAAAGATCCAGATCTTGCCGTCGGTAAGAACACCATCCACGTCAAAGAGAATGAGCTTGACTTTACGGGCGCGAGAAGTAGGGGATTGTCTAGCCATCGGCGGAATATTAGCAGGTGCCGCCGGGTTGTATTTGGCCGGCAGGCGAACGTTTTACGAAACCGCCGATTCCCGCTACAATATTTTCATGCTGTCCGCAGTGCCCCCTTCCCTTGCCTGGGCCCATCCATTGGTACAGGAGTGGTTCGTCTCGCGCTTCGGAACTCCCACCGAGCCGCAGGAGCAAGGCTGGCCGCACATTCTCGCCGGACACACGACGCTCATCGCCGCTCCCACCGGTTCGGGTAAAACGCTGGCTGCGTTTCTCGCCTGTATCGACCGCCTGGTCCGCAAGGCGCTCGCCGGACAGCTGACCGACCGCACTGAAGTCCTCTACGTCTCTCCGCTCAAGGCGCTCGGCAACGACATTCAGAAAAATCTAGAGATTCCGCTCGGCGAAATCCTTCAGATGGCCGCCGAGCGTGGCCTGCTGATGCCCGAAATTCGTACGGCCGTCCGCACGGGCGACACGCTCGCTAAGGATCGGCGCCTGATGCTGAAACGGCCGCCCCACATTCTCGTCACAACGCCGGAATCGCTTTACATATTGCTCACGGCAGAGAAAAGCCGGGCAATCTTGCGCGACGTAGAGACGGTAATCGTCGACGAAATTCATGCGGTCGCGGACGACAAGCGCGGCGTGCATCTGGCCCTCTCTTTGGAGCGACTCGAAGCATTGGCCGAACGGCATCCGGTTCGCATTGGTCTATCGGCGACGCAGAAACCGATCGAAGAGGTCGCGCGCTTCCTGGCCGGCAATTCCGACGAGGGCAATCCGCGGCCAGCGCCGGTGATCGTCGACGTGGGGCACAAACGAAAGATGGATTTGGCCGTCGAAGTTCCCTCTTCGGAACTCGGTCCGGTCGCCTCCAACGAAATGTGGGACGAGATTTACAACCGTCTCGTCGAACTCGTGAACGCCCACCGCTCGACGCTGCTCTTCGTCAACACGCGACGCCTCGCCGAGCGAATCGCCCACCAACTCGGCGAGCGCATCGGCGAAGAAACTGTCGCGGCGCATCACGGAAGCCTGTCCCGCAAGCTCCGCCTCGAAGCTGAGCGCAAGTTGAAAGAAGGCCAGATCAAAGTTCTGGTCGCCACCGCGTCGCTCGAACTCGGCATCGACGTAGGCACCGTCGATCTCGTATGTCATATCAGCTCCCCGCGCGCCATTGCTGTCGCGTTGCAACGAGTGGGTCGCAGCGGCCACTGGCGCGGTGCAATTCCCAAGGGCCGGTTCTTTGTTACAACGCGCGATGACCTTGCCGAATGCGCGGTGCTGGTGCGCGCGATTCGTTCCGGCGATCTGGATCGCCTGATTTTCCCCGAAGGCTCGCTCGACGTTCTGGCGCAGCAAATCGTAGCGTGCTGCGCAGTTTCTTCTCCGGCTTCGAACAGCGTCGCCGCCGATGGAGCAACCAGCGAAGGCTGGGACGAAGACGAACTTTTCGCGTTAGTGAAGCGTGCCTATCCCTATCGCAATCTTTCGCGCAAGAGCTTCGACGAAGTCATCGTGATGCTGTCCGAAGGCATCGCCGCGCAGCGCGGACGCTATGGCGCATATCTCCATCACGACCGCGTAAATCGTAAACTGCGCCCGCGCCGCGGCGCTCGCCTGGCGGCAATCACAAGCGGCGGCGCCATCCCCGATAATGCTCTCTTCTCGGTTGTGGCCCAGCCCGATGGCGCAGCCGTCGGGACCGTCGATGAGGACTTCGCAGTCGAAAGCATGGCGGGCGACATCATGCTTCTCGGCAACACATCGTGGCGCATACGGCGCGTCGAAGGCAAGTCGTCGCGCGTTTTGGTGGAAGACGCTCACGGCTCGCCACCCACTGTTCCCTTCTGGCGCGGCGAAGCCCCGGCTCGCACCGCGGAACTTTCCAAGCAACTCGGCGACTTGCGGCAGGACATCGGCGATCGCCTGAAGAGCGTCGCGCCGGTTGAGGGATGGCGGCATTTGCCGGCAGTCGCGGAGACCGTCAGTTGGCTGGGAACCGAATGCGGCCTCGATCAATCAGGCGCGGAGCAGCTGATTCAATATGTAATCGAGGGCCGCTCCGTGCTGGGCGAAGTGCCAACTCAGACGACAATCATTGCCGAGCGGTTTTTCGACGAGGGCGGCGGCATGCAACTCATCATTCATGCCCCATTCGGCGGCCGTATCAATAAGGCCTGGGGATTGGCGCTGCGCAAGCGCTTCTGCCGCGGATTTAATTTCGAATTACAAGCGGCGGCGACCGACAATGGCCTGAATATCGCGCTTGCCGAGCAGCACAGTTTCCCGCTGGCCGATGTTTTTCAGTTCCTGCATTCGGAAACGATGGCGCCGATTCTGGAGCAGGCGGCGCTTGCCTCGCCCATCTTCGGCACACGCTGGCGCTGGGATGCAACGCGCGCTCTGGCCCTGTTGCGCTTTCAGGGAGGGAAGAAAGTTCCGCCGCAAATTCAGCGCATCCGCTCCGACGACCTTCTTGCCTCCGTCTTCCCCGACGTCGCAGCCTGCGGCGAAAACATTGTAGGCGACATCAAGATTCCCGATCATCCTCTTGTCGCCGAAGTGATGAAAGACGTGCTCACCGAGGCGCTCGACGTCGACGGCCTCGGCGAAGTGCTGCGCGGCATCGAGCAAGGACACATTCGTTGCTTGGCCGTCGATACGCCTGTGCCATCGCAGTTCTCGCACGAAATTCTGAATGCGAATCCGTACGCCTATCTCGACGACGCGCCGCTCGAAGAGCGCCGCGCGCGCGCGGTCGAAATGCGGCGCGTGCTTCCGGCTTCAGTGCTGGAAGAGGTCGGCGCGCTCGATCCCGCTGCCATCGCGCAGGTGCAGGCGGAGGCATGGCCCGATGTGCGCGACGCCGATGAACTGCACGATGTGCTGCACACGCTCGTGGCGATGCCGGAAAACACCTCTCAGCTTTCAGCTCTCGGCTCTCGGAAAAGTCCTCAGCCCATTAACGATTCATTCTCTGCAAGCGACGGATTACTCGCGGCTCGCGGCTCGGAGTTCGAAGCGTCATGGCAAACATTCTTCGAGCGGTTGCTCGCTGAGCGTCGGGCGTTTGTCGTCGACGAGATAGGTAAAAGATATTGGGTCGCGGCCGAACGGGCTGAGATATTTGCGGCTCTGCATCCGGGCGCGTGCCGCGCGGACGAGGACTCCGCCGCCCCGCAGCTTCTCTCAGGACAGACAGCCGAGAAGATGCCGGCCCTAGCCCTTGCCGAGGCGGTGCTGACCGCAGTACAGGGATGGATGACGCATCTTGGGCCGACGACTGCGTCCGAAATCGGCGACCTTATTGGAGTGCCCGCACCGGAAGTTGAAAAAGCCCTGCTGCGCATCGAGGCCAGCGGCGCCATTCTGCGAGGCAAGTTTCGGCCACAAGAGCTTCTGCCTCGTTCGTCAGCCCCCGAAACCGAGTGGTGCGAACGCCGTCTGCTCGCTCGCATTCATCGGCTGACCGTCGCCACGTTGCGCAAGCAGATTGAGCCGGTCACAGCATCTCAGTTCATGAACTGGCTGCTGCGCTGGCAGCACATCGCTCCCGGTTCGCAGGTGCGCGGAGAACATGGCACGCTCGAGGTCATTCGCCAGTTGCAGGGGTTCGAGATTCCAGCGAACACGTGGGAGCGATTTGTGCTCGGGCGGCGAATCTCGGACTACGAGCCCGCCTATGTCGATCAGCTTTGCCTTGCGGGCGTTGTGGGATGGGGTCGTCTGTCCCCGCATCCGGCGGCGCTGGACGCGGGCAATAGCAATAGAAGTAATGCGCCGTCGAGCGCGACTAGCGCCGGCGGCGACCTGGAGGCTGCCGCTCCACGCCAGCGGCGCGTGATCCCGACGCGAGTTGCGCCGATTGCGTTCTTCGTCCGCGAAGAGTCGGATTGGATGACCGCTCATCCTTCACACACTTTTTCGAGCGATCCTGCTCCCGGCGACGATTCGCCGATGTCGTACCTCAGTCCGGTGGCGCGCGAGTTGTACGGACTGATGAAGCAACGCGGCGCGCTGTTCTTTCCCGACATGGTGCGCGCGACGGGCCGGCTGAAGGCCGAGGTTGAAACCGGGCTGTGGGAGTTGGTTGCGGTTGGACTCGTGACCGCCGATGGCTTCGAGAATCTACGCGCTCTGGTTGCTCCGAAGACCTCCTCGAACGGCGGACCGGGAGCGGCCGGATCGAAGACATTCAGCGCAGGGGGATTTGGAACCGGTCTGCGAATGGCAAAGACGAGACGCCCTCGCCATGCGGCAGGCCGCTGGTCGCTGCTGCACATCGACGCGGACCATGGCAGGCCGAAAACCGGCGCGGAGCGCGATCGGAGCGTCGAATCCTGCTGCTGGATGTTGCTGCGGCGTTATGGCGTCGTCTTCCGCGATCTGCTCGCGCGCGAAACCAATCTGCCGCGCTGGCGCGAGTTGCAGATTGCTTTCCGCCGCCTCGAAGACCGCGGCGAGGTGCGCGGTGGCCGCTTCGTCGACGGATTTATCGGCGAGCAATTCGCATTGCCGGTCGCGGTCGAGTCGCTGCGCGCCAATCGCAAGCTGCCCATGAAGGGCGAGCGCATTGTCATTGCCGCAGCTGACCCGCTCAACCTGGTTGGCATTATAGTTCCGGGCGAGCGCATCCCGGCGATTTCGGGACGCAGTGTCACCTTCCGCGATGGCCAATTTGAGCCCGAAGGGGAAATGCTCGCAGCGATCTAGCTGGTTTCTCGGTTCTCAGTTTTCAGTTCTCAGTGGACTTATTCCCGGCGATCGAATCGCCCGGCAGGCGGAGCGACAGCAGGGTCTGCGGATTTAGATATTCGCCCTGCCAGCGCACAGCGAGATGAAGATGCGGGCCGGTGGCGCGGCCGGTGCCTCCGCTCAGGCCGATCTGTTCTCCCTTTTTGACCTCATCGCCTTCGCTGACCAAAAATTTCGACAAGTGCAGATAAAGCGTCAGAAGTCCCTGGCCGTGGTCAATGACTACGCAGTTCCCTTCAAAAAATAGCGGACGCGCCAAAATCACCTTGCCGCTGTTGGCGGCGGCCACCGGAGTTCCCGCGTGGACGCGGAAGTCGAGACCCTGATGCGTTGCCTTGACTGAGCCATTGAAGACGCGCTGGACTCCGAACACTTCGGAGATTTGCGCATTGACCGGAGCGGCGAAAGAACCTTGCCACTCGCGCTCCGGGCTGACAGTTTTGAAGGCTTCTTCTTTTATCTTTTTGTCTTCTACGATCTCGTGCTGCTCGTCGGGGCTCGGAGCGGTGTAGCGCTCGGGGACCTTGAGAACCACGCGGGGATAGCGCTCGCGTTGAACCGGAATTTGCTTCGTGAATGAAAGCGCCCGGCCATTCGAAGTCTTGGCGCGAAGCTCCATTGGATAGGATCCCGGTTTGGTTTCGAGGCGGGCTCCGGCGAGTGCAACCCATGTTTTCGTGTGGGGGTCGAAACTGAATGCGAGTTCGTGGCCGAGCCATTTGCCTGCGATATCGGCCACCGGCTTGGGAGTAGTGACGCGGACGACGATGGGCGACCCGTTGACGATGCGGAGCGGCTGATAATGAAGGGCCCAACCGGAGGAGGGATGAGGAGCCGCGCCAGCAAAGCAGTGCGTGGACACGAGCAGTAGAGCCTCCGCGGCCAGCCAGCGGCGGCGCGTCCGGTTCACTCGAACCATCCACTGCGATAAGCGACCCACCACGAAATGACAACGATGGGAATGGTCGAAAATAGCGCCCACCATAACGGCAAAACGAAATCGGCTGCCAGTCCTAGCACGGTGAACACGGCCCAAAAAATCTTGCGCTCCATTTCTGGATTCTAGCCCTTTGTGAGTGATCGTTTTAGAAACGATCGTCTATGACCAGTCGTATTGAAACAATCGACAGGTGACGCAGTCACGCTTTTGGCCGCAGCTCTTCCATCACGCTCTGAATCAGCTCTTTTGCGTCGGTGAGATTTTTCATGATGAGCTGCACATCCATCACCGGCTTGCCCGGCCAGCGCTGGCTCTGGCAATAGACGCCGTGCTGGCCGACCAGCGCCATCGCATCGGTAACGAGGTCCATGGTGACCGCCAACCTTCCGCGCGGCACGCCCATGCGGGTTTCGAAGTGCTCAAGCTCTTCCTGTTTTTCATTGAAGACAGCCATGCACAGATTGTATCGAGAGATGAACCGGAATGAGATGCGAGCGAATCGAAAGATCGATCCTGGCACGGGATTGCAGCGAAGAAGTGAGTATAATTCTTGGGCATCCAGAAAAAACATTTCAGGAGAAAGACAGTATGAAGAAGCTAGTCTTGATTCCAGCAGTACTGCTTGCCGTCGCGACCCTCGCCCCCGCGCAGATGAGCCACGACAAATCGAAACGCTCCAGCCCGCCGGCGAACGCGGAGTGCAAGTTTTCCAACGGCAAAACGGTGAAGATCGATTATTCCAGCCCACGCGCCAAGGGCCGCAAGATTTTCGGCGGGCTCGTTCCATTTGGCGAGGTCTGGCGGACGGGCGCGAATGAAGCGACCACCTTTGTCGCTGATACGAATGTCGAAGTCGGCGGCACTTCGGTTCCGGCCGGCAGCTACACAATATTCACAATCCCGACTGCCGACAAGTGGACATTGATCATCAACAAGAAAACCGGCGAGTGGGGTATCCCCTATAAATATGAATCTGACGAGTTGGCTAGAATACCGATGAGCGTTTCCAAAACATCCGGTCCGGTCGAAGATTTCAAGATCGACTTTGAGCAGGGTGGGAGCAAATGCGCGCTGCATATGGAGTGGGAGGATACGCGCGCCACGGTGGAAGTCAGCGAGAAATAGACGAAAGTCAGTTCTCGGTTCTCAGTCAAACCCAGCGAGAAATAGTGCTTACCCATGCAGGGTATTCACTGAGAACTGAGAACTGGCAACTGAGAACTTCGCTCCGATGCTTCGCTTCTTATGGAACTCAACTCGCGGCCACCGGCTAACGCCGTGGCGTAGCCCCTACCTGCTCTGGCGCATGGAAACCTATACCGGCGTCAAAATGACGCAAATCGGATTTCTAGAATTCTGGGAATTTCTCTGGACTGAGCGGAGCAGCCTTTGGCGCTTTCTCAAATGGACCGGCGAGATGGATCGCTACGTCCACCCCGAAGCAAAAAAAACATAGCTTATAGTTCGTGCAGCGGTAGGAAGCCTCTAACCGCCGAAAGCGCGGAGAAGCCCCGCGGACTAGGCAGAAGACCTGGTCAATTCGGTGGCTTAGGCTTCCAGCACCACGTTCACATCCGTTCCTTTCCCAACACCGAGCAACTGAAATGCCGAGCCGCGGTTGGTCGCGATCTCCAGAAATCCCATACTGCCGAGAATGCCAAAAGCCTCGCCCGGCCCGCCTTCCGCGTAGTTGAAGCAGATCCGGGTCACTTGCCCTTTGCCAAGCGCGATCTTGAATGCGGCCGGCGTCTCCCCAAACAGCTTTGGAATATCTGCCGGCGTAATGTTGGTAATGAGATTGCCGAAGCGGTCGACTTTAAGGACCACGCCGCGCAGGGTCCGCTCATCCACCGGCTTGGGCCGCGGCGCCGCGAAGCGCACGTAATCGGTGATTTCTTCGCCAAAACGGCTGGTTTCGACTCCCTTGGCAAGAGACGATGCGACCGGCGAAAAAATATCCCGCCCATGAAACGTGTTGCTGCGCGGCTCACGAAAATAGTGCTCGGCGGTGACGTGCCGCACCGAGATTCGTTCTTCACGAGCATAGACGAGCGAAAGAACGCCGTTGTCAGGCGCCACAAAAAGATGACGGTCGCTGGTCAAAATGATGGGGCGCCGCGCTGTGCCCACGCCCGGATCGACCACCACCATGTGCACGGTGCCGGACGGGAAGTACGAATAGGCCTGCGAGATAGTGAGGGCGCCATCCAGAATGTCGAAGGGTTGCACGGCATGGCTGATGTCGACGATCTGCGCGTCAGGCGCCGCTTCCAGCATGACCCCCTTCATGGCCCCGACAAAGTGATCATTGAGTCCGAAATCGGTGGTAAGGGTGATGATGGGTCGTGGCAATCCAATACCTCGTTTTCTTAAAAAATTCGGGGAGGGGCAAATCGAAGTATCAGGGGTAACGCGACCGGACGTCAAGATCGATGTGGGGAGTGGCCCATCAGAAAGGCGCATCGGTAACCGGATTCGAGAAAGACGATCACGCGGAAAGCCGTAGCCGCGAGGAATCTGCCGCCAAATGCAGATTCCTCACTTCGTCCAGGAGACAACCAACTTGTTACGTTCTGTGCGTGCCGCGCAGTCTCGCCCCCACCGCGAGGGAACTAGCAAGAGCGATCAGCGACTAATCCACTTGAATGTCGCCCGATCCCGTGTGCACTGAAATCGTCGGCCCGCCGCCGCGCACTTTGCCGACCACGCTCTTGTGCGACTCCACGCGCCCTTGCACGGTCGTCGACACGGGATGCCCGAGCGTCACCGATCCCGAACTCGACGAGATATCGACGTCGAAGGCCGCGTCCTGCGGCACCCGCAATCCCACATTTCCGGAACCCGTTCGGACGCTCCACAAATTCTTGGGCGAGCCGTCGCCGTGAATATCTCCGCTGCCCGCTTCGGCGTGGAAGCCGCCGTTAATCCCCTTCACCGTGATGTTGCCCGAGCCGGTGCGGATATCGATGTCGCCTTCACCCGTTTCCTCAAAGTCGATATCTCCGCTGCCCGCCTTCACGTGTGCCGGCCCCGAAAGCTCGCGCCCGCGAATATTTCCCGAGCCCGTCTGGAAACGCATTTCGCCGGTGAGTCGCGCCAGCTTCAGATCGCCCGATCCGCTCTCGAGGTCAACCCGGCCTCGCACACCCTCCACGGTTTGATCGCCGCTGCCGGTGTGCGATTGAACCGCAGTGTCCTCGGGGACGGTGATTTCGTAGTCGATGGAGATGTTGTTGTAGTTGATGTAGTCGACGCGAATGCTGTTTCCGTTTTGCTTGACGGGAGGATTATTCTGGATCGCTTGCACATCGGCTCGGTGATCTCCGCTGAACCAACCATTACCGATATGGATACTGCCGTGAACGGAAACCGTGCCGGCAGCGCCATTGTGGATAGTAATGTCG
>JBAQJF010000247.1:0-21776 GCA_049300195.1 Terriglobales bacterium | reverse complement strand
GTGATGCCCGGGAGTTATGAGGATCCGGTTACGGAGGCGATTGCGGCAGGGCTTGGTTATGCCGGGGTGCGCGGGACTGGGAGTTTGAAGCCTTGTTGCGGGGCTAATACTACGCTGGCTACGGGGTATGACGTGCTGAATATTCTTAGCCAGGGGATGGTTCCCAATTATCAGGGGCTTAGTTATCAGCAGCTCAGGAATCGCGTCAGCCAGGATTTGTTCAAGAATGCGCTTTGGGGACGGCCAGTTGGATATTTCTGGCATGTGAACGAGCTTGGGTTTGATGAAGTCGCGAATTTGATGGATGCGCTGGTGCAGGGTGGGGCGGCTTTGAAATCGAATACGGCGATGGTGAATTTTCTGCTCGGGTGTACGGCGAATGATCAGGTGCCTGCGGGGTATGTGGGGGGGAGTTATTACGTTTGTCCGTCTTTGGGAGTGGAGGCGGATTTTCGGCCTACGGCTAATTCTCCGGTTAGGGATGCGGGGGTCAATTTGGGGACGGAGTATCAGTACGACTTGATGGGGATCAATCAGAATTCGTTTGGGACGGGGTGGGAGATTGGGGCTTATGCGTATGTGCCGGAGAGTTTGAATGCCGGGCACTAGCGATTGCAGAGGTCAGATTGCAGAGGCGAGAGCCGGCCACCGGGGCTAAAGCCCCTCCGATTTGACACACGATACGCGGCCCTTAAGGGCCGCTCTTCCACGGTAGCGCTGGCATTCGGGGGATTCTCATAAGCCTCGGCGATGCGCGATCGGTTCGAAAAAGCAGAAAGCGAAAATCAGATTGAAGAAGTGAAAACCGCGATGTTTTGACGACCGGGCTTCGGCAGAGAGCTGTATGGCACATACACGCGGACAAGAGTGTTCGCGTTACGCGTTCGGCGGAGTGATGCACGCACGCGGACAAGAGTGTCCGCGCTACATGGGCGATGTGGAAGGTAGGAGTCTTTGGGGACGAACCGGGGTAAAGGGACTTGTAAGAATGACGGGATTGAAATTGAGCGAGGCGGAAAAGGACTTTCGGGCGAGGGTGGGGAAGGAAGTTCCGGGCAGAGTGGGGAAGGAAGTTCCGGGCAGAGTTCGAAAAAGAGGGGGAGAAGAAGACGCGGGAGAAAGCGGGAGGTTAAAGTTGGGGCAGCTCCCGCGGGGAGTGTGCGTGGGTATTTAGAGGCGCTGGGCAGCGGGCAGCCGGAGGATAAGAAGGAAGCGGTTTGCGATTTTGACGCTGGGCATAGCGAGAATGGAATCGACCGGGGAGAGGACAATCCAAAGGCTGGGAGAACGAGAGCCGCCCGAAGATCGTCCGAGAAGGAGATGGGGAAGCTGCTGGAGCTTGGGAATCAGCTTGACGAGATTACGCCGCTCCGGAGTCAATTCCGGAAGATCGACAGCACGGAGGACTTCCCGCCAGAAGAGATGGACTTGAGCCTGGCGTGGAAGCCCACTCAGCGGGATGCATGGATCGAAGAATTTCTTTTCATCCGATCGAAGGTGGGCGAACCGGGTCTGATCCGGCTGAATCCGGTGCAGCGGGAATATGCCCGGGTGTGCCTGGCGGAAAAGTCGCATAAGAATATTGTGCTGAAGGCGCGGCAGGTTGGGATCACTTCCTACATTGCGGCTCGTTTTTTTGTGCAGACGGTGACGCGCAAGGGCGCGCTAACGATGCTGGTGGCGCATAACCGGCTGGCGGCGGAGGAGATATTTCGGATCGTACACCGGTTCTGGAATCGACTGCCGGACGAGATACGAAAGGGGCCGTTGAAGACATCGCACTCCAGCGCTCGGGAGCTGGTGTTTCCGGAGCTGGACAGCGCGTTTTCGGTTACGGCGGCGGACGAAAACACGGGACGGGGACGGACGATCCAGAACCTGCATTGCACGGAAGTTTCGCGGTGGGGGCGGGAAGGCGAGGACGCGCTGGCTTCGATGCGGGCGGCGCTGGTTCCGGGTGGCGAGATTGTGCTGGAGTCGACCGCGAACGGGGCCTGGGGCACATTTTACCAGGAGTGGCAGAGGGCGAAGGAAACGGGATACACGCAACATTTTTTTCCGTGGTGGTTCGAAACGAGCTACCGGTGCGAGGTGGGGCCGTCATTTGTGATGACTTCGGAAGAGGCGCAGCTAGCCGACGCGCATCGATTGACGGTAGAGCAGATTGGGTGGCGACGGCAGCAGTGGTCTACATTGCGGAGGATGGCGGCGCAGGAGTTTGCGGAGGATGCGGTCGCTTGCTTCCGGGCGTCTGGCGAGTGCGTGTTTGAGCTGGTGGTGGTGGAAAAAGCGCTGGAGGCGGCGGGCGAACCGGTGGAGTTGCTCGACAACGGCAGGCTGGCGATCTGGCTGCCGGCGCGGCCGGGGATTCAATACCTGATTGGGGTCGATCCAGCGGGTGGGGGAGTGAAGGGAGATTATTCGTGCGCGCAGGTGATCGATCGAAAGATGGGGATGCAGTGCGCGGAGTTGCATGGGCACTTTTCGCTTAGAGAGCTGGCGAGGAAACTGGTGGACTTAGGGAACACCTATAACTCGGCTGTGCTGGCGGTGGAGAGAAATAATCATGGAGCGGGGGTGCTGGCGCACCTTGAGAGGATGGAATATCCGGCTATTTATGAGGAGAAGGGATGGAATGGCTGGAATACTACGGCATTGTCGCGTCCGGCGATGATTGAGACGCTGGTGGCGGTGATGATGGAGGCTCCGGAGTTGTTTCGGAGTGCTCGGCTGTGGAATGAGTGCCGGACGTTTAGACGGGTGGAGAATGGGCGACCGGAGGCGGCTGCGGGTTCGCATGACGATTGCGTGATGGCGATGGGGATCGCACTGGCGGTGCGGGAGGGGGCTGCGGGGTGTAAGGGAAAACGGGAGACGCTTTGGCGGAGGGAAGTGAGGTCGGAGGTTTGAGGTTGGAGGTCGGGGTCACGGGTCACCGGTCACCGGTCACCGGCTAAATCCCCCGAGCGAAAAGTGAACAAAATGGATGTGGCGGGGGTCACAGGCCGGGGCGGAGTTTCAAGGGTAGAGTTGGGTCTGGGCTGTGTCTTGTCCAAAGCACCAATGCAATCAGCATCCCTGAAGAGAATGCCTTGCGGCGGACTGGAAGGAATAATCGGTGTCGGGGTCCTTCGACTTCGCGCTGCTACGCTTCGCTTCACAGCGCTTCGCTCAGGATGACAGGTCGTATCAGGGCTGCATCCATGCCAGGGCTGCATCCATGCCAGGGCTGCAATTCATGCCGGGGCAGCTGGTCAATGACGGGATGAGAGTTCAGAGAAACAGTAGAGACGATACAGATGCCGACGGCTGCGATACAGCATGTTAAGAGGATGCGGGGCGGGGCGCAGGGTCATCTTATGCGCTGCGACGATGGGCATTATTACGTCGTGAAGTTTCGGAATAATCCGCAGCATGAACGCGTGCTGGCGAATGAATTTTTGGCTACCCGGTTGGCGGAACGGGTGGGATTGCCGGTTCCGGTGGCGGAGGTGGTGGATGTTACTCCGTGGCTGGTGGAGCATACGGCGGAGTTGACGATTGTGCTGGGAAACAACGTGATTCGGGTTGAGCCGGGATTGCAGTTTGGGTCGCGGTTTGTAGTTAGTCCGGTGGAGGGGCAGGTGTTTGATTATCTGCCGCCGGAGATGCTGGATCGGGTGCGGAATCTGGAGACGTTTGCCGGGATACTGGCGCTGGATAAGTGGACTTGCAATGCGGATGGAAGGCAGGCGGCGTTTTGGAGGAAGTTGCGGGAGCGGAAGTATTCGGCGGCGTTTATCGATCAGGGGTATTGCTTTAATGCCGGGGAGTGGACGTTTCCGGATTTTCCGCTGCGTGGAGTTTATCCGCGGAATGAAGTTTATGCGGCGGTTTGCGGATGGGGATCGTTTGAGCCCTGGCTGTCGCGGATTGAGAAGATCGATGAAGATGCGATCTGGCGGGTAGCGGGGGAGATTCCTCCGGCGTGGTATGGGGCTTCGTGGGATGAGTTAGAGGGACTGGTGCGGCAGCTGATTGAGAGGAAGGCGCTGGTGCGGGAGTTGATTATGGCGTTTCGGACTTCGCCGCGGAGGCCGTTTCCGGAGTGGGCTGAGGAGGCTTAGGGCGTGCGTTGTTGAGTTCTGAACAGATTGCTGCAAAGGCTTGAACCACAGAGCACACAGAGTTACACGGAGGAAGGCGGGGCTTGGATAACGCCAGTGGTGACGGTTTGATTGATGGCGGAGAAGCGACAATTTGAACTCTTGCTGGTGCGGTTGGTCCCGCACGCTTTGCGGGACGATTTTATGACCGTCGGCGTGGTGGTGCTGGAGCCGGAGGGAGACCCTGGCGAAAAGCGCGCCGATCGGGGACCGCGGTTCGCGGATTTGCGAATCATTCAGGATTGGAAGAGGGTGGAGTGTTTTGCGCCCGATCTTGAGGTTGCGGTTTTTGGGCATCTTGAGGCAACGGTTCGGGAACAACTGAACGAGATTCGGGGGCGGGACGAGCTGGTGCAATTACTCGAGAGCCGGTTCGGTGCCATATTCGATGTGGCGCCAGCGAAGGCGATGGTGGCGGGGGATCCGGCGGCGGAGATGCGGTTGTTGGAGCGGGATTACCTTTCTCCGATGGCGGCGCCGACGCGGGCGTTGGAACGGGCGCGGCGGATTGGGCGATTGGGAATTGCCGGGCGAATGCGGGACGCGTTCACGGAGGCGGGCGTGGTCGAGATGCTGACGCGTGATTTGGATATGCGGGAGTTTACTGGCGAGAACGATCCGTTTCGCGTGGACTTTGGATTTCGGGTCGGGAGGTCGCTGAAGATGTTTCATGCGTTGGCGCTGAATATGAGCCGGGAGCCGGCGGTGACGCTGGCGTATCGGTATTCGAAGATTCAGGTGGGCATGCGCTCGCGCGGAGATGAGCCGCTGATGACGGCAATTATCAGTGAGGACGCGGTGCGAGTTAAGGGTGAGTTGGCTTCGGGAGTGGCGATGCTCCGGGCGAATGAGATTTTGGTGAGGGATGTTGCGGAGATGGGAGAGATTGCGGAGGAGACGCGGCGAGAGCTGATGGCTTAGAACGATTGCAGAAGTCAGCGGTCAGATTGCAGAAGTGAAAACCGTGGAGGTTCACGGGTCGGCGCGGCTTTGGCTGCGCCGTTTGTGTTTTGTGCGCGCGATTAGAGCACAGCTAAGGCTCAGCAAATTCTTTAACCACAGGGTACACAGGGGTGCACGGAGGATTGTCCACTAGACATCGCCTTTTTTGAGAATGCGGTGGCTTCCGCGACGACGGGGTTGAGGCTACGAGGTTTCGCGGGCGCCTGCACCACTACATCGGACGGAGATCATGAATATTCGAAATGCGGTTCGCGGCGCGGCGCGCCGGGCGGGAGTAGTGTCGTTGCGGCAGTGGCTATCTACGGGATTGTTCGCGCGCGGGTTGGGCGGGCGGCGAACGATGGGAGCGGGGTCGAACCTGGCCTCGCTCGCATATTCGGGATTTCCGGGGACGATGTTGCCGGGCGCGGGCGGGCGGACGAAAGCGTCAGCGGTCAATGCGGCCCTGCCTAAGCGTTCGCCAGCTAATTTGCGGCGGTTCGCGGAGACTCCGGTGGCACGGCGGGCAATCAATGTAATCAAGGATCGCATCGCGGGTATGAAGTGGCGGATTCAGGCTCGGAGCGGAAGGTCGATTGAGCAGATTCCCCACGGAGCTTTGCGGGCACAGATACTGACTGCGAATTTCCAAGCGCCGAATCCGGATGATTCGTTCCGGTCATTTGTGGAGCAGGTGTTGGAGGATGTGATTGTTGGCGGGTTTGGAGCGGTGGAGTTGGATCGGGTGGAGGGATGGGAGTTGGAGGCGCCGGATGCAGCACGGCAAATTCATACTGAGCTTCGCACGGCTGGACAGCCAGTGGCAGACGGCCCTATGTTGCCCCTTCTTATGTGGCCGGTGGATGGAGCAACTATTCGGATGATGTCTGACTGGGATGGGCGACCGGACTCTCCGAGATACGTGCAGGTCACTGGGTTGTATGGGGCGGATGGACAGATTGTTTTGAACGATGACGAGCTTAGTTACATCCGCCTAAATCCGAGGACACATACGCCGTTTGGGTTGGGGCGCATGGAAGTGGCATTTGAAACGATCAATGAGTTTTTGAGCGCGCATCGTTATGCGGGACGGTTGGCTTCAAATTCGGTGGTGCAGTACGCGCTTTGGTTACAGGATCTGACTCCAGCGAACCATGAGCGGCTGATCCGGTGGTGGCAGGACGAGATTGAGGGAACGGGACGAGTTCCTATTATGTCGGCGGAGACCAAGCCGGAGGTGCTGCGATTTGCGGCGGGGAACGATGCGGACCTCCGACTGGCCTGGCAGGAGTTTTTGATTCGGATTATTGCGGATGCGTTCGACTTACCAGCGCAGTTCCTGGGAGTTACGAGCGATGTTAATCGCGCTACCGCAGCGGAGATGACGGAGATGGCGTTCCGGTCGGCGATTGTGCCTACGGCGCGGCTGATCGCGGAACATCTTACGCGGGATGCGATTGGGAAGAAGCTGGGATGGGCGGATCTGGAGTTCGTGTTCATCGACGTCGATGCTACCGATGAAATGGAGCAGGCGCAGATCGATGAGATCCTGCTGCGGAATGGTGTGCTCACTGTGAACGAGGTACGGCGGAATCGCGGGCTGGCGGAGATTATTTGATTGCAGAGGTCAGATTGCAGAGGTCCATTCTCAATTCTCACCCGGCGAGCCGCCCCGTTCGGTCCAGTCATTCAGGCTTGGGATAGCCGCGCGTCCGGGTCATTATTGGCGCTGACGCCCGTCCTAAACCGCAGCGGACGCAGAGAAAGAAAAGCACAGAGTAACGCCGAGAACAGCGGCCAGTCGATAACTAGGTGCACCGGTAATTCTAGGTTGGGCTAGGAGCTTTGGAATGGGATTGTCATTGGAGTCGATGGCGATTGAGATGCCGACGGTGTTTGGACATCCGAACCGGGTTGCGTTTCGGGGCGTGCTGACGTTTGTCGACGCGGCGTCGGACAAGGCTCCAGCGGGGGCGCGGGGGCATCGAGTGTTGCTGACCAGGGCGGCGGCTGAGGCGGCGATTCCATCGTTGCTCGGAATGGCGCTGGATTACTCTCCGCGGTTGGACGGGCATGACACGCGCCGGAAAATTGGGGTCATTACGCGCGCGGAAATTGTGGGGCGAGAGATTGGGGTCGCGGGGTTTCTTTATGGGCGCGACTTTCCGGAGATGGTGGCGGAGATCGGGAAGGCGGATTCGCGGGGCAGGAAAAGTGCGGGCAAGGGCGTTCGCGCCACGGACGGCGCGGGCGCGGAGATGGGGCTGGGGATGTCTTATGAGATCGCTGACGCTATCGTGGAGGACATCAAAGCGAATGTGTGGGTGTTGAATCGAGTTACTTTTACGGGAGCGGCCGTGTTGAGACGGGATAAGGCGGCTTATAAGTCGACCTGGATCGAGTTGGGATAAGGTTTGGGAGCTGCGGATACGGAATTAGTTTCCAGCAAACAACAAAGGCCGCGTGGAGCGGTCCAATCTAAGGGGAGGGCGGGATGAATGAAGAGATGGTGAATCAGATGGCGGCGGCCGCGGAACGGCTAGCTGCGGCTACGGAGAGCTTGGATCGCGTTCTGGGAAAGCTGGATGCGCAGCAGGAAATGCTGAATGCCAAGGTAGACCGGATCGTGGCGGCGGTGGAGGAGAACATCGCGCAGAACTCGGGCCGGCAGAAAGTGGAAGCTGGCGGAGCGGATCTGGGCGCGCGGGTTGCGGAGCTGGAGAAATCGAACGCCGATTTGAGGGCACAGGCTTCGCGGATGGCGCGGAAGACGCTTTCACCGGTGGTGGCAGCGCTGGTTGCGAAGAACGAAATTGAAAACGAGAAGCTGGATCCTGCGATGCTGAACAAGACGCTGGGGGCGTTGAGCGTGGAGCAGCGGATTGCAGTGAAATCGGAACTGGCGCGGGCGGGGATGATCGAGTAGCCGATTGGTCGGCGGTCGTTCGTCATTAGTCGGATAGTTGACGTGAGGGCGAGTTACTCGCCCTCTTTTTGTTTGGGCTATTTACTGGCGGCTTGGTTTGGACCCCACTTATTCGGCAAGGACACGAATGAGCGGGGCTGCGCCGCGGCATTTTGACGGCGCCACGGCAGAGTGTCCGTGCCATGCGGACAAGAGCGATTTGAAACTTAATTCAGGAGATGACATGAAGGCTAACTTTTTGGATTTACATGCGGCGGCGGATTTTCTTGGGCCGGGTGCGATCGAGATTGACCGGTATCAGACGGAAATCACCGACATCGTGCGCCGCCGGGGCGCGTTCGGACAACGGATTAAGCAGGTGCCGGCTACCGGGCATCCGTCGCGGTTTTTCGAAGAGACTGCGATCCCTTCGCCGAGCGCGGCGCAGGGGTTTGTGGATCCACGCAACATTCAGCCTACGCTGCAATCGCCGACGCGGGTGGAAAGGGCGGTTCCGCTGAAGGCGCTGGTTTCACAGATCAATTACAACCTGTTCGACCTGGAGGTGGGGACGCAGCAGAGCCAGTTCGCTTACTTGCAGGCCAAGGACCTGGCGGATTCGGTTGAAGGACTGATGCGGACGCACGATGTCGCGCTGTGGAATGGGAACGACACTTCGCTTAGCAGTCCGACTACGCCGCAGTATTTCGGCGCGATCGGACAGATTGAGGCGGGTGGAAATACTACAACGATTGCGACCACGGCGAGCATCGTGAATGGGCTGAAGACCACGATTGCGCAGATGGTTTCGAGTTCGTCGTTCGAGGTGAGGCCGACTGCTATCTATGCGAATCCGGTGCTGCTGGACTTGATTGACCAGGAGATGAAGGCGGAGTTCAACGTGGTTCTGTCGACTACGCAGATCACGGGCGGGCTCACGGTGAAGACGCTGAGCACGCAGGCCGGGGATTTGCCGCTGATTCCGGAATGGGCACTCGGGTATACGGGAACGCCAGGGAGCGGAAGCGCGGTACTGCCTGCCTATATCGTCACCGAAGACATGATCGAGTATCACTGGCTGACGGATCCGAATCCACGGATCTTCAAGCTGGGGCTGCCGAGTTCGTTGATGGCGCAGAGCGTGGTGGTGAAGTTCGGAGCGCCGATCGTGAAGGGCGCTTCGTATGCGCACTATGAGGTGAAGGTTAACCGGTAGTGCGGTTTCCGGTTCTCAGTTCTCTGTTCTCAGTTTCCGGTTCTCGGTCCGCGGTTATCGGCACCGGGATTGGGATCTGAGGACATTGTGAACCGGCGCAGGAATGAGTTCTTGACGATCGCGGGATCGAGAGAGACGCGGCTATCCGCGTCTCTACCTTTTTGTTAGTGAACGATTATCTCGGGACGGGAAGTAAACATGAATTATTTGCAGCCATCGGAATATGAGGCTTATGGGCTGGAAGCGACTACCGATGTCGCGTGGATCACTGGGGCTTCGGCGATTATCGACGCGCACTGCCGGAGGGCTACGCTGGCGATCAATCAATATACAGAGCGGCTTCGGACGAATGGGCGGCGGCCTGTGCTGCTGACTTATCGGCCGCTGGCAATCGCGGCGCCGGCCACCTCGGCGATCGTTTCGGCGCAGGCCCGGTATGCGATGCCGAGACGGGGGGAGTTGCAAGAAGAAGACTTCTCGTGGAATGCGGCGCTGGCGTTCGGAATTCCGGGATGGTGGACGGATTTGAACGTGGCGGACCTGGATTATTTTGCGGAGACGGGAGAAGTCACTTTGCCAATGAATGCGCTGTCATGGGCATTCAACGAATTGGAAATTGTTTACACGGCGGGATGGAGCACATTTCCCGATCCGGTGAAAGTGGCTTGTGCGCAGATCGCAAGAAATGCGCAAGCGACGCCCGGCCTGAATGTGAAGAAGGGCGTGATGAACAACATGCAGCTCTGGTACTTCTCCGACACTTTGGTGGATGACACGGTGCGGGAGTTGCTGGCGCCGTTTATGGCGCAGAAAGTTGGATGACATGACAGGGATCTCGGGAGGTGCGGCGGCGCGAGCGACAGACGCGATGCTGCGGAGCCTAGGGGGCACCGATGTGATTCTGCTGTTTGCGGCGGCGGGACTCCCGGGCGATGCGGTTGCGGAGTTGGGACTGGTGGACCCGGGAGTGGAGCAGGCTGCGATTGCGCCGGTGATTGTCCGGGAGTTGACTACGGAAAACAGCGGGCCTCGGCGACGGATTGAGGTGCTGGCCGGGCGTGCGGCTCTGGCGCAGCAGGTTAGTCAGAGGAATGTGGCATCGGCGGATGTGTTGTTCGAAACGGCGCTGGGGATTGTTTACTGCGGGGAGATGTTCCACATCGAGGGATTTGTGGTGGAACGGCTGGGGGGCGTGGCTTACTTGTATCGGGTGGTGGCGGTGGCCTGAGGCAGCTGTCAGCTATCAGCCATCAGGTAGGGCACCTGTTACTGGCTTCCCACTTTTCGCATGTGATCTTTATTTAAATCAATATTTGGATCGTCACTTATCAGGAGTTATATGCAGGCGGCTAAGGACAGTTTTTATATGGCGCTGCGGGCACGGCTGACAGCGTTGAATCCGGCGCGGACGGTGGTGATCGACGGCGTGGCAGTGCCAGGAATCGTGGTGCGTGAAAACATGGAACCGCGATTCAACGAAGCGCAGGCCGGGGTTTTTTATGTCGATTGGGGAGAAGTATTGATTGCGGAAAGTTCGCGACCGATGCTGGGGATCGAGTGCTCGATCTGGTACGCAAGCGAGGGGAGCAGCGGCGGGACGGGAGTGGATCGCGGGCGGGTGCTGGCGGAGATGGATGTGGAACTGCTGGACATTTGCGATCCTCCACATACCGGGATGATCGACTACAGCCAGACGCCGAGCGTGGATTTGGGCGCGGGGGTTTTCTGGACTGTGCCGGAACTTGGGACCGATCCAGGAGACTTACCGATTGCGAAACAAGAATGGAGCGCTGGGACGGCGCGGATTGGGCATTATGCGCAGATGAAGGTCTATTTCTTTTTGCCGGAAGTGACCGCATGACGCGGACAGGACTCAGACCGGTGGCGCGCCAGACGCGCGCTTATTTTGCGGCGGTGGATCCGGTGAACGGGCCGACAGCTGTTTTCGATCCCTCGAAGGATAACGGGTTTCAATTGGATGCACCGCCGGCGCCGTGGATCGATCTGGGATGGATTGAGAATTTTTCGCGCACCAGCACTTCGCAGATCGAGGCATTGCCTGGGGGCGCGGCAGGGGCGACGGTCGGACAGGCGCGGAGGGGACTGGGCGCGCGGGTGGAGTTTGAGTTCCGCGACTGGGGTAAGTTGCAGATGGCGTTGGCGGGCGGGGCGGAGCACATGAACGTACTGGCGACCGATCCTAGCGCATCTCGGGCGGGATCGGGAGGAGTGCCACTGCCTGCGGTGCCATTACTCACGGGGTCGACGGCGGAAGAGTTGGTGGTCGGAGCGGGAGCGATCGCGGGATTTGCGTCCGGCGATCTTGTAGCCTGCGATGTTGACTACGCGCAGCAGGTTGGATTTGTGGGGACGGGGATCGCGGGAGCATATGTCACGAATCCCGCCAACGTGCGACAGGACGTCAACTATGTGCGGCGAGTTACATTCAACGTTGGGATGGTAGCCGAGGTTACTGGCACTTCGTTAGTTCTGGCACAGGCTTTGCCTGGTGGGACGCCGGCGAGTGGGGCGTCCGTGCAACAGATAACTGCGTTTGTGGATCGGGAGGGCGGGGCATTCTTGCAGCAGTGGTCCGGATTGTTCGTGATGGAGGAGGAATCCGGCGGGCGAGTCTGCTATTACTATCCGCTTTTGAGTCCTTGCACGGTAAAAGCGGCGTGGGAGCGCGAGAGCCTGGTGCGGATTCAGAAGCCAATTGGCGAGATGGTGCTACAGGCAGCCTTTACGGCATTGCCTAGCATCGATGGGAACGACGCGGCAGTGGTGTTGTGTTATCGGAGTTATTTTCCGGCTCAGGGAGCGGATGTTTATTAGGCAGGCCCGCAAACGCCTGGCTTTGCGGCAACGTAACTGCGGCGACTAGAAGACGCCGTAGGTCAGGCGGATTACGGCATGAGTATAGCTCGTGCCCTTCCGGTGGGTGCGCCTTTCACATTGGCGCAACCTTCCCAACTTCTTTAATCACACAGAAACGCCGAGGTTGCGCAGAGACAATGGAGACTGGAGTCTTTTTTCAGTTTTTTTAGCTCGTGCGCTTTTCATTCGGCGACCGATCGTGCTCGTTTGCCCGCCGAGTCGCAGGCGTCGCCGTTAACCGAATGCTGACAGTAACGAACGTAGAGCGGGGCGGTTTTATCAATTATGCAGCTATTGATCGACAATCTCGATGGACGAGGGCCGCTGGATTACAGCGCGTTCGTGGATATGAGTCAGGGCGCGAGCGTTGTACGCAAGTTGAATAGCCCTGCCGCGTTTAGGGTCGGGCTTTTTTCCGCTAATGGCGGATTTGCCGTTCCAGCTGCCGGAGCGCGGGTCCTATTAGTTCGTAGCGATAACAGCGATCTGTTTACCGGCTATTTGATGGCAGCGCCGTCTTATCGATACTTGGGGTGGGCGGATCAGGGACCGTTATATTCGTATGAACTCGTCGCATTCAGCGATGCCATGTTACTTGACCAAAAGGCACCTCCCCCGGAGCCTCCTTTTGTGGCCCAGAGCGCGGGTGGAGCTCTTGAACGCTTGACTCTGGATGCGCTGCCCGGTTGGTTTGATTTGAGTGGCGTGCAAGCTGGGGATCCGATTCCCTATTTTAGCGTCGATCCGTCGAAGAACTGGGCGGTCTCAGCGGCGGAGATCGCTCTGGCGGCGCGGTTCAGCTATCGGGACTGGGCTGGAAAGCTGTCTTTCGCGCCGCTGGGGCAGAACACGTACGCCCTGGCGGAGAACGATCCTGCGTTTTCTCCCGACAATCTGCAACTGGAAAGCGTGAACCGGCTGGTAAATGACTTGACGGTTCTAGGACAACTGGAGCCAGCCGCGCATGTGAAGGACTACTTTGTCGGCGATGACTATACAACTACATTTTATATGTCGCAGATTCCATTCACACGGAGCAATCAGATTCCCCTTTATAACCGGACGATTCTTAACGAAGAATACACGGAGCTCGATCCTACTCACTGGATGGCTGTTGATCCAACTCATGCTTTGTCAGTTAGCGACGGGCAGTTACTGGTCTCGGGTGGAAACGGGCAGGACGGGCAAACGTGTTTGGATTTTGTGGAGCAGATCGAGCTTGGTGGGGCCACAGTTCTTGAGCACGGCGATGTGGTGTTCAATGGCGCGTCGAATGGCGTGATCGGCGGCCTTTATACCGGAGCAGTTGCGGTCGGGAATTGCGTCGCCGGATTTCGAATCACACCGTCGGGAACGGATTGTAGCATTCAAGCGCTGGTGGCTGGGGTATTGACGGGGACGCCGCTCGTAACACAGGCCGGTCATCACTATGTATTCACGACCTACATCTATCCAACAGAGATTTACCGTATGCAGCAGGTATTTCATTCCTCGGCGCATCCAAGCGGAAGTGCGCGGGGCGGAGCCTCCGTAACTTGCGATGCGAGGATTGTGCTGCAGGTGCATGATATCGATCCGGAAAACCCCGCCACTCAAGTGGCGCCAGCGACGGTGCTTTACGACGGAGTTATTGGTAGTGCGCCCGGCTTTTGCACTTATGTGCTGATTAATGCGATCAGCATGCAGTGCTCGGTGGCATTCACGTACATATTCCTGGCGATTGACGCACTTGTGCGAACAACTCTGTCTGGAGCCACCCCGCTTACAGCGCAAGTGGGCTCGTTGATCGACGGAGCGGAATGCAAAGTCTCCAATACGCCGGCGCTGCAATTCTATCCGGAATTCATTCCGGCGTTGAACGAGGCAATCGAGGTGACGTATCGGAGTAGCGGGCGTGCTGCGGCGCGCATCATCAACTCAGCGAGCATTACAGCACACCGGAACGGCGCGGACGACGGGGTACGCGGGAGCGTGCGACGCGTCGCGATTCCGGCTCCGCGGACTTCGGCGGATTGCGAGATCGCGGCGTTGGCCTTGCTGGATGATGCCGGACAGGGATGGGCGGGAGAGTACCAGGCGTGGAGCAGGTTTCTGCCCGGAGGTGCAGAAGACATTTTCCCGGGCGACGGGCTAGCGGTGAATGTGCCATCGCGGGCGGCTTTATTTCTCGCGATTGTTCGAGAGGTTGACCTCACTGTGCTCGATCTGACGGGAGAAACGGTGCGCTACACATTGAAATTTGTTGACGCGGGCGATCCTTCTCTAAACTTCGGCTTTTCGGATGCGGTGGTTGAGGAATCGCAAGTTCTCACACCAATCGATGTGACACAGGCCGGTACGACTTATCTCGCCGATCTAACAAATGCCGAGATCGAAACCGACACCCTCGCCTCGACAACGATAACAATTGATGCCGGGTTCACACCGCCAGCGGGCTGGGGAATTGAGGTGCGGTACTCGGATACGGGCTGGGGAGCCGGAAATAACCGCAATCTGATAGGGCGGTTCACGACTAGCAGCTTCACCCTGCCGCGCTACGCGCGAGGACAAACCTACTTTTTACGGAGTTATGACAACAGTTCGCCTGCGAAGTATTCGCGATATTCAACGGCGCTGCATGTTGATTATCCATTATGAAAAACAACGACGATGGCGACATAGGCGGCGGGCATCGCATACCGGTGATTGTGCAGACCAGCAGCGACTTTCAACTTGACGTGCTGGAGAAACTGGGGCGGCTCGAGGCGAAGGTGGACATGCTGGTGGGGAACGGTCAGCCGGGTAGAATGCGGCTGGCAGAGGAACGACTCACGACGCTCGAGAAAAACGATATTAAGAGATCGGTTTATGACCGCTTCATAACAGCAGCGATCGCTTTTTCGGTCAGCGCGGCGATTGGGTTCCACGATCATTTGCTACCGAAGTAAGACGCCCAGCGGTAGTGGTACGAGCGTTCCGTTGTGGCGCTGGAGTTTGCCGGATCCGAAGTAGTGACGGAAGGGACATTAAGGAGCAATGACAAACTTGTTAGTACACTACGGGCCCTTGTTAGTGACCATCGCCGGAACCATTGGCGCGGCTATTTTCACCCCGGCTTACATTGCGGCGCACCCCATGGCATTTGCGTGGGTGAACGCATTGGCTCAACTGTTGCACGCCACTTTGCCATCGATTTTTCAAACGCGGGAGAAGGAGCTATGAAAAGACTAGTGACGATGTTGATTGTTCTGATGGTGCTTCCGATGTTGGGATGTTCGCCGCTCGAGAGCCAGGCACGGGACACGGCGGCTGCGCTTTCCGGTTCGATTGTGGCGGCGCAGAGTGAGTATCAGGCAAGCTGCACCACGAATCCTAGCCAGGGAGTGTGCCAGACTATTAACCGCGGGATCTCGGGGGAGAACGCGCTGATTACGGCGGTGGAGACTTACTGCGGATGGACGCCTACGCTCGCGCCTCCGGACCCGACGGCTACTTGCGTGCCGGTTAGATCGTCACAGGCGGCGCTGGAGACGGCAATTGCGAATGCGGCGTCACTCACACTTGAAATCAAAGGAGCAATCTAAATGGGGGCGGCTACTCTTATCAGTCTTGTTCTTACCTTGCTGCAATCGATTCTCGCATCGGCGCAGGTGGGCGGGATGGCGCCCGAGGTGATCGCGAATATTGAGGCGGCGGTGGCTAATTTGATCGCAGTGCAGGGAACACCGGTTACGTTTGGGCAGTTGGAGGGGCTGCGGGTTACTACGAAGTGGTGACGAGTTGCTCGATCCTCGTTAGTGTCCGAACAGCGAAGGGATTGACTTCAGCACTGGGACAGAATACCTAGCGGTTGATGGAATAGAGTCGACGATGCAGGGGTCCTTCGACTCCGTTCGGTTAGCGCCTCACTCCGCTCAGGATGACAATGTTTATGAGCTTCCTGGACGGCTTCTTTAGCCTATTTCTTCGCTCCAGTTTTCCAGCGTTTTCTTTACCAGCGCCATGAATTGGTCGGCTACTGCGCCGTCGATTATTCGGTGGTCATAACCTAGAGTTAGGTGGACTACGGAGCGGATGGCGATGGAGTCGCTGCCATCTTTGTCGGTTACTACCATGGGCTGCTTTGTTATTCCACCTACGCCCATGATGGCAGCGTTGGGCTGGTTGATGATGGGCAGGCCGAAGACGGCGCCAAATTGGCCGGGATTGGTGATGGTGAAGGTGGCGCCTTCTATGTCCGCGGGCATGAGTTTTTTCGTGCGGGCACGCTCGCCTAAGTCGGTGATACCGCGCTGGAGGCCGAGGAAGTTGAGGTCGCCGGCATTCTTCAGGACGGGGACGATCAGTCCCCAGTCGAGCGCGACGGCGATGCCAGCGTTAACGTGTTTGTGGTAGCGGATGCTGTCGCCCTCCAATGAGGAGTTGACGATCGGGAACTGCTGAAGGGCGATGATCGCCGCGCGCACAAAGAAGGGCATGAAGGTGAGGCGAGCACTGTGGCGCTGCTCGAATCCACCTTTAAGTTTGTTGCGCAGATTGACGATGCGGGTCAGGTCAACTTCGAACATGCAGTGGACGTGGGCACTGGTGCGACGCGACTCGATCATGCGCTGCGCGATGATTTTGCGCATTTGCGTCATGGGGACCAGGTCTTCTACCGCAGTCGGCGAAACTCGCGCCGCCTGGGGGCCCGGATCAACGGGAATGGCGGCTGGAGCGGGCGGGGGGGCCGTGCGAGGTGGCGCCGCTGGCGCCGAGGTACGGTGCTCTACAAAGTCAAGAACGTCTTGCTTGGTTACGCGGTTGCCGGTTCCAGTGCCGTTTACTTGGGCTAGATCGATGTTGTGCTCGCGGGCCAGCTTGCGCACTAGCGGAGATGAGCGGACGTCGGATTCGTCCTCTTCTTTCCCGGTTACCGTTTGTGTTGGCGCTGGCGCCGAAGCTTGAGCTGGCTTTACGGCTGGCGGGGGCGGTGCGGGCGCCTGAACTGATTTTGCTGGAGCGAAGGCTGCGGCGGACGCGCCGTTTCCTTCTCCTATTACTCCGACGACTGTATTTACCTGGACTGTGTTGCCTTCGGAAACCTTGATTTCCTGGAGGATGCCGCTGGCGGGGGCGGGGATTTCGGCATCGACCTTATCGGTGGAGATTTCGAAAAGGGGCTCGTCGCGCTGGACTTTGTCACCGGGCTTCTTGAGCCACTTGGTAATGGTTCCTTCGAAGATCGATTCGCCCATCTGGGGCATGACTACATCAGTCGGCATAGTTCCCTTTCCATCTGGCCGCTCAAGAGCGGAGAACAAACAAACATTATAGCGAAGGCGACGCTCATACCGATGCAGTCGCCGGGGGTTTGACACGGCATTCCCCCCGGCGGCTCAAGCCGACTGTGATCTTGCGGACTAGCGGCACGAGTGGACTTGTGCCCTTCCCGTTCGCGCGCCTTGTCATTTGTGGGCTCGACGATCGTGCAGGAATCGCTCTATGGAATCCGAGTTTAGGAGATGGAGACGTGAAATTGCGTGGGATTGTCGTTCTTTTGTTGAGTGTCGCCATGCAGGCGCAGAGCGTGGACTCCGGGCGCTTTGTCGTGTCCGGGAATTTTGATTCACAGGGTCAAGCGGTTGGCGGACAGGGCGGTCCTTTGACTTATTCGGCACGCACTGACCTGGCCGTGTTTGGGGCAGGGGCGACGGGTGAACTTCTTCCGGCCGCTTGCGGCGGCAACCCAGCGTGTTTGGCAAATGCTTACAATCCGAGTGCGACGACTGGGCACCAAGGCGCGGCTTTGAGTTATACGGGCAGTCCGACACAGGCGCCACCGGCGGCAGGCAGCACGGTCAGCGGGACAAACGTCAACGGGCTGAATTCTTATCTCACCGGAGTCAATAGCGCGGCGATGCCTGCTTTGGACCTGGACTTTGGGACGCCCTATTATCGGGCCACGGACACCAGTTTCTACAGCAACGTGGTCTGTCTCGGCGGAGGCAGTTTTGGATCGTCATTCAATATGGGGAGTTCGGGAAGCACGCGGAACTGGTCGGCAGTGGATTCAAACGGCTGGCGACGACTGCTGATTCAGACTTCCGGCGGGACGAAGGTGTTGGTCCATTTCAACCCTGCCAATGGGACGGTCATTCCAACCAACTTATGCGGTGGCTACTTGCCGGGAGCTACCAGCAATTCTGGCACGAACCCGGACGTGATATACACGGCTAACATCGATCAAGAAAACACCATCGTGTTTTCTTCAATGACCGGGACGCCAACCGACGCAGAAACCTTAACGCAGGACACCACGGCCGCAACGGTCACGCTCTACGCGGCGAATTCCAACTTCCTTCAGGTAAGCCCAGTCAGCCCATCCAATAAGACGGCGGATAACACACATACATGGCGCGGCGTTAGCGACACCTTTGTTCCCAACAGCAGTTACCCGGCACCCGGCACGGGCGCGGCTGGGACGCCCTATGCCAATACAATTTATCAGGGCATTATTAACAGCACCGATATGAGCGGGGACTACCGGCGCTGGAGCGTTAGCTGGTCGCTGCTATTTAATTTTAACTACGTGCCGGCGATGGCGGGCGATTCGCACTTTCCCTCGTCTCAGAATTCATGCCTGCCACAGAACTATGATGCCAATTATGATGGGGTGTTTGAGGGGTCGGATGACGATTCCAGCTTCTCGATTGACTTCTCCGACAACGGGCAGGCTAATCATACGGGTTATGACGACTACCCACCCACAAGTTGCAGCGGAGCAATCGGTGCGGGCGCAGCTGGATCAAGCGGGTCGCATCCCTGCACCGGCCCAATCTATGTCGCCAACTTCCGGCAGGGCTATGGTTGCCGAGTATTCAACTCCTGGACCGACCAGGTAGCGGGCGACTGGGGCCAGACCGGGCAGATCATCAACGGTCAGGCTAATCTGATTCCGGTATCCAGCGCCACTGGAACTCCAACGCCCGACGACATCTTCATTCAGGATTCTACTGGGGCCGAGGTTCAGTTGAACTGCATGGAGGACGCGAATGGTCAGTGCGTCTCCTCCGGTTGGGCTGGAGGCTTCTCTGGGTGGACCCAGGCTTTTACCGGTCTCGTCTATCAAGGAGCCAGCGCTCAGTCACCCGATGCTACGCACCCGTGGCGCGACTGCGGAGTAAGCGGGACTAATTGCGGGACCACGGGCGCGTCCAACTATTTCACCCCGTCAGCGGGTCCGGCTAACGCGCCCTTCTACTACCCGGACGTTTTGCACGATTCGACTTCCCTGGACAACCCGCAGGTGATGAATTTCTCGATGGTGCAGCAGCCTGATATGAAAGTGTCCGGTGTTTGCAACCAGGCTGGCTCTCAGACATGCACCCCACCTGCCGGATTCCCCGCGCTTAGCGCACATCAGACGGCAATCAGTTACACGAATAACGCCACTTACTCGCCCGGCCAGCAGTTTGTGTTCCTGAGCCTTGGCGGCACGGATGACGGTTACCTTACATGCACCAGTGCGGCACAATGTCCGAAGTGGACCGTGGTTGCTGGCGGCGACGGAAGCGCCTCCGGCGGCGCCATTGTTATTACGGACATGGTGGGCGCTGGCTACTCCGATTCTGAGAGTCAGACTGGATGCGGGAACTCCTGCCCTACCATGACTCCATGGGGCCAGGGGAGCTACGACCGCACAGGATATGTGGGTGGAAACTTCTGGCAGTCACGGACGCTCGTCGTAAATTCAAATATCGGCGCTTCGGGCCACTCGGCGCGCGGCTATAACTACAATTACCAGGGAAAGAACTACCAAGCTTACAACTTTTTCAATACATCAACGCCGGCCACGGATGACGGGACTCCGGCTGGGGCGCATTATGCTCCGGTTACCAACCTGGCGGATGCGGAGACTCCCCCGCCGAATGGCAAGGTTCCCGATCTTCTGCCGTTCAGCGTGGTGGACGACCAACATGGAACCAACTGGGGCCACGGAACAACCGACCTGTCCCCGGTGGGGCTGATCACTGCGCTTGTGTGCGGGCAGGGCGGGACTAGCGGAGTTGGCATTATGCTATGCCCTGCTCAATACGCTTCCGTTTGGGACTCTGAAATTGTTGCGATCGAGGACGCAGTTACGCGATCCTCGCCGGGCAACCTGGTGGGAGCCGACTGCAACTACGGCTCTGGGGCCGCACCCTGCGCCTACCGCCTGGGGCACACGTTCAATACCGACGACGACTGGAACTTCAACGGGCAAAACGCCATCGGCAATATGTCGCCGGACGGAAACTTTGTTGCCTTTCCGAGCGACTGGAATAAGACGCTCGGGTGCATGGACCTTACCACCACGAATTGTTGGTCCTCGTGGCAGTCGACAGCGCCACCCGCTAGCGGGAGTGCTACTAGTTGGACGAGCGACGGCGCTTCTCCGCCCAATGTCACGATCACCCTGGCGAATTCGTTCTGTCCGACGGCAGGAAATCAGTACTACTGGGTCAATAGCGCGATTCAAACGATCTCCTGTGGCACGAGGGCGGGCACTGTAACGCTTACCGGCTTCGCGGAATCTTGGCTGAACAATCAGATACTCACACTCGGCGCAAACACGGGGAATAGCTGGCAGTGTGATAGCACGGACTCTGGCGCCGGAGTGTGCAACAAGTTCGTAGTGGCTTCGGTGGCGGGGGCGCCAGCTAATTCAAGCGGATCAGAAACGGGCACGCAGAAAGCTACGCCTACGCCCTGCGGAAGCGGCGTTCCATGTCAGCGCGAGGATATCTGGATTGCAAAGATATCGGCGGCACATCAATAGATCTATCGTTGTGGCGCAAGAGAAAAAGCCGCGGGAGAATTGCGGCTGTTCCCTTCCTATCAGTGTGTTAACGTCCTACTCGTGTTTATCTTTGTAAATGCTCCGGCTGACTCGGTTCTGCTGGCGGTTGATTCTGCGCTGCTCGCCTCTGGTGAGATGGCCGTTGTTCCTAGCCATGTCTTTTTGTTCGCGGTTCTGCACACTGGCCTCGCGCTTTTCGAGGTTGGAGGTTTGCTGCGGGGTCAACTTTCCGTTCTGGACGCCCTTGGCAATGCGCTGCTGCTGGATGCCTTCGCGGGTGTTAACTTCGTTGACGCGGGGATGACCGGGATCGACTACGCCGGGGCCCGCGCCAGAAGTGGTTGAGGTTTGAGCAGAGGCGGAACCGAGCATCAGCATCCCACCGGCTGCCAGGACTAAGAGCGACTTCGCGAATTTGTTGTTCATGCGGATGGAAACCCTCAGCGGAAAGATTAGTTGCGTTTTGCCGAACAGGCGACGGTACTTAAGAACTAGACCTCCGAGCCATACTTACGTCGACGACAAGTCACTTAGTGTTTACCGTCATTAAGGCATAAGTTACCCAGGTAACCTTCACGGGAGGCTTTGACCGACGGCTTCCGCCGGGAAGCTGCATTCTTACCTATTCTGCGGTTATTGATTGAGCCTCGCTTCACACTTCACATCCCGACTCAGTGTAATCACAAACTCCTCCGAGAACATGATGGACTGCGCGTTTCTGTCGATGGGGCCAGATGATTGTCGATCTCTCATCCTTGAGATGATACTGTCCCGTCTTTTCCTTGCTTGCCATGAATCGACTTTTCTTGCGCACAGCGCCTCCAACTTTGTGAAGCGTCGCCTGATACCTCTGCATCCAAACCTTTGATAATCACAATTGTGATTGGAGGA
>JBAQJF010000246.1:0-13571 GCA_049300195.1 Terriglobales bacterium | reverse complement strand
TGGCGTTGGCATCCCCCGAAATTTCCCGCTGCAGTTGTTTTGCGATCATGATCACGCCGCACGCCTCGCCGCGTGAGCCCGCTCGTACTTCATCGGTGAGCGATAGCCCAACGATGAATGTCTCCGGCGCGGGTTATACCAACCTTCGATCCATTCAAAAATCGCCATCTTCGCCTCGGCCTGACTTTTGAAATGGCGACGGTTCAACAACTCTCGTTCCAGCGAAGCAAAAAAGCTCTCCGCCATCGCATTGTCGTACGCATCCCCGACCGATCCCATCGAGGGCATGACGCCAGCTTCGCGACAACGCTTGCCAAAGGCGTAGCTCGTGTACTGGCAGCCGTGGTCCGAGTGATGGATCACGGCTTGCGGCCGGCGCTGGGTAATTGCCATGTTCAGCGCCGCCAGAATCAACTCCGTTCGCAAATGCGTCTCCATCGCCCAACCGACAATGCGGCGCGAATACACGTCCAGCACCATCGCCAGATACAAAAACCCCGACCAAGTCGGCACGAACGGTCGAGTAGGCCATGCGCGCCGAAGCGACCTTACGGTCGCGGGTTTCGCATGGCCTCTCGCCGAACCGGACATGCACCTTTCGTTATGCATCCGGCTCTCCAGGAACGGAGGCGAAGGGAGGCATTAGCATCCACTCTCGCCGGAATCGCTGCACGCGCAGAGTGCGCAGGAGAAACTGTTCCATCGTTCCCTCCCGCCATACTGAACATGTCGGCCGAACAAGGCTCCGCAGTCGCCGGAGACTCGTACGTTGGCGCCGCAGGCCCTTATGCTTCTTAATGAGCCAGCGCCACAATCGATCCCCAACATAATGGTCGAGGTGATTGAAAATGGTGCCAGCACCGGTGCAGAAGCGATAATAGTTACCCCAGCCGCGCAGAAGTCGATTGATCCTCTGGAGGCGGTCAGGCAGAGAGTTGGGGAGCGAATCCCTCTGCGTCTCTTGCTTGACCCGATACCGAAGGTCCGCCTGCTTGTGCTTGGGAATCTCGATCCGCGGCATGAGTCCGAACTGGTGATGCCACTTCAATCGGACTCGATGACCGAGGAACTCGAACCCCTCGCGCAAGTCAGTTACCCGCGTCTTTTCCGGCGACAGATCCAACCCCGTCTTCTGTTTTAGGTATTCCGCGAGCGCCGCTTTCTCAGCTTCAGCATCCTCGCGTGTCCCCGAGACAAGAATAACGAAGTCGTCAGCATATCGAACGGGGAAGTACACCGGTACACCCCGCCTGCGGTCGGTGCTCCGGCAGTCTAGAGCTGCCTTGAGACCATCACAGGTACGGTGGGCCCGGGTCTTCGTGCGATGATGAACCCAACGTTCATAGCGTTCTTCGATTGCCGTGAGGGCAATGTTTGCCAGGAGCGGAGAGATCACACCACCTTGGGGCGTGCCTTCGTGTGTTGGGAGAAGAAACTCCTCTTCTAATACGCCGGCCTTCAAGAACAGCCCCACTAAACGAGTCACCTTCCGGTCTCCGATGCGCGCGCGAACACGCTGCATCAGCAGATGGTGATCAATGTGGTCAAAGCAGCCCTTGATATCGCCCTCGACGACCCACTGATACGGCGCGCGTTGGCGTCGGCCGTCACTGGCCTTCGCTCGCGGACGTATCGCCATGCGGATATGCTCCAAGGCGGCGTGACAGCCCCGGCCAGGTCGAAACCCGTACGAGACGTGCCAGAACGTTGCCTCGAAGATCGGCTCCAGCAGGTTCTTGATCGCACCCTGCACGAGGCGATCAGTGACGGTCGGGATGCCCAAAGGTCGGAATTGCCCCGGCTTACCCGGCTTCGGAATCCACTTCCTGCGGCACGGTCTCGGTTGATACCGTCCGGCTCGCAGGTCGTCACGAAGCTCTTGCAAGAAAGCCTCGCGTCCCATTGTCGAGCAAATGCGTCCCACCGTCTTCCCGTCAACTCCAGCAGTTCGAGCGCCTTTATTCGAGGCGATCTGCCGCCATGCACATCTTAGGTTGCGTATATCGGTTGCCCAATTCCACAACTCTCGATAGCAGCCGTCGGGATTTGCTTCACTCCACTGATAGAGCTTGCGCTGAATGCTCAGGAGCCAAGCCTTATCGGCCTGATCATCCGTGTCCACGAATGGTTCCTGCGTCATCATAAGCCCCATCGGTTCCCTGCCTGCCTTCGCCATGTACACGGCTTTCCCGTGCTCAGACTACTACGCAGGCTCCGTCCCCTAAGCTGACCATGGCCGGTCTTGCGCGGTGTGCTCGAGCTTCCGGGGCTCGGGCGATCAACTAGGGTTCCCATGTTCCGGCATTTGACCTTGTGTTCCGTAGGCGACGTGCTCTGTCCCTGGCGATACTGGATGATGGCCTTGAGGAAATACCACCACCGAACTCGATGTCCGAGTCCACCAGCCGAGAACATAAAGCTGGGCCAGTTCAGATCGCATTGGACCCCCAGTCCCATCAGACCTTCGCGGGAGCGTTGGCGACTAAATACAGAGACTTCTGTCGCACGTTTCGTTGTCTCGCCATAGAACCCCTTGGTAGCCCGGCACGCCGTGAATGGCGGCGCCCAGTACAGTTCAGTTCGCAGCTCTTTCGCGCTCAGTCGCAACACTGCACGCTTAGCGAACCCCTTCATCCTCGGCTCCTTACCGAGGTGGATGGCGTTGCAGCCATCGGTCAATCGCCAGCAGGCAAGAAGGTCTTGATTACTTACGTCATCTCAACCTCCCGCCGTCATGGCGCACTGATGTCGGCGACCCACAATCGATCCGGCCCGTCGGCGTAGAACTGCCGCTTCACCAGATCAACCTGCGGCCGGGCCTGCGGATCACTCAGCGTCGTCACCACGTAGCGCCGCAGCGTCGAGCCACGAAGCGCGGCAGCGCGCATCAGCCGCGCCACTCGTTTGCGACCCACACGGATGCCGTGATCATCGGCCAGCTCTGCATGAATGTTCGGCGATCCATAGTTGCCCTTGGAGCCCCGGTGAATCGCCTCGATCTTCCCGGTCAACGCCAAATCCGATCGAGCTCGTTCGCTCATCGGCCGATCCAGCCAGGCGTAGAACCCGCTTCTCGAAATCTGCAGCAATCGGCACATGACCCCGACCGAATGGGTGGCCTGGTTCACCTTCACGAACCCGAAGAGCGCTTCGAGGTCCCGCTCTCCGTTGCGAACCAGGCCGCGGCTTTTGACAGGATCTCCCGCTCTTCCTTGAGCTTGTGGTTCTCTCGGCGCAGCCGCGATAACTCTTCACGCTCCGCCGTCGTCAACCCTCCGTCGCCTTTGCCGGCATCGCGCTTCGCCTGCCGCACCCACAGCGAAATCGACCACGCCGTCGGTCCAAACTCCTTCGAAAGCGACGCGGGACTGCGGCCGCTGCGCGCCAAATCAACCATTTGCCGCTTAAACTCCGGCGTATACCTGACACTCTTGGTTGCCATCTCGAACACCTCCATATCTAACCATGAGGTGTCCACTAAACCGGGTCAACTCCATGTCATTTCAGCAAGAGCTGCAAGCTGATCGCTCAAAGAGGTTACTTCCGTCAATGACGTTGCAACATCCTGGCCTCCAGTCAACAGCTGGAAACTTAGCATCGTCGCCTGCGTAGCGGACTGCACATTGGCCGCCCGCACAAATTGCGTCGTTGCCGCACCCAAGGAAGCCGTTAAACCCACTGCAAAACCTGCTCCATTTGCGACCCGATAAGATCTGGAACAAGTATTTGCGCCGCCATTCGGTAAATTGGCCAGCGCCAGCGCATTTTGCAGACTGACTCGATTAAGCGTCAGTGCGCTAACAATCCCTTCGCCAAGACCTTCGCCAATATCTACGACAGATTGTGGCAGTGGATCGCCAATACCCCAGAGGCCGAGCGGATCCCGGAGGCTTATCGGGTTCCCTCTTGTATATGCGTAGTCATTTCGGTCCATTGCAGACCAAGGTAGTGCGACGGCTTCCATCACCAGTTTTCAAAGCCTTCAATCGATTTTGATCGACTATATAAACGGCATACCAATACGCGCACCCACCTCCAAATGCAGTCACCAGCTCATGCTTCCATTGATCGGTGGCGATACCACGATCTGGAAATAAATCAGACGCAGTCTTGTAAAATCCGTTTACAACTATGACGCGATGCTCTTTCCACCGCGCCGGCATGTATTGACGGTAAAAGTCGTGAGCCTTGAACGCCGTCAGGCCGGCGCTCACTTTCCCCATTGCGCCGGCCAACGCAGTCTCGAGATCATTCAGGTTATTCGAACTTATTGACCACTCATCCGTACTCCAGCCGTTGTCGGCATGAAGTCTCTTTAGAATTGACGCTGCATCCTCGCTCGGCAGGACGACCGACCTGGTCTCGTCAAATAGTGCTTCTCCTTTAGCGACGGCCGAGTGCAACCCGGTAAATAGCACTACCGAAACGACTGAACAGATGCACGATCTCATTAGGATCAAAGCCTTCGATGAGAAAGACCGAAATGCTATTTTCCGCATGAGCAATCCTTCCTTTCCGCATTAAGCTTTTTGATCAGAGATTTCGTTGTGAGCCTATTCGCTTCGGAATATGGGAATCCGACGGCGGCATTGTCGTCCTGCAGCGGGTCATCGACGGGGAGTGTGTAGTGAACGGCCTCATGGATAATTGTATTGAGGAGTTCTGCTGCCTGCTGATTGTTGAGTACCTGCTGATAGTAGTCCGAAAGGATTGTGCCCACTCCCGGCAAGGTCAATCCAGCTACTCTTCTATGGCCAGGGCTCGTGTACCCGAGATTCATACTTCCATAGGAATTCGGAAACATCAGCGGTTGCCCCGAACTCAGCTGCAAATTGGCCGCTGCGGCAATCGCCCTTGCGGTGTCAATGTCACACTGTGTCAGTCCGAGCGGATCGATATAACTGACAGGATTGTCCCCGGCATAGGCATAAACACCTCGCCCCGACACGAGTTCATCGTAAGGGAAGGGATTTTTCTGAAGGGATTCAGCGGCTAAAGAGGGATGGACGAAGACACGCTTCCTTGTGTAGATCGATTTTGGTCCAGACGCGAGTTTCGGCTTAACGGAGGCGCACGGTCAAGGGCAGTGGATCACAGAAGCGCCCTTACGGCGAGGTCGCCAAGGCATCTAGCGGTGCAGATAAAACAACCCGCGGAGCGACCAGCGCGCAAGGCTTCCTTGCACGGCGGGCATTCCAACATAGTGCAGATTATGCGGCCGCGTCAGCGGCGCACAGCGGCTCGGGTTCCTCCCGAACGCTGCGCATAAACTCTTCGCATTATGTTGATATGCCCGCCCCGTCGCCCTCATCACTCTCGGCCTCGAGCGCGGCGAGCACCGATTCAGCCGATGATGATTCTCGCCGCGGCTTTGTTATTCGATGCAGTTTCGCCGGATGCGTGGCATCGTGGATCTCGCGCAGCTTGTCGATCGATACACGGGTGTAGATCTGCGTGGTGCCGAGATCCGCGTGACCCAAGAGCGCTTGGATGAAGCGCGTATCGGCACCGTTTTCCAGCATGTGTGTTGCACAGGCGTGACGGAACAGATGGCACGCACCAGGTTTCTTGACGCCGGCGAAGTGCATGTAGCGGCGCACGCGCTCGGCCACATACTCAGGCGCCATCGGCTCACCGTAGTCGGTCAGGAACAAGGCTTCCGTATCGCCGACGAGAAGGCGCGGCCGAGCCTCGTGCAGGTATTTCTCGACCCAGGCCGCCGCGCGCGCGCCGATCGGCACCACGCGGTCTCGCTTGCCTTTGCCCTCGCGCACCATCACGAGCCGGCGCGTGAGATCAACATCATAGAGCGCGAGCGCCGGCAGCTCCATGCGCCGCAAGGCGGTTGAGTACAAGGTTTCGAGCATCGCCCGATCGCGAAGCCCCGAAGGGGTCGTAGGCTCCGCTTCGCGCAAGATCGCCTCGACCTCCTGGATGGACAAGATCACCCGCGGCAGATGCTTCGGGAGTTTCGGCAGCGCGATTTCGGACGCTGGGTTGTAGAGGATGTGATTCTCTTTCGCAAGCCACTTGAAGAAGGTCTTCAAGGGCGCGAGACACCCGAACTGGGTGCCCAACGTCATCGGCCGGCCGTTCACCTTACGATAGTAAAATAAATGCCGCTGATAACGCTCCAGGATCGGCTTGGTGATGTCCTTGGGTTCCCGTAACGCTCGCTCCTCGCACCAAGCAATAAATCGGCGCAGCGCGGTTCTGCGCGCTCGCACAGTATCTTCCGAGTACCCCGTGACGGCCATCCAGTCGAAGTGCGCGTTCATATAAGCGGTGAGCGGCAAAGACCCGAGAGGATCGATGCGATCTCGATTCGAAGGACTCGCAGGCTTCGGCCACGCGGTCTTGCGGTGCTTTAATCGCTGGCCCTTGCGCGGCATGGGATGGTCACTGCATCCCGGCGGCGGCTAGAGGAGGCGGGTACGATTGTATCGACGTGCTCTCGTCCCAGGACGTGGTTTTCCCGTTCTTTTTCGGTGTTTCTCTGGAAGTGCCTTTAATTAAGGCATTCGGTAACGATTTCGGCTCGCTACCCCCATGCTCTATGGATACCCCTTGGGGGCTACTTGGATGCTCCAAGTGCGGTTTTCGATGCTCCTTCTTGTCGTCGTAGGCGCATTTCAAGGTCTCGACATCGACCAGACCCATCAGGAACGGCTTGCCGTCGCGACCGGCGCCGTCATAGAGCAACTCGTACACGAAGCTCTGGCCACGACCGCCGCGATGCACGAGCACGTATTCCAGCTCTTCCAGCTTGTGCATGTGCATCTTTACCTGGAAGTCGGACCAGCCCGCATGTTCGCGCACGTCGCGGCGACTAAAGCGGTAATCGCTGCGGGTGATCGCCTGCGCCGCGCACTGGGTCTCGACCATCGCAGTCACCAACGCGAGCAACCGGCGTGTCTGCGGGGAGAGCTCATCGAGCGAGCGCCCCAAGGTTTCGTGCGCGAGGGTGTTCGCCATCTCGATATCGGCGAGTGTCACCTCAACATACTCGACGCGCTCGCCGTCTTGGGCGGCGCTTTTGATCTCGCGCTGGTGCTGATGCAAGAGCGCCAGCGTGTCGATCAGCGTTAAATACTTTTCGTGATCTCGCCGCAAGCGGGTACGCCCATCCGGGAAGGTCAGCGCATCGGCGTACGGGTTTCGAACCGCGATGGCACGCAGCAGTCGCTGCGCGTTTTGGTGGACTTTGAGGAGCCGTTCCTTTTGGCGCTTCGCGAACAGGCCCTCAAGGGTGCGCTTCTGGCGCTGCAGAGAGAGGATGGCGCGCGTCTGCTCACGGGATTCATCAACGCCGAGCGTGAGACAGCGATTCAAGAGCTCCTCGTCGTGGTCGATCGCGGTGCTGGTGGAGAAGATCATCACCGGGCCTTCTACCCGATATTCTTGTGTGACGAGTTTGCCGGTTTCAGGGTCCTTGCCGGTCGAGGCGATGGAGAGCGTCCCTTCGCTCTGCAATAATTTAAGCGCATAGCTTGCGCGCGCGGCCCCGGCTTCCTCGGCGAGCGCCAGGATCTTGTGTTTGAGATCCATCGCGCCCATGTAAAATAAACTCTGCCCCGTCATCGCCGAGTACTGCACCTTGTCCTCCGCCGGCATGAAGGCGAGCACCGCTTCCATCAAGCTAGATTTGCCGGCCGCCGAACTCGACTGCACCATCACCGCGAGCGGCGCATCGAGCTTGCGGGACGTCGCGGCTAAATAGCCGATGAGCTTGTTGCTCTCTTCACCGACCACGCCGCAACGTTCGAAGTCGGAGAGCAGCCGGTCGAGTAAATGCGGGTCTTTCAGGAGTGCCAACGCCTCGGCTTGCTCCTCGGCCGGCATCCCGGGTTTCTCAGCCGGTTGCAGCGTCTTCTCGATCTGCTTTTCTTGCAGCTCTTCGAGCTTGCGCAACACACGGCCCAGATCGTGACGGATCACATCCTCGGTGACATTAAGCTCCCGCGCCGCCTGCGTCATAAAACCGCTTCGCGCCCGCACGCTGTAAAGATCCAGCGTATCAACGTGGAAGGCCTCGCCGCGATCGATCAGCACGTTGACCTTCATCAGCACATCGAAGGCAAGATTCTTGGCAAGTCCGCGGATGCGATAACGCCGATCGCCCAGGGTCATGACGATTTCCTCCTCGCGCACCTGCGCTTCGATGCCGGCGGCGGCCGGCGCCGGCATGGGCGAGGCTGGCAGGACGGCGTCCGTCATGGGCGGGATCGAGAGTGGCGCTGCCGCGGCGACCGGCGCGATCTGTGCCGGTGCCAGGATTTCTTCTTTAGCCGCCTCTTCGGTCACAACCGCGGCCGGCACCGCAGCGAGCGGCATCACCCTCGCCGGCGCCTCTCCCTTGCCCAGCCACTGGGCTTTACGGATCACTAACCCTAAAGATTTCGCCGCCGGCGTGACTTTCAGCGCGTACTCGTTCGCGTCCATACCCTTCGGGAACTGGATGCGATACGCATCGAGGCCTGCGGCGGTGAGTTGGCTACTAAGCTTCTCGGCCGCGCGATCGCCGGCCTCGTCGCGGTCATACGCGATCAACACACGTTGTGTGCCATGCGCCTGGAACGCAGCCAGGTGATCGGCCGTAAATCCCTCGATGCCATAGCTCGCGGTGACATTGCGAAAGCCTGCACACCAGAAGGTGAGCGCATCGATCAGCGCCTCGCAGAGGATGATTTCCTGATTGTCGGCGAGGGCTGATTCATTCCACACGCCGTGATGCGGCCCCGGCAGATATAGGTGATTCGGGGTGCCGGGCCGTAGGCCTTCGGTGATCTTGCGGCCATAGATTTCGGTAACCTCACCGGAAGGACCAATGACCGGGATCGCCACGGAGCCGTTAAAATGCTCGTGACCGGTCTCGCGCAAGACTCCTAACCGCTGCAAGCGGCCGCGGATCTCAGCCCCCTCAACGCGCGTGGTCGCCGGCAGTCGATACCCCAAGGTGCGATTCGCAAAGCCTAACTTGAACGTTCTGATGGCATCCTCGGAGCCGATGCCGCGCCTCTTCAAGTAGTCGAGCGCCTCCGGACTGCCGAGCAGCGTCTCGTGGTAATACTCGATCACCTGGGTCAAGAGCTTCGCGTCTTCGGCATCCGGCGCGATCGGCATGGTGAGTTTTTTGACCGTGGAGTGCTTGGCTGGCGCTGCCCCCGAGGAAGCGGCTAAAGGCTGATAGTCGTTCTGCAAGAGTTCCACCGCATGGCGGAAGCTTATCCCCTCGGCTTTGATCACCCAGTCGATCACCGTGCCGCCGGCCTGGCACGCGCCTAAGCAATGCCAAAGATTCTTCGCCGGCGTCACCACCAACGAGGGTGTCTTGTCATCGTGGAAGGGACAGCGCCCGATGAGATCGCTCCCATGTTTCTTGAAGGCCACGCCGCGCGCCTCGGCCAGGCGTTGCACGGAGATTTCCGACTTCAGCCGCTCAACCACCTCAACCGGGATACGTGCCATCGGTTCTCCTAAAAATCTGTCAAGACCTTTCCGGCATATTTAATTCATGTGCACACTACTACTTTTAGGAGTAGTGTCAACTCCACTATAAATATCGGAGGTACTTTATGGGTCTCGTTGCCGCCCTTGAGCTTGACCCAATGACCCAGGATGAGAAGCTATTCTTCAAGCAGCTCGGCGCTCGCATCGCAGCCTTGCGCAAAGATCAGGCCATGACCCAAGTGCAACTCGCCGAGGCCATGGACGTGTCGCAGCAAACCGTGGCTTCCTGGGAAGTCGGACGACGCGGCGTTCCGGTCTCGAACCTGCCGCTCCTCGCGCGTACCTTGGGGGTCACTGTCGAGGCCTTGATCGGCGAGAAGTCCCCGCCCGCCAGGCGCGGTCCCACACCGAAGCTGCAACAACAAGTCGAGCGTTTAAGCCGCTTGCCGCAGGCCAAGCAACGTGTCGTGATGGAGATGCTGGAAGGGTTTCTTAATCAGGCCGCTCGCACCGGATAATCGAGGGTGAGCGCGGCTAAGACCAAGCGTGCCAGCCCGGTGCCGGTCGAGCAGATCGGCCGCTCGATCCTTATCCTGCGCGGTCACCGCGTGCTGCTCGATGCCGAACTCGCCAGGATTTACGGCGTCGAGACGCGCGTCCTCAACCAGGCCGTTAAGCGTAACGCCGAGCGTTTCCCAGAAGATTTTCGCTTCCAGCTCACCGCGGCCGAGACAGCAGCTTCAAGATCACAATCTGTGACCTTGAAGCCTGGCCGCGGCCAGAACATCAAATTCCTGCCGTACGCCTTCACCGAGCACGGCGCCATAATGGCTGCCACCGTCCTCAACAGCTCCCGCGCCGTCGAGATGAGCATCTATGTTGTTCGGGCCTTTGTTCAACTGCGTGAGCTCATCAGCTCAAACAAGGATCTCGCCCGACGCCTCGACCAGCTCGAAGCCCGCATCGAGAAGAAGCTCGTCACCCACGACGACGCCATCGCCGCCATGCTCTCTGCCATTCGACAACTCATGAACCCGCCGCCGCTGAAGCGCCGCCCCATCGGATTTACCGCCAACCTCGATGAGAAGCCGTAAAGCCTCGGGGATGTTTGCAGGCACGATCTGTATCAGATTGCTGGCGCTAGCCTATCCTGCCATCACAAAATCTAGACCCTAAAATGCCAGCAATCCGATTCACGAGCGCACGCGGCAAACTGCATCGCCCAAAAGTTCGGCTGCCGAACTCCCACGCCAGAAGAGGCGTCGGGTGTGTCACTCACCACACAGCCACTTCAATTGATGGACTCGAAGTTCAGCTCGAAGGTGATGCCTTTAACGAACTGATTGTTCTTCAGAGCCTGTCGATAATCGGCGGTCGATAAGACGCCCTCAGAGAACCGATCGAAGAACTCCGATACCTCGGCCCGCGGCACATTGTAGGCATCCAGTTGAACTATGAGTTTCTTGCCTCTTGACTCCGGGAATTGCTCCGCCAGTTGCCCATCCAAAGCCGCATCAATTGTCCCATACAGCCGCTCTTGAAGCCGCCTAAGCTGATCATCGATGGGTCCGGCCCACGGTCCTTGTTCGACCAAGACCATCTTCCACTCATCCTCAGCCTCGCCCCTTGCGACAAAATCGACAATTGTCACTTGCTCTGTCACGGGCACACCCGATCAGTGGTGCATGAAGTCATTTTCGTAGGCTCTCCCGGCTTAAGTCCAGCATCCGCTGCATTCTGCCCAACCGGCGTCACCTCTCGGCCCGCATCCACATCGCTCTTTAGCTGCTGCTGGCCTTTCGAGAGTTCAGCGTTACCAGTCTTCGTTTCAACTATGCCCTTATCCTTCGTCACGAAATCTGTACGTGCCTTAGTGCCCGTACTGGTCTTAAAAGTGACCTGCCGCCCAGCCACTTTATCACCCAGCTTCGCTGCAGTAATGGCTTCACCCTTTGCCCCTTGTTCGACATTCTTGGCAAGCTGAGCCGCCGCGCTGACAGCCTTTGTTTCGGCAGCGACGGCTGGAGCTGCCCTAAAAGCAGTGCTGAGGGCTCGAAATCCTGCCCCGATGCCACGTGCACCGGCATCTATCAGCGGGCCGCCTAATTCTGGATTCGACATCAACAAATCGTCGATGCCGTTTAATACGTCGTCGACCCCGCTATTCCCCGTCGGATCGGTCTTGTCTAAGGGATCATTGCCGACATATGCATAATGATTATTTTACTCTGCCGAACCTAGGTAATGGATTTTCAGCGCTCATAACAATCCGGCGCGAATTCGCCGCAGCAATTCGAGATTGTATTTCTTTGCGTATGTCTGTGCCTTTGCGATTAACGCTTTATGGTTGTCGCTTTCAATAATGTCGCCTGTGCCCGGAAGGCAATTCAAGCCGTATGTCCCTGAGCGCAAAAACTCCCAGTCCGCATCACTGATTCCCGGGGCGGTACAGGTGTAACCATTAATCCCAATAAATCGTTTGTCCTGCTTCTTTAGATTGGCATCAAGATCGGCAATGGGATTTGCGAGATTGAGTGCGGCCAGTGTTACCGTCAGCACTTCGGTTCCAGTTTTCTCGGCAGCTAAACTGTCCACTGAAAGGACAAATTCGATGGCAAGAAACGTAGCCAGTACAATAAGTAGTACCTTGTGGAGCTTCACTTTCCTCTCCTCACATTTTGGAATAAAAAACAACCTCAGACTGGCTGCCACAAAGCCGTAGAGTTCACCACGGCACTGGCGCCAACCCAGTTCGGATCGGTAGGTTCAGCTGTTGTCGAATTGGATTTTCATTTTCATAAATATTGGCCCATTCGATTTGCGGATCTTCCACGGTGTCGCCACGCACCGCGTGCCCCAATTCGTGCCCAAGAATAACTGATGTGGGTGCGCGTTCGGCACCACAATAAGTTTTTCCGTCAACATTTACACGGGGATGGAAATTCGGATCAACACTGATGACGGTACCCTGAAAGTACGCGTTTCCATCCTGTTGGTTAGTTATCAAGTAAAGGACGGGCGAGTTTTTCAAGGCATTTATCAGCTCGTTGCCACGTTGAGTACTTCCCACGATATTCAGCGCGTTTTGCAGCGCCGTCTGCTCAGCCACGGTGTTGCCAATGATAACCAAGAGCAACCCGAGAGGGTCTATGTTGCTAACAGGGTTTCCCCCTGCATATGCATAAGTTGAGAAACTCTGCCCCGAAAGCCCGACCGGATCGGATTGACAATACCGGCCCGTGGCCGGGTCGTAGCAATCACGAAATCCATTTGAGAATAGTCCTGTCTCTGGGAGATAGTATTGGCCGGGGAATCGGAGGTTGTAGGTGAACGTCCCGAGCCCCGCGGGATTCTGATTCGGTGCGAGGCTCCCAAACGTGTCAGGGTCCCAGCGCCACACGAGTGTGTTGGTCGAAGGCTGCGTGATCTTCCTGGGCGTTCCCAGATGATCCGAGTGAATGTAGTAGATCGAGATCGAGCTGCCGTTCGGCTGCAGCGTCGCAACCGGGAGATTCTCCATCCAGATCGTCTCCTCGATGAGCGCCCCCGAACTTGAGTATTCTCCGAGGATGTGGCCGGCCTCGTCGTACATCAGAAGAGTCGCGCCCCCGTTCCCCGATTTCTCCATGAGTTGTCCGAGGGCGTTGTAGGCGTAATTGGTCGTGCCGGCGCTCACCGTCGCACTGCTCATGCGCCCGCGTTGGTTGAATGTGAGGGTGTCGCCGGTATAGCTCGTCGTGTTGCCGGCACTGTCGTACCCGTAGGTGCGTACAATGCCGCCGGTGGTCGAGGCAATCTGATTGTTGGTCGGCGTGATCGAGGCGGTATACGCGACGGTGCCCGTTTCGGTGAGCATGTTGTTGTTGGCATCGTAGGTATATCCGCGCGTGAGCGCGGAGCTCGAGCCGCTGGTGACTCGATCCAAAAGGTCATAGCCAAACGTCAAGCTGTTACTCGAGAGCCCCGAGTCACTTACACCCGTGATCCGCTGGGCGTTGTCCACCGTGTACCCGTTGGTCACGGCCGCCGTCACGATCTGACTGGGATCGCCGTCCTCCGTGTAGGAGCGGCTCACCGTCGTTGTGTTACTCCAGGTCCAACCCGTGACCGGACCGAATGGG
>JBAQJF010000245.1:0-5741 GCA_049300195.1 Terriglobales bacterium | reverse complement strand
CGATGTGCATGCGGGTCGGATTGATCCAGACGAAGAACGGCTTGTTGTCGCTCTTGGCCTTTTCCATGAATTTAATCGAGAGGTCGCGGATCTCGTCATCCACGGTCTCCATGCGCTTGGGATACAGTGGACCCGCATCCTCGATCTTCTGTTTACCGACTTCACCCCAGCGTGGCATATCCGTCGTGTCCGCCGTGTCGGTGGCCCAGCAATGAACCATGTTGCGCGGACCGACGGTATCCAACAGATTCTGCGGATAATTGGGATGCGCCGGGTCTTCCATGGCATCGAGGTGATACAAATAACCGAAGAATTCGTCGAAACCATGAACGCAGGGAAGGAACTCATTCCTATCGCCCAGGTGGTTCTTTCCGAACTGGCCGGTGGCGTAGCCCATGGACTTCAGCACCGTGGCGATGGTCACCGCTTCGGCGGGTATGCCGATTTTCGCGCCAGCCTGGCCGACGGTAGTCATGCCTGTGCGAATCGGCAACTCACCAGTGATGAAGTTCGCGCGGCCGGCCGTACAACTGGCCTCGGCGTAATAATCCGTGAACAGCATGCCTTCCTTGGCGAGCTTGTCGAGATTCGGCGTCTTGCCGGCCATCAAGCCGCGGTGGTAAGCGCCGATGTTCCACATGCCGATGTCATCGCCCATGATGACAACGATGTTGGGTTTCTGCTGCGCGGAGGCGGGCAACGAAGCTGTCAGCCCCAGCACCACCACACACGTTGCTACTAATAGAGTCATTCGTCCAAAGTGCTTCACGAGCGCCCTCCTCTTCGATTTCCCGATTTACAGACGATGCTCCTTAAAGTTTTCCGGAGCACGGCGAGACGATTTCACGGGTTCGCGAATGCTGCGCCAAGCGAATGCGGCTTGTAATTGTCAAAAGTGACAGTGTCCTCTCAGATTCCGTCGTGGAGTTGCGTTGCTTGGATTGCGTCCACGAGGCCGCCGTGCTTCAGGCAGCGCGTGATCGCCGTTATGTGAATATCCATCTGGGTGAAATGCAGGGTGTGCAGAGAGAGCGGCGCAGACGGAATCGCGCAGATCCCCACCAACGAATACGGCCGCAGCGAGTATCGAGGCCTGATTTTGGGCCGAAGCCGATCAGCGCAGAGCCTTCAGCAAGTCGCTTAGCACGACAGCGAAAGGGATCTCGGCAAGAATCACCGGCAGCGCGGGGATTACTACGGCCGCGGCCAAGGTGTAAAGCGCTCCCTTGTCCGCGGGGAAAGAGTTCATGTTTTCAATCGTCTCGTAAACTCGGCCATAGTTAGCGAGCGTGCTGCTTTCGGTGGCCGTAAGAAATTCCGCTTCATGCCCGGCGCGATGCAGAATCCATTTTTGATGGAACTCGGCGCCGTGGAGCTGGCCGAGGATTCCATAGTCCAGTATTCCCTTGCGACGCACTCCTGCAAGACGCGGAACAAAAAAGGCGAGAGGCCCGAGGGCGACCAGCACGGTGAGGGCGACGAGGACAATCGCGGGCAGCTTGAAGTTTACGAGATGAGCGCCGTGATGGAGGATGTCCTGGCGCCAGGTCGCGGCGATGACGGCAGTGGCGCTGAACGCGATGGGCGCGAAGCCGGCGGAAGTTAAACCAAGGAAACCCAAGCCGCCGTGCCTGTCAGGATGCGTGGGAACGAGCTTCAAATTCCGGCGCGACAATTTGAATGCGAAGAAGGTCCACAGCAGCCATTTCCAAAGCGCGAGACCGAGCAAAAACTGGAAAATGGAGGTGCTAACCAGGACGGCGTACCAGCCTGCCGCGGTTAGCTTGAGTTCAGCTCCCGACGCATGCGAAAGCCATGGTGTCGTGTCCACTAAACCTTTGAACGAGGTAACAGTATGAACAACCAGTAGCAACAGGATTACGAACTCGGGAAGAAAAGAGTCGCGTGCGCGGATTATTGTGGCGATTACCGCATCCACATGAGCCAGTTCCGACGCGTCCAGGAGGCCCGCCAGGCGGAGATGTCCGATGACAGCGCGAAAGCGCGATTCCACAAGAAGTTCGCCGATCAGTAAGACAGGAACGGCAACGAGCAGGCGGGAGTGGACACGATAATCGCGTATCAGGGAAATCAAACCATCGGGATTCAACAGCGCAGTGATTACAAACAGTGGCAGCCAACCAACGGCGACCATAAAAGTAATGCGCCGGCCGAGGTCCCAATCATTCAGACGGATGAGCCCTAACGCGTGCTGGACTCGGTAGAACGGGCCTCCACGGACGAGAGAAACCTCAGCGGTAGCAGGGGCGGAAGGAACATCAGTTCCGGTGGCCATGCATATCTCCCCCGATGGCGGACCCCGTTCGCATTCACATCGGGGCTCCCGAAGTGGCAGGGTCGGGAGCCTCGTCGTCGCTTGACACTCCGCCCGTGCGCCTTCGGCGCGCTGACTCGGGGATGTTTCTTCTACCGGCAGTTTGCGGAAGCTACTTGCGAGTCGGTGACGCTTTGGTGAGCTCTTCGTCCAAAGGTTTGCCGGCCGGTGGAGCGGCTTGACCACCGTCAACGATTTCCTTGGCAGTGATTGATTTGCCGTAGAGAGCTTTATTGGCGTCATCGTCGCTGTCCATTGATGCGCCTTCCAGCGACACACCGGCAAAAAGGCCACTGCTTCGCGAGTACGTCAGTACGTCCACCTTCATCGAAGCGGCGTTGTAACCCGTGGCCTGAGCGCCCGTGGGACCGGCGGCGGCCGCCGCGTTTGCTCCCAGCTTCGTTTTGCCGTTGAGGATTTGGTCTGCGCCGTGGTGATTCATGACCACCAGCACAAAGTCAGTCGCCGTGGAGCCGAGCTGCACGCCAATGCTGCCTTGATCGAGCTTGTACATCGCCGGAGAGCCCCACCCACCATTCATCTCCGCTCCTTCGCGGCAAACTAGCACTCCTCGGCCGTAGCTGCCGCCGATTCCGATCGCTACCTTTTTGACGCTCGGGAATACGACCACGCAACTGGCCTGGTCGAGGATATTCGTGGGCAAGCCTCCAGCGAGAATCGCCCGAAGCACTGTGGCCGAATTCGCAATACGCGCTTCTTCCTTCTTCTGAGCAAGCAAGGGGGAAGCTACCGCTAAACAGAGCGCACAGACGAACATTCGTTTTTTCACCGTCTTATCCTTTCGTGCAGAGATAGCGCCGTTATACCGCTTGTAGCGCGGACGAGTTGTTATTGTACAGCTAAACGTTCAAGACCATTCTGATCCTCTCGGAATTGGCGTGGCGGTTGTATTGTCAAAAATGACAGTCTGTTGGGTGCGGTCCAAGGGGCCGCAGGTTGCTGCGGGAAGTAGCGCGCTGGCCCCTTCGCGGTTGCAATCACCGGCCAGCATGCTGGTGTTTTTCGATTTCAACGGCCGTCGGTGTGCGCGCTTGCCTGCTGGCAACCTCGCCCATCTGCCTGGCGCGATTGATACTGCCGACCGGCATGCTATCAGAGCTGGAGTTCCCGGTGACGTCGAAATAAATGGCGTCGCCGGCGCTCCGCAGGAGTTGCGAATTCGCCAGAAGCGTCAGCCGTGCGACTGAATGGACCGAAGCCTCTGCTTCATTCCACTTAATACTGGCATTCTCGATCCAGAAGTTGGCGTCGTAATGCTTGCCCCAATAGGTCATCTTGCCGGCATCGAGGAATTGCACCCCAAAGTCGAAGCTGCTCATCTTGCCGTCCTCTTTGAGATGCCGCAGCAACTCGTCCTGCAGCGCGTTCGGGTTGCTCTTTTGGAGGGGACGCGCTGGATTGCCCGGAAAAGGTGTTGCTGAATATTTCACAGTGTCGCTCAATCCGTGCCGGAACGGTACGTTGCTTCCATAATGTAGTTTCTGATACGGCTGGATTTTTTGGTGGGCTTGGACTTGGACCAGCGCTAGCGTCCTTAGCACCCGCAACTTATCCTTGGGGGGAAGCGACCACAGACCGACGGCGGGGTTTGAGGCCGTGAGCAGCTTCATGGTCGCCAAGAATGCGCGGGCATCGTTAATGGGCAAAGTGGAAGTGTTCTGCAGGGAGAAATCTTGCCTGGGTACGTCTGCTTCCGGAGTGATCGTGCCGTCCCGAGTTAGGTCCACGGAAAACGACAACGAGCGAACGTCTGCCTTGAAATCTGAATTCACTTTGGAATCCGCATTACCAAACCGCACAATTGCAGGATATACGCCAGGAGTCGCGAAAATACCCCTGGCAAGCCGCGCGGCGAGCCTTGCATCGCGTCCGGCGGTGACATCAAATACTTCGAATTGAGCGCGCGCGCTGGTGCCTTTTGCGTGAGTTCCGCGACGCAGTGGGAGCTTTTGTTGAACCGCGCAACGCGCCTGCATCAAGAGAACTTTTTCGGTGATCTCTTCGATGCAGGCCTGCTCCGCACCGAGGTCACGCTCTGCGTCGCTCCCGGTCACGCCGAACATTCTGGTTAGGAACAGCATGGAGCAGGGCCCTCCTCGTGACTCAATCGAGTTTCGAGATGAATTTGATCGCGGTGATGCTTGGCAGAAAGCAGTAGGCTGCTGCTTTGGTCGTTACGAAAGTTGCGAACCCGGTGACCTTGAACGGCGGCGCCCCGTTGGACTGCGGAATCACGAAAATGCTTTCCGCCGGGTCCTGCGTGCCGATCATCGGATCTTTCGATTTTGGGTTCAGCCTGACGGCGCCGGCGAACTCGCTGTCATTCACCCAATGGCGCAGCACAAACTCGTATTGATTTTCGATATTCGAGTTAATGAAATAGCCGAGAAGGCCGCGCTCGATTCCGTCATACGGTTGCTTCGGGTCATAGTTCGGCCCGTACGGCATGCCGCGACGGATCAGCCGGTGAGTATTATTACTACCGCCGGGTTGGCCTTGCCCCGTGACTGGCTGGCCTCGTGGATTGATGCGTCTCATGTGGGCGCCCACAGGACACCTTAGCCCCTTGGGATCTCCTGAACCATCGGCGTTCACATATTCGTAGTCGTTCAGCTGTTCGAGTGAAATGCCGCCAGGAGGAGTATCCGTTTCCGGCGATAACGCCAGAGGAACGCCGTTGCGCCAGCGTCCGCAGAGCTTCGCGGCGAGCAGTTCCGGGTCAAGCTTGCCTTTGTTCGATTGCAGAAAATTCTCAAATCCAACAACATCCGTCGCAATCATCTTGAAGACTGCAAAGCTGCCATTCAGGCCAAGTTCCTTCGGCTCCGGTACGAAGTAATTCTCGGCTTCGTCACGCAAGACGAATAGCCAGGGCTCGCATGGCTGCTGGTGGTCCGGCGGATAATGTTCTGGACCGCCGCGAACGGAGGTGATGCTGATGCCGTCGGTGTAGCCGAATGGGACTTTAGACGTGAAGGTGGGCTTCCCGTCTTGCATCTCGATCCAGGCCATCCCGTTGGTGCGCCAGATCTCGCGAAACGCATTGCCTTCAGCAAAGAGACTAGAGAGCCGGTCGCCATAGGACTTCAGCGAATCGGAGTTGAGGGCATGCAGGGTCGCCAGGACATGGTCGCTTCCCTTCCCGAACCCGCCAACCCAGTTTTCTGGGGCGCTTGGACCAGTATCCCCCACTAACTTCGCTCGTTCGGCGGCACCGGCCGTGAACGCACTGAACGAATTGAACGCGAGAGCCGGCACGCGATCTCTGAGCTCTAGAGCGATCATTCCGGGCCAGGTGATGCCAACGTTTAGGCAATAATCGGGCTTGCGCCGCGGCGCCGCGGCGGGATTGTCTCCGGGTCCCGGTGCAAAGCCCACGTGCCAA
>JBAQJF010000244.1:0-1633 GCA_049300195.1 Terriglobales bacterium | reverse complement strand
TTGAGGAAACCGCCGTGTCGGGACCTGAAAACTTCGCGTCCGGCACAGCCTTGCGAATCACCTCCGCAAAGCGCCGCCAGTCGGCGAAGTAAGAAGGATACGCCGATCCCGGAACCCCAGGTGTCGTCTCATAGATCGCCGGGTCCAGCGTTGCGCCCGGGCGGGAGTGGTATTGGCTCACGTCGGGCTCATTGCCGATGGAAAAGCTGTCCAGGTTCGCCCGGTACTTGCTCCATATATATTGAACAATCTTGGCATCGTCCTCGGCGAGATTTGGATTTGCGCAGGAGCCCAGGTTCTCCAGCCGAACAGAATAAATCACCTTGATGTCGGCGGCACGCGCGAATTCGAATAGATTGTCGATATCTTTGAACGTCGGCGTTGGCGTAACGCAGTGTTCGCTGCGCCCGGAGCCATCAACCGTGCCGCCGCCCACTCGAATTTCCTTGATCCCGATATTGCGAAACAGCGTGATGAGCTGCGTATTCTCCGGGGAGAAGAAATTGCCCCGCACTCCGTAGGCATTCGCCACTGCACTCTTGGTTTCAAAGCCCAGCCCAACATAATCGGCCGGAATCGCATACCCGCGTGCCGAAGTATCGACGGCTACCTTCACGGGAACTTGCGCGAGTGCGCCCCCCATCAAAGAAAAACAAAAAACAATCGCACCTACTGCCCTTGGGAACACCATTGCCGCCTTTCAATACTTGCCATCTCCAATTTACGCCCGCGCCGCGGTCGACCGCTTCCTTGCGATTTTGCTGAAATGGCGCTTCAATCGATCGCCGTAAACTCTCGCTTGTTAATTGCCACGCTTATTCGCGTGGATTCAGCACCCATTTAGGCACAAAACCACTTGTTGCAGCTTGCTCCGCGATTACCCTGCGAGCCTCCTCCACATGCCGGCGCGCAAGCTTCTCGGCCTTATCCGGCAAGTTCTTCTGGATGGCCTCCACGATCTGCAGGTGCTCTTCGTGAACAGTGCGCGGATCGCGTGAAGCTCGTACAGCCATGCCGAGCACGCGATAGCCCTCGGCCAGACGGATCAAAATCTCGTTGCCCGACAAACTCACAATTCGGAGATGAAATGCCCGATCCGCGGCGCCCATCTCTTCAACCTTGTCTTGGTTTGAAAGCTCCAGGATCTCGTTCGCAATGCTCTTGAGCTCGTTCACATCGGCCTGTGATGCGTGGCCGCAGGCGCGGCGCGCGGCCAGCCCCTCAAGAAACTCCCGCACCTCGTATGCTTCGCAAAGACGCGCGGCGTCGATATTGCCTACAAACACGCCCAGGCGATCTACCGTGTCGACCAGGCCCAGAAATTGCAGCTCAACCAGAGCTTCTCGTACGCTTCCCTGCCCCACTCCCAGCTCTTTGGCCAAACTCTGCTGCGCCACGCGTTCGCCCGGCCGGCTCTCGCCAGATAAGATTCGGCGCTGAATCTCTTCTCGAACGTAGCGCCTAACAGTGGGCGACTGAATCCCTGGCTGTCGCATAGGCGTGCGCTCACCCACCTTGTCTCTCCCATCGAATCTCTGAGTCTGAATGCGGTAGCGGCGCTGGCCCGCGCGCCATGAAACGATCGGAGTCTCTAAACTTTGAAGCCGCTTTAGGATTCCGCAGCGGTGAAGAC
>JBAQJF010000243.1:0-2231 GCA_049300195.1 Terriglobales bacterium | reverse complement strand
CCGGAGGCCTTAGGAAAAGATACCGGATTCAGGAGTTTGCAAGGCTGAGGCTGTGGTAAGATTCGTTTGAATTGCTAATGTTTTTGGAGCGATTCAAAGACTGGCCCGACGCGTGCATTCCTAGGCGCGTTCGCCAGGAGCGATCTAATGCCGAATCTGTTGGTGACCAGAGCCGTCGAGACATTGAAGCAGGCGATGAGACACATTCGACTCGACAAGGGAGTGCGATTCGAACAGGATGGGCAGGAGGATCGGCGCAAGGAACCGCGAAGGCAGGCTAGCGGGCGAGCGCTAGTGAAGATCCTCGACTCGCGGACTCCCACGGCTCCCGCGATTCAAGCGCGCGTGCTGAGCGCATCCACTGCAGGGTTGCAGCTTCAAGTGGGGTTCATTTTCCCCCGACGACCCGTCCAGATTCAACTGCCCGACCGGGTCGTGTCCGGGCAAGTGCGTTATTGTGTCGCGAGCGGTGATGATTTCTGCATCGGCATTCGCCTGCATTAGACCTCACCAGCACGAATTATCGCTTGAGTGGGCGAGCCAGACCGGACGCCGCCTTACGAGCATTTTCGCGAGACGCATTCGGGAAAATGCGTTAACATAAACCTTCGGCGTTTAATCCAAGATCCACCTGCGCACTGTTACGATCGCAAAAAATGGACGTTTTTGTCGCCCGGCAGACGATATTTGATCGCAACCGCAAGGTTTACGGCTACGAGCTCCTGTTTCGCGCAAGCGCGGAAAGCACATCGTTCGACGGCGTCGACGGGGCTATGGCTACCACGAGAGTTCTGGCGAATAGCCTGCTGTCGGTGGGCCTCGATCACCTGCTCGACGGCAAGAAAGCGTTCATTAATTTCGATCGCACGCTGTTGGTGGGCGGTTTACATGAAATGCTGCCGCCGGAGATGCTGGTGGTCGAAGTGCTGGAGTCGGTGGTGCCGGATGAAGAGGTCCTGGCTGCCTGCAGAAATCTCGAACAGCGAGGCTATCGCATCGCGCTGGACGATTTCGTGCGCGGACCGCAAACTGAGCCATTGATCCCTTTTGCCACGATCGTCAAGCTGGACATGCGGGCGACGTCGAGAGAGGAGCAGCAGCGGCTGATCGGCCTGCATAAGCCGAAAGGCATCCTGATGCTCGCGGAGAAGGTGGAAACGGTAGAGGAGTATGACTGGGCTCACGCCGCCGGCTACGATTTCTTCCAAGGATATTTTTTCACGCGGCCCGTGCTGGTCCGCGGACGGCAAATCCCATCGGTGAAGCTGACCTCGCTGAAGTTGCTGGCGATGATGCAGAATTCGGACCTGGATTTCGGGGAGTTGGAGAAACTGATCTCCGCGGATGTGTCGCTCGCGTTCAAGCTTTTGCGCTTTGCCAATTCGGCTCTATTTACGCGGAGCGCGGAAGTTCGGTCGATCGATCATGCGCTGGCGCTGATCGGAGAATCCGGGGTTCGCCACTGGGTGGCGCTGGCGACGCTGCCGGTGATGGCCAAGGACAAACCGCACGAACTGATTGTCCAGTCGCTGGTTCGCGCGCGCCTTTGTGAACGCCTGGCTCAATTGTCGGGGATGGCGCAACAAGAATTTGCGTTCCTGATGGGCTTGTTCTCTCTACTGGACGCGTTGATCGATCTTCCCATCGCGGATGCGCTGGCGCAGGTCAAGATTGTGCCGCAAATCGAGCACGCCATTCTCGGGACCTCCGACGCGAACGACCGTTTCCGGTTGGTGCTTGAATTGGTACGCCGGTACGAAGCGGCCGATTGGGACGCGGTCGGCGAATACGCCGCGAAGCTTCGGATTGAAGAAGCTGCGCTGACGCAGGCCTACACCGGATCCGCACTCTGGGCCCAGCAGTCCTTGACGGCAACGTCGGGAAAAGAGGCGAGAAAGCGGGTGCGGCACGCGGCGAGCGGCTCGCTCCGGATCCTGTGGGAGGACTCGGAGGGGAAGGAACGCGTTATGAACGCCCGGCTGGTGAACGTTTCGACCCACGGATTGCAACTGCAGGTATCCGAGAAGATCCCGGCGCGGACTTCGGTCTCCTGCAACGATGCCAAACGCGGGATTTCCGGCCGAGGCTCGGTTCGATACTGCAACTATTCGAAGGGAAGCTACGTGGTGGGGGTCGAGTTCTCGGCCGGTACCGGATTCCGAGGTAAGACCTGATTGGCCTTTGTTCCAGCGACAGCGCGCTACGTCGGCTTTTCAATAAAGTTCCAGTAC
>JBAQJF010000242.1:0-3845 GCA_049300195.1 Terriglobales bacterium | reverse complement strand
ATGGGAATCAGAAATACGCCCAAGCTTGCAATGCCCCCGATACCGTCCATTGGATCCTCCTTGCGACATTCTTTCGATTTCGCTAGGTATGACCGGGGCGGGGGGCTTGCGGTTGCATTTTCTTGAGGGCTGTTCCGGCGGGGACTAACGTCGATGAGCACTAAGGCCTGATGACAATATTTGACGTTCCCGCGCCCGTGTCTCCGAGTGTAGATATAGAGGACGAAAGTAATATGGACCAAGGCAGCACGGCCCATTTAAGATCACCTCGTGAGAAGCGCGCCGTTGGGTCAGATAGATCGAGGGTGGCCTAAATGGGCGTGGATACTTGCTTGTTTCATCGTCCTCTCAATCCTTGCGTCTTCTCGTTTCGGCGAAAGGCTGCCGAGGGGGCTGCAGGATGATGCCTTCCTGATTGTTCTCGCAGGCCCGGTTCTATTCATCCCGCTGGCGTGGACGCAGTCTGCAACTGCCCGCACCGATGGAGATATGCCTCGGTGGCGAGTTTCAGTCTCATTATTCGGATGCATTGCCCTCTCTGTTGCGCTTGCGATCCCTCTGTTTCTCATGTTCTTCGGCTTCATGATTCCCCTGGATTGGCTCTTTGTGGTTCCTCTAAGCTGGTTCTTTTTTCTGCCTCTCGGTTCGAGCGCGCTTGCGATGTTATGTGGCCTTTGTGGAGCTAAGCCAGCACGTTTCTCATTGTTCTTCGGCGGTCTGACGCTCGGCTGCCTTGTGATCATCACCCCCAAAGGGGTTCTGTGACTCGAAACGTCAGTTTGTCGTTTGGAAGCGGCGATAGCTGGCGAGACATCCCGATTACACTCACAACCGGCTCTGAGTGAAATTGCCGGATTTCAATACTCTAATGAACTCCGTGTGCCTACTTAGAAAGTCCTCGGATTGCTCGGCCAAGGGTACCGGGAGTATTCTGGCCCGAAGCAGCGTCGTGGAGGTTCCACATGGGCAAGTGGTTATCCCTCGTTTCCTTTTCCTTCATTTGTGTCCTGGCCGTCTGCTCGCCACGTGCTTCTGCTCAAAGCTTTTTCTTGACGCCCGTTCCAAATGCGCCCTTCAGTGCGGTCGTGAAGATTGAACGAACCGAAATTGGTAAGGACGGGCTCGTCATTAAATACAATTCAACGAAATACAATTCGACGCGCGAGATTGCCCGCGACAGCCAGGGACGAATCCACAACGAGTTAAGATCCTTCATCCCCGTGTCCAGCACTGACACGCCGAAACTTCTAAACATTCACTTGTATGATCCGCAGACTCGCATCTCGACCGAAATCGACGTCTTAAAGCGGACCTTCTGGACCATAACCATAAGTCATCCACCTTCGACCGAACCACCTTCGATTCGGTTTGCTGCCCCCGATGGGGATGCCCCGCCCAGCGAATTTACGAAACAAGAAGACCTCGGCATTCGCGAGATCGCGGGCGTGCCCGCACACGGGATGCGGCAGACCCAGACCCTGCCGGGCGAGAACGGCGGGAAAGAGGTAGTTATTACCGACGAACATTGGTACTCGCAGGATCTCCGCATCTACGTAATGATCAAACATAGCGACCCACGCAAGGAAAGCAGCACTCTGACGGTGGACGAAGTTAGCCGTGCGGAGCCTGATGCCGCCTTCTTTAAGGTGCCGGAAGGTTACGCGCAACCCGCACATGACGGGCGGCGGTAAAGAGGTTTCCTCTTCAAGATACTTTCTATGTCGCAAGACTGGTAAATTTGCCCCTTGCACCACACCCCCCGTGGCCGAGGATTGATTCGTGAAATCGCCCGGTTTAAACAATTGACCTTTGCCTTACAAGCTCGTATTTCACGATAGTAATCTTGCTTCGCCTTCTTACTAAGGCGCAGAGTTGGGTAGGCGGGCATTAAGACGTGCCCCGCGGGCTTTGGAGAAAACGGGAAGATGATGTTCGGCAAAACAGCCAGCTCGGTTCGTCAGCGGATCGAGATGCGGATCGTCGGCTTATTCGGTCTGCTCGTCGCGGTCTTGTTCTGGGGTTTGTACTTCATGAATCTTCGGTCTCGGATGTACTACCACGGGCCGGACTGGAGTTTTCTTGGATGGATTGCAGCGTATTTCACCGTGACGGGGATTGGATTGTTGTTGCTGCAAAAATGGGCCGTTCTGTTGGGCTTTCTACCGCCGCTTGCAATTCTCCTCACCTATGTCGTCAGCTGGTACAAGCGCGGGTTTTAGATGTGTCTACGGACAAGCATCGGGAAGCTAGACTGATCGAGACAGCGTTGAATGTTGGGAAAATGCGTCTTCTCTGGAAAAAGTACGACTCGAAGTTCGACCCTCTCGTGGCGATAGTGGGGTTGGGTATGCTCATCGCGGGCGTGTGGGGCGTGCCCCTTATGAACCGCGCTCTCCGAAACCCGGTGCTCTGGGTTGTGGCGGCAATTCCATTGTTGGCGGGCATAATCGGGGCTGTAACACTAGTCCGCGAATGTCAACTCTGGAAAGCGCGGTCGGATGAGAGGCCTCAGTAGTTGTTGCAAAATCGCGATTACGCTCATTGTCCACGCTCCACGTCCATCTTCAAAATAATGCAACCGCCCGGCGCGAAGTCCTGTCGTACCCTTGTGGACGGAATCCTGTGGCCATGGCAATGAGAATGACTGCTGCCGACGACCAACTTGCGGTCGAACGGGTACTCGGAGGCGAGATTTCCGCCTTCGAGGAGATTGTGCGGCGGTGGCAGTCGCCGCTGGTGAATCTGGCTTACCGCTTTTGCCATGACCGCGGGCGCGCCGAGGAGATGGCGCAGGAGGCGTTTTTGCGGGCCTACCGCAATCTGAAGCAGTGGCGGAAGGAAGCTGCGTTTTCGACGTGGCTGTTCGCGCTCGCGACTAATTTCTATCGCTCCGAACTGCGGCGCATTCCGGTGTACGTTTCGATCGACGAGGTGCGCGAGCCGGCCGATCCGCGGGCGCAGGATGGCGGGGTGGAAGAGGAAGATCGCGATCGCGCGGTGCGGCGCGCGGTTTTTGCGTTGCCGGAGAAATATCGCGAGGCGTTGGTCCTTTTTTATTTTCACGAAATGGATGTTCCGGCGGCGGCCGGCAGCCTGGGCGTCCCAGAGGGAACATTCAAGGCTCGTTTATTTCGCGGACGGGAAATACTGCGCGGCAAGCTGCCGCAGTTTCTGGCCGCATCGCGGCTGAAGGAAGCATGATGCCGGACTGGCTTAAGCCCGAAGCGAGGTTGCGGCGTGCGGCGGCGTCAGCGGCGGGCTGGACATTGGGAGGAGATATGGGAGGCGATCTCGAAAGAGATCTCGAAGGACAACTCGAAACTGAACTCGAAGGTCAACTGGAAAGAGATAGGATGGAGACGGGAGGGAACATGAATCACGGTGAACTGGACCGCATTCTCTCGAAGCGTGACGACATCCAGCCCTCCTCGGGCTTCGCGGCTTCGGTGATGGAGGCGGTGCGCGAGGAAGCGGCCGCGCCAGCGCCCATACCATTTCCGTGGAAGCGCGCGCTGCCGGTGCTGGTGTTTGCGGCTTTGGCGCTGGTGGTGGTGGTTGTGGCGGGAGCCGCGTCTATCGTTCAGCTCAGCCACGGGGAGGTGACTGCGCAGATTGCGTCCTCCTCTTCCTCTTTATGGGATTGGTTGCCCGCTTCGGCGCACGGCTTCGCCGGCACGAGCGTGGCTTGGACGGCGGCGGCACTGCTTGCCGCTTATGTTTCCGTGAGGCTATCCATGCGTCTGGGCGCGGGGCGCGTTTGAGCTGAGTCTGTGCTCGTACCCTCGGTTCGACATAACAGTTGCGCCCTGTGAATCCGCGGCCATTTGCACAATCCTGCTAAACTC
>JBAQJF010000241.1:0-27097 GCA_049300195.1 Terriglobales bacterium | reverse complement strand
GACCTCTGCAATGCTCTTTTAGTCTCCCGATACAACCCAACCTTCTTCACATATTCCGCCACGCGCGCATCCAACCACCTCGCCAAAGGCTTCCCGTGCGCAGCGGCCTCGCGAATCGCTGTCGCCGAGACATTTTGATGCACGCCCTCCAGCAGATGTAGCGTCACTCCCGGCAAAACCAGATCCCCACTTGCTGGTTGCTTGTGAAACGGTTTTGTCACAGCCGCTGCCGGCCGCAGCGCCTCGGGCAAAGCCTCCGCCACATCGCGCAGCGAATATCCCGGACGGCTTGCCACCACGAACTCGCACTCCGCCAAAAGCGCCCGTGCCTCATGCCATTTCGCGATGTCGCGGAAGGCATCGATCCCAATTAAAAAGAAAAGCCGGTCGGCCTTCTTGAGAGAAGCCTTCAACCGCCGCACGGTATCAATCGAATAGTTCGGCGGAGCGCTGGCCGCGACCGCACGCCCAGCGCGAACCTTCACTTCCGATCCTGCGGAAGGAAGCCCCGCCTCCGGCCCCTCCAACAGCGAGGGCACGAATCTCTTGTCGTCTGCCGTGGCCAGCGCCACCATCGCATAGCGATGCGCAAAGGCGGTAACGTCCCCGCGCTCCTTATGCGGAGGCACGTTGACCGGCACAAACAAGACACGCCCGAGCGAGTACCGATCTGCTGCCGCCGCCGCCAGCGAAATATGTCCCCGATGAATTGGATCGAACCTTCCGCCGAAAATGCCAATGTTCATGGTGTTTCTTCCCGCAATGTCCCGTTAGTTTCCTAGTTTGTCCTCTGCTATTGCAAGTCTTTATTCCTCACCCGCACTTTTGGCCTCTCGGCGTTTGCCCAAATCGCCGTCTGAGATTAGGCTGTGCACAACGCTTTTCACTGCAAGTCCTTCGTCCGCCGCGCACATCTTCGTTGTCCGTCTGGCCACTGCGCCGCCAGGAAAAATGCGGCGAGCAAATGAACCGGCGTAACTCGCCGCGCTCTCAATGAACGCTTAGCATCATCACACGCATGAGACTCCCCCTTCTCAACGCTTTCGCCGTTCCTCCGGCACGCGCTCCCATTCTGCGGTATGGGGTCGCTCTCCTCAGCACGCTGCTCGCCCTGATCCCGACTTTATTTTTTTCCGATCTGGCCGAGAGCCGGCTCGTGGTATTCGCGGTCGCGGTCATGGTCAGCGCATGGTACGGCGGATGGAAGCCTGGCCTGGCTGCGACTTCTTTCGCACTGACGGTCAGCGCCTACTACTCGTTTGCCGGGAATCTGACTCCCGCCGAATATCGCCGGGCGATCGCGCACCTCACGCTGTTTTTTGCAGTCGCGCTGCTGATCTGCTGGTTCAACGCCGCGCTCCGCTCCGCTCAGGAAAGCCTGCGCCGATCCGAAAGTAACTTTCGCTCCCTGGTCATGAATGCCCCGTACGGCATCTGCCGCTGCAACTCGTTTGGAATTCTTCAGGACGCAAATCCCGCGCTGATCGCCATGTTTGGTTACTCAAGTTCCGCCGAACTGACGGGCCGCCATCTCGGCAGCCTCTACGCCGACGCTCAGCAATGGTTTCAAATTGCCGATTATCTTCGTGCGCGCAAGGAATTCAACAATCTCACAATCGACTGCCTCACAAAAAATGATTCGCCCATAGCAGTCCGCATTTCTGGAAGAGTGATTCCAAACGGACCAGAAGGCAGCAACTTCGAGATTTTTATGGAAGACATTACCGAGACCCGAACCCTGGAACTGCAACTCCATCAGGCCCAAAAGATGGAAGCCATCGGCCGGCTCGCCGGCGGCATCGCGCACGACTTCAACAATTTGTTGATGGTAATTTCCGGCTACTCCGAATTTCTGCTCGAGCGCCTCGGACCCGATCCACGCCTGCGCGGCCCCGCCCAGGAAATTTCGAACGCCACCCGCCGCGCCACCTCGCTCACGCGGCAGTTGCTGGCCTTCAGCCGCAAGCAGATCCTTGCGCCCAAGGTTCTCGACCTGAACGAAGTCGTCACCGAGAACCTCAAAATGCTAACCCGCATGATCGGCGAAGACATTGACCTGGTCATGGTCCCGGCCCCCGCGGTGGGCGCCGTGCGCGCCGATCCCGGCCAGATCGATCAGGTCATCATGAACCTCGCCGTCAACGCGCGCGACGCCATGCCGCAAGGCGGCAAGCTCACCATCGAAACCGCCAATGTCACTATCGACGAAAACTTTGCGCGCATGCACCAGCCCGTACTTCCGGGAGACTATGTGATGCTCTCCATCAGCGATACGGGTATTGGCATGGACAATGAAACACAATCCCGCATCTTCGAGCCGTTTTTCACGACGAAAGGCGCCAAGGGCACAGGCCTCGGCCTGTCCACCGTTTACGGGATCGTGAAGCAAAGCGGCGCTTATATTTTCGTCGACAGCCAGCCGCAGCGTGGCACCGCCTTCCGTGCCTATTTTCCGCGCGCCGATGTTCGTGAAGAACCCGTCCTTGCACCGGAGAATCTTGGACTTCCCAGCGCCGAGCGCGGCCAGGAAACTATTTTGCTCGTCGAAGACGAACCGAATCTCCGAAGGCTCGCCCAACAGTATCTCGAGAAACAGGGCTATCGAATCCTGGAAGCCGAAGACGGCGCGGCCGCGCTGCAAATCGTTGACGGCCATCAAGGCAAGATCGATCTTCTTCTCACCGATGTGGTAATGCCCGGCATGAATGGCCGCGAACTCGCCACCCAAGTCACGGGTCAGCGTCCCGAAATTCGCGTGCTCTACATGTCGGGATACACCGAAAATGCCATCGGCCACGACGGCCTGCTCGAAGCCGGCATCAACCTTCTACAAAAGCCCTTCAGCCTCCCCGCGCTGAAAGAAAGAGTGCGGGAGCTGCTCGACTCAGAACCGATCCCTCAGGAGGTCGTGATGCAGCACAACACTCAAGCCAGCGCCGCCACTGGACAAGAAATTGGACAAACCATCACCGGACAAAAAAAGATTCCGCCGTTCCGCGCGCGCCGCTACAACCTCCAACTACCGCTGCGTTATCGGCAGGTGGGAGAAAAAAGCTGGCGTCCCGGCACCACCGAAAACATAAGCCGCTCCGGCATGCTCTTCCATGCCAACGAATCGCTCCAGCCGAGCGCCCAACTGGAAATCAACCTGGTGTTGCCGGTAGAAATCGCAGGTCTGGCCGCGACGGAAGTAGTCTGCCGGGGAGAAGTAGTCCGCTCCCTGGGCGGGAAAGAAGGCGAAGCCGGCCAGGTAAGCCCAGCGCTAGCCGCAAAAATTCTCCAATACCATTTTCAACATGGAGCCCGAGCCGGCGAAGCCTAGATTCATATATCTAATTAACTCGCGCCGGCGGCTCATCCGGCTGTCGTTGGGAGGCGTCCCGCCGCCACAAGGCGTCGCCCTAACTCCGGCGCGTTACTCCCAATATTCATTCCCGCTTGGAATCGCGTCCCAAGACTGATACATTTCGGCCAGCACGATTGCGAGTTCCAATGTCTCTGGTAGTGAAGCTGGAAGACGATCTCGGCGAACGCAGCGAATGGGTCATCTTGAACGGAGTCGTCCCCGGCTCCACGGAGCCCAACTTCGTCCTGTTAAGCGGCATCGATCCCTTCGGCAAGACCGTCTTCAATCACCTGCAAATGGAATTTTTCCTGCAAGAATGGGAGCGAGTCCAGGACCGCGCGCGCGACGAATCGCAGAAGGAAGCCTGGGAAAAAGTAAAAGAAATGGCGGAAGCCTGCCGCCTGGACCGCGACTTATATCTCCGCTTCGTGGGGAACTGATAATTGACCGCCGAGACGCCAAGGGCGCCAAGAAAATCTATCTCTTGAAAAACCTAAAGCGCTTTTCTCGTCGTCTCGGCGGTAGAAATTGTTCCTCACTTAGCCAACGCTCCGAGCGCCTCTCGAAACAAAGCCTCAAAGCTCTTAGCATCCCTCGCCGCGCTCCGTGCGGCAAGCAACGCCTTTTCCGCCGCCGCCCGTTGATAGCCGAGATTAACTAACGCGGAAACAACGTCCTCCTCTACCGGAGTCGCCGCCGCCACGCTGACTGCCGCGGCGCCCGTTCCCGCAGGCAATTTGTCGCGTAACTCAAGCACCATGCGCTCGGCGGTCTTCTTGCCGATTCCTGGAATCCGCGTCAGCCGCGCCACATCGCCGCCGCGAATGGCATTCACCATCTCATCGACCGGCATGCCGCTGAGAATCGTGATGGCGAGCTTTGGACCAATCCCGCTGACGGTCAGCAATTTTTCAAAAAGATGCTTCTCGGCGAGCCGCAAAAACCCGTACAGACTGAGCGCATCCTCACGAACGTGGGTATGAATGTGCAGCGCAACTTCGCTCCCAGCCGCCGGCATCTCCGAAAATGTAGGCACGCTGATGGTCACGTCGTAGCCCACGCCATGCGTCTCTACGATCGCCTGATTCGGATGTTTCGCCAGCAAAGTTCCGCGAAGGTGCGCAATCATCGGCGCTATTGTAAGGCATGGAGCGACCACCACCCTCGCCTCTCCAGCCGAGCGGCAAACCACAGCAAGCAACCTTCCCAATATCTGCCCTCGTTATCCGTACTCTTCCACAGGAACTTTCTTCGCTCCACATCTTTTGCACAAGGCTGCAGCAGTTTGCGGTTGCGTTCACCCCAAGCCTCCGGCAAAGTGATCGGCAGCCAAAGCGCGCGAAGTTTCCGAGCGCTGCCGGCCAAAATTCAGTGTTGCCGGTGACTCTCTCGAGGGTGAGTTGCCGGGGGAATTCCGGTTTCATGTCCAGTGAGCCGGAGCCCGGGCATTGCGGCCTCCTCCGAAATCCTCCTCCAAGGCAGGATGGAAGCGCTGAATTTCAAAACCTGAGGCGAGAGCCCCAGTTGGCATCGCTGCATCGCGCTCTTCGGAGCGCGGACGCGATGATCTTCCGTCCCTGGCGGAAGACGGCAGTCGGGAGCATCCGCGACAACAATGCGGCTTGGGTGGCTGGCCCGAGCCGCATTTGTTTTTTCCGGTCACCGGTCACCGGTCGCACGTGAGAGGCGAGAGAGTTTGCCGTCCTCGGCCCTTACAGATTCAAGGAAATTAAATTTGGCTTGGTTCAATTGGATCCGGGCCAGGCAAAGGCACATCGGGGTTCTCCGGACCGTCCGGTGAAGGTCCCCGCACGGGCGTTGGAATCGGTTCGGGAGCTGGGAAGGGCTGCGGCGACCGCGAAGGATCGCTCGGCACGCGCAGATGCAGGACCGGCTCCGTGCGCAGGTTTGATTTGCCACAGGCTGTCATTGTCGTCGTGGTCATGAATTCTGAGGGACGCTCACAAGTACCGCGTGAATTCGCACTCCGCTGAAATTGGCCGCGCGGCTTTCAGATTTGAGTTGCGCGGATCGATCTTGATTCGTCGCGCCGGATTTTTCCGTACACTGATGCGCCGCACCCGCGATGCCCATCGTCTCCACCATCTCGCAAACTCCGGGTTCGCCTCGGCGTTTGGGGCGAGCGGCGAGTTTTGATTTTCAAGGGCGCTTTTGCTGACGGTTTCGCCCAGCGGCGTAGAGGGAACGAGCTTCGACCGGTCATCTCCTGATGGGTCATTCGATTGGTAGATCGTCTTCGGGTCTCGATACATATTGGCCCATTTTCCTTGCTCGAGTGCTCCGGGTCGATACAGGAAACTGTCCAATTCGCATCATCAAAAAGCTGTATACCTTAGGTGGGTTGTGGTTGGAAGGTTTGTCGTCAATGAGTTGGCATCGGCATCCCTACGGCAGGAAACATTCTTCTGTGTCCGCGTGTTGTTTGGCGTCCGCGGGAAACGTGACAATCCGCGCAACTACAAATGTATTCTCTTTTTATTCGCCTCGTGCCATACTCTTTGAAATCAAAGAGTGAAATCGAAAGAGTCGGGAAAAGAATTTGGGACGAGTTTTCCGAACGGCTTTTGAGCATTCACAGCCGGAAAAGAATTACGATGACTCGCACTCACCTCAACATCGTGGCCACCATCGACACCAACGTCGGACGCATGCCCCAGAACGTCGAAGCCGAGCGTTCCATTCTCGGCGCGATCCTGCTCGATAATCACGCCTTCAACGAAGCGGCCGAGCATCTGAAGCCCGAGGACTTTTCCCTAGATTCCCATCGCCGCATCTACTCGCGCATGATGGACCTGTCCGAATCATCCCGGCCCATCGACGTCATCACGCTGCCCGAGGAACTCGATCAAAACAAGGATCTGGACGCGGTTGGCGGTTACCCATACATCTCCAGCCTGCTGGACGGCGTTCCCGACCGTCCGAGCATCGAGCACTATGTCCGCATCGTGCGCGACAAGGCGATTCTGCGCGGTCTGATTGGCGTGGCGAGCAGCGCGATCGCCAAAGCGAGCGAGCAGGCCGATGACGCTGACGACATTCTCAACGAGGCCGAAGCGGCCATTTTTGCGCTCTCCGAAAAGCGCATTGGACAAGGCTTTCAGCGCATCCGCGATACCATCCGCGATTCCGGCGGGATCGATGCCTTCATGCAGCGCGGCCAGCGCATCACCGGCCTCGAAACGCATTTCACCGACCTCGACGAGATGACGAGCGGGTTTCAAAAATCAGACCTGGTGATTCTGGCGGCGCGGCCCTCGATGGGAAAAACGTCGTTCGTGATGAACATTGCTGAAAACGCCGCGATTGACGACGGGAAAACCGTCGGCGTCTTTTCTCTCGAAATGTCGAAGGAAGCTTTACTTCAGCGCTTGCTGAGTTCGCGCGCCATCATTGACGCCCACAAGCTTCGCACCGGATCGTTATGGAAGGACGATAAAGAGAAATTATTGCGCGCGGCCGCCGAGCTCGCCGAGGCGCCATTGTTTATCGACGACACGGCGGGCATCACGCTCAGCGAAATGCGCGCCAAGGCCCGCCGTCTGAAACAGACCCATGGCCAGCTCGATCTGCTGATCGTCGACTATCTCCAGCTCATGTCCGGAGGGAGCAAGCGCTTCGAGAATCGCACGCAGGAAGTTTCGGCGATTTCGCGCGGGCTGAAGGGTATCGCCAAAGAATTGCAGGTTCCGGTGGTTGCGCTCTCGCAGCTCAGCCGCGCCCCGGAGAGCCGCGGCGGCGACCATCGCCCGCAGCTCAGCGATCTGCGCGAATCCGGATCGATTGAGCAGGATGCCGACGTAGTCATGTTCATTTTTCGCGAAGAGCTATACAAGCCGGACGACCTCGAACTTAAGGGCCGGGCCGAGATCATCATGGCCAAGCAGCGCAATGGGCCAATCGGCAAATTCCACCTGGCGTTCCTGCACAATTCCACCCGCTTTGCCAATCTGGCGGACGGCAATAACGAGCCCGGCGACACGATACAGTAGACAGCGGTGAGGCTTGCCCAGAGCCCCATGCAAGGTTTGGCGGACTCTCCGCAGCGGCTCTCCAGCAGCGGAGCCATGTTTCGCGACGTGCGCGGGCTCCCGCCGCTCCAGCCCTGTGGAAAATATTGTGGATGGGAAGGACTGGTCGCTGGGCGCGTCACAAATCAGAAGCGGATGGAGCTCATCCGGTCCCCGGAAAACTGCTCTAAGGCTATGTTTCTAAGTTGGTTAACTCTACGATTCGTGCTAGTCACCAAGCTGCTCCCGAATCAGCACTTTCGTGCCCCAAGTTGAGATTTGCACATACGGCAAAGGCTGTATCAGTCGGATTCCACGGGATTCCGGCTGTTTTCACGGCACATTCGTCGAGCCATCCGGTCAAGCATTTCGTTGGCAAGATTTCGGAAAGCGGTACAATCGTGGCCAACAGATGGCACGCAGACTCATTTTCGCGGTGATGGCAGTGGCGCTGCTTTCACTGGCTTGTGGGGCGCAGATGCGCGGCGGATTTCACGGCTCCGCCCGGGGTGCTCGCGCTTTCGGAGGCTCATTCGGAGGCCATCATCGCGATGCGCTCGCGCGCGGCTACTTCCTCGGCGACACGGCGTTTCTCTACGACGATTATCCTTTCGGAACGGCGATGCCTGAGTCTGCCCCGTCGCAGTTGGTTCTTCTGCAATCGCCGGGTACAGCCGATGTGCCGACCACCAGAATTGCTTCCTTGCTGATTGAGTTGCAGGGTGATCACTATGTGCGCTATGGAGGAGTTGCGCGACCGGCTCAGCCTGACGCTGGCGCCAGCCGCATTTCCGCACTTGAAACGACGTCACGCCCAACGATGACTCCGTCGCAGATCGCTCAGCAGCCCCTTCCGCCTACCATGCTCATCTACCGCGATGGCCATCGCGAAGAAGTGGCGGACTATGCCATCGTGGGCCGCGTCATTTACGCGCACCGCAGGAATCTCAGGAATGACGGACAGACCGGATATGGATTGAATCAAATTCAAATCTCGGCTCTTGACGTTCCCGCCACCGTGAAGACGAACCGAGATCAAGGTGTCACCTTCGTGCTGCCCTCGGGACCCAACGAGGTAGTGACTCGCCCATAGGCGCGAGTCCGAAACCCAGTTCCGAAACGAACCCTAGCTGCTGCCTTCGCCAACTTTCAGTACGGCTAAGAACGCTTCCTGCGGAATGTCGACGCGCCCAATGCGCTTCATGCGCTTCTTGCCTTCTTTTTGCTTTTCCAGGAGCTTTCGTTTGCGCGTGATGTCGCCGCCGTAGCACTTGGCGAGCACGTTCTTGCGGATCGCCGGGACGGTTTCGCGGGCGATGATTTTTGCGCCGATCGCCGCCTGGATCGCGACTTCGAACATCTGTCGCGGAATAAGTTCTTTCATCTTGGTGGCGAGCGCGCGGCCGCGCTCGTAGGCAAAATCCTTGTGAATGATGGTAGAAAGCGCATCGACCGGCTCGCCCGCGACCATAATGTCGAGCTTGGCCATCGGCGACTCCCACGTTCCTGAGAGATGATAGTCGAGCGACGCGTAGCCGCGAGAGACGGACTTCAGGCGGTCGTAGAAATCGAGCACGATCTCGTTGAGCGGGAGTTCGTATTGCAGCATGACGCGTGAAGAGCTGACGTATTCGAAGCTCTTCTGCTTGCCACGCTTTTCTTCAACCAGCTTCAGAATGCCGCCGACATATTCTTCATTGGTCAGGATGACCGCGAGAATCACGGGCTCTTCAACTTTGGCGATCTCGCTAGTGTCCGGCCAGCGCGACGGATTGTCGACTTCGATAATCTCGCCGTCGGTCTTATGGATCAGGTAGCGCACGCCGGGCGCGGTCGTGATCAGGTCGAGGTTATACTCACGCTCCAGCCGCTCCTGAATGATCTCCATGTGCAGCAGGCCCAGGAAGCCGCAGCGGAAGCCGAAGCCCAGCGCGACCGAACTTTCCGGCTCGAAGAAAAATGACGAATCATTGAGCTTCAGCTTCTCGAGCGCCTCGCGCAGTTGCGTATGCTCGTGCGCGTCCACCGTGTAGAGTCCGGCGAAGACCATGGGCTTGATCTCTTCAAAGCCCGGCAGAGGCTCGATTGCCGGCCGCTCGTCATCGGTGATGGTGTCGCCGATCTTGGTGTCGGCCACGTTCTTTATATTCGCGATGATGAAACCGACTTCGCCGGCCACCAGTTCGTTGATCACCACCGGCTTCGGCGTCAATACTCCAAGCGCCTCCACTTGAAACACGCGCCCGTTCCACCAAAAGCGAATTTTCTGTCCCACGCGCAGCGTCCCTTCAAACACGCGAGCGAGCACGACTACGCCGCGGTAGGGATCGAACCAGGAGTCGAATAGCAGCGCTTGCAGATGCCGCTCCGGCTGGCCCTTCGGCGGCGGGATGCGCTTGACGATCGCTTCCAGCACTTCCGGCACCCCCTGACCGGTCTTCGCGCTGATAAGGAGCGCGTCAGTGGCGTCGAGGCCGACCGCGCTTTCAATCATCTCTTTCGTGCGAGGAATGTCGGCGCTTTGCAAGTCGATCTTATTGATGACCGGAATAATTTCGAGCCCGTGATTGATCGCCAGATACGAATTCGCCAGCGTTTGCGCCTCGACGCCCTGCGATGCATCAACGATCAGCAGCGCGCCTTCGCAAGCCGCCAGCGAGCGCGAAACTTCGTAGGAAAAGTCGACGTGCCCAGGCGTATCGATCAGGTTGAGCTGATAAGTCAGGCCGTCCTGCGCCTGATAGACCATACGCACGGCGTGCGCTTTGATGGTGATGCCGCGCTCGCGCTCCAGGTCCATGGCGTCGAGCACCTGCTCCTGCATCTCGCGCATGGCGAGCGATCCGGTCAGCTCCAGCAGCCGGTCGGCGAGCGTGGATTTGCCGTGATCGATGTGCGCGATGATCGCAAAATTTCGGATGCGGGATGCTTCCATGAGGATAGATCGATTCTAGCAGGGGCAGCGCGGCCGCTTTGCGTGCGACTACCGCGACTTGCCGGTCGGGATTACAATGTCGGCGTGGCTGCAACTGCTCCATCGAAGCCGGAGGCCGAGGACAGGCACCGGCGACGCCATTCTATTTATGCCGCCGAGGCCAGCGGGCTGATCGTCATCGCCGTCCTCCTGCTCATTCTGAGCATCGTCCGCTACTGGCAATACATTAATTGGAGCGCGCGCTGAGGCTTTCGAGTTGACGACGCCGTTGACGCCAGCGAAGTTGCCTCTGCTCGTCGTCGTGCTCGGTCCGACTGCCAGCGGGAAGACCGCTCTCTCGCTGGCCCTCGCGCGGCGTTTCTCCGGTGAGATTGTCAACTGCGACTCGGTCGCGATGTACCACGAGTTTGAGATCGGCACCGCCAAGCCAACCCAAGCCGAACGCGCGGAAGTGCCGCATCATCTTGTCGACGTCGTCGATCCCCTAGGCGATGTAAGCGCGGGAGAATTTGCGCGCCAGGCGCGGCAAGTGATCGGCGAGATAGCCGCGCGTCAGCATTTGCCGATCGTCAGCGGAGGAACCGGACTTTATCTGCGCGCGCTGCTGGATGGCCTGTTTGCCGGGCCGCAGCGTTCCGAAGAGCTGCGCAACCGTTTGCGACGGCGTGCGGACGTGCGCGGAAGCAACTATCTGCACCGCCTGCTTCGCCGCCTGGACTCGGCCGCCGCCGAGCGCATTCATGCCAACGATGTGCCCAAGCTGATTCGTGCAATTGAAGTTTGCCTGGCGGCGCGCCGTCCAATGACCGAACTCTGGCAGGAAGGCCGTGAGCCGCTTACCGGCTTTCGCATATTGCGGATCGGCTTGAATCCCGAGCGCGAGGCGCTGTATGCGCGCATTAACGCGCGCGCGGCCACGATGTTCGACGAAGGCCTAATCGCCGAGACCGAAACCTTGCTGGCGAAATATGGCCCCGGAGCGCGCCCGCTTTCTTCGCTCGGATACAAGCAGGCTCTGCAATTCCTGCGCGGCGAACTGGATCGCGAGTCGGCATTGCGGGCGGCGCAGCAGGCGCATCGTAACTATGCCAAGCGGCAAATGACGTGGTTCCGGAGAGAGCCGGAGGTCGTCTGGGTTGATGGATTTGGAGGTAATCTGGAAACGCAGCAAGCGGCGATCATGTTAGCAAGGTCCCGCGTGTAGAATGCTTGCGGTCCCCGGCACTCATTTGTCGAATATGCCGCGATCAACACGGATCAAGCTGGCCCAAACTTGCGATAGACTCGTCGAAATCGCTTGACATAACCAATGTCACAGTCGAATCATTAACAGGGTTAACGCAATGGGTTGGTTATTTGGCAAAGCCCGGCAGGCCGGATTAAGTCTGTATTTTGAATACTTTACCTATAAGTCATTACTTCTCAAAGACCTAGCGGTAATTTTTCGCTAAAGTATTGATTCCAAAAGACCGGGACCCCGGGGGGGGTACCCCTCGCAGGAGCCGTTCAGCGTAGGAGCCTAAGAGATGAAACATCGGCAAATTGGTCGGGGTCTCTTTCTTAATGTGGGAATGCTTAATATGGGAATGCGCAGTTCGAGTGCTTCCTGTGCCTTAAAGACAGTGCTCATGATCACGTTGTTCGCCCTGGCCTGTGCTTCGCTGATCACACCACGAAGCTACGCGCAGACTCACAAGTCGGCGGCGAAAATGGAGAGGAGCGCGCCTGAAAGCGGCGGCGAGGTGGCGCGCGGCAAATACTTGGTCGAAGGGGTGGCGATGTGCGGCGAGTGCCACACGCCGCGCGACGGCAGCGGCAACCTGGATCGCAGCCAATGGCTGCAAGGCGCGCCGGTCCGCTGGGCGCCCGCCGACGGCGCGATGAGCAACTGGCCGCTGATTGCTCCAAGAATTGGAGGCAATCCTCCGGCAAACGACGCGGATATGGTCAAGCTGCTGACGACCGGGATTTGGACCACGGGCAAGCCTCTGCGTTTCCCGATGATGCCGTTTCGCATGAGCGAGGCCGATGCCAAGGCGGTGGTGGCGTATTTGAAGTCGGTGACGCCGGCGAAGTAGAACTTCGCGTCCAAGCTACGCGCTTGTGCGGTTTCCAACTCTTAATAGCGTTGCACAGCCCTGAATTTGTTATCGTCGTTCGCATGTTTCGAACCTGCCTGCGAGCTGCGCTCGTTTGTGTCTTCGTTTTTGGCGCGGTCGGCGGCTCCGCCTCGGACAAAGACAAAGATAAAAGTCCGAGCAAGGGCTCGGCGCACATCCCGCATCCGCGACCGATCCATCTCGACCGAGCGGGCCGCAAGTGGGCCGACAGAACTCTGGGCAGAATGTCGAACGAAGAGAAGGTCGGACAGCTCTTCATGATCTGGGCGAAGGTGCAGTTCATGAACGATGCCGATCCGGTCTGGGTGGAACTGCGCGACAAGGTTCACAAGTATCACATCGGATCGCTCGGGATGACCGTTCCGACTGATGGCCCACTGCTCTTGAAGAGCCAGCCGTACGAAGCGGCGGAATTGCTCAACCGGTTGCAGAAGAACTCGAAGCTTCCGCTGATTTTTGCGGCGGACTTTGAACGCGGCGTTTCGATGCGGCTCAACGGCACGACGGTCTTTCCTCATGCGATGGCATTTGGCGCGACCGGAAAGCCCGAGAATGCCGAAGAATTTGGGCGCATTACGGCGCAGGAGGCGCGTGCGATCGGAGTGCACTGGAATTTCTTCCCCGATGCCGATGTGAATTCGAATCCCGCCAATCCAATCATTAATACGCGCTCCTTTGGCGGCGATCCGGAGCAGGTAGGCGACTTTGTTGCAGCCTACATCAAGGGCGCGCACGAAGGCGCGATGCTGACGACGGCCAAGCATTTTCCCGGTCACGGCGACACGGCTACCGATTCGCATCTGGGCGTCGCCCAAGTCACGGGCGATCGCGCGCGGCTCGATGCGGTGGAACTGCCTCCATTCAAGCGCGCGATTGCGGCGGGCGTCGACGCCGTGATGGTGGCGCACGTAACCGTGCCCGCGCTCGATGCCGAACCGAATCGCGTGGCGACGACCTCGAAGGCGGTGGTTACCGGGCTGCTTCGGGAAGAGATGGGATTCAAGGGAATCGTCGTGACCGACGCGCTCGATATGGCGGGATTGACTCGACTATATGCGAACGATGTAGGCCGCGCCGCGGTGGAGGCGTTCAAAGCAGGGAATGATCTGCTGATTATTCCGGCGGACCTGGATGCCAGTTATCGCGACATGCTGGCGGCGGTGAAGAGCGGGGAGATCAGCCGCGGGCGGCTGGACGAATCCGTACGCCGGATTCTGGAGCTGAAGGCTTCGCTCGGATTGAACAAAAACCGCTTCGTGGATATCGACCAACTGGAGCGACTGGTTGGCTCGCCAGAGAACCTGGCGGTTGGGCAACGCATTGCGGACGAAGCGATTACGCTGGTTCGGGACAACGGGCAGGTTCTGCCGCTGCGGGTGGAGGGGAATTTGGCGGGAACGCCGGGAACTGGAAAGGCTCCGCTTCCGTATCAATCAGTGACAGAGGCGCGCAACCGTCTTGTTGCGGTAATTTTTTCCGACGATATGCGCACCGAGTCGGGACGCGTGCTGGCGCGCGAGATTCTGGCGCGCGTGCCGGATGCGCGGATTATTTATGTCGATGCGCGCTCGGCTGCCGGCATGCAGTCGGTGATTGCGCCCGCGGTGGAAGCGGCGGAACATGTGATTGTGGGCGTGTATGTGATTCCCACGGCGGGCAAGGCGATTCAGTCGGGAGCGGGATTGAAGAATACTGTGGCCATGGACGAAGCAAGCGCTGGTTTACTGAATGTGATACTTAATCAAGCGGCGGCACGCACGGTTGTTTTGGCTATGGGCAATCCGTATGTGATTGGGGATTTTCCGGCGATACAGAATTATGTGTGCGCGTTTTCAAACGCCACCGTATCTGAGACGGCGGCGGTGAAGGCAGTGTTTGGCGAGATTCCGATTGGCGGTCATCTGCCGGTTACGATTCCGGGCATAGCAAATCGTGGCGAGGGACTGGAACGCCCCGCCCGTACGGATTCAGGAGGTTCGCATGTTCAGAACTAGCGGGTTCGAGGATCAAAAGCTCGGAGTTCAAATGGTTGATCGCACCGGAATCGTTGCCCGCAGGGCGATCACGGGACTGATGGCGGGGGCTCTGTTTGCCACGCTTTGCGTACTGCCGGCGTGCAGCATCAATGTGGACAAGAACGGCGAGAAGGATGGATCGAAACGCGTCGACATCCAGTCTCCAGTGGGCGATCTGCATGTCAGCGAAAACGTGGATATTCACGATGCGGGATTGAGCGTGTACCCGGGCGCAAAGCCGGCGCCGAAAGACAGCGGCGACGACGAGAAGAGCGCGAATGTCAACCTGGATCTGCCCGGATTTCAACTGAAGGTGGTGGCGGCGGAGTTTCTGTCTGACGATGCGCCTAGCAAGATCACGGCTTTTTACGACAAGGAACTCCAAAAATTCGGGAAGCCGATTCAGTGCCAGGGAGAATACAGCACTCACGGGCGCGTCAATAGTCATGGCAACGACGATTTGCAGCGGCCGGTGGCGTGCGACAAGGGTGACAGCAACGATGGTGGCGTTGAGCTGAAGGTTGGAACCGAGGGGGATCAACATATCGTGGCGGTCAAGCCGAACAGCAAGGGAACGCGCTTCGCGCTGGTGTATGTGCGCATGCATACGGGGAAAGACAGCACGATTTGAGGAAAGCGCAGCACCGAGTTGCCGACGGCTTCGGTCTGCGTTAGTTTCACATCTGTGGATCATTCCTGCGACAAGTGTGGGGCAGCCGTCGAAGATGGCCGACCCTTCTGTCCGCAATGCCGTGCGCCACAGATTCATGTGCAGATGATGGCTGCGGCTGTAGAAAGCCCTGCGCCTTCGAACGATGCTGCCGATCCACCGGTCCCCAGTCCACATGTTCCTGATTTCGACCGTTCCCTTAGGACGCCTTCCGGATTAGTTGACCAGGGCGCTGCCATGCGTTCCGCGCTCAAGGCCGGAGCGCTCGGCACTTTCATCGGAATGATTCCGGTGCTGGGCATTGTGTTGACGGGGTCTCTGTCGGTTTATTTCTATCGGCGAAAGACTGGATCGTACCCGGCCGTCGGGGCCGGGGCCCGATTGGGAGCGGCTGCGGGTATAGTTCTGTTTGCCCTCAATGCAATCTTCATCATTCCCATCATCATGTTGCACGCGCAAAAGGAGTCGATTGATTCACTGGCGCAGCTGGCGCACAGATTCGGGATCGACACGGCGTCGCCGCAGTTTCAAAGCATGGTAAACGATCTGTTTACTCCCGCGGGACTGGCGAGGTCATTCGTAGTCGCATTAATTCTGACATCGGTTGGAGGCGCGCTGTGCTCGTTGGTCATGCGGCAAAAGCCGCGGATCTAGGAGCAGGCGACGGCATGTTTGACCCTCCTTTCCCCGTCTCTTAGACTTAAAAGACTCACTTAAACAAAAAGGCCAATCATGTCTGACAGCATTCATGTGAAGCTCCCGGACGGGAGCACGAAAGAAGTTGCGAAGGGTACGACTGCGCTCGACGTGGCGAAGACGATCAGCCCGCGGCTGGCCGAAGCTGCGCTGGCGGCCAAGACGAATGGCAATCTGATTGACCTGACTCGGCCGCTCGAGAAGGACACCGACCTGCGCATTCTGACTGACAGGGACCCCGAGGCGCTGGAGGTTTATCGGCATTCGTCCGCGCATTTGATGGCTGCGGCGGTGCTGGAGCTTTTTCCAGAGACCAAGCTTGGACATGGTCCGGCTACCGAGAATGGCTTTTTTTACGATTTTTATCGCGAAACTCCTTTTACGCCGGAGGACCTCCAGAAGATCGAGAAGAAGATGCAGGAGCTGGTGCAGCAGGATTTGCCTTATGCGCGCGAGTTTGTGGCGCGGACTGAAGGCCTGGACAAATTCAAGAGTGAAGGCGACTTTATGAAGTGTCACTTCATCGAGCAATTTACAAAGCCCGATGAAAAGATTTCGATTTATAAGACCGGCAAGTTTTTGGATTTTTGCCGCGGACCGCACATTCCTTCGACCGGAAAGATCAAGGCGTTCAAGCTGCTGAATATTGCCGGGGCGTATTGGCTGGGCGACGAGAAGAATCCGCAGCTCCAGCGGATTTATGGGACTTCGTTTTTTTCCAAGAAGGACCTCGACGCCTACCTGAACTCGATTGAAGAGGCGAAGAAGCGCGATCACCGGGTGCTCGGCAAGCAACTGGATTTATTTTCGATTCAGGAACTGGCTGGGCCGGGGCTGATCTTCTGGCATCCGAAGGGCGGGATCATTCGCAAAGAGATGGAAGACTGGATGCGCGAGCAGTACGTGAAGCGCGGGTATTCGCTGGTTTATACGCCGCACGTCATGCGCAAGCAGTTGTGGCAGACTTCCGGCCACGAAGGGTACTACGCGCAGAACATGTTTGACGCTATGGAGCTGGATGACGCCGAGTATCGGCTGAAACCGATGAATTGCCCAGGGCACATTCTGATTTATAAAGATTCGCTGCGCTCGTACCGCGATTTGCCGGTTCGGCTCGGCGAGCTGGGAACGGTGTATCGCTACGAGCGGTCGGGCGTGATGCACGGCTTGCTGCGGGTGCGCGGGTTTACGCAGGATGACGCGCATATTTTTTGTACTCCGGACCAGATCGAAAAAGAGATCGCCGATTGTGTGGAGTTCGCGCGCGATGTGCTTCGGGATTTCGGCTTCGAAAAGTTTCAGACCGAGCTTTCGACCTGGGATCCGAATGACCGCAAGAATTTTGTTGGCAGTGAAGAGCAGTGGAATCAGGCGACTGGCTCGCTTGAAAAAGTTTTGCAGGAATTGAATATTGAGTTCAAAGTCATTCCTGGCGAGGCGGCATTTTACGGGCCGAAGATCGATATCAAGCTGGTGGATGCGATCGGGCGGCTGTGGCAGCTTTCGACCGTACAGTTTGACTTCAATCTGCCGCAGCGTTTTGATCTTGAATATGTCGCCGAGGACGGGACGCGCAAGCAGCCGGTCATGGTGCACCGAGCGCTATATGGATCGGTGGAGCGATTCTTCGGCGTGCTGATTGAGCATTATGCCGGGGCGTTTCCTGTGTGGCTGTCGCCGGTGCAGACGGTGATGATTCCGATCGCCGAACGGCATGTGGAGTACGCGGAGAAAGTCGCGACGCAGTTGCGAGCCGCGGGCGTGCGCGTGGAGGTCGACGCGCGCAACGAGAAGATGAATGCCAAGATTCGCGAGCACGCGATGCAGAAAGTGCCGTTCCTGCTGGTGGTTGGAGATAAAGAAGCCGAGGCGGGCAGGGTGAATGTGCGGACTCGCGGGAAAGAGAAGACCGAGGATATGGGGGCGGCGGAGTTTGTGGAAAGGATTCGCGGGCTGATTGCCGAAAGGAAGGCGGGACTGTGAAAACGATCGCAGCGATGCGCTTTCAGCGGCGTTTCGCGTTAAGCTCTCAGTGAATGGATAGTTGAATAGAGGTTTGGCGTACCATGAAATTCTAACGGTGACCGTTAGGATTTCATGGTGTATAATGGCGGCATGATTGTCCGAATCGCCGACATTGTGATGGTCCGTACCGCTCTGCGGCGCAGCCGTGTTGTCGCTCTGCTCGGTCCCCGGCAATGCGGCAAGACTACCTTGGCCCGGGAGATTGTTCCTCCCGATTCACTCAACTACTTTGACCTGGAGGATCCTCGGAGCCTCGCCCGCTTGTCCGAGCCTGACACGGCATTGCGTCCGCTCAAGAAATGGGTGGTGATCGACGAGATCCAGCGCCGTCCGGATCTGTTTCCACTTCTGCGTGTGCTGGCGGACCGCAGGCCGCTTCCCGCGCGTTTCCTGGTTCTCGGCAGTGCATCGCCCGACCTGCTTCGGCAATCATCGGAGTCGCTCGCCGGCCGCCTCGAGACCGTTTATTTGGAGGGCTTTCGACTTGCCGACTTGGGGGCTTCGGCTCAGGCCCGTCATTGGCTGAGGGGCGGGTTTCCACTCGCCTACACTCCGCGCGCTGAGACGGATTCGCTGGCGTGGAGGCGCCAGTTTCTCCAGACGTTTCTGGAGCGCGACCTGCCACAACTTGGCATTACGATTCCAGCACCCGCGCTACGCCGCTTCTGGAACATGATCTCCCATTACCATGGCCAGATCTGGAACGGCGCCGAGTTGGCTCGGGCCTTGAGCGTGGGTGAGCCCACTGTGCGCCGCTATCTCGATCTGATGGCAGATGTCTTCATGGTCCGGCAACTGCCGCCGTGGTTTGAGAATCTTGGCAAACGGCAAGTCAAAGCCCCCAAGGTGTATGTGCGGGACAGCGGCCTTCTGCACGCGCTCCTGGGGATTACCAACCAACGCGACCTCGAGTTCCATCCCAAGGTAGGGGCCTCATGGGAGGGCTACGCGGTCGAGGAGGTGCTGAAGTCGTTCCGGCCCGATGAGGCTTACTACTGGGCCACCCACAATGGCGCGGAGCTCGATATGCTTTTGTTCAAGGACGGGCGCCGCATCGGCTTTGAGTGCAAGCGTGCCGATGCGCCGGTACTTACGCCGTCGATGCGGATCGCTCAGAAGGACCTCAAGCTTGACCGGCTATGCGTGCTGTATCCGGGCGAGAAGAGGTATTCGCTGGCGAAAAAGGTGGATGTCATCCCGCTGGCGGAATTCGTGAACGCAAAATAGGGAGACGGGGCGAATGGCGAATCCCTTCCTTGAGCCAGCCCAAAGCGCTGTGTTAGCATCACTGTTTTCGCAGGCGACGTTGGGCTGGCTTGCACCTCCACCCCAGCAAGCCAGAATCGGGCTTGCCGGGGACCCTGGCTCTGTCCTCATCTTTTCCGGGCTGTAGCACATCTTCCCGAAAGCCTGCCGAAGGAGACAACTGTGAAGGTTTACGAAGGAGCGAATCTCCGCAACCTTGCCTTGATCGGGCATGGCCATGCGGGCAAGACAACCCTGGTGTCGGCCATGCTCCAGACGGCCGGCGCCACGCAGCGTTTCGGGCACGTGGACGACGGCACAGCGATCACCGATTACGACGAAGAAGAAATTGCGCGCAAGATGTCGATTTCGACGGGGTTGGCGTGCGTAGAGTGGGGGAAGACGAAACTCAATTTGCTGGATACGCCTGGGTTCAACATGTTCGTCCACGAGGCGAAGATGGTTCTGCCAGTAGTGGAGGCGGCGCTGGTGGTGGTGGACGGGGTGGCGGGCGTAGAAGTCGTCACGGAGCGGGTATGGGCGTATTGCGAAGAATTTAATTTGCCGCGCATGATCGTCGTGAACCGCATGGACCGTGAGCGCGCGGACGCCACGCGAACTCTGGAATCGCTGACTGCGGCGTTTGGCCGGGCGGTTACTCCGTTGCAGCTTCCGATTGGCAGCGAGAAAAATCTTTCTGGGATTGTGGACTTGGTGCGGATGAAGGCTTTCACGTACGAGATGGGTGGGAGCGGCAGGGGCAAGGAAGGCCCGATCCCGGCGAGCGTAGCTGACGCGGCGAAAGAAGCGCACGAAAAGCTGGTCGAACTCGTTGCCGAAGGCAAAGACGAACTGATGGAGGAGTACTTCGAGAAGGGAACGATTCCGGAAGAAGACCTTGTGCCGGCGCTGCATGAGGCGATCCGTGAGGACAAGCTTTTTCCGGTGTTGTTTACTTCAGGCCTAGGCAACATCGGCGTCGACGAACTGATGGATTTTATTGTCGACTACACTCCGGCGGCTAGCGAACACCACGCCGTTACGGGACAACCGGGCAGCAACGGGAATCCGGCTGAGCGCAAGGGAACGGACAATGAGCCGGCCTCAGTTTTTGTGTTCAAGACGGTATCGGACGCGTTCTCTGGACGCATTTCATATTTCAAAGTTTTTTCGGGTGTTTTGAAGAACGACGCCACTCTCCAGAATTTCAATCGCAATACAGCAGAGAAATTTGCACATATCTGGGTGATGCAGGGCAAGCAGACGATTCCGATTCCGGAGCTGCATGCCGGAGACATTGGCGCGGTCGCCAAGTTGAAGGAGACTCTTACCGGCGATACGCTGGGCGATAAGAACGCGCCGATTCAATACCCGCCGGTGAAGCTGCCGGAACCAGCCATCACGTTTGCGATTGAGCCGAAGACGCGGTCGGACGAAGATAAGCTCGGCGTCGGATTGCACAAGCTCATGGAAGAAGATGCCATGCTGCGCTTCTTCCGCGATCCGCAGACGAAGGAGTTTCTGATTGCCGGAACGGGGCAGCAGCATATCGAGGTTGTCGTCTCGAAGATGAAGAAGCGGTACCACGCGGAAGTGGTGTTGAAGGCGCCGAAAGTTCCGTATCGCGAGACGATTCGGGGCAAAGCCGATGTACAGGGCCGGCACAAGAAACAGACCGGCGGGCACGGGCAGTATGGCGATTGCAAGATCAAGGTGGAGCCGCTGCCACGCGGCGGAGAGTTTGAGTTCGTCAATGACATTTTCGGCGGAGCGATTCCGAAGAACTATATTCCTCCGGTGGAAAAGGGAATCAAGGACGCCGCTGCCCGCGGCTATCTCGCCGGATTTCCGATGGTCGACTTCCGGGTCATACTCTATGACGGGTCGTATCACGATGTGGATTCGAATGATCTCTCATTCCAGATGGCGGGGCGCATTGCCTTTAAGAAAGCGATGGAAGTTGCCAAGCCGACGCTGCTCGAGCCAATTATGCACGTTGAAATAACGGTGCCCGACGAATTCGCGGGCGCGATCATGGGCGACCTGAACAGCCGGCGCGGGCGCATTCAGGGCATGGACAACAAGGGCGGCAACACGATTGTGAAGGCCGAGGCGCCGATGGCGGAGATGTTGACCTATGGCGTGGACCTTACTTCCATGACACAAGGCCGGGGGAGCTTCAACATGGAAATGCACCACTACGACGTCGTGCCGGCGCAGTTGCAAGAGAAGATTATCGAGAAAGCGAAGGCGCTGCGGGGCGATGTGAAGGAAGAGGAGGAGTAGAGCGAGTTTAACTTTGATCGGGGCGGCGGATGGCAGCTCTGAAAGAAAAGGCCGCGCCGACGGTTCCTCCGGATCGTACTAAAGATCGCGTACATTCCTGGCAGCAAGAAAGGAATTGCGCGACTTCTCGTCGTCATTGCGTTTTCAGCCCTTGCGCTCTCCCGAACTTGGCCTGCCTTTCATCGAAGGTCCAAAGGCGGTTGGCTTTGAGTTCAAGGGCGCAGGCGACGTGCAGGCTATCGAGCGTTCGCATGCCGAGCCTCGGTCCGTAGCGTCGGGCGAGATCTGCGGAGAGATCGAAGGCTCGTTCCGGAATCGGGCTCTCCAGCCAAAGGCCATCAAGGCGGTCGTGATTCAATTGGTCGCAAAGCCTCTCGGCGACCGACGCGGCAATCTTGCCGAAAAACACCTGCTGCGCAAACGCGTGGAAGCACTCTGCAATATGCAAGGGCGTCAACCACAGTCTTGGATGCGATTCTGCTAATTCGATCGCGGCTGAAGAATGTGTGTCCCGCAAGTACAGAGACACGAAAAAACTGCTGTCGGCGTAGATGTTCAGAAAGGGCCTCGTTCCCGGAAACGATCATTCGCCGTCCATTGCGACCTTGGGCACAAGCTTCATTTCTCCCACTCACGGTGCCTGAATCGAAGAAAGTCATCCACTGCATTTAGAACGCCGTCGCCGAAGATTTCCTGCTGCCGCGCAGCGAAATCGGGCCACTTGACAGGCTTCTTTTCCTGGCTCTCGGGCACGATGCGGGCGATGAGGCGATCGCGTTCCCGAAGTTCGACCGTCTTCCCGGCCCGCAGCCACGCTTTGAGACGGCGCGTTTCCCGGAGTTGGCGCATGTTTACAGAGGGCATGGTTTATTGTGACACATAATGTGTCACATCGTCAAGCGGTGTTTGGCTATGCAGGTCCCAACTCTTGCCAATTCCCTGCAGCTCACCGAAATCAGTTTCCCATCGACCCATTCTGGCGTAACATTCCCTTTCCGAGGAGGCTACATGTTCAGGCGGAATCCCCCAATGGCTTGCCGCTTCTCCGCCGCGGCATTCGCGCTTGTGCGGATTTCGATTTCCGCATTATTGCTTTCCAGTTTCGCTATGTCCCAGCAAGCAACACCGCAGCAGTCCAAGGATGTGATCCTGGAGCTTGATCACGTCTCCCTCTGCGGATCGAACCTGGACTCGTTGCGTCAGGCGTTCACCGACGTGGGGTTGACTCCCGATTTCGGGGGGCCTCACGGCAATGGTGTAACCCAAATGGCAGCGATTGGTTTTGATGATGGAACTTACATCGAACTGATCGCGCCGGTGAAGGCCGGCGTGACTACCGGTTCGGAATGGGCCAAGTTCATGGGAGAAGATGCCGTCACCTGCGCGTGGGCGGTCGGCACGAACGTTCTGCTGGAGGAAGTGGATCGGCTGAAGAAGGCCGGGATCGCGGTGACGGCTCCGGAGCCGGGCAGTCGAAAGCGGCCGGATGGCATGTCGGTTGAGTGGAAGACGGCTGGAGTGGGCACGGGCACACGGGGGTCGGTGCTGCCGTTCATCATTGAGGACGAGACGCCGCGCGCGTGGCGGGTGCAGACATCGGCAAGCGTTCAGGGAGCGCCGGTTTCGGGCGTGGAGAACGTCATTGTCGGTGTTTCGAATCTCGATTCGTCGGTTGCGCTGTTTCGCAAGGCGTATGGATGGGCTGAACCGATCATCGAGTCGCAGAAGGAATGGGGAAAGATGGCATACTTTCCCGGCCAGCCGGTGATACTGGTGTCGGGCGGGGGATGGATATCGGAGCGGATCGCGAAGTTTGGGGAATCGCCTGTGGCGATTTTGCTGGCCGCACGGGATTTTCCGGCGGCTGTCAAGAAGTACAAGCTGGGCGGCACGAAGACCTGGTTCGGACAGAAGATGGCTTGGTTCGACGCAGGGAAACTGAAGGGCGTGCGGCTGGGCGTTATTGGGCAGTAGGGCTTTCCAGGAACTCGTCAGGCGCGCTTCGTTGGACGAGTGCGCGCCCGTCCCTCCACAATCTCACATCTGCTAACATCTCGCTGAGTGGCTCTCGCTAAAAACAATCCCAATTTGCCGATGAAAGACCGCCTTGTGTCTGCGGCTCCGGTCGAGGACGATTCTTCGTTTGAACTTAAGCTGCGGCCACAGAGGCTGGTGGAATTTATCGGGCAGACGAAGGTCAAAGAGAATCTGGACGTTGCAATTCAGGCGGCGAAGTCGCGGGGCGAGGCACTCGATCATGTGCTGCTTTACGGGCCGCCTGGACTTGGCAAGACTACGCTGGCTACCATCATTGCCAACGAGCTTGCGGTTGCATTCCAGCAGACTTCCGGCCCAACGCTACAGATCAAGGGTGAGCTGACGGCGATTCTCACGAATCTGCGGGAGCGGCAGGTGCTGTTCATCGACGAAGTACACCGGTTACAGCCCGCGCTTGAAGAGATTCTGTATTCCGCGCTCGAAGACTACAAGCTCGACATCATGATCGGGCAGGGGCCGTCGGCGCGGACGCACACGATGGACGTGAAGCCGTTTACCTTCGTTGGTGCAACTACGCGTGCGGGGCTGCTGTCGGCGCCGCTGCGGTCGCGGTTTGGGCTGCTGCTGCGGCTGGAGTTTTACACGAGTGACGATCTGCGGATTATTCTTGAGCGTTCGGCGGAAATTCTGGGCGTTAAGATCGATCGCGCAGGGGCGGAGGAGATTGCCGGGCGCTCGCGCGGGACTCCGCGTATTGCGAATCGGCTGCTGCGACGGGTGCGGGACTATGCGCAGGTGCGGGCTTCGGGTCAGATCGATCAAGCCACAGCGAAGGCCGCGCTATCGATGCTGGAAGTCGATCAGCATGGTTTCGATGAGATCGACCGCAAGCTGCTGCTGACGATCATTGAAAAGTATCAGGGCGGGCCGGTGGGAGTGAATACTTTGGCGGCGGCACTGGCAGAAGAGCCCGATGCCATTGAGGAAATCTATGAGCCGTTTCTGATGCAGATTGGATTTTTGAATCGCACGCCGCGTGGGCGCGTGGCTACGCAGCTCGCTTATGAGCATTTTGGTATTACGCCGAACCGGAAGCAGAGTTCGCTGTTTTGATGGAGACTTCTTTAGGGTTACAACAAAAGCTGAACCACAGAGAGCACAGGGGACACGGAGAAATCTCTGAGGCCTCACGGATTCTCTCTCAAGGTTCACATAGGGGGATTGATGCGCGAAGTGATTTCGACCGACGGCGCTCCGAAGGCGATTGGGCCCTACTCGCAGGCTATTCGGGCTGGAGGATTTATTTTTACTTCGGGCCAGGTGGCGATTGACCCCGCGACGCAGCAGGTCATCGCAGGCGACGCCGCGGCGCAGACCGATCGAGTGCTGAAAAATCTGGCGGCGATTCTGGAAACTGGGGGAAGCGGCCTAGAGCAGGTCGTACGGTGCACCGTTTTCCTAAAGAACATGGGAGACTTTGCTGCGATGAATGAAGTTTATGGGCGGTATTTCAAGCAGACTCCCCCGGCGCGGTCCACGGTTGAGGTGGCGCGGCTTCCGAAGGATGTGCTGGTCGAGATTGACGCCATTGCATTGGCATGAGGCGATTGCAGAGGTCAGAGTTGAGGTCAGATTGCAGAAGTAAAGTCAAAAGCGTCGACCACTGGGTAGATGTGGGAGGCACGGGAGAATGCAGCCTACGTCTCTTATTATGTTTGCGGTCATTTTTTGCGGGAGATTACAACTAAGGGAAGGAAACTATGAAAACGATTGCTCTGATGATTACGGTTCTTGGGTTAGTCTTGGCGGCGTGCCCGCCAACGGCTTTGGCCAAGAGCGCTGCTGCCGGACCGACCAAGGTTACGGGCGCGCCCACCAAAACTCCGAGCGGGCTCGAATATTGGGACATCAAGGTGGGCACCGGCGCGGTCGCGCAGAGCGGGCACAAGGTGAAGGTCGACTATACCGGCTGGCTCACGGATGGAAAGAAATTCGATAGCTCGGTCGGCACCGGCAAGCCATTCGAATTCATGTTGGGTGCCGGTCAGGTGATCAAGGGATGGGATGAAGGCATCTCGGGCATGAAGGTGGGCGGGAAGCGGCAACTGCGCATTCCTCCGAACCTGGCATATGGCGCCAAGGGCTATCCCGGAGCGATTCCGCCGAACGCCACGCTGATTTTTGATGTGCAGTTGGTGGACACGAAGTAGACGGCAAGCGCGGACAGGAGTGTCCGCGCTACGCTTTTCCCTACGCTTTGACGACTTTGCCGCTGCGCAGACAGGATGTGCAGACGCGCATGCGCTTGGCGCCCGCGCCTACCTTGGCGTGCACCGGGCGCAGGTTGACGTTCCAGCGCCGCTTGCTCACGTTGTGGGCGTGACTGATGGTGTTTCCGAACTGCGGTCCCTTGCCGCAGATATCACAGACTCGTGCCATATCTCTTGGAATCCTTCCCAGGCTGATGCCGAATTTTTAAGTTTACAGGAATCTCTGCGATTTTGCCATGATAGCCGCACCGCGGGCGCCGAACGGCCGCTTACCTAATGTCCCACGAATTCTCCCGGGAAAAGGCCTGCCTGATCTTCGAATCTGACCACAGAAAGCTCAGGTTTGCGAGGGGAATACCGAATCTCGATAGTTCGATCCTTCCAGTGGGCGGCATGGTCACTCGCCTTCTTTTGACTGCGCGCTTTGAGTTGAAACTGCCCGGAGTAGAACTCCTCGGCCACGCGATAAGAATAGGAAATGTCTGTCGTCCAGGCACCAGAATTCTCGAAGCTGGAGGCATACTCGACCCTCCCCTGGACCGCAGGCCAATAGCGGGCGCTTCGTTTCCGGAGCCACAGAGTAATGCCAGTCCCGGCCGCAATCCCAAGTGCAATTGCGTCGCGTCCCAACGCCAACCATGTTAGAGGATCGCGGGAACCAGTCATGAGCACACGCTTCTCCGCTTCGATCAGGCCGCCTTGCCGATGACGGGTTGCGCGCAATGGGCGCAGCGGCGGGCATCGATTGGAATCTCGCTCAGGCATTCCGGGCATTTCTTGGTTGTCGGATCGGCGGGCGCCGGAGCTTTTCTCATACGCGAGACAAGGGCATTGATCGGGGTTACGACAAAGAAGTAAATCGCGGCGGCGATGAGAAGGAACGAGATGCAGGCGTTGATGAAATCGCCGACAGGAAACGGAGTCCCGTGGATGGCGAAGCTGATGGATGAAAAGTCAGGTTTGCCGACGATAGCGGCGATGAGCGGGGTGAGGAGATCCTTGGTGAGGGCGGTGACTACGCCTCCAAAGGCGGCGCCGATTACTACGCCGACTGCCATGTCAACTACATTTCCGCGAAGAATGAATTGCTTGAATCCAGATAGCATGAAAACCTCCTACTGTTGAATGGCCGCAAATGTATATGGAGCGCGGGCTCTGGTCAAGCGAGAACGCCTTGCCTTGCCGGTGCAGGGCATAGAAAAATATGGGGTCCTTCGACTCCGCGGAGCTTTGCTTCGCACGCTCCCGCTCCGCTCAGGATGACAACATGGTTTAGGGAATCGGCTGGAAAGGCCCTCAGATCCGCATGGGCATGACGATGTAACGGTACTTGTAGTCTTCGCTCTCGGCGGGCCGGAGTTGGCCCGCGGATTGCGCGTCTTTCAATTCGAGCTTGACCTCGCCAGCGCCGACTGCCTTGATGAAGTCAAGGAGATATTGGGCATTGAAGCCAATGGCCATCG
>JBAQJF010000240.1:0-4088 GCA_049300195.1 Terriglobales bacterium | reverse complement strand
AGCGATCCGCCGAACACGGTAAAGTCCTGCGCAAAAACAAAAACCAGTCGCCCCTCGACGCGCCCATAACCGGTGACAAATCCGTCGCCGTAAACTTGCTGCTCCCCCATCCCAAAGTCGTAGCAGCGATGCGTGCGCAGCTTGTCAGTCTCCTCAAACGTGCCATCGTCGAGCAAAAATTCAATCCGCTCGCGAGCCGACATCTTGCCCTCTTTATGTTGCCGCTCGCGCCGTTTAGCCCCGCCGCCCTCTTCCGCGAGCTGGTCGCGCCGTTTCAATTCCGCAATCTTATCTTCAAGCTTCATAGCGACACATTATAGGCGAGCGTAAAAACATAAGCGCGTGACGAATAAACAGAACGTGAACGCGCCTTGAGGAGAGCGAGAACATTAGAGATGGCGCCTGCCCCGTCTTTCTGGACGGGCAAACGAAATAGCAAGCGAGCAAATAGCCAGAAGCAAACGAGAGGGACGAGGGACGGACGACGAACGACGAGACTCCTAGCGCACCCCTGCCGCATCGAACAAATTCAAAAACTCGACCTTCTTTTCCGCGTCCAAAAATGAAGCCTCGAACGAATTCCGCGCCAGCTCGCGTAGTTGCTCATCCGAGAATCCACACGACCGCTGCACCAGCTCATACTCTTCCACCAGCGACGACCCGAACATCGCCGGATCGTCCGAATTAATAGTCAGCATCAACCCTTCATCGAAATAACGCCGTACCGGATGCTCAGACAAATCCGTGCAGCACCCAGTCCGCAAATTGCTGGTCACGCAAACTTCAACCGGAATCTGCCGCCGAGACAACTCCTCCATCAGCTCCGGATCCTTGCCCGCCGTCAAGCCATGTCCGATCCGTTCGGCCTTCAAATTCAGCGCGCCCCAAATCGATTCCGGCCCCGTGCTTTCGCCAGCATGCGCCGTCAAGTGCAGCCCGTGCTCGGCCGCCCGCGCAAATACCGCTCCGAACATCTCGGCAGGGCCTTTCACCTCATCCCCGCCAATCCCAAATGCCACCACATTCCGATCGCGAAACTGAATCGCCAGATCCAGCACCAGTTGTGCCTTCTCGTCGCCAAATTGCCGGACCGCATCGAAGATCCAAACCACCGAAACGCCAAAGTCGCGCTCTCCCCTGCGGCGCCCACGTTCCAGGCCCTCAAAAATCGCCGCAAAATCCTGCTTCCGCCACAGACACACGCCCACCGAAATCGTGACCTCGGCATGCAAAACGTTCTGCGTCTTAAGCCGTTCCATCAGCCGGTAAGAAATCAACTCATAATCGTCCGGCCCGCGCAAATGCGCAGTCACGTCCTTAAATGCATTCAGAAATCCCGCAAAATCCGTAAACGTGTAAAGCCGCTCAACCTCACTGAGCGTTGCCCCGTCCATCCCATGCCGCTGTCTCAACTCAAGCAAAGTAGCCGGCTCAATCGACCCTTCCAGGTGCAAATGAAGCTCCGCCTTGGGGAGATACCGAATAAAATTCGACGGCGTGTACTCGGATGGAGGGCTCATCAAGACAATTCTATTCCAGTTCGCCGGCGCTCCACTCATTACGTTTTGCGATGGGCGGGTTTCGCCGGCGCCAACCCGCCAGCCCTCAAAAAATCTAGAAATCAATGATCAGATTCGCCTCGGACTTGCGCTGTTAGAGACAAGGAAACGAGAGAGATTGCTCATCCAGAGTTTCAAAAGGAAGCCGGGAGGAGCAATCAAAACGCCGGCATGAAGCGATTCAACTAAGGGCTGATAACTGATAGCTGAGAGCTATCTCGCGAACTCGCTATGCCGCCGGCTATACATAAAGTAAATTCCCAGCCCAATCGCCAGCCACCCAAAGAATCGCAGCCAGGTCAGAATCGGCAAGCCGCTCATCAGCAGCACGCAGAATAAGACGCTCAGCACGGGAGCCGCAATCCCGCCCGGCGCCCGGAACCCTCGATGCCGCCCCGGATCGCGATAACGCAGAATAATTACGCCAATCGATACCAGCGCAAAAGCAAAAAGCGTTCCAATATTAGAGAGATCGGAAAGCGTCCCAATGTCAAGAATTCCAGCCGGAATGCCGACCACGAAACCGGCAATCCATGTCGCGGTAGCAGGCGTCCGATATCGCGGATGCACCCGTCCAAACAATTTCGGCAGCAGGCCATCCCGCGACATCGAAAACCAAACTCGCGCCTGTCCCAGCTGAAAAACCAGCAGCGACGAGATCATGCCCATCATCGCCCCAAACAGCACTCCTAGTTCGACCCAGCGCAAAGTATTCGAATGCGTCGAACCGACCAGATTCTTCAAACCGTTCGCCACCGGAGCCGCATCGTCCAGCATTCGTTGCCAGGGAACGATGCCCGTGAGCACGACCGCGACGCCAATATAAAGAATCGTGCAAACCACCAGGGTGGCAATGATCCCGATCGGCAGATCGCGCTGCGGATTACGCGCCTCCTCCGCCGCCGTCGAAACGGAATCGAACCCAATGTAAGTGAAGAAAATGATCGAGCCGCCGGTCAAAATTCCTGACCAGCCATTCGGCGCAAACGGATGCCAGTTACCGGGATGAATGTAATGCGATCCTGCGATAACGAACGCTAGAATGGCGGCAATCTTCAAAACCACCATGGTGTTATTCGCCTCCGCCGATTCGCGGATGCCGCGCACCAGAATCACCGTAAGAAACATCACCACCAGAAACGCCGGAATATTGAATCCGAAATGTAATCCAGGAGTGTAAAGCACATTGCCTGCAAGATCGGAAAGGCCGGAAGGCAAATAGGCGGGAGAAATCCACTTTAAGGCGGGGTGCAGGCCGAACCAGTCGAACATATCGACCAGGTGCGCCGAAAATCCCACGCTGACCGCCATGTTGCTGACGGCATATTCCAGAATAAGATCCCATCCGATAATCCACGCGATCAGCTCACCCATAGTCGCGTAAGTGTAGGTATAAGCGCTGCCGGCAATCGGAATCATCGACGCGAGTTCCGCATAGCACAAACCAGTAAACAGGCACACAATCGCGACCAGCATCAGAGAAAGCGCCAGCGCCGGTCCAGCCCCCGGCCGCCCTAAAGTCGCGGTGTGGTGGATCAAATAATCGAGCAGGGGAGCGTTCAGGATGGAAGAAGTGTCAAACTTCTGTCCAGCGATAGCCGTTCCAATAACGGTGAAAATTCCCGAGCCAATCACCGCGCCAATCCCCAGCGCAGTAAGCGAAATCGGCCCCAGAGTCTTGGTAAGCCTGCGCTCCGGCTCCTCGGAATCCGAAATAAGTTTGTCGATCGACTTGCAGCAAATAAGCTGGCTACGCGACGGTCCCGCCAAGGCGTTTTCGGTATCAGGTTGTCCCAAGAGGCAAGGTCTCCTAAAGCGCGAACAAACATCCACCAAGAACAAGAAAAAGAAAAGAGAGACGGGCACCGAGCCCGTCCCATCCTTGATCAACTGTCAGAGAGTCACAAGCTAAATGCCACAAGCCAGCAGCTAAAAGCTGTCCTACCGTTTCGCCTGGCCGCGCACCATCTTCTTCACCTTGCTCTTCTTCGATCCGCGCGCATAATCGCGCGGCTTCTTCGGCTTTTCAGCCTTGGTTTTTTTGCGCGACGCTCGTTTCGCTTTCTTGCGCTCTTCTTTACCCAGCTTCTTCGTATCTGCCATGAATGCGTTTCTCTTCCTTCTCCACAAATTTTTTGTTCTTTACTACTTCCGAGCGTGCCCTGTTCAAGCTCCGCTTGGGGTTTTTAATGTCGGAGGCGCAATGTTCAAATCATCGCCTCAAAACGGCGCAAATCTGTCCGAAGATCCCCAGCACTCAATATCATCGCTGTAATAGACGGAGCCATGTTCATTCGTCTGCAGCACGCGCGCATCGGTCGCGGTCACAAACTCCACATACGGCCAGGTTTTCGACTTCGGATCGCGTTCCTGCAGCGCCTGATTCTGCAAGGTATACCACTTCGCGCAATCGCGCGCGTTCCGCGGATTCACATCATCCTTCCGGTCCTGCGGATGCGCCGTATAGAAATTAAAAATCTGCAGCCCCTCCGGCTCCAGATTGCCATCTGAATTCATTACCTGCAGCTC
>JBAQJF010000239.1:0-3828 GCA_049300195.1 Terriglobales bacterium | reverse complement strand
ACCATTTGGTTTTTCGTTAAGCCTGAACTCGCAGATCATCAGTCGCACGCCGGTTGTGCCGCTCACAACGAATGTCGATTTGAGCGGTACGGGTGCTACCTCGAGCGGTCCCCTTCCCGGTCTTTCCTACTCTTGTGCGGGAATAACGTGTGGCCAGTCGGCGATAGCTCAAGCCGTTGCCAGCTTTAACGCCACGTATGCGGGCCAGAAAGCTCCGAACGGGAACACAATTCCAACCTATGTTTTACCGCCGCAGTATCAGCTTGGTCGTCCTACAATCGCTCAGGACCTTCGGCTTACGAAGACGTTCGTGTATCGAGAACGCTTTAGGGTTTTGCTGATGGCTGAAGTGTTCAACGCGCTGAATATAGCGAATTTGACCGGTTACTCGTTTAATCTTGATGCGCAAGCAAAGGCTGGGGCTACGCAAACGTTCGCATTCGGCCAGCCAACTCAACGTGCGTCCCAGATATTTCTTTCCGGCGGTCCGCGCGCCGAGCAGTTAGCATTTCGTTTCGTGTTTTAAGGAAAGTCGTGGGTGTTGCCACTTAAGAAGCACAGCTCGCAATGGGTGGTGGACGTTGATATCAAAAAATAACCGCGCGGTGCGGATTGAGCAAGACCGTGATTCCAATGCCATACGCTGCCTGGAGAATCCAGTCGGCTAACGGAGTCAAAAGGGTGTGCGTGGCTATAGCAAATTCAGTATTGGGATGGGATTAGAGCGTAAGAAGAAGATAAATGTTTCAAGTCAGTGATTCGAAGTTTCGATCGAAGTTTCGATCGTTTGTTTCAGTAAGCCTGTTTGTTTGCACTGCGGGAGCTTTGTTCGCGCAATCAGGAACTAAGAACGGCGAATGGACAACGTACGGAGGTGATCTGGGCGGGACGCGTTACGCGCCTCTTGACCAGATTAACGGCGGCAATTTTAAGGACTTGGAGATCGCATGGCGATTCAAGACCGATAATCTTGGTCCATCGCCTGAGTATGACTTCCAATCGACTCCGTTGATGGTCGGCGGAATCCTGTACTCTACCGGCGGAACGCGGCGGGCGGTTTTCGCCCTGGATGCCAGCACAGGCGAGTTACTGTGGGTGCACAGCGAGAACGAAGGCGAACGTGGCGCGGCTGCTCCACGCCGTCTCTCGGGACGCGGCTTGGCTTATTGGAGCGACGGACCGGATTCTCGCATCTTGTACGTAACGCCCGGCTATCGTCTCATCGCGCTCGACGCAAAAACCGGCATGCGTCTATCCACGTTCGGAGCGGATGGCGTCGTTGATCTGAAATTGGACGATGATCAGCAGATTGATGACCCGGTTCATGCAGACATAGGATTACAAGCCGCACCGATCATTGCCAAGGACGTGATCGTGATTGGCGCTGCGCACTTGAACGGACGCGTGCCGAAAAGCAGGCAGAACATCAAAGGGTATGTTCGAGGGTACGACGTTCGGACTGGTAAACGGCTTTGGATTTTCCATACTATTCCGAAGGCCGGTGAGTTCGGGATCGATACATGGAAGAACGATTCGTGGGCGTACACGGGCAACACGGGTGTGTGGGGGCAAATGTCTGTCGACGATAAGTTGGGGATCGTCTATTTGCCCGTCGAAACGCCTACCGGAGATGAGTACGGCGGCGACCGACCCGGAAACGGCCTGTTTGGTGAAAGCTTGGTCGCGCTTGATATTAAGACCGGCAAACGCCTTTGGTATTACCAATTTATTCACCACGGTATCTGGGACTGGGACATTCCCTGTGCGCCTATTGTGGCAGATATCACGGTAAATGGCCGTAAAATCAAAGCTGTTGCCCAACCGACGAAACAGGCCTGGGTCTATACGTTCGATCGCGTTACGGGCAAGCCTGTTTGGCCGATCGAAGAACGCCCTGTACCGCAGTCCGAGACGCCTGGCGAAGAAACGAGTCCGACGCAGCCCTTCCCGACAAAGCCTCCCGCCTTCGATCGCCAGGGAGTAACCCTCGACGATCTTATCGATTTCACTCCGGAATTGAAAGAGGCAGCGATCAAATTAGTTTCGCGATACAAAATCGGTCAGATTTTCACCCCGGCAGTTGTCAGCAAGCCCGACGGCCCGGTCGCGACGTTGATGCTGCCTGCTACGACCGGGGGAGCGAATTGGCAAGGAGGGTCTTTCGACCCCGAAACTGGTGTTTTGTACGTCTTTTCGAACACGCAAATCGGTGCCATTGGATTGGTCAAGCCCGATCCCAGGCGATCAGACATGGAATGGGTCGAAGGAGAGGCACGGCCCGCGCATGCGAACAGAAGGCCGACTTCTGGGCCGGCCGGAAGAGGTGGCGGCGAAGGGGGTGGAATCGGTTTGTCCGTCATGGGCCTGCCCTTGGTAAAGCCCCCATGGGGACGAATTACAGCCATCGACATGAACAAGGGAGAGATCCTTTGGCAAATCGCTCACGGCGAGACGCCGGATGCAGTGCGCCACAATCCCGCGTTAAAGGGACTTGTTATTCCGCGAACGGGTCGACCTGGCCGAATCGGAACGCTCGTGACCAAGGCGCTCGTCATCGCCGGTGAAGGGGGTTTTTTCACTACCCCATCTGGGACGCGAGGAGCGATGTTAAGGGCATACGACAAGGCCACGGGCAAAGAGGTGGGCGCGGTGTTCATGCCCGCGCCGCAGACTGGCTCGCCGATGACCTACATGCTAGCTGGAAGACAATACATTGTGGTTGCGGTAAGTGGGGGAACTTATTCCGGAGAACTGCTTGCGTATCGTCTGCCAGAATAGCGGATGTTTTGCTACGACTGCGTGTGTTCAGATTTTATAGAGAGCCCAAAAAGGAGTCTTATGAAGCGCAATTGCTTTGCTGGTCTTGCGGTGCTCGTTGCAGCCCTCGGTGTGTTTCTCTACGCACCTTTCAGACGAAATGGAGTGGAAGCTGCGACCATTCTTGCGCCGAGGTTTGAAGTCGATCCGTTTTGGCCGAAGCCACTGCCGAACCACTGGGTTACGGGCTCGACGATTGGTGTCTCGACGGACCCTCAGGATGACGTGTGGATCATCCATCGGCCGCAAACTGTCGATAACAACTTTAAGGCGGCTGATTTGAAAGTCGGGACGTGCTGCAAGGTGGCCCCGCCAGTTCTCGAGTACGACCAAGCCGGGAATCTGATTAACTCCTGGGGTGGTCCGGGCCAAGGTTATGACTGGCCGGACAGCAACCACGGAATTACCGTCGATCACAAGGGAAACGTCTGGATCGGAGGAAACGGAAGAAATGACACTCAGATTCTCAAGTTTACGAGCAGCGGCAAATTTCTGATGCAATTGGGTAAACATGGCGTCCACCACGGCAGCAATGACACAGAAAACTTTTGGCAGCCGACAAAAATTTTTGAAGATCCCACGGCGAACGAAGTCTACATTTCCGACGGCTACGGTAATCATCGTGTCATTGTGTTCGATGAAGACACTGGCAAGTACAAGCGTCATTGGGGCGCATACGGCCACAGGCCGACGGATGAAAAAACGCCGCCATACGATCCTGCGGCGGTTGAGGACCAGTCTTCCGCCTCGCGAGATGCTGGATCTCTGAAAAACTTCAGTACACCTCACTGTGTGATGGTTTCGAACGATGGCTTGGTATATGTGTGCGACCGGGTGAACGATCGCATCCAGGTTTTTCACAAGGATGGGACGTTCGTTAAGGAGGTTTTCATCGAACCTGAAACCCGCCGGTCGGGTTCCGTTTGGGACATCGCGTTTTCGAAAGACCGGAAGCAGACCTACATTTACGCCGCCAATGGCGTGAATGAGCATATTAACATCCTTCTTCGG
>JBAQJF010000238.1:0-14206 GCA_049300195.1 Terriglobales bacterium | reverse complement strand
ACTTATGGTCAGCCCGGGTGGTGCTGCTAGTTTGGCCTACAGCTACGGGGGAACTCTCTTAACAGGCAACCCATTAACCGTTGTCTACGGAACAGGAGGAATCTTTGGGCTCCAAGCTAGCGTTTCTAATTCGCCACCTTCAAACGGGTACGGTGTCGATGTAAGCGGCGGCGGCGGCCAACGTTACGGCGGCGGCCTTGATGCCTCAATTGGTTTAGATGACCATACGTTCACAAACCCAAATGTGACTCTCACCGGAACGGCGGGATTCGCGTTCGGAGGCTACGGCGGAGCAGGGTCAATTGTGAAGACGAGTGTGCTCCCAATATGCAAGGAGTAGATTTGAACCCATGACGACACGGAGAGGTAGCCAACCGCGAAGAGTGCAGATTCTAGTTTTCAAACTCTGGATGCCTCTGATAGCAGCGGCTGCGCTGGCTACGATTTTTGGTAGGAGCAACATATGGCAGGTTCTCTGGCTTATCCCAATAGCCTGCATTATCTTACTTTACATCAGCGCAGCCCAAATCCACATCAAGGGAGACACTGTTCAATACCGGCGGTTCCTACACTGGAGGCAGTTGCCCAACGATCAGATAAAATCTATCGGTTATTCTTTTTTCCCTGGTCTGGGTCAAATCTGCTTAGATCGTTTCCTTCCGCCGTGGGGTCGACTTTACTATGTCATGGAAGAACATCCAGATAGCAGCGTTACCATGGCAGGGGTTCGCAATAGTCAAAAACCTGGACGGGAACTACGCGAATGGCACTGGCTAGCCGCGTGCGCACTCCCTGTGGTCGCTGGCATATTCTTTCGGGTGTTGGTCGGCCCTGTTCCGTTTGCTGAATTGGCTTTATCGACGCATTCAGAACATGTGCGTGCGCTTTGGCATGGCCTCGAATATGTTAACCGACCGATCTGGCATCTCTTCTACGGTATCATTTTGTTGGTCTTCTTAGTACGTCGGGGATTCCGGGGTGGAGAGAGTCTGGCAATGGCTTTCCTTGTTGGAATCCTTCTAGGGGAGGTACTTCGAATTGTGTTTACCAGCTAGGGTGCAATCCCCAGCCCTTTGATCCGAACAACATAGAACGGGGAGTTGAACTGCACCCCTGACGTGAGACGAAGAAACTAGGGACAGTTTTCTTGCGAAGAAGATTGTAAACCGGGGAGTGGGGTCTGGGGCGAGGGGGCGGTTAGCTCCCTCGCCCCAGTCAGCTCTGTAGAAGCCGGGGCCCGGTCACACAACTGCTGCTCGAAAGCAGCGGGGGTTTGATATCCCAGCGCCGAATGCAGCCGCTGGTGGTTATAGGTAATCTCCAAGAACGTCGCCAGGTCAGCGCGCAATGCGTCCAGATCGCGCCAGTGATTGCCGCGTACTTGCTCCTGCTTCAGGGTCTTCATGAAAGATTCGGCCTTGGCGTTGTCGTAAGGATTGCCCACGCGGCTCATGCTCGGTTGCACACCATGATCGGCCAGCAACGTGAGATAGTCGGCGCAAGCATATTGGATCCCGCGGTCGGAGTGATGAATCAAGCCGGGCGCAGGTTGACGTTCGAGCAGTGCCATGCGCAAGGCTTGCACGGCAACACTGGCGCCCAGATGCTGTGCCAATGCCCAGCCGATCACCCGGCGAGAGTGCGCGTCCAGCAACACTGCAACGTAGACAAACTCCTCTCGCAGTCGCACGTAAGTGATATCGGCTACCCAGAGTTCATTGAGGTTGCGCGTTACCAAACCACGCGCCAGATTCGGCCACACTCGCCATCCATGCTGCGCATCGGTGGTCGCAGGCACGAACCGCCGCGTGCGCAAACTGAGCAGATTGTCTTCGCGCATCAGGCGCAGCACGCGTTTCGCATTCACGCACTGCCCGCGCTGCCGCAGTTCCTGTTGCACCCGCCGGTATCCGTAGAACCGCTTTTCCACGATCACCTGCTGGATGGCATCGCGCAGCGCCGTATCGGCCTGGCGTGGTGCCGACGATTCCCAATGCCGATAAAACCCCGCCCGGCTGACGCCGCTCAACTCGCACATTCGTTCTACGCTGAGGCCGCCTTGCCCGGCCCGCTCCGCGATTAACGTGCAGATCGCTTCGCGCCCGCTTTTATGCGCCGCAAGGCTTCGCCGAAAAAATCCAGTTCCAGTTCCTGCTGCCCCACCTTGCGTTCCAGTTCCGCAATCCGCTTCCGCGCTGCCAGCAACTCCCCACGTCCGGATATCGCGTCCGGTCCGTGCTTGTCTTCAGACACTACCTTTCGCGGCCTTCCTCCTCGCCGATGCACCAGGCCGGCTTCGCCCAACTCTGCGTAGCGGTCTTTCCACACATACAGCCGCTTCCGCACGCTTTCCCCAGCCAACACCCGGCGCACCGCTGCTAGCTTTAACTCCGTTCCATACTCCGGCTGATTCCTGCTCTTTTGTGACATGAGTTCTTCTGTTCGAGAACTGTCACCATTATCTCTGTCTCAGTTTTGGGGTGCACTCCATGGGACGTTCACGTCATTTTCGGCGCGCTGTCCAGCCTTCCCGATTGAAACCGGCCAAAACTATTGTGACTCGACGGGTGGGCCACATCAGCGCGGAAAGTATAACGCGGGTCTTTCTTTGAACGCTGACATAAAAGAACTGGGGTGCGCCACTTCTCGCGCTTTTCGAGAAGTGGCCAATCCGCGGCGCCCGCAGCAAAGTTTCATGGAACTGTCCCCAAAATCGCCGCGGATCCCTCAACTCTGACCAAAAAACACTGGCAAAATAAATTTTGGCAAGCGACTTGGACAGGTAAACGATAGAGAGACAAGACGTTGCCCGTTCCCCCTCCGGTTGGCCGTGCGCAATTCCGTGCTGTGCACCTCCGCGCGCGCAACTTTCGGCTTAAATGCACGCCTTGTCAACTTGACAAAAATCATCCCGCGCCACCCCCGTAAAACGGACAGCGCACGAGTAACTCCTTGTTACGCAATAACTCGATCTAAGTCCTTACCTTTCAAAGGCTGAAAAGGGGTTGCAGAAAGAACCGAACCGGAACTCCCCGCTAACCTCATGATTCTGATAGTTCAGGAAAGCCAAGAATGGACCGGGAAAGCGTGCGCCCAGAACCAGAAAGTAAACATCTCGCCCGCGAAAAATCCCCGATTTGCTGCTTTTCAGGAGACGCGAAAATCAAATTTATTTTGTTCGTACTTTATTCGCTCCGGCCGGCGGCTGGCCCGGCGCTTAGGCAAGGAAACTGTACATACAATAACGTCAACCGTTCCACGTGGAACACTAACCGATTTCAGAACGCGCTAATCGTCATCCGGCGGCGAGGGTGTCCCCTTCCGGTTAATGAAATACTGCCGGTCATAATCCGCTGGGATCTCGGTGAAGGGCAGCGGACTCTGGCTGTAATTGAAGAAATCCGACAGATCTCCCAGCGCATACGAGTCCGCGTAGCCGACTGACGGGTTCACTTCCGGCAAGGAAAATGTCTCCTCGATGAACTTCAGAATGCTGCCGAAGTCATTGTATTGGTGAGAGATATAAGCCGGCTTCACGTAGGGAGAAATCACGATGATCGGCACCCGGAAGCCATACTCGTACGAGTTCTGATAACTGCCCGAGTTACGGATGGGGGGAGACACATGATCATACCAGCCTCCCCAATCATCCCAGGTCACGATGATGGTCGTGTCGTTCCAGTAGGTTTCGCCGGTTCCAGGACAGGTCGCGTTCTCGCCGATCTGGTTCACGATCGAGGCCACCCACGACGGGCCCGTTCCATTGTTACCTCTTGCGTGATCGGAAGCTGGCCCATCCGGAATCACCCAGGTGACCGAAGGCAATTGGCAGTTTTGAATGTCGGTGACGACCTGCGCTCCAGTGCCTTCAATGACAACGTGCGGATTTTGGGCGGTCCAGTCGGGATTATTGCAGGTCAGCTGGTCAGGTGGTCCGGCGGTGGGGAGGCACATGTGCTGGATGGCATCGGGCGCGGTCCAAATCGATCCATCTTCCGACGCATAATATTTCCAGCTCAAAGCGCTCGCATCGAGCAGATCGGTGAGCGTGGGATGTTCCACGCACCCGCCGTCTTGGAGTTCGATGAGGTTTGGGTTCGGGAAGGGCAGGCTCGTGTCGAGAATGTTGAGCTGCTCGCCCGGGGGTGCGAGGCAGCCCGCGCCCGACGTGCCGTCGGCGCGCTTATCATGCTCGGGATTTCCGGCGAGGTAATATGTGCTGGTGGTGCCGTCGGGGCAGGTTGCCCCAGGCACGCAGATGGCTGACGTTCCGGAGAGAATATATTGGTGCGCCGGGAAGCTCGGACCCTGGTTGGTTTGGAACATGCGGTCGCCGAAGGCGTAGGTCTCAGCCATCGCGTAATACGGCTGAACGTCGGACGCTTGAACGTACTGATACTGCGGATTGGGGGGGCAATTGTTTGGAGGACCGCAATTCACCTGGTATGCGCCATCCATGGCGCATTCCGTGCCATTCCAGTCGCAGCTTTGCAGGAACGCCGGGTGACCGTGGTCCAGATCGTAGTTCGTGACCAGCGAAACCGGCGTGAGTGTTATTTTCGTGTTGCCCGCATAACCGTAGCTTTGGATGTCGGCGCCGCGGTTGATAAGGACGGGATCCTGAAACAGGTTGTCGGTCGAACGGTTCTCCTGAAAAATGATCACCACGTGCTGAATCTTGCCGGCATTGGCCGAGCCGATCGGCGTTTGCACCGATTGACTCGCGCTTCCGGGCCCGCCACCGGAAACCGTCGCCATGTCAGTCACCGTTCCTGAAGCATTCTGCGCGACTTTCACGATGAGAGTAATCGGCGGGTAGCTGGCTCCCGCGGCAAGCGAGTCGGCGCGACTGCAGGACGCTGGGCTAAGAGTGCAAGTCCAGCCGTTTCCGCTGGCGCTCGATGCCGTGAAGACGTTGGGCAGGGTATCAGTGACGGAAACTGTTCCGCTGGTGGCGTCGGCCGTGCCGTTGCTGGAGGTGATCGAATATTCTCCGGTTCCCCCCGGCGCAAAAGCGCCGGTCCGGGCGACCGCCAGGTTCCAAGATCCGGGACTGACGCTATTACCGCTAACTCCTCCGCAACCGCTGAGGATACCTACCGCCGCCAGGCAACACATCCCACAGACGAGTGTAAGACTCACCTTCAGGCGAATCATTCGAGACAGTCTCCTAATTCCAACAAAACTAAGAGCACGAGAAGTCAGCCTCTTCCCCAGGTGGCATAGAAACGATAGCGGAGTAAGGTTTTACCTACGGGACATTCATTAGATGCACGGCTGGGGCTCCAACGTCGCCTGTGGCCGGAAAGGCGAAGCGTAGTCGAGATGCAAAAGGGGAGTCTGTTCTTACCTCTGACTGAAGAACTTAGGATCCTTTTTGGAAGGAATGGGGACGAAGCTTAGAGGAGTCTGAGAAAGATCGTAGAAATCAGACAGATCGCCGAGCGCATAACTGTCCGCGTAGCCGACCTGCGGGTTGACCTGCGGCAACGAAAAGATTTCTTCGATGAACCTGAGGACGCTGCCGAAGTCATTGTACTGGTGCGAGATGTATTGAGACTTGGCGTAAGGAGAGATGAAAATCAGCGGCACGCGCAGGCCATAGGCGTTTGAATTGGCGAATGGGCCGGACGCGCGGACGGGCGGAGGGACGTGATCGTACCAGCCTCCCCAGCTGTCCCAGGTAACGATGATGGCAGTATTTGACCAGAACGGGCTATCGCCGATGGCGTTCACGACGGACGCCACCCAGGAGGGGCCGTTGTCCTGGTTGCCGGGTTGATCGGAGTTTTCGGCGGCGGGAATGACCCAGGTGACGGCGGCGAGTTGTCCATTCTGAATGTCGGTGACGACCTGAGCGCCGTTGCCTTCGATGACGATTTTTGGGTCGGAGCCGGTCCAATCGGGCCCGCCGCAGTTGCTACTGTCGGGATTGCCTGTGGGCTGGCACATGTGCGCGATCACGTTGGGCGAGGTTCCGGTCGAGCCTTCTTGCGCGGCATAATACTTCCAGGAAAAACCGTAAGCGTCGAGCACATCCGGGAGAGTGGGATGCTCGAAACATTCGGGGCCGAGGATCTGCCAATAGTTTGAGTTCGGAAAAGCCTGGCTGGTGTCGATGAGATCGACAAGGGAATTCGGAGGCGCCAGGCAGCCCGCCCATAAGCTGCCATCATCGCGGGAGTCGGAAGATGGATCATCGGCGGCGAAGTATGTGCTCGTGGTGTACTCGAGATCCGGCAGAATGGGACAGACTGCTCCCGGGACGCAGACGGCCGACGTTCCGGAAAGGATGTACTGATGGGCTGGGAAGCTGGGACCCTGATTAGTTTGGAACATGCGGTCTCCAAAGGCATAGGTCTCTGCCATTGAGTAATAGGGCTGGACGGACTCGTCCTGTACGTACTGATAGGCCGCGTCGGCGGGGCACCCATCCCCGCTGCACGCGACCTGGTCCGCGCCGTTCATCGTGCATCCGGATCCGGTCCACGCGCAGGAACCAAGGAAAGCGGAGTGATCGTTGGCCAGTGTATAAGTCGTCGCGAGCGAGGTTGGAGAGAGCATTACCTGGGCGCCGTTGGTCGTGTATCCGAAATTCTGAATGTCGGCGCCACGGTCGATCAGCATTGCATCCTGAAAGAGATTGTCGGGCGTGCGGTTTTCCTGGAAGAGAATGACCACATGCTGGATCTTGCCGGCGGTGATCGAGCCAATCATGGTTTGGAGGAACCCGCTCTGATTGCCGGCGCCAGCGCCCGAGACCATAACATTATTTGTTATGGTACCCGCTGCGGATTGGGAGATGTTCACTATCAGAGTGATCGCCGGATAGGAGTTCGCCGGGGCAAGCGAATCGGCGCGGGAGCAGGAACTCTGGTTGTCCGCCTTGCACGTCCAGCCGGGGCCAAAGATGCTGGAAGCCGTCACAAGACCGGGCAAGACGTCGGATACCGCAACCGGACCGCTGGTGGCGGCGGAGCCGCTGTTTGAAATGATGATGGAATATTGTCCAACACCGTTTGGGGCGAAGTTTCCGGTTTTCGAAATGAAGACAGTCCAGGCGGCGCCCGACATCGAATTGTTGCCAGCTCCTCCGCAGCCGGTGAGGAAGGCGGCGCCGATGACAGCTAAGAACGCAAGGCTCAATTGCAGCCGAATCATGCGAAGTCTCCCGAATACGGAAATAACCCCGAACAGCCAAGCACATCGAAATTGCGCAAATCGAAATTGCACACACAAGTACTGCGCTCCGGCATAGTGCCGAAGAAATGCATCGGGGCTCCGATGGAAACTTTGCTTACAGGATGACGGTCAGATGCGACTCAGCACACGCCGGGCGGGGGCTCAAAGTGCCGGGCGTAGTACCGGTTGCAAGTGTTACTAAATATCACAGGCGGCGGGGATGTGCAAGGGTTCCGTCTTGCCTTGGACTCTGCGGCTGCGGCCGATTTTCTGCACTGCTTTGTGCACTACATTTTTGCGCTACAGCAAGCGCTGTAGTGCTTTTCTTTGTTGGGTGCCTTACAATTCCGCGCATTCGTCATGCCGTACGAAAAAATCAAAGACTTGTGCTCCAAGATTGCCGATGAAGCGAATCCGGAAAAGTTGATTCCGCTCCTCAAACAACTGCGTGAGGATTTGGCTAAGATCAAAGTGCCCACGACCGAGGATCCACTCATCAATCGCAAGTGAGCGGCGCACAATGGTGCTGGACGTAGTTTGTGGCGCGGTCCGTTGCCATCCGAAGAATCGCACGCCTGCTATGGCGCACGTCGGATCTGGGTAGAGAGCTATGCTCTCGAATCTCCACAGAGGAGGAGGATTCGAAGATGCTGTTCTCGTTAGTCATAGAACTTCGTTCCGTGCTCGCTGACATGCCATGAACGAGGCGCCGGCACGGCAATCCAACATCATCGAGATCCGGGCAAAGGCTGATCGGTCGCGGGCCTGAGGCTTCCATCGTTCCTCCGGGGCCGTGAAGTTCGGCCTACCCGTGATCGCATTAACCCGCCCGCGTGCGTCTTGTGGCACCGTAAACCCTGCGCATCTTTCTCCCGTGGGAATCTGCAGCTCATTTCTTGCTTATAACGGGGCTCTTGGTGGCCGGGTTGGGGGATTGACAAACAGAGGAGGCTCGCTATTCTTTACTGAAGCGCTCGTTCTCCATTGAATCTGGCTGGCAAATGCCAGTCCCCCGAATTTTTGGCTTTTCGCTCAAGGATGATGAAATTAGAATGCACCGATTTCGGGGCAATTTGTCGGTGGGCTTTTTGCCTCGCGTCCCTTTTCTAAACTCCTTTGGGCTATTACCCGGCACGGGATCATGCTCAGAGAAGGTTTTCGCACATGCCCGCCAGTGGAAAGGAAGCGAGTCGGGCGCAAGGGCGGGCCGGGTTGGCGATGGATGTGCTGATTACCAGCCTATTGAAACCAAGTCGTTGGGTCGACAGCTATAGCGATATCTATAAATTGTAGATAAATCTTTGGGGTACGGACGGGGTATCAATTTGACTTTGGGACACGGGGAAAGAGTTTTGCATCGTGGGGAAATATCGAGTATGAAAAAGATTGCATTCCTGGTCATTTTGCTAGGGATGGCGACCAGCGCCAGAGCGGCGCTGACCACCACCACAACTACGATTTCGTCGTCATTGAATCCATCAGCGTATGGCCAATTGGTAACCTTTACCGCGACGGTTACCTCAAAGGCCGGTGCTCCGCCGGATGGAGAGATGATCACGTTCTTGCAGGGACCGAACCCGCTGGGGACTTCGCCGTTGAGCGGTGGGTCGGCGACGTTTGCGATCTCGAGTTTGACGGGCGGCACGGACAATATCAAGGCAACATACGGCGGCGATTCAACTTTTGGTCCAAGCAAGTCCAAGCCGGTGGCGCAGGTGGTGAATCTGGCGACAACTACGACTACGCTTTCTTCGACGCCGAATCCGGCGAACCCCGGACAGACTGTGGTCTTTACGGCAACCGTCACGGGACAGGTAGGCGGGATTGCGATCACGGGCAACGTCGTGTTTTACAACGGGAGCAACAAACTCGGGAGCGGCTCGATTTCCGGGGGCGTGGCGACTTTCAGGAACGCCAAGCTGCCTGTGGGTACGGATCCGATTACAGCCGTCTACAACGGGAGCAAGACGTACTCAAAAAGCACCTCCAATGGGTTGAGCCAGGTTGTGGCCAGTGCGCAGGTCATCGATTCGACCATGACGTGGAATGGCATTACGCGATATTACGAGGTATATATCCCGGCGACAGTGCCGGCGAATCCGGCCATGCTGTTGATGCTGCACGGGACGCAGAACAAGCCTGCCCCCCAGCCGATTATTGCGCTGAATTGGGGCTGGCAAAGTGTGGCCGATGATAACGGATTCATCCTCGTGAAGCCGGCTTCGACCTTCAACTCGAAGTCCGGGCAGTGGAACTGGGATGCCTACTACATGGATTCCGCATTTCTGCAGCCGCCCGATGATCCCGGTTTCTTGCGCCAGTTGATTACAAACCTGACGGCGCAGTACAACGTGGATCCGAAGCGCGTTTACGTAGCCGGATTCTCCTCGGGCGCACAGATGGCGCACCGGGTTGCGGTGGAGCTGTCTGATCTAGTGGCTGCGGTCGTGATCGGATCGGGAACGATTGTGGGGCAGCTCGATCCGCCCCCGATTGTGATGCCGGGGCCGGAGGTGGCGCCGGTTTCGATCCAGGAATGGCATGGAACGGAAGACACGACGATTCCGCCATGTAACAATGGAACCACCGGTTACTCGGGCGTCAAGTTTTACTTGGCGACAGTGGACGACGGGTTCAACTACTGGACGCAACAGAATGGGTGCTCGTCATTCCAGAATAACCTGCCACTGTGCAAGAACGGTGCTCCGAACCAGGGCACGACCGGTAATGACGCCACGGGGTGCGTGAACAACACTGAAGTGCAGTTCATCTGGGAGGAAGGCGTCGGACACTCTTGGGTGAATTCCCAGGATGCGGTGCGGTGGCAGTTTTTGGCGGCGCATCCGAAGCCGTAAGTTTCTTTCCCGGGCGCCAAGGGCCGGATTCGGTTGTGCCACCGTTTGCAATACCCGCCATGAACGTCGTGCCAAACGCGACGTTCAGGATGGGCGCCTCAGTGATCCCTCGGTAATGTAGCTTGGAAGCTAAAACCTTGACGTGTCGTGACGTAAGCCAAAGAATTAAGGTTGGGAGTTGGCCCAGTTCATTATGAGTGTTGACCAGGTAGCCGATACCAGTGAGCAGATGAAACAGCTCACGACTTATATTTCAGAAAAAATAATGAAGGGCAAAGGCGCGGCTATCAATGAAGATACGCCGCTCGTCTCATCCGGGTTGATCGACTCTTTTGCGATGATTGAGATTTTTCTCGAACTCCAGCGCATTGCCGCGCGCAAGGTCCCGGCGAGCAAGGTGCAGGCCAAGGATATGGACACGGTGCGGTCCATGTTCGCCATGGCCGAAAGATTTGGGAAGCCGGTCAAAAGCTGAGTGCAGATGTCAGAGGTCAGATTGCAGAAGTAAGCCCCCTCAAAAGCCATGATCGACACCCCGCCACAGCAAACCCAAGCGCGGCAGCAAATCCAGCCTAAGAGTGCCCGCTCTAAAGCTCCGGTTTTTGTTCTCGGCTCGCATCGATCCGGCACCAAATTGCTTTATTACTCGCTGCTTTCGGCGGGAGGGTTCGCCGTTTTTCCTGAGGAGAGCGCCGTTTACACGGTGCTTGGGCGGCACTTCGGCAATCTTGCGAGTCGCTCCAACCGCCGCAAGATGCTCGAGGTTTACACCAACAGCGCGATGTTCATGGTGACCGGTCTCGATCCCAAAGATTTTGAGAAACGTATCATGGAAGAGTGCCGCAATCCGGGCGACCTGCTCCGCATTCAGATGGAGATGATGGCCCAGAAGCAGGGCGTCGAGCGATGGGCCGAGTCTACGCCCAAGCATCTGTTGTCGCTGCCGATGATCAAACGCGAGATTCCGAACGCGCTGGTGATACATACCATTCGGGACGGGCGCGATGCGACGGCTTCGCTCTATAAGTCGAATCGGTATCGTCCGCTGCCGTTTGACAAGAAGCGCGCACATTTGGCGTGCGCGATGTTCTGGCGATTGCTGGTGGGCAAGGGTCTCGAGTATGGCCGCGCGATGGGACGGGATTATTTGGAAGTGCACTATGAGGACATGGTTCAGGATCCGCGCGGGACGCTGGCGCGAGTGGGCAAGTTTATCGAGCAGGACCTGGATTACGACCGCATTCAGCGGATCGGGCTTGGGTCGGTGCAGCATCCGAATTCTTCGTTCCAGCGCGACGCCTCAGAAGCGGGCGCGAGTTCGATGGGGCGCTGGCGGCGGGTATTTACTCCGGAACAGGCACGGGAGGTTGAGTGGTGTATCGGCGATCTGCTGGTGGAGACCGGATATAAGCTGGAGACGCCAGAGCGGGAACTGCGCGCCGGGTTTGATGCGCGGCTAATGGATATTTACTATCCGTTCTATTTGAAGGCGCGCTATTGGCTGAAGTGGAATACGCCATTTGCGCGGCTTGAGGACCGGAAGGGAATGACGGTAGCGCCCATGTCGAGTGATGCGCCGAGCGCGGCCCAGAAGGCGGGCGTACGGTAGGTTTTTACCTCTGCAATCTGACCTCTGACCTCTGCAATTTTTCTTACTCTTTCCAGTTCCCCAACATCTCGGTGATCTTCCCGCGATCGATCTTGCCGTTTACGTTTAGCGGCATTTGCTCGAAGTGATAGATGCGCGTCGGGACCATGTAGCGCGGGAGGCGCGACTGGCACATTTTGATGACTTCGGCATCGCGCGCCGGGTCGGCGCCTGAGACCACTCCCACTATGCCTGACGCTGACCCTTCCGAAAGCGGCCATGGGATCGCTACGGCCAATTCTGTTTTCGAAGCTTCGCGCAGGACCAAATCGATCTCCTGGAGTTCGACGCGATAGCCGCTGATCTTTACCTGGAAGTCGCGGCGGCCCAGATAAAAGGCGCAGCCGCGGTCGTCCATCCGAACCAGATCGCCGGTGCGATACCAGGTCTCGTCTCCGGTGTGCGCTAACTTCACAAAACTCTTTGCGGTTTTCTCCGGATCGTTCAGGTAGCCGCGAGTTACCTGCGATCCGCCCAGGCAAAGTTCTCCGCTCTTGCCGGTCGGCACTAGCTCCAGCTTTTCATCGACCGCGCAAATCTGCTGGCCGTCAAAAGGCCATCCTATCGGGACCAGGCCGCTAACGCACTCGGCAGGCGAAGTTTTCGAATTCCAGCGATACCAGGTGATAGCGATAGTCGCTTCGGTAGGGCCGTAGAGATTTTCGACGATCGAATTGTTAGCGGCTTGCTGCCATGCTTCCGCCAGCGTCGCGGAAAGAGCTTCGCCGCAGAACAGGCTCCAGCGGAGGCTGGGGAACGCGCCGGGTGTGAGCAGCCCTACTTTCGACGCGAACATTGCTACCGACGGCACGGAAAACCAGCAAGTCAGTTCCTTTTCGTCGACCAGCGTAGCGGGAGTCAGGGTTTGCTCGGCGTAGGGAACTAGCGTCGCGCCGGCGTCCCAGCAAGTGAAGAGGTCGTGCACACTGAGATCGAAAGTCAGATCGAAGTTTTGCGAGCAGCGGTCGTTTTCGTTAAAAGCAAAACGCTTTTTGGCGTATTCCATGTAGGCGACCGCGTTCGACTGGCTAACGGCTACGCCCTTGGGGACTCCGGTGCTGCCCGAGGTGAAGAGGAGATAGGCGGTGGCGTCGGGGCTTGGATTCGGCTCGACGGGATCGGCGGATTTTTTCAGGTCGCTGGCAATGATTACGCGATGCTTTTGCGAGTTGCTTGGGACCCAATCGGGGTCGGGAATGATGATGGTTAGGTCTTTGTCTATCAGCGGGAGAAGGGAATCGAGCGTCGCAGCGCATTCCTCGCCGACGATCAATGTGCGACAGCCCGATGCCTTCAGCATGACGAGGGTGCGATCTACCGGGAATTTTGGGTTGAGGGGGCAATAGCCTCGGCCGCTGCCCAAGATTCCTAGAATGCCACCGTAGGCGGCTACACTGCGGCTGGCTAGGAGCGCCACTGCGCCTTCTTCGGGAGCCAAGGTCTTCGTGAGGCTGTCGGTGATTTTCCCGGCGTAATTCCAGAGTTGCTCGTAGGTGAGGATGTCGTCGCCGATTTCTAGCGCGGGGCGGGTGGGAGTCTTGTGCAGGGAATGCAGGAATCCGCTGATTAAGCTTCTGGAGTTTTTCGGAAGAGCCATCGATCACCTTAGGGATTGTTTGCGGAATTGGTCCAAGGATTCTGGCTTGCCTTTTCGGGCGGTCGCGCGCTGTAGGGCGGTCAAGAGTCTTCGCGCGTTTCTGGGCGACCGCACCAGATAAACTGTCTCCATCAGACCGGCGAGTTCGTCGGCGGGAACGATGGCAACGTTCTTCCCACCCTTGCGGCGAACGATAAGGATCTCATGATCGTTGGCTACGCGATCAAGCACGGAGTCGAGAGACTGCCGCAGTCTGGAATATGAAGTTTCAGTCAAGAAGCTCTCCAACTGATTAGTGTAGAAGATTGCCGAACGCACTCCAAACTTCCCGTAGTGGTCTAGGCCTGCCGACGTTTCAGGTACATCAGTACATTTGCAAGCGCCAGCAGGAAGACTCCACACCCCAGGATTATCCTCGGCGAGTATCCCTTGAAATAAGACCACATCAAGCCCGCAACGATGGCAACATTAACAATGATGGCCCTGTTTCGTTCTGTCATTTTCTCGTTCATAGGCGGCGCTACTCTTTTGCAGGCTTGCTGAACTTCGGGGCCGAGCTCTTCGCGTGCTGCAGGATTTCGAACAGGTGGTCAGCTACGATCTGATTGCCCTCCGGCTTCAGGTGCGAGATGCCGACGTAGAGCGATTCTTTCTGGTTGTCCAGCAGGTCGCCGAGGTAAATCAGATCGGGACGGTTCAGTTCGCGAGCCCTGTCGTAGGTCGCTTTGTAGATCACACCGAGGTCGGGGAACTGGTGGTATTCCGAAGCCAGCACTTGCTGCTCGTACGGCGTGAGTTCTTTGTGGCCGACTGCCATATTCGGATACCAGGCAAATACCGGTCGGAAGTTATATTGCTTCGCCATCAGATTTACGAAGTCCATATTTTGCGAATAATTTTCTACGATTTCTTTTGAGGCGGTTG
>JBAQJF010000237.1:0-36921 GCA_049300195.1 Terriglobales bacterium | reverse complement strand
TAGCAATCCTCAAGTTATTGATGCTATGGGAGATAGGTTTGATTGTCAACCGGGGGACCATTCTCGTAATATGACAGCACCAGCCAACGAGATTTTGTAATTGGGTAATCGGGTAATTGTGCAATTTGAAACCCGATGCCTGATAGGCCGCACGGTTTTCAAAATTACTCAATTACAAAATTACTAAATTACACAATTCCAACTTTAGGATTCCGCGCGATGTGTTGACAGTCTGCGTCGGCAAGTCGACGTATACGCGCTGCGGCATCATCGTCAACGTCACGCCCTTCGAGGGCGAATGGGAAGGCTTCGTCACTCTGGAGATTTCAAACACCACACCGCTGCCGGCGAAAATCTATGCCAACGAGGGCCTGTGTCAGATTCTTTTCTTCCAGTCGGATGAAGTCTGCGAGACCAGCTACAAAGATCGCAAGGGGGAAAAATCAGGCGCAGAAGGGGATCGTGCTGCCGAAGCTGTGAGGCGCATCAGCTTTCAATCGTTAATCATTAGTTGGAAGCCGGGGTTGCCGCTTACCGCCTGCCAGCCCATCTATTCTGCCAGCTTTGCTATCTATTAGGCCATCGGTCTTGGCGTCCTTGTCGCCGGCGTGGCCATCAATTTTGCCCGCCTTCTCGACGACGCCGCCAACCACATCGGTGATATCGAGCAGTGCCACCACCACGCCGTCAATCTTATTTTCCAGCGTGCGATAGGGCGTGATGCGAAGTTTGTAGACCTTGCCGTCGCGCGTTTTCACCTGCTCGTTGCGCATGGTCACGTCGCGCATTACATCCAGCATCCAGCGCTCCAGTTGCGGAATTTGCAGGTTCAGATGCAAATGCGAAAGCGACTTCCCCATGTCGTGGCTGGTAAAACCAAAAATGCGTTCCGCTTCCGGCGTGTAGCGGCGAATGTGGAGGTCCTCCCCCAGCATAATCATGGGAATCGTCGCGCTGTTGAGCAGGTTGATCAGATCGTTGCTGAACTGCCCCAGTTGCTGATTGCGGTGCTGAATCTCTTCGTTCACGGTGTTCAGCTCTTCGTTGGCCGATTCCAGCTCCTCCTTCGAAGTCTGCAACTCCTCGTTCGTGCTTTGCAGTTCCTCGTTGCCCGATTGAATCTCTTCATTCGCCGACTGAAGTTCTTCGTTGGTAGCCTCCTGCGATTCGATGATCGATTGCAGATATTCCTTGGTGCTGGCAAGTTCCTGCTTCAGGCGCGCGATTATCACTTCTTTCGCGTCTGCCGCCTCCCTGGCCGATCGTCCAAAGCTTGCCTTCCGATCGGGAATCGGTTTCGCTGGCGCAGTCTCTTCGAACAACACCAGAAAATGCCGCTGATCGCGCACCGGCGTGCGAAATGGGATGACCTCGACTCTCACGGTCGCGTTCCCGGTTCCATCCTCCAGCACAATGCCCTCTTTTAGGACGGGAATTGAATTCTTGCGCGCCTTCTCCAGCAGCGTCCGCAATTCGTAGAGCAACCCGGGGCGCGCCATCTTGAGCAGGTTAAGGCTGGCTCGGCCGGTGGGAAGCTCGAGGAAGCGGCTCGTTTTTCCCCGGCTTTGCACGATTTCAAAAGCCTCGGTCACCACCACCGCCGAGGGGACGTACTTGCTCAAGAGAAGACGATCGGCCTCGCGCTGCACGTCGACCGGCGGCTTGGAACGTTCGTCTTCCTTGGCCTCGTGAGTATGTTTTTCCTCCGCTCTCTCTATGTGCTCGCCGATCGTCAAACCGAACATGACTGGAGAACGTACCCCCTTCTTCCGGTAAACCTTGCTCTTGCGGTCCACGAGGTCGAAAATCTCCGCGCCCGTGCCGACGAGCCCTTCGCTGTTTCCCACCAGCAGGTAGCCGCCTTCCTTCAGCGCGTAGTGAAAGATGGGAATGACTTTTTTCTGGAGAACCGGGCTGAGATAGATCAGGACGTTCCGGCAGCTGATCAGATCCATGCGCGAAAACGGAGGATCGCTAAAAACATTTTGCCGCGCGAAAACGCACATGTCTCGGATCGACTTCGAAATCTGGTAACCGCCCGGCGCCCGATGGAAAAAGCGCCGCAGGCGCACTTCCGAGATCTCGCTCACTATGTTCTCTTTGTAAAAACCGGCGCGCGCCCATTGAATGGCGCTTTCACTAAGGTCGGTGCCAAAAATCTGGACGGGCACGTCGAGCCGAAGCTCGGACTGCATCTCCGCCATCGCCATCGCGTGGGAATAGGGTTCCTCGCCGGTTGCGCATCCCGGGACCCAGACCCGCACCGGCTCGTCGGACGAGCGCTCCGCCAGCAGCTTGGGGTAGACGACGTCCCGCAGGCTCTCGAACACCTCCGGATTGCGGAAGAAGCTGGTGACGTTGATTAGAACGTCACGATATAACGCTTCCACCTCCTGCGCGTCGCCGCGCAGAAGCTTGACGTAATCGCCGAGATCGGTGAGCTGATGGATACTCATGCGGCGCAGGATTCGCCGCTGAATCGTCGCCACTTTGTAATCGACGAAATCGACCTTGCTGAAGCTCTTGAGTTGCCGGAAGACCTCTTTCAACAAATGGTCCTGGCCATCAAAAGCGTCGCTGGGCGACTTTTCCTCCCCGGACTGCTGCCGGATGCGGATGAGCTCCTGCGCGATGCGGTCGGGCGGAAGGACGTAATCGACAACTCCGGCTCGCACGGCGCTGGTCGGCATGCCGTCGTACTTCGCCGATTCGAGATTCTGCGCGAACGTGATTCCGCCCTCATGCTTGATGGCCGAAAGACCAACTGTTCCGTCATTGGCGGTCCCGGAAAGAATGATCCCCATTGCGTTCGAGTTCTGATCTTTGGCCAGCGAACAAAAAAAGCTGTCGATCGGCATGTGATGTCCGGGCCCGGCCTCGCGCTTCGCCAGGTGCAAAACTCCTCCCGTAATCGTCATGTCCCAATTCGGAGGAAGAACGTAGACCGAATTGCGCGCCACGCGCGTGCCTTCCTCGGCCTGGAAAACCGGCAGGCGAGTGGTACGCGAAAGCAGCTCCACCATTGCGCTTTCATGCGTGGGATCGAGATGGGGAATAAAGACCAGAGCCAACCCGGGCTCGGGGGGCAGCGCACGCAAGAGATTGCTGAAGGCTTCAAGGCCGCCCGCCGAGGCGCCGATGGCGACGATTGGAAAACGGGCGGCAGTCGCGACGGTGGCGGGAGATTTACGCTCGCTCCGCTTGCCTGGAGTCTGCGGTTGTTTCAGACTCTTGTGGTTTTTCTTCGAAGAAGCCGACATACGCGACTACTGTGTTGAGCAAACCCAATTGTAGTCTAACCCCAACGTTGCTCCCCGCTCCATGGGCTGACGGACGGTCTGCTCACTCGGGGATCTCTTAAACCGTATTTTGGCGCTGTTTGGCGCATCCCATCCTCTTCGCTGTGTGCTACGTTTTTTTACATAGTGAAATGAGGACTTGTTCAGCCTGGGTTCTCTACCGCCGTCTCCCACCTTTGAACGTGTGCCGCGGCAGTTCAGTAGAAGGCGGTACGGAACCGCAGGCTGGGCACCAACTTTGCTGATGAACAGAACATACGGCTGGCAGCAGCCTTACGAGGCTGCGATTCTTGAAACGGATCGCTCCCGGCTGCCCGAAAGAATCGCCGAAGCTCAGGCCGCAATTGACGCGCGCATGGCCGCGCTCTACTCTAATTCCGCTCACAAACCGAATGGCGAAGCCGACGGCGAAGCCGAGGAAAAACAAGCCATTGCCGACGCGCTCGCCGGCATCCGAATCCTGATTAGGGAAATAAGCTAGTCTGCGCCCTATCCTTCGCCCGGCATTTCCTACGCGGCATCTTTGACCAGCGAGCGCACGCAACCGACCAGTTCCGCCAGCGGTCCCGACTTCACAAATACTTTTCTGATTCCGGCCGCCCTGGCCTCGTGTTCGAGATTGCTGGTCAGAAATGACGTGAACATGAGGAGGGGAACCGAAGGCATCAGTTTGGTCAGAATCTTAGCCGCGTCAATTCCGTTCATTACTGGCATCGAAAGATCGAGCACGATGAGATTGGGGTGAGTGTCCTGCGCCTTTTCAATTCCCTCTTTGCCGTTTGCGGCCTCGCCGGAAACCTTCCATCCCGGCTCGGCTTCAAAACATTGCCTCAGGAGATTGCGGATAATGGAGCTGTCGTCGACGATGAGGATGCGGGGTGGCATTCGTAACCCGAGCATAAAGAAACCGCACGCCAAAAATCAGACAAGTGGAACGCGTCATATCACGACTACCCAACCGTCACCTGACTCAGATACCGTCCGCAATCGTGGGGTTGGTTTGCTCCATGTCAAATTGACGATGCGGCGTTCTTGATCCACGAAAGCTCTGAGGCCACGTCGGCGGTCCTAGGGCAAGGCAAGTAGAAGGCCGATTTTTAGTAGAACAAATACTTTCTCCACTTATCGTCACTGTGTCCCATCAAACGCATGATGTGGCGCGAAGTGTGAAGGTTGAAGGACCGGGGCTCGCGCATCGGGCGCATGTTCGATTCGTGCGGAAGCTGGTTGCCCTTGCGCCGATTGCAGGGATGGCAGCAGGCCACCAGATTCTCCCAGGTTGAAAGCCCGCCCCGCGAACGCGGGATTACATGGTCGAGCGTAAGTTCGGCGGAAGGCAGCGTGGTGCTGCAATATTGGCAGGTATTACGGTCGCGCAGCAGAATGTTCTTGCGCGACAGAGCCCGCGACTGATGCGGGATTCGTCGATATTCGAGCAGTCGAATCACCGAAGGCACCCGCATAGCGACACGCGCGGCGTGGAGAAAATGTCCATTCTCCTCTTCCGTCATGGCAATGCCCTTGAGCACCAGCACAATGGCGCGGCGCGCGGCGCAGACATTGATCGGCTCGTAAGAAGCATTCAATACCAGCACCGGCTGGTGCAGGGCATGGACGTCATTTTCCAAATGAACGCCGGCGGACACCATCGCGAGCGGCAGATGTGGCCGGTAGGTTCCTCCGAAATTGTGCATGCGCAACGACATAATCCTTAACTCACGCTCTCCAATCAGGCCCGCCATCGAACATTCGCTGTAGTTGCCAGGCGTTCACTCCCCCCACCATTCTCGTCCTGAGTCTGCCGCCAGGACAAATCTTCCGCGCTCACCGGTGCGTCAGGAACTTTGAGCGTGCGCGCCACAGTTGCGACCCAAACCCGTCCCGCCCCCGCCCGGCGGAGAACGCGCGCGCACTCGGAGGCGGTCGCTCCGGTCGTGTAGACGTCGTCTACTAATAGGATGCTGCGCTTCGAGATGGCCGCTGGATCGCTGACCGAAAAAGCATCCCGCAAATTCTCCCGCCGTTGATGGCGGCTGAGCCCGATCTGGCTTCCGGTATCGCGCGACCTCACCAGAGCACCGGCACTTAACTCAAACCGTGCTTCAAACTTAGCTTCGCGCGCCAGATGTTTGAGCGCCGCCCGCGCAATGATTTCGGCCTGATTGAATCCACGGTCCGCCTTCTTCTTCCGATACAAGGGCACCGGAACGACAGCGATCGTCCCGGGCGGCAGCGAAGGCTCAAGCGCGGCAATCGTATCCGCCAACATGCCACCCAAAACCGGGGCGAGGGGGCGAACCTCATTGAACTTAAGAAGATGAATCAGATCGCGGAGCGCTCCGTCATAACTGCCATAAGCAACCGCCCGATCGAACGGCGGATGAGCTTTTCGACACAGACGGCAACGGGCCGACCCAGGATCAAGACCAGCCGGAAAATCAGAAGCTTCGCCACAGACGGCGCAGAAGGTACCGCTCAGCGGTTGGGGCTCGTGCACACAGTTTTCACAAACTGGAAGCCAGGAAATTTCGATCAGTGGGGCGCCACAAATGCGGCAATCGGCGGGAAAAAAAGTAAAGAAGAGGCTGGCAGCAACGCGCTCTGCCCAGCTGGCGACCGGAGCGGTCGCAGCTGCGGGCCGGGCAGCCCGTATTCGAAACCCGGTACTGCTGAAGACGCCCTCCCCGCACCCGGAATGCGGCGCAGCCGCACCGGACGACATCGCCAGTATAGTCTCGCTTTCAGGGCGACGCAATGTGAGATCTGGGTAATGCAGAGTGTCACGGTCCCAACTCATCGAACTGATCGATCACCGAAGGCGGATAACATCGCAAAGTCTTCCGCCAGAAGTTTCCCTTGTGGACCTTCCCGTTCTTCGTGGTTAACCATCTCCAAAAAGCTGGGCCGAAGCACCGTCAGAAATAGCCTTGCAATTGGCTCAAAATGTTCGAAATCGAACATACCTGAGGTCGTCAACGTTGGCATACTGCCGCGTCACCATGGACAAAATTAGCAGCGACCGCGTCCGCGATCTTTGCTCGCTGATTCAAACCGAGCAAGATCAGGAAAGATTCCTGAAGCTGATTCAGGAATTGAACCGTGTTCTGGGCGACGACGAGGATCGCGCTAAAAGCGATCCACCCGGTAATCGAAGTGAGTAGTTTTGGCGAACCGGGATCTGTTTGGACTCGAATCCAGATCAGGCTCTAGAGGACCGAGACATGCCCTTAAGTTTCGCCTTATTTTCTCCGATCATTCCGGTAGGAGTCAGTCAATTTACTACCAAAGTTACAGCATCGCCGGATCGAAGTCGCGGCAGCACATTGCATCGAACGTGATGTGAACATATTGGTGCAGGAAAATCTAATCGCAAAAAGAACGACAAGCAAGCCATCGCGGCCCGCCATAATTCACGCCGGTGAACGCACCGATGGCGAGGGCAAGGCGATCGGCAACGTAATCCTACTGTCATTGCCGGACGCGGAATATTCTCAGCTGCGTCCCTTTCTCGAACCCGTGGATTTGCCGCAATATCAGATCCTCTACGAGCCCGCCGAGAAGATCGACTTTGCCTATTTCCTTAACGAAGGCATGGCCTCGATCGTAGCTCTCGACTCCGACGGCAGAAGCGTAGAAGTCGGAATCGTCGGCCGTGAGGGAATGGTCGGCATGCCGCTCATGATGGGCCTCCACCGGGGAATCTTTCGCGCCATCATGCAAATGGCGGGCAGCGGAGTGCGCATCCGGGCCAAGGCATTCGCGGACGTTCTAGCCCGCGCGCCGGTACTCGAATCGCTGCTCGGCCATTTCGCGTTGATGCACGGAATGCAGACCGCGCAACTGGCCGCTTGCAATCGATTGCACGATATTGACCAGCGCCTGATTCGATGGCTGCTCATGTGCCAGGATCGCGTGGATTCGGAACTGCTCCCATTGACCCACGATTTTTTGGCGCAGATGCTGGGCACGGGCCGTCCCAGCGTGAGCCTGGCAGCGGGAGTTTTGGAGGATGCCGGCCTCATCGAAAACCTGCGCGGCACGGTGAGAGTATTGAACCGCAAGAATCTGGAAGCCGCCGCCTGCGAGTGCTACGGAGTGATTCAGAATTTCAACGGCAGGATGGGACTGAAGTGATCCGCGAGTTGCGAGTAACGAGCCCGAGCCAACGGTGAGTTTAAACTCGCGGATTGGGAGTCGCGGCTCGAAGCTTCTGGCGGGCCCGCCTGGATTCGAACTTGAGCCGTCTAGCGGGCGTGAGCGAAGCCGGAGCCCGCTGGCGAAATCCCGAGCGAGGCGAGGGACCCCACGCTGGTGGGCCCGCCTGGATTCGAACCAGGAACCAACAGATTATGAGTCTGCTGCTCTAACCGTTGAGCTACGGGCCCGCTCCAAAACATTTTACAGATTAGCGCGTTCCCGTGACCTGTGACCGCTGACCTAGGTGGCCGGCGGCGGAATGGGAATCGAAGGCGTCACGTTAGCCCCGCTGTTGATCAGATCCTTCAATTCCTTGCTCGGCTTGAAGAACGGAATCTTCTTCGCCGGGACCTCGACCCGGTCACCCGTCTTGGGATTGCGCCCCACCCGCGGCTTGCGCTGCCGCGTCCGGAAACTGCCAAAGCCGCGGATCTCGATCTTGTCGCCCACTCGCAGCGATCGCACGACGCTATCAAAGATGGTCTCGACTATCACTTCGCTGTCCTTGCGGGTCAGCTCCGCCAGCCGGGAAACTTCTTCGATCAGATCCGCTTTTGTCATATGCTTTTCAGCTCCATCTAGTTCTGAGTTCGCAGTTGTCAGTTCCCGATTCCAAGGTCCCGTTGCAGGCCCAAACTGGAACCGTGAACCAAGATTCCTTATAACCTTCTCAAATTTCAGGGGTTTCGCGCAAGTAGGGAGGATGATACCGCGAATCGGAGGTGCGTGGGCGAAAGCTCTCATCCGGCTCCGAGTTCCCAGCAACCAGCCACTATCCAGGTTTGATTTGACTGATGACTGATGACTGATGGCTGATGCCTGACAGCTAACAGCCGACAGCCGACTGCCACCTAACTACTTCCACAGATAGTAAAACCCAACCTGCTGCTCCAAAAGCTTCTCGCGCGAAGGCAAATAGTCCGCAGCATCCCCAAACAAAATATCGAGCAGCCCGCGCCGCCTCTCCCGCGGAGGCCACACCAGCGTCGGCTCGCCGGAAATATTCACCGACCGCGCCGTATCTTTCACCGCGTCTTCAAAATCCGCCAGTTGATCCACCAGCTTCAGCGGCAGCGCCTGCTCGCCCGTCCAGACCTTGCCATCGGCAAGCGCGCGAATGTCGTCGACTTTCTCATGCCGCCCCTCAGCCACCGCCTGAATAAACTGCGTGTGCATATTGTCGATCAGCCCCTGAAAATATTTCTGCTCCGCCGGAGTCATCTCGCGCGTCGGGCTGCCCGTATCCTTGAATTCCCCAGCCTTCATCGTGATGGCGTGCAGCTTAGCCCATTTCAGCAGTTCGCCGTAGTTGACCCATTCGGCAATTACGCCGATCGATCCAACGATGCTCCCCTTATCCGCATAAATCTTGTTGGTAGCCGATGCCACGTAATAAGCCCCGCTCGCGCCCACCGACTCAATCGAAGCCACAATGCGCTTCTTCTTCTCATCGCGAATGCGCCTGACCTCGCGATAAATCTCCTCCGAAGCAGCCACCCCGCCGCCCGGCGAATTCACATGAATAATGATGGCCTTGACCGAATCGTTATCGGCAAAGTCCTTGAGCTGCTTGACGACCTGCTTGGGAGAGAGGATCACGCCATCGAGTTCGACCACCGCGATCTTCGGCCCAAATCCCGAAAATGAATCGTCGTCGCGCCCGCCGAAGCTGAAGTACACCAGCGCAATCACCGCCCCGACGAAAAACACAAACAGCCCGCCGCCCACCAAAAACCAAACCCAGATTCGTGAACGCCCTTCAGCCATAATTGGAAGAGTGTAGCACCGCGTGCGAACGGAAGAGGTGCGATTGCAGATTGTAGATCTCAGATTGCGGATTTAAAACCCTTGCGCAACATGGGCAGCACTAAATCATCCCAAGCGTACGTTGGTTTCACCTCTGCATTCTGAAATCTAAAATCTGCAATATTCCCTTGCGTCTGGCATCTGCCGTAAACTCGAATCTCATGCGCGACCCCATCGAACTCGAAGTCTTCAAAAACCTCTACAACTCCATCGCCGAGGAAATGGGCGCCGCTCTTCGCCGCACCTCGTTTTCGCCCAACATCAAGGAGCGCCGCGACTACTCCTGCGCCGTTTTCGACGCGCGCGGCCAGGTCATCGCCATGGGCGACCACATGCCAGTCCATCTCGGCTCCATGCCAATGTCGGTTGCCGCGGCCATCGAGCAGTGCAAACTCAATAAGTCGCCGCTCGAACCAGGCGATGTCGTTATGCTGAATGATCCGTTCCGCGGCGGCACGCACCTCCCCGATATCACCATGGTCATGCCGGTCTATATCCGCAAAATGACCAGCAAGACTGCGGCCAAAATCAAAAGCCGCCGAACGCGGCTCCCAACCAAAACTCCCGATTTCTACGTCGCCTCCCGCGCTCACCACGCCGATGTCGGAGGCACCTACCCCGGCTCCATGGGCCCATGCCGCGAAATATATCAGGAAGGCTTGCGCATCCCGCCCGTCAAAATCATGCGCGCCGGAAAAATCGTCTCTGACGTGCTTGCCCTGCTCCTGAATAATGTCCGCACGCCCGAGGAGCGCGAAGGCGACCTTGGCGCCCAGATCGCCGCCTGCCAGACAGGATCTCAGCGCCTCGGCGAACTCTGCGCCCGTTACGGTCTGTCCCGCACTCAAAAAGCCGCCGCCGGTCTCCTCGACTACTCGGAAGAATTAATGCGCGCCTTCCTCGCGGGCGTTCCGCCAGGCAAATATCGCGCTGAGGACTTCCTCGACGACGATGGCATAGAAGCGAAGCCAGTTCGCATCGCCGTCACCATCGAAGTCGCGCGATCCGCCAAGAAGTCTGCCTCACGCAAACATGCTAATGCCGATGCCCATCCAAACTCTTTGGTAGAGACGCTGCCTGCCGCGTCTCTTTCCGCCGGGGCAACGAACTTCAATCGTGCCCCCGTCGTCACCATCGATTTCACCGGCAGCGATCCCCAGGTCCAGGGCGCGATCAACGCCGTCGAGGCGATCACGTACTCCGCATGCTTTTACGTCTTCCGCTGCCTGCTGCGCGAAGACGTGCCCGCGACCGCCGGACTCATGCGTCCGATCCGCGTTATCGCTCCGTCCGGCACAGTCGTCAACGCCCTTCCTCCGGCCGCAGTCGCTGGCGGCAACGTTGAAACTTCGCAGCGCATTGTCGATGTCCTTCTCCGCGCACTCGCGAAAGCCCTCCCCGACCACATCCCCGCCGCCGCCGCCGGCACCATGAACAACCTAACCATCGGCGGCCTGGATTTGCGCGGGGAATTACAACCCGATCTACCGGAAGGAGATCCGCGCGCCAGCCAGCCTTTCGCCTACTACGAAACCATCGCGGGAGGCATGGGCGCGCGGCCAACGAAAGACGGCGTCTCCGGCGTCCACACTCACATGACCAACTCGCTCAACACTCCCGCCGAGGCGCTGGAAAATGCCTACCCGGTTCGCCTGCGTCAATACTCGCTGCGACCGAACAGCGGAGGCCGCGGCCTCCACACCGGCGGCGACGGCATTGTCCGCGAAATAGAAGTCCTCACAGATTCGCAAGTGACCTTGCTAGCCGACCGCCGCGACCGCGGCCCCTACGGACTCGCCGGCGGCAGCGACGGCGCCCCCGGCCGCACCGTCATCATTCGGCAAGACGGCCGCGAAGAAGAACTTCCCGGCAAGACCAGCGTCCGCCTGCGGGCCGGAGAAAGAGTAAGAATCGAATCCCCCGGCGGCGGCGGCTGGGGCGTGTAGCGCGGACACTCCTGTCCGCGTGCCGCCATCGGATCGACTCGCGCGGGTCCATCCTCTCCGGCCGCAAGATGCCCGCGCTTCGACTAAAATCTTCTAAGCCAATTTTTACCGAGCCATAAACGAGCCATAAAAATGAGACTTGCCCGCCCCGTCCTTTTCGCCATCATCCTGGCCGCCGGCTTTTTCTACTTCACGACCCATCGCCCCGGAACCTTCCACACGTCCGGCTGGCTCAGCCGCCCGCAACACGTCGAGATCACTGAAGCCGCCAGTAACGAGTCGCTCGACGCCGAAGAGCAGAACAACATCAACGTCTACCGCAAGAATATCGATTCCGTCGTCAACGTCACCTCCCGGGTGCAGGTCTTCGATTTCTTTTACGGCGTAACCGCGCAAGAAGGGCAAGGCTCCGGCTTCGTGATTGATAAAGACGGACACATCCTGACCAACTATCACGTCATCGAAGGCGCGCATGAAATCTGGGTCACTCTGCACGGCCGCGAAAAGAGGATTCGCGCCACCATCGTCGGCACCGATAAGGTTCACGACCTGGCCGTCATCCAGATCAAAGCGCCCGATCTCCGCCCCATGACGCTCGGCGATTCCTCCAAACTCCAAGTCGGCCAAATGGTCTACGCCATCGGCAATCCTTTCGGACTCAACGGCACGCTCACCCGCGGCATCGTCAGCTCGATCCGCGGCGTGCGCGAGCCGGATGGCATGCAGATTGAAAATGCCATTCAGACCGATGCCGCCATCAATCCTGGCAACTCCGGCGGCCCGCTTCTCGACTCGCACGGCGAGGTCATCGGCATCAACACCATGATCGCCTCGAACTCCGGCCAAAGCGCCGGCATCGGCTTCGCCATCCCTATCAACACCGCCAAAGCGGTCCTCAACGACTTAGTCACCATTGGCCGAGTGCGCCGCCCCGCGCTCGGCGTCCGCACCATTCCGATCGACGCCGAACTAGCCAGCGAACTCGGTCTCGCCGCCGACTATGGGCTTCTGATCGTGCAAGCAGTCCCGGGAGGCGCCGCCGATCGCGCCGGCCTGCAAGGCGGCAACGAGCGCGCCTACCTCGGCAACATGCCCATCATGATCGGAGGCGACCTGATCGTCGCCATCGACGGCAAGCAAGTCGAAAATCAGGAGGACCTAGCCGAAGTCATGAACCACCACCGAGCTGGCGACACGGTAAAGGTCACCGCCTACCGCGGCAAGAAGAAACTCGAAGTAAACGTAGAACTCGGCGAATCGCGCGACCAGGTATAGGGGCCCACGCTCGTGTATAGGGACGCATAAAAATTTAACGTAGAGACGGGGTCCGCCCCGTCTCGGACGTCCGCGAATCGGTGGGTGAGCACAAAGTCCAGCGGCAAGCAGCCGTTCTGATTTCCGTTTCACGCGTAGCACTCATTCTGAACCAATGCCCGCCAACCCACACATAGCCGTAATCGGCGCCGGCTCCTTCGGCGGCTGGACCGCGCTCTACCTTCAACGTGCCGGAGCCCGCGTAACTCTAGTCGACGCCTGGGGCCCGGGCAACTCACGCGCCTCGTCCGGCGGCGAGACCCGTGTAATCCGCGGCGCATATGGCCCCGGCCAGCCCTATACGGGGCTCGCCGCCCGCGCCATGCAACTCTGGAAAGAACACGAAGCACAATGGAGTCAAAAGCTTTTCTTCCCCATCGGCGTCCTGTGGATGGTCGAAGGACCAGGCGATTTCGAGCGTGACTCGCTCCCGCTGCTGAAGGACGCCGCCATTCCGTTCGAGGAACTCTCCACTCGAGAAATGTCCCGCCGCTGGCCGCAAGTCAATTTTGAAAGAATCAACTGGGGCATCTACGAACCAGACAGCGGCTATCTGCTGGCGCGCGCTTCAGTCCGCGCAGTAGTTCAGCAATTTTTAGCCGAAGGCGGCGAATATCGCCAAGCAACGGTCACGCCCCCGCCCGACTACAAGAACGCCCTCGACTCCAGCCCCTGGGCAATCTCCCTCTCCGACGGATCAACCGTCGCCGCCGACCTCTACGTTTTCGCCTGCGGCCCCTGGCTAGGCAAGCTCTTTCCGCAAACCATCGGCCCGCACTTCACTTCCACCAAACAAGACGTATTCTTCTTTGGCACTCCAGCAGACGACACGCGCTACAACGAAGGCAGCATTCCCGTCTGGGCAGATCACGGCGACCGTTTCATGTACGGCATCCCCGGCAACGAAGCCCGCGGCTTCAAGGTCGCCGACGACACGCGCGGCCCGGAATTCGATCCCACCTCCGGCGAACGCATCATCAGCGCCACCCGCCTGTCCCAAGCGCGCCGCTATCTGGCCCATCGTTTTCCCGGGATGAAGGATGCACCCCTCCTGGAAGCCCGCGTCTGCCAATACGAGGACACTACCGATCACAACTTCATCATCGACCGGCACCCGGCCAATCAGAACGTCTGGATCCTGGGGGGTGGTTCAGGCCACGGATTCAAGCACGGCCCCGCGCTGGGCGAAATGGTCGCCCACCTGATTCTCAAGGACCGCCCCCCAGCCGCCTCTTACCGTCTGTCGCGCTTCGCCCAAGAGAAAAACAACGCCGTAAAATGAATGACTTACGTCAGCCCATGCCTTCTCCCCAAAAGCCCAGATCACAAGGGTCATCTTTCTCGATTACATTAGTTTCGTCTTAAATCCCCTTCTTCTTTCCCGGCCGTAATCCGCCTGTTTCAATGAGAGGGTCGTTAGTTTCCCTACGAATCGCGCCCCGGATTCGAGGGCCGAGGCCCGCCGAAAATGTCAACCCGCCCCCCATCATGGAGGGAGATGACCATCGCCCCGCGCGTTTTTATCGCGACGGTCGTAATGTGCGGTTTGGCGGTCCTGACGTATGCTGCCGTGCTGCACGGCAAGAGTCAAAATCCGGTCAAATTCTTCTGTTATCTCGTCATTGCCATCGCGGCTTCTCGACTTAAGGTAAACCTGCCCGGAATCACGGGCACCATGTCAGTCAATTTCCTCTTTGTACTGGCGGGCGTACTGGAGCTGAGCCTGCCCGAAACGATGGCCCTCGGCTGCGCCGCGGTAATGGTGCAGTGCCTCAGTGCCGAACGGCCGGTCCCGGTGCAGGTTGCGTTCAACGTCTGCTCGACGTCGCTCGCGATTGCATCTACTTTCTTCATCTACCGTTATTCGGTCGTGCATACCACGGCCAATCCTTCCACCATGCTGTTCCTGTCGGCGTGCATTTATTTCATTACCAACACGCTGCCCATCGCCATCATAATTTCGCTCACCGAGCGCCGTTCGCTCCGCAAGATCTGGTCGGAGTGCTATTTCTGGAGCTTCCCCTATTACCTCGTCGGCGCCGGCGTAGTCGGCATGATGAGCTGGATTCACAGCTTCACCGACTGGCAAACTTCGCTGCTGACGCTTCCCGTCGTATATCTAATCTTCCGCTCCTACCGCCTCTATCTCGGAAAGCTGTCGGATGAAAAGCGCCACGTGGAAGAGATGGCCGACCTGCACATGCGCACCATCGAAGCGCTGGCGCTGGCCATCGAAGCCAAAGATCAAACGACGCACGACCATCTTCAACGCGTGCGCGTCTACGCGGTAGAAGTGGGAAAAGATCTCAAAGTAGAGCCGGAAGAAATGGAAGCTCTGCAAGCCGCCGCCCTTTTGCACGACATCGGGAAGCTGGCGATTCCCGAGCACATCGTCTCGAAGCCCGGCCGCCTGACGCCCGAAGAGTTCGAGAAGATGAAGATCCATCCCATCGTCGGGGCGGAGATTCTCGAACGCGTGCAATTCCCTTACCCGGTCGTGCCCATCGTCCGCGCTCACCACGAAAAGTTCGACGGCTCGGGCTATCCGAATGGCCTCCGTGGCAAGCAGATCCCAATCGGAGCGCGCATTCTGGCCGCGGTCGATTTTCTCGATGCGCTGGCCTCCGACCGGCAATACCGGCGCGCCCTGCCCATGGATGAAGCCATGGCCAAGCTCACGCAAGAGTCGGGAAAGTCATTCGATCCGCAAGTCGTCAGCGTGCTCCAGCGGCGATACTTGGAACTCGAAAAGCTGGTTCACCAGAAGACTGACAACGCCATCAAGAACAGATTGTCTACCGAAGCGAAGGAAAGAGATAAAGACAAAGATAAAAGTAAGGACGCCGATGACTCACCGGCAAATTCCGCCATTCAACCGGCTGCGGGATACGAAGGACAAGGCAAGCGGCAGCCGACGGAACGCAGCTTCCTCAGTTCGATCGCCGCTGCCCGTCAGGAGGCGCAGACTCTCTTCGAGCTGAGTCAGGACCTCGGCGCATCGCTCAGCCTCGGCGAGACGCTCTCGGTGTTTTCCGTAAAGCTGCGCCACGCCATGTCCTACGACGCCATTGCGATCTACGTGCGTCACGGAGATGAATTGGTCCCCGAATATGTAAACGGCGACAACTTCCGCCTCTTCGCATCGCTGCGCATCCCCATGGGCCAAGGCCTCTCCGGCTGGGTCGCTCAAAACCTGAAGCCGATTCTCAACGGCAATCCTTCCGTCGAGCCGGGCTATTTGAACGACGCTTCCAAGTACAGCACTCTGACCTCGGCCCTCGCGGTTCCGCTCGAAGGACTGCACGGCGTAGTCGGCGTAGTCGCGCTCTACCATGCCGAAAAAGATTTCTTCACCTCCGACCACCTCCGCATTCTGCTGGCAGTAAGTTCAAAGATGGCAATGGCCATCGAGAACGCGCTCAAATACGAACAGGCGGAAAACTCGGCGGTCACGGATTATCTCACCGGCCTTCCCAACGCGCGCTCGCTCTTCCTCCAACTGGATCGCGAGATGGCGCGCTGCAAGCGCGACGGCACATCGCTCACGGTAATGGTCAGCGACATGGACGGCTTCAAACAGATCAACGACCGTTTCGGTCACCTCGAAGGCAACCGTGTGCTGCGGCAGTTTGCCAGCGCACTCCGCGAAACTAGCCGCGAATACGATTACGTGGCCCGCATGGGTGGAGACGAATTCGTAGTAATCGCTCCCGGCCTCACGCCCGAGGCGTCCGCGCGCAAAGCCGAACAAATGCGCGAACTCGCGCAACAGACCGGCCGCGAAGTTTGCAACGAAGAAATTCTGTCGCTAAGTGTCGGCAAAGCCGTCTATCCCGAAGACGGCCTTGACGCCGAGAAGCTTCTTTCCGAAGCCGACAAGCGCATGTATCTCCAGAAACAAAGCCAGCCTTCGCGCAGCAACCGCCGTCTCTATCCGCGCCTCCGCGCCCGCGTCACGACGGAGATTGCGATCGAAGGCCTGGAGCGCCCCGTGCTTGGCATTTTGACGAATTTGAGTATCGGAGGTTGTTATGTTGAGACCGGCGCCATGCTGCTCCCCGGATCGAAGCTCAAGCTGACCTTCTCGGTGGAGCAAATCCCGGTGGTGATTCAGAGCGAAGTCGTGCGCATGGACATGGGCATCGGCGCAGCCATAAAGTTCACCGAGGCGACCCACGAAGTCCGTGTGACCCTCCATCGCGCGTTAGAACAGTTAGCCGGCATGGAAGGCAAGACAGATCGCAAACTGGGTCAGAACGCAACCGCCGGCGCGTAAACTCCAGCCTCAGCGCCTTCCGTGCAACCTCCGCGCCGTCCGCGCGGTTAAAGAAGTTGGGAGGTTGCCCGACCGGGAAGGGCACGAGTTCCACTCGTGCCGTAAACACCGCAACTAAGATCCGGCTTCAGCCGCTGAGGCAATGCCGCGGCCCGAAATCTCAGGCAGGAACCGCAGCCGGCCGGATCTGTATCAGCGGCACGCTCGCCGCAAACCCCCGCGGCTTCGACAACCCCTGCTTCAGCATATTCGCAGTCGGCACCCCGGTCCGGTAAAACGACTTCTCGCAATCCGCCGTCGACGGCCCGCGCATGTTCCCTTCCATGTACGCCAGCCCCGGACAGCGCGAACAACTAGCCACGTGCGAGCAAGACGAGCAAGTCGGCAAATCGCGCGCCTGAATCGACCGCACCTCCTGCATCTCCGGCGAGTGATTCCAGATATCCAGAAACTTCTGCTGCCGAATATTCCCCGTAGGCAGCGGAAACTGCACGCAGGGAAAAACATCCCCATAAGGCGAGATGTAGCAGAACGAATGCCCCGCGCTGCACGAATAGCCTTCCAGATCCTCTTCCGTCGGCGCCGGTGGCGGCGCGCAAAACTCCTCCTGATTGGGAACGAGCGCGGGATTTCGGAAAACTTCTTCCAGCTCTTCCCCGGCAATGCGCAGCGCCAGCACGCCCATATCGCCATCCATCATCGGTGTGATGGTCGGGTCCAGCGTGTAATGCACTCCCAGATCAGCCGCCAGTTTCTGCGTCCCAGCTTGATCGGAGATATTCGCCGTCATCAGCACATTGGCAATCGTGACGCGCAACCCGCGATCGCGCAAAAACTCGATGCCTTTTATCGTCCGCTCAAAAGAATGCGGCAGCTTGGTGATCGCATCGTGCACCGCAGCCCGGTGCGAGTAGAGACTGATCTGAATCGTATCGACATTCAAATCCCGCAGCCGCGCAGCCTCATCCTCGCCGATCATAACGGCATTGGTTTTGATCTTTACGTTAAACAGCAGTCGCCGCGCATGTTCCAGAATTTCGAAAAAATCGCGGCGCATAAAAACCTCGCCGCCGCTTAGCGTCAGAAAGAAAACTCCAGCCTCCGCCAACTGGTCGAGCACGCCCTTGATTTCGGCGGTAGTCAATTCGCCGTGATCGTCGTGATCGAGATAGCAATGCACGCAGCGCTCGTTGCAGCGATACGTAATATCCAAATGAATGGCCAGAGGAACGCCCAGGTTAAACGCCTTCTGCCCAACTTCCGCCATCAGGCTCATCGGACAGGCTCCTGGGTTCGCGAAGGATCGGTTAACGGAGGATCGGTTAATGGAGGATCGCTGATCGGGCGATCGGTTGCCGGGAGATCGGTGAACGGCTGATCGGAGACGAGCAGAATTCCATGGCTCGCGAGTTCGGTAACGAAGCGCTCGGCATCAGCCTGCGCCTGCTCCAGTTCGACATCGAATTTTTCGCAAATGCCGTCGCGAACAATCCGGCTCAACGGCGTTCGCCCATCGGCCGCCTGCCAGATCGCAGTCGCCACTTCATTCAACGTGAAGAATTTCGAGTCCGCCGAGTTCATGACCATCATCTCGCCGGCCAGCATGCGCGCGGCAATTGCCGAACTCCGGACAATAAACGTTTCAGACACCCAGGGGCTCCTGCTCGAAGCGGCGTACGTCATCCCACACACGACTATCAGGATAGAACGTCAACCGCCGAATGGGGAGTGACGCAACGAATGCGCACGCCGTAGCCAGAAGTTCTTCGACCAGGTTGGGATCCTCGGCAAAAAACAAAATGTTCCGCATAAGTCGCCGCACCGCCTCGGCGGACGACAATTCTTCAATACGATTCGCTGGGCCTTTGTCGAGAAAAAATAACGCCCCAATGGGAGCGCTCGTGTTTTCGCCGGCCTTGGCTAATTCCCCCGCGAAGGGAGTGCCGAACGCGCGATAAGACTTAACGCCCGCCCCATCCCCCGACCTCTCGTCGAACGGCCGAATGTATGAAATCTCGTCGGTGAGTAAAGTAACGTCGGGCGTAGCGATGCGCGTCATGGTAGTTTTGCCCGCGCCCGAAACTCCCGAGAACAAAAACGCCCGCCCATCGCAGATCGCGCTGGCGGCATGCAGCAGAAAGCCGCCACGCTTCGCGAGAATCAGGCTGTGCAGAATCCGCAACACCGAGTCCAGCGAATACGGATTCGCATTCTGCCGCACCAACCCCCGGCCTGTTCGCGGATCCCAACGCGCAGAAAAGTCCCCGCGTTCCAGCACCCACTCCTCCCCCTCACGCCGTACGCGCACATCGTCATCGGACGCGGGACGCGGTGAAAGAATTTCAAAGTCGAGCGCAAACTCGGCAGGCGTATCGCTCAGAAAATCTTGATAACGGCGGAGAAGCAGCTCGAAAAAAATCGAGTCCGAGGTAGACAGCGAAATCGCAATCCCGCCGATCTCAACGCAAGCAACATGCTTAAGCTCCGGCACGAGGCAACTCCGAAATCGTCTGCGAAGGAATCGTGTAGCGCGGACACTCCTGTCCGCGTGCCGGCGCCAAATCCGGCCCATCGTCAGCCATGGCAATCGCATCTATCAGGTTTTGATTTCGACGCCGGCGAGCATGAAGTTCCAAAGCAAGCCGTCGCGCCGGCCCGCAATAACAAAGGAGCCGTCCGGTGACCCAACGCAAGAGATTTAGCGGCCGCTGATAACCGACAAGCAGTCCGATCAACGCCGCACCGGAAAACTCAGGATCGGGAGCGGGCATGGAGTCGCCAAGCAAAAGAAAACCATCCGCCGACCGCGCAGCGAAGCGGTGGAGAAAAAACCGCCCGTCCCGCACAGCCAGCACAATTTCGCCCTGCCGCACCTCATCGGGCGAGCATCGGGCAATCTCCACCACATCGCCCGGCCAAAGCGTAGGCAGCATGCTTTCGCCGCGCACGCGCAGCCGCAAACGCCCGCTCACGCGCAAGCTTTCCGCCGCCAATTCTGCCGTCAGCAAAGCGCGCTCCTCCAGGATTGCAGACGAATCCCCAGGCGTGCCGTCCAGGTCCAAAGTCAGGAGGTCTTTCGCGATGCGTTGCATATCGCAGAGGTGCCGGCGATCTTGCCACAAGAAAGCGCAGCGGTCTCAAAGACCCGCTCGCAGCGAAACACAGGTTTCTGATAAGGCTTCTTCGCCTTCTCAGCCACGCGCGTTTGTTTCTCGTGAGGGGTTTGGTCTTCCATAAGTAGTTAGTCGAGCCCTAACAATGGCTCTTCCCCCAATTTCTTTGAGCAGTGAGCGCAGTGTACTACACCATTTTTGTGATGCCAATATCAGGATGGTGTCGATTCGTAGTCCGCCCTTCTGAGCTTTTGGGTGGCGCAGCGGTTCACCGCTGCGATAAAGACCTTTTTCAGATGCGGCTTTAGCCGCTGGGGCCGCGCGCCTCTCAATCGACTAATAAAATGACAGCGTTCCAAGCTGCCGCGCCCGCCGCAGGCTCACCGAAAGACCAAGCAACGCCAAAGGCAGCAAGATGACCGCGAACAAAGCAAGGCCAGTCACCGCGGGAGCCATTGCCGCGAGGGATTGCCCCTCGAGCAGCGCGCCGCGCATCGCATCGATCGCATAAGTAAACGGAACCGCCCGAGCAATCATCACCAGCGGCGTCGGCAAACTTTGTACGGGAAATGTGGCCCCACTTAGTAACCACAATCCCGAACCAATCAGCCAGATCAACGCCGAGCCCTTTTGAAATGCCACCTGAAATGTAGCCGCGAAGATTCCGATCGCAAGTGCAATCGCCAAAGAAAGCGTCAGCACCACCAGGCACGACAGAACATTGGCATGGACCGCCGCCCGGAAGATGGCGACTCCCGCAAAGGTATAAACGACCAGATTCACGAGCGTGCCGCCAAATGCGGAAATGGCGCTCAGAATGATAAGTTCGGCGGGCGCGGTAGAAGTCGTCATCAACACTTCAAGCGTCCCAGTCTGCTGCGCTTCCTGTACCGCGCTGAGAAACGCCTGCGCGCTCACCACGAAAAATGTGTACAGCCCCGTGCCGACGAGAAGAAATGGGAAGTATCCGACGCCGTCGGGCCGGAAACCAGGACCAATGGCACGCGACAAATAATAAAACGCCGCAAGCTCCGTGAATAATCCGGCCAGCGTCATCACAAAGCCGCTGCGATGGCGGATGGCGGTAAGCAAATCGCGCCGCAGGATGGCCGTAAGCTTGTCGAGAATCACGCTCATGAGGCCGCTCCGGCGGAGCGAAATCTGTCCGCATGATCGGACTCGCAGCCGGACGCGAAGTCGGTGTGCGCCAAAGGTTCGCCAGTGTGCCGGAAGTAAAGCACGCGCAACTCTTCCGCAACCTTGCCGACATCGCGCGCAGCTTCTCCCGGGAGAGGCGAAAAGAGCGGCGACGAGAACGCCGACGACCGAACTTTCAGCACACGATCCGCCAGCAACTCTCCACGATGCAGCAGCAGCGCGCGGCTCGCCACGGCGGCAGCCTCGGCAAAGTTGTGAGTGGCGATAAAAACCGTAGTGTCGCGCCGCGCCAGCGCGCGAATCGAATCCCAGAAATGTGCCGTCGCCGCCGCGTCCAGGCTGCGCGTCGGCTCGTCCAGCAAAAGCACCCGCGGACGCTTAACCAGCGCGCGCGCCAGCCCCAGCCGCTGATACATGCCACTCGAAAATTTCATGACGAGCGTGTCGGCCTGCTCGTCAAGTCCCGTTTCGCGCAGCACTTCGTCAATTCGCCGCGCCCGCTCGCGCCGCGGAACTTCATCCAGCGCGGCAAAAAAGTCGAGGTTCTCACGCGCCGAAAGCCGTGGAAAAAACGACCGCTCAGCCGCCACTGCAATTCCAACCTGCCGCCGAACTTCGCTCCCGTTGCGCCGCGCATCAAATCCGCCCACGCGCACCGCCCCGCCATCGGCCAGCAACATGGTCGAAATCAATTTAAGCGTACTGGTCTTCCCGCTGCCATTCGGCCCAAGCAGCGCCACCACCTCTCCGCCGGCCGCGGAAAAAGAAACATCGTTCAGTGCAACCGTTTCACCCGCCCGCTCGCGTCCCACCCAGTTAAACAGCGCCGGTCGATGACGAAACACCTTGCGAACGGATTCGAATGCGACCTGATCCATGAATTTGAAAATGCGCCGCCGAGTCTCTGTATTATAGGTCGCAGTCCGATACTGATCTGGTATCTGAAAGGGTGCCCGCCCCGCGGTCGCGCAGTTGCAACGTCAGGGCGGAGTTTATTCCTTGCTCTCACCTCCGCCGTCAACCGTCCCGCTGAATCGCACGGCCAGCTTTGAACTTTTGTGCGCGTGTTCAGCAGCCCAACCCAACCCGCAACAGATCGCGCGCATCGCCAGGTGGCGATTGGAAGATTTCAACTGGGAAGAATTTCTCTGTGCGGCCGAGCATCACGGAGTTAGTGCGCTTGTAGCCCGCAATCTGATCGAACACACCGCCACGCTTCCCTCCGAGATCAGGCGCTCGCTCGATTCCATCTATGTAGCAAACTTCCGCCGCAGCCTCTGGTTCGCAGCGGAACTCATGCGGATCACGCGAGCTTTCGCGCAAAATCAAATCCGCGCCATCCCCTACAAAGGACCGGTACTAGCCCAATCGGCCTATGGCGATCTAGCGCTCCGCAGTTTTTCCGATCTCGACCTGCTCATCACCCCAGCCGATTTTTCGCGGGCCAAGCAGACGCTTGCCGAACTAGGCTACCAGCCATCCAAGCCGCAAACGCCTGCGGTCGAGCGCCTCTGGCTCTGTAAGGGATACGAGCGTTCCTTTGACGGCCCGGCTGGAAAAAATCTGATTGAGCTGCAATGGAACCTGCTTCCTTATTTCTATGCGGTCGATCCCGCCGTCGCTGAATTTCGATTTGACGATCTATGGATCCGGACCGGACGCATCGCGCTAGGCGCGCACGATGAGTCGCGCGACACTTCAAGCAACACCCTGGCCGATGCTTCAGGCCTCCCTTGCCTTTCCCCCGAAGATTCCCTGCTCATTCTCTGCCTGCACGCCGCCAAGCATCTCTGGACACGCCTGATTTGGATCGCAGACATCGCTGAAAGCCTGCGTGTGTCCGATCTCGATTCGGCGCGAGTAGTCGAGCGCTCCCGCGCTCTCGGCATCACGCGAATTCTGGCCGTGAGCTTCTGGCTCGCGGAACATTTGCTCGGGGCGGCGATTCCCTCCGCGGCCCAACCTGTGATGGACGACGACCCCGCGGCGCCGCGATTAGGCGAAGAATGCGTGGCCCGTCTCGCTCGCGGCGCGACTTACGATTTCGAATCCACGGAGTACTTCAGAGAAACACTGCGCCTGCGTGAGCGCCGCCCCGACCGCATGCGATATCTCTGGCGTCTGGTCTGGACCCCCGGCCCCGGGGATATTGACGCCGTCGCCTTGCCGGAATTCATGTTCCCCCTCTACCACGGGATACGAATCGGCCGCCTGCTGCAAAAGTTAGCGCGCTCTAACCGCCGAAGACCAGCCCATTAGGGCTAGCCCAGAAATGTAACTCCGTTGCCTTGCCCTCCAATGTGGAGCATAATCACCTAGGCTGCCACCAGCAGCAAGCCAGTCTTCGCGTGAACCTTCCCAACTCCATCACGCTCACCCGCATCGCCGCGATTCCGCTCCTCATCTGGATTCTCTGCACTCCGCGCCTCTCCGAAGTCAACGGCGAGCGCGAAATCCTGGCCTCCACCGTCTTTATTCTTGCCTCCATGACCGACGGCATCGATGGCTACCTCGCCCGCAAGCGCGGGCAGATTACGACCATGGGCATGCTGCTCGATCCGCTGGCCGATAAGCTTCTCATCGCCGCCGCCTTCGTCACACTCGTGCAATTTAATCCCGCGCTCGTCCCGGCATGGATCGCGGTCGTAATCATCGGACGCGAATTCCTGGTAAGTGGTCTGCGCTCGATTGCCGCCTCCGAAGGCTTCACGATTCAGGCCAGCAACCTCGGCAAGTTCAAAATGCTGGTGCAGATCATCTCGGTGGTCGCGGTGATCCTCGCCCGCCGCTGGCACGATTGGCCGGTCGGGGGCGGATATATTTTCCCCGTTTACTGGATCGCGCTGGCCGCCATTTGGTTCATGGTGCTGCTCTCGCTGGTATCCGCCATCGACTACTTCGTCGCCTTCTGGTCGCGCATCGACCGCACCGCGGAAAAGCGGCGCAAACGGCGAGCCTTCGTCCTTTCACGGCGGAGGAAACGCGACGTTCAGACTGTCTAGTTCAGGCTGTCTAGCAATGATGTCCAGACTGTCTAGCCATATGGTTGCAACTGGCGCCCGGCAAGCGCGAGCCGAGTCCGAGTTCACTCGAGAACAGCGCCGCGTTCTTCTCGGGATCGCACGTGCCGCCGTCGCCTCCGGCCTGACCGGCGAGCCGCTCCCGGATTCGCCGCCGGCGTCGCCTTCATCCTCGTCATCTTCCGACTGGCCCGCCCTCACCGAGCCGCGCGGCGTCTTTACCACGCTCTCCCTTGCCGGCCAACTAAGGGGATGCGTGGGCTATGCGTTGCCCATACGCCCGCTCTATCGCGCCATCGCGGAAACCGCCCGAGCCGCAGCCTTTCAAGACTCGCGCTTCTGGCCGATTACTCCCGAAGAGGCGCGCGAGCTTCAGTTTTCGTTGAGCGTGCTTTCTCCCCTTTTTCCGATTGCCGCAAGCGAAGTCGAAATCGGGCGCCACGGCCTGCTGATCTCCGACGGCAAACGGCGAGGCCTGCTCTTGCCGCAGGTCCCGGTCGAGCACGAGTGGGATCGCGAAACCTTCCTCGCGCAAACCTGCCTCAAGGCGGGCTTGCCGCTTGATGCGTGGCAAAAGTCGGCGACTATCGAGGCCTTCACCGCCGAAGTCTTTGGAGACGAATTTGGGGACAACCAAGACGTTCCCTCGTAAGCGACTCGTTTCCTAACCGCCTGGAAATTTCCTTTTCACCAACCAGCACGAGAGCAACCTGCCGAATTCCGGCCACTTCACCCCCGCTCCCGCATCAAATAAGTAGAGCCGACATCTTCTTCCGTGCATGGAACTTTGGAAGATGGCACGTTCGTGACCTTGCTTTCCCCGCTGGAAGACGTAGTCTAGTGGGATGCCAAACACCGCATCCCTCGCGGCGTTTGAGGCCATGACAGTTCTGCCGAAGAGGTGCAGTATGGAACTCGCCGTTTTCGTGGTTGTTCTGATCGTCGCCGGCGCCGCTATCCCGGGCGATTCGAAAATCCGGTTCTATCGCTAGGTCTGAATCGCTTGCTCTGATTCTGCCGTTCAAAAAAGCGGGGCGCGAACGCACTCCTGCGTTTGTTATTTGCCACCGCTCCCGCGCAGGCGGTGCAATCCCACACAAGAAAAAAGGGCAGAGTGTTCTCTGCCCCTCAAACCAGATTCCGGAATCAGCTAGTCCTGCGGATCCATCTCGACCGTGTCCCCCGCATAAACATCTTCCAGGGCGAACACCACCATGGCGGCCGAAGACGTCGGCGTCGTGCTCAATACCACAATCTCGCCGACCGCGCGCCGCGGCAGATCCGCCACGTGTATATTCGGACCCTTGCCCCGGGTGAGAAAGTTCGCTTCATAGGTGGGCGAGTGCAGCTGCGTATCTTCAGAAATCTGAGCCTTGAACGACAGCGAGTCGACGGGATTGCGAAGGTCCGCGGTGTAGGAGCGCACCACCCGGAAATAGTCTCCCACCTTCACGCCCTGGTTGGAGCCAACGTTCAGGTACAGCTTCACCCCGGACCCCAGGATCGTGTCAAAGTCCTTGCCCAGAAGGATGCGGCCCGTAAGCTTCCCATTCGCGGGCGCAAAGCGGTCAAAATGTCCCGGCACATGGAACGCAATCGGCGGCTTCTCAACGAACGGAACCGCAACATCGCCCGGATTGATCGGATCGCAGCTGAATTCTACCTGCGCCACCGCGCTATGCTGCCGCGTGTCGATAATGCGCACCCGCCCGACCTCGGCATACGGATGTCCGACCGCGTTCAGGAGTTTTCGCATTCCAGCATAAATCTCATACTGGTTCACATCGCGCAGTTCCCGCACGATGGAATACAGCGAACCCACCTGGTAGTCTTTTCCCGACAAGTAAACCACTTCGGGGACTTCGAACTTGGTGGAGGTCGGCGTCTGTAAACCTCCATTAACGTACTTGGCGTCCGGAACCTTTTCCTTGGAGATAAATCCGGCACAATAAACGTCTGCCTGGGTCGGAGTCTGAAAGCGAACAAAAGGCATGCTCGTCGAAGTCTCGACAATCCCTTTGTCATTCGGCGTGACCGCCATCGTGGACGTAAGCATCGGCGACGAACTCTGCGCAAAAGCCAGGCTCGCCACAAACAGCACTAACAATCCTGTTTTCTTCATGTTGACTCCAGCCCTACCGCCCGACTGTCTCGGGTCACCCAGCTATCTCTCTGGGAAGACAAGGGTTACACCTGAAACGTAACAAGCCGGGGGTAAGGGGTCAAGGTTACGAGGGTATTAGAGACCTCGCCTCCCAAAGTGTCTCACCCCCTCTAAATTGAATCCCCTGTTGCATCTAGGCTTACACCCCTGTAATATCGCGCCGATCATTCATTAAATGTCATTGGCCTTAACGCCTACATTTTCGCCGCGTCTTCTGCCCCAGCGCCTGCCCAAAGTTTGCCTCGCCATCAGCGCCGACACGCCCGACGAAATGCTCGACATCGCGGAGTCCATGGCTCGCGACAACCCTTTCATGGAGTTTCGCCTCGATTACCTGAAACAAGCCCTGGCCGCGTTGCCCAAGATTCGCCGCTTTCTCGAAACCCACCAATACATAACCGCCATCGGCACCTGCCGTCGCGCCGCCAATGGCGGCCGTTTCAAAGGATCCCTGTCCAATCAGCTAGCCATCCTAACGAAGGCGCAGGCCGCGGGCTGCCAATTCGTCGACCTCGAACTCGAGAGCGCTCAAAAAACCAAGCCCGAAGCCTTGGCCCGTCTCCGCAAGAGTGCCGGCGTAATCGTCTCCTTCCACGATTTCCGCGCCACCCGCAACCTCGATGCCACGCTCGACAAGATGCTGAAGATCCCCGCCGACTACTACAAAATTGTCACCACCGCCACCACCCTCTCCGACAACGTCACCATGATGAAGTTCCTCCAAGCCCAGAGCGACAAGAACGCGCTCATCGGACTCTGCATGGGCGAGCAGGGTGTAATCAGCCGAGTGCTGAGCGTCCGCGCCGGCAGCGCCTTCACCTTCGGAGCCGTCAGCGCCGAATCAAAAACCGCCCCCGGCCAGATCAGCGCCCGCGACCTGCGCAGCATCTACCGCATCGACCAGGTCGACGCCGCCACCCGCATCTACGGAGTAGCCGGCGATCCCATCGAGCACTCGCTCTCGCCCATCATCATGAACACCGCGCTGCACCGCGAAAACGTAAACGGCGTCTACGTCGCGCTCCACGCCAAAACGCTCAAGGATCTTCTCTACTGTCTGCGCGAAATTCCCCTGCACGGCATCAGCGTCACCATGCCCTACAAGCAGGCAATCGTCGAGCACCTCGACAACACCGACGCCCACACCGCAAAAATCGGCGCCTGCAACACCGTAGTCCGCGGACAGGATGGCAAGCTCTACGGGTTCAACACCGACATAGTCGGCATCGTTCGCCCGCTCGAACAGCGTCTCACCCTCGAAAACGCAAAGGTCCTCGTGCTCGGCGCAGGCGGCGCAGCCCGGGCAGCGGTCTTCGGTCTGAAAGAGCGTGGCGCCGAAGTCTGGATCCTCAATCGCACCGCCCTAAAAGCGCAAAAGCTCGCCCGCCAGGCCAAAGCTCACGTAATCAAGCGCGCCGATCTCCGCAAGACCGCCTTCGACATAATCATCAACGCAACCCCGGTAGGCATGGGCAACACCAAAGACTGCCCGCTAAAAGAAGATGAAGTTCAAGCCAAAGTAGTATTCGACATGGTCTACGATCCGGTAGAAACGCGCCTCCTGCAAATCGCGCGCTCCAAAGGAATCGCGGTAGTAGCCGGCATAGAAATGTTCGTCCACCAGGCCGCCCACCAATTCGAAATCTGGACCGGCAAGCCCGCCCCCACCGGCGAAATGCTCCGCGTAGTAACGATCGCCCTGCAAGAGCGCCTGGCCCAAAAGCAGAAGAAGTCCTAAGTGAGCTCTGATTATTGGCCTCTGTGCACTCTGTGGTTTACGCCTTTTGCCGAAACTTATTCAGAGTCTCCCTAAGCTATGCCAAGCTAAAAGTGCTTAAGCGGCTCTCAATGTGCACCAGCCCATATGTGACCGAAAGATACACACAAAATCTACACTTTTCCACATCCCCAAGCGCCCACCCGCTCCCAAAACAATCGCCCCGAAAACCGCGCCAAAATCGTTTTCATTGCACATTCCGACAAAAAGCGATGCACTTTGTTAATCAAACGTTGCAAAATTCCCTGACCCGCAGTAGTATCCCTTTAGACACGGCATTTCGCGCGTGTCTCATCTCAGGAATCACAAAACCAACCGTCTCCCAGGTAGGAGCAGAGCAGCCCCAAGTTCTTAATAAAATCTAAAGGGTGCCCCAGGCCCCGGTGCAATCGGAGAGAATGCATGTCGTGGTATGCGTACTGCCTCACTGAACACCAGACCCTGCCAAATGGTGTTCGTGCCCGCCGCCCATTCGTCCTAGATGGAATTCAAGGTGTCAATTCAGCTCCCGTAATGAGCTATCCCAGCGGAGACTTCGCTGTCATAGTGAGTGAATACGACCGCACCACCTCGAAACTGGACGAAAAATCGGTTCTGGAACATGCCCGCGTCGTGAGCCAGAGCTTCCGCACCGCAACCGTTCTACCCTTCCGCTTCGGCACCATCTTCGATACCGAAGACGCTATCCGTCAGGCCGTTCGCTCCAATCGCCGTGCCTTCTGCGAGAGTGTCGAGCGCCTGCGCGGCAAATCCGAAATGCGCATCAAGCTGGTTGTCCGCGACGGCTCCCTGCGCGGTAACATGGAAGAAATCGTCTTACCCGACACAGTAGGCCGCGAGTATCTCGCCAAGCTCCGCGAAAAAGCCTCGCGCGAGCGTGAGCGCCAGACCAAAGCGCGAGCGCTAAGCGTGCAGGTGCATAAACTTTTCAACCCATTAGAAGAGGAAGTAAGTTGCAAACGCGTAGCCGCCGACGGAATGCTTTTAGATATAGCCCACCTGATCGACACCAAATCCATAGAAAAATATCAGAACCGCTACTCCACAGCCGCCAAGCAACTAAAAAACTGCGAGATGGTAGTAAGCGGCCCCTGGCCCCCCTACCACTTCCTGCCAGAAAAACTGCGGCAAGTGGCCGGCAACAGCTAGGTTCTTGAAGTGGTATCAGATAGTCTGAAAGCCCCCGGGATCGGGGGCTTTTCTCTATGCGAGATCTTTCAACTATATCGCCCCGGCATTGGCCGCCAAAAAGAATGCCGGATGCTCGAAAAAAGAGGCCGAACCCGTAAGGTTCGGCCGAAGTGGTTGCACGGTTCTCAGTTCAGGGGGAGTGAACGCGGTCGTGAGGCACCGATGTTAACCATGGTCCAAAGGTCGGATGTCTCCGAACCCTAACCACTCTTGGAACCCCAGATACCTTCGTCACTAGCGAACGGCCACGTTCTTACGAACGAACAATAAGCCTCAAAGCTTTTGGAAACTGTTCAATTCTGTACATCTTCCAAAAATGAACCCGAAGCTCTGCCCTCATCGCCAACCGGTGAAAGACCGGTCCTTCATACCGTCAGAGGGCAAACTGCATGGTCGCACTGGCACGCAATTTCCACTTCATTGGATCCTGCTTCCCTACAGGGTTGACCGCAGTATTTGTCGCCAGGTTGGGCCATGCACCGGCATGGAAGGTGTGCGCACTTCTGCTCGCTTGAGGTCGTCATTGGTTCTCCTTTTTAAGAATCTGGTTCACAACCGATCTGTGGCGGACTACCATTCGCAGGGTTCCATTCCTCTATCGTCGTTTCATCATCCAGCGATCAATGTTCCGGCGTAATGCCGGCGGTGAATGCCGTCGCAATTGCGGCCGTTAATCCTTGCCGTTCTTCTCTACCGACCCGTCTGAAACCTCCAACTCAGGGTCGTTGGCCGCCTCTTTTACCTGCTCCTCGGTTCGCCCCTCCCGCCCCTCGGTCTGCTTCGGCGGAATGCCATAGGCCGCCAGGTCGGCATCGGTAAGCTCTTCCCCTTTTGTCTTAACTTCAGGCATTTTTACGCCACCTCTTTTCGTTCAACCGCGATTGGCGCGTGCGCGAGTTCATCGAATAAAGAACGGTAATGGATCATCGCGGCTCTCAGGTCTTCCGTCGATGTTTCGCCTTTCCCAAACCGCCCCACCATCTCGTGCGCCAAGCGGTAGTTCACCACCACCTGCGGGTGGTCGACCGAGATGTCTGCCGCCCGCTGATCGAAATCAGATACCGGATAGCCACGAGCCTTCATTACAGAGGACACCAGATCATCCGCTTCCGTGACTGCTCCCCTGGGAGAATCGATGAAACGAGACTGTATGGACGCCCACTGTCTCGAGAAACGCTCATGCTCCATGGCATCCAGTTCACGGATGTTCATCTTTTCAACCCGCTTCTCGCGATCCTCTAATTTCGCTTCTGCTTTTCGTTCTGAACCATGTTCTTTTACCGCCCGATCGTACTCGGGGCCAAATTTTTCCCGTAGCTCTGCGGTCGCACTTCTACGTTTTCGTATGTACAACACAGCGCCCACCGCGATGATCAAAATCACCAGGACGGCAAGCGCAATCACTTTCGGATCGAGCAGATCTATGTTCATCGAAACCTCCCTGCATCGGAATGTCCACAACCGGCGCTCGTCGCGAAAGCCCATTCTGGCGTCAGAATCGTGGGAATAGTCAGTATCGCGCTTTGGCCACCCGAAGACTGATCACAATTGATCGTTCCGGCAACTCTTCGCCGATGCGGGACGGCTGCTGCCCTCGTCTCACAAAGTGAGCGATTGTGCACAGCATTATCGAGGCCAATGGGTGAATCTATAGTTCGTCTCCACTAACAGACGCAATTCGCTCTCCCGGATTCAACCAGATCCGATCGAAGGAAAATATGAAATCCACTAAATTGTTTCTTGCCATACTCACATTGCTCGCCGCCGGAATCATGGCCGGATGCTCGACCACGGCCGCAAAGTCCCCGGATGTTTCCGACAGTGTTCGCAAATCGCTCGACCAGGCGGGCTTAAAGGACGTTTCAGTCAGCGAGGATCGCGACAAGGGCGTCGTGACTCTTGGCGGCCAGGTGGCCAGCGACAACGATAAGTCACAAGCCGAATCCCTTGCGAAGTCCTTTGCTGGCGCTCAGGTTGTTGCCAACCAGATTGCCGTGATTCCGGTCGGCGGAGAAAAGGCCGCCAAGGCGGTGAACTCCGATCTGGATAAAGGTATCGAGCAGAATCTCGACGCGGCCCTGATCCAGAACAAAATGCACAACAACGTGCAGTATGCGGTAAAAAACGGTGTCGTCACCCTGACCGGAGAAGTGAACTCGGAGGACAAGCGGGCGCGTGCCGAGAACGTAGCGGCCGGCGTGCCGAACGTTCAGCAGGTTGTGAACGATCTGCAGGTTAAGAATCAGAAAGCCAGCTCATCCGAGTAGGTCATCGAACCTGGAATAGACAGCGATATTAAGCGTAAGGAGAGCGGCGTCATCTCCGCTGCCCTCCTGCGCAACCTGTCACCGAGTTACCGGGGGCACACTGCCACCGCGAACTCAACAAGGAGACTCCATGTCGTTTGGACTTTACGTAGGCGGATTTGCAATCCTGATTGTTGGACTGATTTACGGCGCGTTCCTGGCGCATGTCCCCACGCACTGGATTGTCGTTGGCTCGGTCGTACTCTTAGGTATCGGAATTCTGTCGGCGGTAAAGGCCACACGGCAGCGCGATTCCCCGCAGTAGCGCGGTGTCGGTCTTTTGCTCCCTCGTACGCGGCTCCTCGCGTGCTATCCTTGCACTTGAGGCGGTTACCTCTTTCTCCTCTTTCAGGTCCTCTGAACTAAGTCAGTCCATCTGTAGTTCTTCTCTCCTTAGACTCTTGGGAAAGTCGTGAAGCCAAATGCCTTCGACCGCAATCCTCCGCGAAGTTCAACACCTCTATGGCGTGAGCGACCGCCTCCACTCTCTGGCGGACGAACATCCCGCCGTCTCCGACGCGCTCATCGTGATTTCCGGAAGCGTTCGCAACACCGCTACGTTGCTGGAAGTTCTGGTCGCGACGAAAATGGTGCCGCTCCCGGGATTCGATCCGATCTAGCGGCGCGCGCGGGAGAAATCGGCGAGATATCCCAAACCTTGAGCCCGAGTCGTGTTCCGAACTATGGTCTTATACTCCCCGTGCTACGATGCCATCGTGTTCAATTTCGGCAGACCGCAAACCCCCACCGACTGGCTCGTTCATATCGCAGGCGCCATCGTCGCAATCTTCCTCGTCTGGTGGATGCTGAAGGTCTATGTGCTGTAGTTTCTCTTCGGCCTAAATCCGTAACCAGCCCAAACACTCAATCACGAACATTCTGGAGTCATGAAAACCGGACAACGGGCGGGACGTTCCCTGGTCTTCCGACTGTCAATGATTGACAATCCTTGCCATCCGTGCCATTCTGGCCTCGGAACAAACTGGATTCCCAAATGCCCTTAAACGTCAATCTGACTCCGAAACTGGAAAAGCTCGTCCGCCAAAAAGTCTCCTCCGGCCGCTACAATTCGGCCAGCGAAGTCGTTCGTGAAGCCTTGCGCCTGATGGAGGCGCAAGACGAGTTGCGAACCTTGAAGCTCGAACAATTACGCCGCGACCTTCAGCAAGGCCTGGATAGCGGCCCCCCTCGTCCGTGGAACGTGGAGGAGATCAAACGGAAAGGCCGCAGACGCGCGACCTCCGCCCTGTCCACAAAGTAAAGATATCAAGATATTAAAGATATAAAGCTAAATGAGAGCAGTTACGCTACGCCCGCGGGCGCTCGAAGATCTTATAGAAATATTCGCCTATATCGACCGCGGCAGTCCCCAACATGCCGATTCCTTCACGGTTCGCGCGACATCGCATCGATATTCGAGGATGACCCCTGAGATCGCCGCCTCAATTCGGGAGGCCTGAAAACCTCCACCGCCCTCCAAAATGGCGCCTACTTCGAAGTCGCCCCCAGGCATGACTGCATACCTTGTCAACTTGACAGAAAAGAGCCAGATAAAACAGTGCTCTAATCGGAAGCCGAAATAACCGGGCACCGCTAAGATAATGATTCCAATCGACCCGCAACTAGACAGCAAGGCCGTCAAACTGGTAAACACCACCGAAAAAATTCCCTGATTCACCTTCCCGCCGTCGTTTCATAATCAGATTTATTTTCAGCTCGGGACTTTTCATTTATCTTCGCCTTCAGGATCGGACTTTGCCACCGTCAATAGCCCCAATCTCGGAGCCCCAAAAATCGTTTCTGCCCTCTCCAAAAATGCAGAAATTGATCCTCTCCCTGCTGCTGTTCCTGGCCACCCTGGCTCTCTACATTCCACTAGCCAAAGCCCCCTTTCTGAATCTCGATGACGACATCTATGTCACACAAAACACAGAAGTTCGCTCCGGACTGAACTGGCATTCCTTAACCTGGGCGTTTCGCACAACCAGGGCCACAAACTGGCATCCCATAACCTGGCTCTCCCACGAACTAGACTGCCAACTATTCGGCCTGAATCCCGCCGGCCCGCACCTCGTAAATGTCCTCCTGCACGCGTCCAACGCAGTCCTTCTGTTTCTGATTCTAGCCGGCGCCACCGGAATGCTCTGGCGCAGCCTGATGGTAGCCGCCCTCTTCGCCCTGCACCCAATCAACGTAGAATCAGTGGCTTGGATCGCTGAGCGTAAAAACGTTCTAAGCATGTTTTTCTTTCTGTTCGCCTTGGCAGCCTATGGATGGTACGCCAAAAATCCCAGCATCCGCCGCTACCTCACCGTGACCACCCTCTACGTCCTGGCGCTAATGGCGAAGCCGCAAGTCATCACCTTCCCCTTCGCATTGCTGCTGTTGGACTACTGGCCGCTGGAAAGAATCGGCGGCCCAAGCGGCCAAGCTAAACCAAATGTTGCCAGACAGATAGCATCTCTCACCATCGAAAAAATCCCATGGTTCGCGCTCTCCGCAGCCAGCGCTGTAATCACCATGAAGGCCCAGAGCACAGCCCGGCACGAAGGAATTCCGCTCTGGATACACCTGGCCAACGCCGCCCTAGCCTATGCGAAATACCTCGGAAAGACCTTCTGGCCCAACAACTTAGCGCCCCTCTATCCGCATCCCGGAGGCGCAATCAGCATTCCCGCCGCGATTCTTTCCGCGACCGGCATCCTCGCCTTCACGGCCGTAGTCCTTATCTTGCTCAAACGCCGCTACTTATTCGTGGGCTGGTTCTGGTTCCTCGGAATAATGGTCCCCATGCTCGGCCTGGTACAAGTAGGCGTGCAGTCGATGGCGGATCGTTACGCCTACATTCCGGTGCTGGGAATTTTCGTAATCGTGTGCTGGGGAATTCCAGATCTGCTCCAATCGCACCGTGCTCCAAACCTTGGCGCAGGCGTAGAGACGAGGCTCGCCTCGTCTCTCTCGCCCGCGAACGCGCCGCCTGCGGTGTCTCTAATCTTGATCGCAGCAAGCGTCGTCGTCCTATCCTCCCTAGCCTTCGCGCTCCATCGCCAGGTAAGTTTCTGGACTGACAACCTGACTCTCTGGAAGCACACGCTCGCCATCACGCACAACAATTTCATCGCCGAGGATAATGTAGCGACCGCGCTCCTCGCCAAAGAACGAACCGATGAAGCGATCCAGTATTTTCGCCGCGCCCAGGCGATTCGCCCGGGCGATCCGGTCAGCAAACTGAACATCGCCTCGTATGAGCAGCAGCACGGCGACAACCGCACAGCAATTCAAGGTTATGACAAGGTAATGCAGCTCACGGAGAATCCCGAATTGCTGGCACTAGCTCACAACAATCGCGGATATGCCTACCTCGCACTGAAAGAAGACGAGAAGGCGAAGCAGGATTTCGAGGCGGCCCTGGCGCAGCAGCCCGAAAACTCAGCAGCCTACCTCGGACTCGGAATGCTCGCGCAGAAATCCGGCGATTGGGCACAAGCCGCCAGCGATTTCGAGCACTCGGCGAAGATTCAGCCGACGCCAATGGCCTATCAACAACTAGCCGAGGCGCTCGAGGCTGCCGGCCAGAAAGAAGCCGCCGCCGCCGCGCGCGCCCAGGCCGCGAAAATGGTCTCAGGCACGCACCCTTCCTTGACACCCTGATTTTCCGCCTTTATTCTTAATCATTGCTCCCTGAGAGACTTTCGTCTCTGTACGTGCTTCCGCGGGCCTCGCGGTATCGGTCGGGGACGGCGGAGGTTCCGATGCTCATCGAAATCAAGGAGTTGGAGCTTCATCCCATCGATTTCCGGGAACAGTTTCCCCCGGGTGCGATCGACCTCGGCCAAGATGTTCGGCAGCAAACCGTGCTGAGCGCCGAAGGCCGCGCCGATCTGGTGGAAGAGCATCACGGCAAGCACGAAGTGGTGCAGGACATCCGGCTGAAAGGCAAGCTGGCAACCGGACTTGAAGTTGTCTGTGCCCGTTGTCTCGAACTGGTGAAACTGCCGGTAGATCGCAGTTTCGATTTACTGTATCGCCCGCTCGGTACCGACGCCGGCCGCAAAGAGCTGTCGGTCACCGCCGCCGAAGCGGAAATCGGGTATTACCAGGGCGAAGGTCTTCTGCTCGAAGATATGTTGCGCGAGCAGGTGTTGCTCGCGGTCCCGCTGAAAACGATTTGCCGCGAGGACTGCAAAGGACTCTGCCCGCACTGCGGAAAGAATTTGAATGAAGGAGCATGCTCCTGCGCGGACGAGTTGGAAGACCCGCGCTGGGCGGCCCTAAAAGATATACGCACGAAATTGAATCAATAGGAGAAAGTTCTCAGTTCTCAGTAACGGCGGTTTTACTGAGAACTGAGAACCGGGAACTGACAAAAACATGCCGAATCCAAAACGACGACACTCCCAGAAGCGCACGGCCACCCGCCGCGCGCATGACGCTCTCTCAAAGCACTCGCTCTCCGAGTGTCCCAACTGCCACGAACAGAAAATGCCGCATCGCGCCTGCGCGAAGTGTGGATACTATAAAGGCCGCGAAGTTCTCGAGGTTGAAGAGAAGTCCTAGCTGTCACCCTCCATGCCTAGCGTAATCGCTCTGGATGCGATGGGGTCCGACAAGGCGCCAAAGCCCGAGATCGAAGGCGCCCTTCAGGCAGCGCGCCACCACGACGTGCGTGTGTTGCTGGTCGGGCCAGAAGACCGGCTGAAGTCGGAGCTGGCGCGCTATCCCGGCGCGCGCCGCCTCCCCATCGAAGTCGTTCACGCCAGCGAAGTCATCACCATGGAAGACAAAGTGGACGCCATTCGCGGCAAACGCGACTCGTCCCTGCGTGTGGGCCTGCGCCTGGTGCGCGAAGGCCACGCCGCAGGCTTTGTAACTGCCGGCAACACCGGCGCCGCGATGGCAACCGCGAAGGTCGTGCTCGGCGCGCTGCCGGGCGTCGATCGTCCGGCGCTGGCGGCGGCCTTTCCAACCGCCCTCAACACGGCCGCGATCCTGCTCGATGTCGGCGCGAATGTCGATTGCACACCGCAGAATCTCGAACAGTTCGCGGTCATGGGCGAGATTTATTGCCGCTCAATTTTTGGCATGAAGCGTCCGCGAGTGGGCCTGCTTTCAATCGGCGAAGAAGAAAGCAAGGGGAACGAACTTACGCGGGAAGCATTTAAGCTGCTGAAGCGGCTTCCGATTCAGTTCGTCGGCAACGTGGAGGGCCGCGACTTGTATAACGGCCACGTGGATGTAATCGTAGCCGATGGATTTGTAGGCAACGTCGCTCTGAAGACTTCCGAAGGCGTGGCCCGACTCGTACGAACGGTTTTAAAAGAAACGCTGAGAGCCACCATCACCCGCCAGGTCGG
>JBAQJF010000236.1:0-11240 GCA_049300195.1 Terriglobales bacterium | reverse complement strand
AACGTCTTCGGCGGCGCGATCATTGTTCAGAAGAATTGGGAGCATGCGTACCTGCGCTATTTCGTCGCGCTCGGCGCTGGATTTATGCTGGCGGTCGCGCTGGTCGAGATGGTGCCGGAAAGCATCGCGCTGCGTGGGCCGCATGCCGGATTTCTCATTCTTCTTGGCTATCTGCTGGTGCATTTCTTTGAGCACACGGTCACGCCGCATTTTCACTTTGGAGAAGAGACGCACGCGGACCAGTTCGTCCACACCCACAAGGGCTACTCGGTTTTGATGGGGCTTCTTATTCACACATTTTTCGACGGCATCGCCATCGCCTCCGGTTTTATTGTTTCCAACTGGCTGGGCTGGGTCATCTTTATTGCCGTCTTTTTGCATAAGATTCCCGAGGGATTCACCATCGCCTCGGTGATGCTGGCCAGCGGACGGAGCCGCGGCTTTGCCTGGAGCACGTCAGTGATGCTCGGAGCCGCTACGGTTGCTGGCGTGATGACGATGGCCATCTTTCATCGCGAAGTCAGTTTCGGACTGCCGCTCTCGGCAGGCGTGACGATCTACGTAGCCGCGTCCGACCTGATTCCAGAAGTAAATAAAGAAACTGGAGTGCGCATGGCGCTGCTGGTGTTCGTCGGCGCGGCGTGCATGTTCGTGCTCGACCGGTTTTTACACGTGCACTAGGAGATTGCGGAAGTAAGAGGTCAGATTGCAGAAGTAAAAACGATTGCAGAATTAAGAGGTCAGATTGCAGAATTAAAACCCTTCAACCGCTGTGTCTGCTGCCGCCGCGAACGACGGAACTTAATTCTGCAATCTGACTTCTGACCTCTGCAATCCGGAGTGCCGCTGGCCGCCTGTTAGAATTTAGTTTCACCCATTCTTGGCGCCTGCCTAGCGAGCCGTCTCATGCCGGACAATTCCACTCCCACATCCATGCCTACTCCGCGAACCCGCGTTGTGCGCGAACCGCATCGCGGAGTCTACGACCGCGAAACCGCCAACGCGATTCTCGACGAAGCCTTTCTCTGCCACGTCGGCTTCGTCGTCGATGGCCAGCCTTACGTCATCCCGACGTCCTACGGGCGCGATGGCGACGTCCTCTACGTTCACGGCTCAGGCGCCAGCCGCATGCTGCGCAACCTCGATAAGGGCGTTCCAGTCTGCATTACGGTCACGCTGCTGGATGGACTGGTGCTGGCGCGTTCCGTCTTCAATCATTCGATGAACTATCGCTCGGTGGTCATTCTCGGCACGGCGACGCTGGTGAATGATCCGTCAGAAAAAGTCGCGGCCTTGCGCACGCTGAGCGAACACATTTTGCCCGGCCGTTGGGAAGACGCGCGCCAGCCGAGCGAAAAAGAATTGAAACAGACCTCTGTGCTGCGGATTCCGATTGGAGAGTTCTCGGCCAAGGTGCGCGTCGGGCCGCCCGTCGACGATGAAGAAGACTATTCGTTCCCGACCTGGGCGGGCGTGATTCCGCTGGAGATGAAAAGCGGCGAGCCGATTGCGGACGAGCGCTGCCAGCGCGCGTTGCCGGCGTATTTGCAGAATTACTCGCGCAAAAACGGCGGCCGATGATCTGTGGGCGAGATGCGCGGGCGAGGACGCGCCCTTCGGCTCCGCTCCGGGCAGGCTGCCGGCGAGACGCCGGCTCTACAACGATCAGTTCGGGATCAGCAGCAATTTGCCGGTAGTCTTCCGCCCTTCCAGATCGCGGTGCGCCCGCTGCGCGTCCGCCAGGGAATAGATGTGCTCAATGCGCAAATTCAGCTTGCCATCGCGAATCATGCCAAACACTGCGCTGGCGCGCTTCCGCAATTCCTCGGGAGTGAGCACATAAGCGCCAAGCGATGGCCGCGTTAGGAAGAGCGATCCCTTTTGGGTGAGCACCAGCGGATCAATCGGCGCAACCGCCCCGCTCGATCCTCCAAACAGCGCCATCATGCCGCGCGGTCGCAGCAGGTTCAGGCCTTTTTCAAAGGTAGTCTTGCCCACCGAGTCATACACCACATCCAGGCCCTTGCCGCCCATCAGGCGTTTGGTTTCGGCTTCAAAATCGGTCTGCGTATAAAGAATGACGTCATCCGCTCCCGCCCCGCGCGCCAGTTTTGCCTTCTCCTCGGTCGACACGGTGCCAATCACGCGCGCGCCAATGTTGTGCGCCATCTGCACCAGCAGCAATCCAACTCCGCCCGCCGCCGCGTGCACCAAAGCAGTCTCGCCTCTTTTCAGCGGATGCGTGTCATAGACGAGATAGTGCGCAGTCATCCCCTGCAAAATGGCGGCCGCCGCTTCGCGCTCGTTGACGCCATCAGGAATCTTCACCAGCTTGTCAGCCGGCACGGCCGCATATTCCGCATAGCCGCCCATCACCATGGTGTAGGCCACGCGATCGCCCACCTGCACATCCTCATTCGGCACGTCCGGAGCGACCGCCGTAACCGTGCCCGCGCCTTCCTGCCCCAGCACCGCCGGCAGCGCCAGTTTGTAGCGTCCCTCGCGGTTATAGACGTCGATGAAGTTGACGCCTACGGCGTGAATCTTTACGACGGCTTCCCCCGCCTTCGGCTGCGGGATCGGGAGGTCGACCAGCTCCATGACCTCGGGACCGCCGGTTTGCTTAATCTGTATAGCTTTCATATTTGCCTTCGATGAGTCCAACAGTCATGAGATTCACTCTTTCAATCCCGCAATCGACCGGGAATTGTACCGGCTTTGCCGCGTTTCGGCTGTAAGGTCAAGGATGTGATGCGCGGAACGGCTTTGCATGTCGGTTGGCAGCCAGGTTTGCCAGCTCGGCCAGAACTGGGGTAACATCCACTCCCGATTCCTTAAGTAATGGGGTACACGGGACTGCCGTGGCATTGACCCAACTGTTTTTGCGATATTAACATCAGATTATCAATATATGTCTGACTGGGCGCGTCCCAATGGCCGATCCAGCGCCGCGTGTGGCCGCTGCTTCGTTAACATGCTGCTTCTTTAAAAAGATATGAGTTTTCCTCGACGGTATCCGGCGTTCGTGCTGTGCGCTTTTGTGGCGGCCACTCTTGGCTGCCAGAGCGCGAAGCAGGCTGCGTTCATACCGCCGCAGGCGCAAGCGCCCGCCCTAGTCGGAAGCGCGGCTCCCAAATCAGCCCAGCAGAAGCAGGCAGCCTCGGCGAGCGCGTCCTCGCAGACCGCCGGCTCTCAAACCGGCGAATCACAAACCAATGCCCAAGCCGAGCAGGCGCTCTCCGTCGATCCCGTCGCCGACCTCATCGCCCGCGTCGAAAAGGAATATAAAGCCGGCCAGGAGAACTATCGCGCCGGCCACCTCGAAGCCGCCAAGCAGAACTTCGACTCCGCCTTCGACCAGCTCCTCGGCAGCGGCCTCGATCTCCAATCCGACGACCGCCTCAAAGCCGAACTCAACCGCATTGTCGATGGCACCAACGATCTCGAACTGGCCGCGCTCCAGCAAGGCGACGGATTCTCCGAGCCCCCCTCCGAGCCCGCGCCCATCGACGAAGCGAACGAAGCGACTCCCGCCGTCGACCAGAAGGTAAAAGCCAAGGCCGAAGCTGAGATCAAGTCCACCCACTCCGACCTGCCCCTGATGATGACCGACCCGGTCGCAGGCTACATCAACTATTTCTCGAATCGCGGCCGCGGAACCATCGAGCGCGCTCTCGCGCGTTCCGGCCAATACGACGAGATGATTCGCCGCACCCTCAAGCAGGAAGGCGTGCCGCAGGATCTCATCTATCTGGCGCAGGCCGAATCCGGTTTCCATCCGCTGGCCGTGTCGCGCGCCGGCGCGCGCGGCATCTGGCAATTCATGGCCAGCCGCGCCAAAGGCTACGGCCTCAAACGCAGTTGGTGGGTCGACGAGCGCCAGGATCCGGAACAGTCGACGCGCGCCGCCGCGCATCATTTAAAAGATCTCTACAACCAGTTTGGCGACTGGTATCTGGCGATGGCGGCCTACAACTCTGGCCCCGGAACGGTGCAGAGCGCGGTCAAGCGCACCGGTTATGCCGATTTCTGGGAGCTTTATCGCCGCAACGTGTTGCCCAAAGAAACGCGCAATTACGTTCCCATCATTCTGGCCGTCACCATCATGGCGAAGAATCCCGCGCAGTACGGGCTAGCCTCGGTGGTAAAGGACAAGCCGCTCGCCTATGACTCTGTGAAGATCGACTATCCAATCGATCTGCGCCTGGTCGCCGAATGCGTGGATGCTTCCGCCGCCGATCTTCAGGAACTCAATCCCAGCCTGCTGCGCATGACGACTCCAAAAAATGAGGCGTTCGAGCTGCATCTGCCCGCGGGCACGGCAAAAATATTTGAGAGCACGGTCGCATCCATTCCAGTCGATAAGCGCGTCTGGTGGCGCTATCACAAGGTGCAGCCGGGAGAAACTCTGGCCTCGATTGCGCGCGCCTATCGCACCTCGCCGAGGTCGATTGCGCAGGCCAACGATCTCGATGACGAAGCTCTAGCCGCGGATAGCCGTTTGATCATTCCGATCGCTCCCGGCAAAGAGCGCGACACATCGACCTACGCGCGCGCCATCACGCGCTACAAAATTCGCCGGGGCGATACGGTGGAATCGGTGGCGGCAAATTTCGGCGTCTCGATAAAGATGATTCGCGTCTGGAATCGCCTCCGGGGCAACAGCCTGGCAGGTCGAAGAATTCTGCTGGTGCACCTGCCGGTTTCGCCCGCCGCGCGCGAGACGCTGGTGGCGTCGAAGTCGTCGCATAGAAGTTCATCGAGCAGGAGTTCATCGAATAACGCGTCGTCGCGAAAAAAGACCGTCGCGTCAGCCCAACATCCAGCAAGTTCGCCCAGCCACGCGCAAACTCAAACCGCCTCGGCCGGAACGGTCCATCACAGAGTAAAGCCCGGCGAAACCCTCTATTCGATCGCCAGTTCCTACAACACCACCGTCTCAGCCCTGAAAAAGAACAATCGCAACGTAGCCGTCCTGCGGCCAGGAATGATTCTAGTAGTCCGCGACGTTCGCTAGGTTTCGCAGTCATCTCACTCGCACCTTTTGTTATTTCACACAAAACCTGTCTCCGCTCAAGATGACAAGGTGTGTCTGTATGAAAACCGAGCATCGCTACTCTACCTATATAGTGTGCAGCCGCTCCGGTACGCTCTACATCGGCATGACGAATAACCTCTACCGGCGGATATTGGAACACAAGAGCGGCGAAATCGAAGGTTTTGCCGGCAAATATCACTGCGACCGGCTGCTATATTACGAGGGCTTTGACGATGTTCTCAAGGCCATTGCGCGCGAGAAACAATTGAAAGGCTGGAGAAGGTCAAAGAAAATCGCCCTGATCGAGTCGACGAATCCGCGATGGGAAGACCTAGCGGAGAAATGGGGATCACAGATGCTGTTCGCGGGAGAATCGATGAAGGGCCGCTAGAGGAGATCCCGTGACAACTAAATAAACTGTGTCATCCTGAGCGCAATTTGTCTCGCGAAGCGCGAGACAAATGGAGTCGAAGGACCCCATGCCTGCCGGTAGCGTAAACCGTCGTCGCAAGGAATTCTCCCCGTGGCCCGCACGGGCACACCTCTGCGCCAGCACAGGTCAGAGAATATTTTCGCGGCGGCTTGGATGGATGTCTGTGCGGGTGGTCACGGCGTGGATGTGACGGAAAAGACCTGTCGGAGCGAGGGGGCCGTCTTTCAGATTTAGTGACCAGAAGTAAGACCGCTAACAGAAATCTTGGGAAAGGTAGGCGTCCAATCGCTCCGACACCAGGCCGGTTTCTAACGGTAGGAAGTGCACCTCGTTGTAGACTGTACGGTGCCCGAGTCTATTGCTACATTTCAGAAAGCGGACCACCCACGCTCTGGGGGTTCCTGCGCCCCACTTCGATTGGACCTCTACACACTAGGCTATCAGGGAGTTGACGTAGACACATATGTCCGAACGCTGAGGGAGGCTGGCGTTGGCGTCGTTGCGGACGTACGGGAGACGCCTTGGAGCCACAAGCCCGGATTCTGCAAGAATGCCCTTATCAATGAATTGTCGAAAGTTGGCATCGATTACGTCCACGTAAAGTCGGCAGGCAATCCCAAGGAGAATCGTCGAACGGCCCCGGATTTGGCGGAGTGCCTTAGGCGCTACAAGCATTATTTAGTTGCAAACCCGACAGGCGTGGTCGATCTTGTTCGCGTCGTTCGCTCGGCAGCGTTGCAAAACCGGACGGTATGCCTGACCTGTTTTGAGAAGGACGTGAAGGACTGCCATCGGTCCATCCTCGTTAGTGCGTTGAGAAAGCAAATCAGAATAAGCGCTGTACACCTGTGATCCCGCTACCAGCGAAACATATCCTCCCTTCGCTTTGGGTACCACATCCCAACGATCAAAAAACTCGTCGGATATTGAAAGAGGTTGCCCAAGAAGAACTTGAGGTCGTAGTTTTTCAAGTTGCATAATTCCTTCATCCGGTTTACGGCTGCTTCGCTGCCCTCGCGCCTCTGAAGTTCGCAGAGCCCCCAGTCGAGTACTTGCATCCTATGGCCTGAGCAGTTCTTGCCTTTGCACAACCACGAAACCATGACGCGGGATCTTAGGAACTCCAATTTTTTCATCTCAGGTGGAATTGCGTCCTCGAACATTTGTATTTGTGCCCGCTCCGCCTCCACACTCCTCTTGAGATCGTCGAACTTTTGGTCGAAACTCCGTGCATCCTCTTCTGACCGGTCAGCTGCTTCAACCTTCATAATTTCTCGAGGGGCGACGATGCCAATGAATGTTCGGTCCTTCTTCTGGGCTTGTTGCAGATCGTCAACAGATCCGAACTGCCAGGTTTTATCCTTGAACATGAACTCACCGCGTTTGCCCCATTCGTCCGCGGTTGCCGGCAGCGTCTCACCCAGGATTATGGAGTCGCAGTCAATCTTGTAGCTCTCCGGGCGAGCGTCATTGGGGTTCTTGACGAGTCCCGCAGTGATCCATTGGTAAAGTCTGAACTGCTCATCGTCCAGATATCTGTAGGTAATTGGGTAAAGCCGGACAGGCTTGCCCGACTCGAGCACACCGGCTGTGCAAACAGTTTCGATATACTTCTTGCTTAGCTCGGGATAGGTCTTACCCCAAATCAGGACCTTGTGTTCCGTGTACCCGGCCTTCATGTGTCCTCGCTATGTTGTTATCTTGTGCCCGACAATACCCTTCCAACCATTTCCATGGCCCAATCTTCAACCCCGGTCGCTTGTTGTCCCTTCACCGCGACGAGCCTTCGGCCAAGAATGTTGACCTGAGCTGCCATCATTCCTCAGCAAAAAGGGGCCACGGGTTGCCCCGTGACCCCCTCAAGTCGATTCATTATCTAACAGTCTCGACTAACTGTGCCTAGACCACTTTGGTGCTAACTGGGTTGGATGGTTGATGGATTGACTCGTCTCCGGGAGATGGGCGAGCGCCGGCTCTGCGGAGGCTGGACTGGACGCGGTTGGCCTCAGCGGCTAAAGCCGATTGTTTGAAGGGCGCTTGCGGCGCGGCGCAAGGCCACGCCCCGCCACCAATTTTCCGGCACGCCTGAAGCCTCGCGTTGCTCCACTGTAACCCCTTATTCCAGAATATCTTACAAATAAGTCATTATTCCTCAATAACATGCAAGCAAAATGTCTAACTCACTGATTCCAAACGAATCATGTAACTCCATACTTTTCATAGATCTAGCGGGACAATCCTCCTAACCCTCTCATTCTAATAGATCGAAAGGAGGGGGTATCCGATACTAACCAGTAAACACCTCCGAGCATCGGACGAGGCTTCGCAACTCCCCAAAATGCGAACGCCGCGCGGAAACGCGGCGTTCGATTAGGCATCTGGATTGTCGCCTACATCGCCGAATCGGAGTTAAACGTGTCCGCAACCACCTTCCAGCTGCCATCCGTTTGCTTGGTGTAGACCGTCAGATACTTTCCATGATCGGTTACCGGCTTCTTGGTCTTCGGATTGGTCATGGTCATGGAGTAAGTGCCATAGGAATAGACCATGTCTCCGCCCTTGGAAGCCTCAGCGTGCGTGGACGCAAAAGTCAGGGCAAAGTTGGGATCGGCGAGCATGGGCGCAATCGCGGCCTTGAGCGCTTCTTTGCCAGTAACGGTCGGCGCGCCCGGATAAAGCCCAGCTCCATCGTCGGTGAAGTAGCTCGCCCATTTGGCGGGATCTTTGGTCGCGGCATCTTTCACCCAGGCTGCTTCCAGATCCTTGACAGCCTGCACATCGGCAGCGCGCGTGTCAGGCGCAGCCGCGGGAGTTGCGGCAGGAGCAGCGGCGGGAGATGGAGCGGTCGAACATCCGATGGCGATGAGGCACAGAATTACTGCAAGTGTCAGCGTTATAGTTGGCGAAGTGTGGCGCATGTTCTCTCTCCTTAGTTGCGGTCAGCTTTCAGCCATCAGCCAGCAGCGGTCAGCTCTTGGTTCTTAATTCCTAGTCTTGAGATTTGGCTTCTTTGGCCCGCGACAGTATACGCTTTGGCTGGGTAATCGGGTTTGCTCGCCCGCTGGTAGTGTCCTAAACATGCGTTGAGGCCGATATAATAAATCTCAGACCCTGACCTCCCTGCATCCCACACTCCGGCATTCCAACTTTGGATTATCCAATTGATGCAGCATTCCAGGAAAAAGGCCCACTCCGGTGGGCCTGTCGCTTTTCTAGGAGAGCAGTTCCCGCAGAGTCCATATCCGATCTGTAATTCCTGCCTCCATTGCGGGCGTGACTCGTAGCGTTTGATGTATCCGGCAAAAGTTGTAATACGCGAAGTGTAGGGCGCACGCCGCTTTCAGGTTGTCCAACTTCTTGCTAAAGGCATTCGTCAAGCGAGTGAATCGGCGGATCGCCTGCCGCATGGTCATGTTCTGCCGCTCAATGTAGGACGTGCTTATGTGCCGCATGTCGGGACGCCCATCGCGTATTTTTATTATCGTCTCGACCATCGGAGCCGGAGAGTATCGTCCAGCGGCATCGTGTTGGCCGTGATCGCCGTACAGCTTTATCACTTGGGCAAAGTCGGCCTGTCCAGCGAATACATCCTCTACGCCTTTGCGATAGAAGTGGAATCCATCCGTGCTGAGTTGGAAGCGGTGCTCTTCTGCGATGCGGTCACGAAGCGTAGTGAGGAACTGGTAGGTTGTCTCGCGGTTGCGCTTGCCCACAGTGTAGGCAGGAATCAATTTCGTTTCAGCGTCAATGGCGACGAACACCCAGGCATCGCCAACTTCGGGCGAATCCTCAGCTTTTACGTGGCGCTGTTTCTTCGCGACGTAGGTCCAGATTTCGTCCGACTGAATATGCTGGCAGCGAAGATTCTGCATTCGCGTATCCATCAGAGCTATGCAGCGTTCTCCAGCAAGAACCAAGAGCCGGAGAATCGTGTCGCGATGCAGTTGCGTGATGCGCTCGGCACTCCGAATGCTTGTACCCTCGATCAACAGTTGAATTGCCAGCAGCGCCTTTTCTTCGGGAACGATCATCGGAGCAAAGAGTCGTTCGTGGTCCGCTGTGTACGTTCTCCCGCACTGTGTGCAACGGAAGCGCTGAAGCCCATTGCGGTGCTTCCCGAATTTGTGACCGCCTGTATTGCATTTCGGGCAATTCATACGCCCAACATACAGCAAGCGCATGCTGTTGTCAACAGAAATAAATTCTTATTATTTGGTATTATTATCAATACCTTACACGGTAGTTCCATTTTGGCTTGACTTGTTATTTAGTTATTACTAAACTCACTTGACAATGAGTTTTATGTATATCTAAACTACAAAGGAAGCCCGAATGCAGCGCGCTTCATTGTCATTTAAGTCGATCAAGGGGTTGTCGTCACCGGACAGGAGAGGGGTAGGACTCCTAGAGGGGCATCAGGAATTAAATGCCGGAGACGAATTTGACGATCTGAGTAATAAGGAAACGGACCGTCTGTTGGCCATAATGAGCCGCTGGTGTGATGGTTTTCTCGGACCGAAGAAGTGGTTTCACAACTTCGACGATACAGAACTGATGGTGTTCAAGTTGAATGAACATAGATTTTATGGCTACAGATATCACCCTCTCCCAATCTCGAATCCTGCATTTCTGCTTTGCGTTCTCACGATTCACGTTGAGAAACGTGAATGGGAAAGCGACAGCGCAGAATTAGACCGGGTAGACCAATGGCGCACCAACCCTAGGGCTAAAGAAGCAATAGCCAAGGTTTATCCAGAAGAGGGAGGGGGAAAATGCAGCAAGCTCTCGCAAAACTAACTCATTCGAAGATGCAGCACTGGTCGGCCGGTAATCCCGTCCGCATGGTTCGTGCCATCTCATTTGATTTCATCGCACAACTGGAAACCAGAATCGAGGAAATTCCCGGATTTAATAACAAAGAATTGGCCAAGCGTCTAGGCGTTTCACTGGGCCGAGTCTCGCAGGTGATGAATTCCCCTGGTAACTTTACGATCCGAAACGCCGCCTTGTATGCCAATGCCGTTGATAGAAATGTCACGATTGTCATGTACCCGCTGGACCCAAACGGCGATCAAGCCCCGATCAGCGGAGATGTGTTTCGCGCCTGCTGGGATATCGCTGGCCGACCGAAAAACATGTTCGAAATTCACGACAGCAGCCTTGGCTTCGCGACGCAGAATGGCTGCTACGGAATGGCTATCGGTCACGCATGGAATTACACAGCCCAAACCGACTATAGGCGACAACTGATCGCTTGTGTACCACTAGAAATTCCAACAATGGGCAGCAAGGGGGCCACTGATAACAATGCCTGAGGCAACACAGATTGTATTTAAGCACAAAGAGCTGGCGGAAATGCTCGTCAAAGCTCAAGGCATCCATGATGGCATTTGGGGACTATTCGTTCGATTTGGAATTGGCGCGATGAATGTCGGTGCCTCTGACGCTGATCTACAACCTGCTGCCATTGTTCCTGTTCTGGAAATTGGTTTGCAAAAATTTGAGAAGGAAACGAATCTGTCTGTGGACGCCGCGAAAGTCAATCCCAAGAACGAATCCACTCTGCTCGTACCCACCACATCGACTACTCATTGAGGTGGGGCCGTCGCATAGCGGTCGATTGCGCCTGACTTATAATCGGGTGGACGTGTGCATGCACGTTCCGTCCGTCCGAATCGGACCGGCCCCGCCTTTATTGTATCTGCTTTGGTTGCCGCCCACCTTTTCGCTCTTTCCGCATTCCCGCTATTTTGCGGAAATAATCAGGGC
>JBAQJF010000235.1:0-3898 GCA_049300195.1 Terriglobales bacterium | reverse complement strand
CATCATCAAGTCGGTCCATCCAAAGGCTCCATTCGTCACGCTTCCATAAGGCACTCTGGTGGCGGCTCGAAAGCCAGTGCAGTTCGACCTGTGATCCGGCTCGGCATTGACCTTAGTTCCGTCGCTTGACGCCAACGGATCGGCCGGCATCCAGCTGCTGACGAACCAGATCCCTGGGGTTGCGCTGAAGCCGTTCAAGCGTCTCTTTGAAGGTGTGGCCGCAGGTGGGACACGTGAGAGCAAACGAAAAACCTGCCATGATGCCGCGATTTCTAGCACCGGGCGCGGCAGGCGGTTCATCGGAGCATCGCCGGTCGAAGGACGCTCCGATTAGTCGTGTCGGCATCTCTCAGATGGCGTCGGCCGGGCTGACGACCGCTCTTGCATCCTGACCCGGCCACATTTGGGGCACTTCCACTTTCGCTTCTTGTGGTAGATGTGTCCCTTCAGTTCCTTCATCTGAACTCTGCATTTCTTGCAGGTCATCGTCTCAAGGACCGATTCGGACGAGTGCCCCTTCCCCACCCTCGCCGACGCTTACGAGATCAGCACACGGTTATACACGGTTACAATGCGCCGTGCGTTTGTACCCAATACGGGGCATACGCTGTGCGGGTCGGAGTCGAACCGTCTAATGCTGCCCTCGCACTACCAGATCGGCATTTCCCCGCCGGAGGGTTTGTGCTCACCTCTCGCAAAGCCGACTACCTACTCGTCCTATTCCAACAACGTCGTCAACCAATCTGCTTCCTGTATGCGCGTGTCGAGTTCCCGATACTCCTTGGCAAGATCGTCCGCCCTGCGCTGTATCGCCGCGACGCTCACCGTGCTGATGAACTTCACTTCAGAACGCGTCGTGCGGTTCTGCGATGTGGAGGCCGCATTGGCCAGTTCCCGGTATGCGTTATATCGTATTTTCAGAACGTCCCGTTCAGCAAGCGCATCCGCAAGTGTTCCCGCTCCGAATTCGGATGCGGCGTTGGTCCGGTTAATCCGCTGAATCAGCAAAACCAATTCGCGCGCTGACTTCTCCAATTCGGACTGCAACTCGGTAGGATTTTCCTCGGGCGTGTCGCCCTCCTGAATACGTGCGTTCTTGACCAGCCTCTGTTTCAATTGCTCCAGACGCTTCTGGAGGTCCGCACGTAGAGCCAATCCTTCCGCAATTTTCATCCAATGCCTTCCGAGTCGCTCTCTGAAAGTCTATCAGCACCGGCGGGTCTTACGACGCCATCATCCCCTTCAGCCTATCCTTTATAATTTTCTCTCGGGGACTCTTCGCCGACGCGCCCAACCAGTCCCGCACCTTCGCCACGCTCACAGTGTGCGTTACGGCCGGGCTCCGGGCCTCCACTTCCATCGTGCTCCCCGGGCCCGGCAGGCAGTGGTGCTCGCCGAACGCAGCGAGCGCCAGCGCCACGGCTTCGTATAGCGTCTCCGCCTGGATGGTCACAGAAGTGGCGGATGCCCTCGTGATCGACGAACGAGACGGTGCAGGCACGTACTGGCACAAGGGGAAGTGTATCATGTTCGCCTTGTATTCGCCTATAATGAAATTTGTGCATCCCGTCGACGTTTGAGCAATTGTAAGAGCTCCACTGCGTACCGTACACGGAGTGATGTATTCTTGCAGAGCGACTTTCACCATGCCGTTCGATATTATGCCGCTTGTCCGTGAGGTCTATCGCCAATCTAAGCGGAACGGTTTCTACGCTCCGGCGATGACGCGGCTCGTGAAGTTGCTGTACCTCGCGGACATCGAGTGGCGGAAGGGCCACAATGGTGAACCGCTCGCGAATCTGACGTGGAGATTTCTTCACTTCGGGCCGTACGCGCTCGAATTGGCCGAACCGCTCGGCGGTCCGGAGATGGAGGTGAAAGAGTTAGAGGGAGGAAAAGAGGTTCGCCGGTTCACCTTCTCCGAGGATGAACTCAAGGACCCTCAAGTCCCTGAAGAAGTCGTTTCAATATTTGCGCATCTTGTCAAACGATGGGGCGGCACCGACCTGAACATGTTGCTTGATTACGTCGATACAGAACCCATGGAGGCGGCTACGCGTGGCGAACTCCTGGACTTCACGGTTCTCACTTCGAGCGCCCCACCCGTCGTTCCAAAATTCGACTCAGCCAAGCTCAACGCCGTTCGCTCCAGAATCCGCGAACGGGCAAAGGCCATGGGCCTAACGCGAGAAGGGGCACATTTCCCGTCGGTTGATGTCGCCAGCGAGAGGGCCTGGGACGAGGATGATCGCCCTGTTCATCTGCCAGTTGGTGGACGCGTGAAGTTGTTCTAAGGATCATGGCCGACCCGCTGGACCAAACGGCGTTGCTGTGCGATCCGTTCTACGAAGTTCGACCAGCCCTCGGAAGAAATGCTACAACCCGGCCAAGTAATCTGGGCGCACCAAGTCTACCCCACCATTCAGCCCTTCGTGATCGACGTGAAGGGATATGATCCCAGAGATGCTACGAATAGTAGCTATGTCATATCCCCACTCGGATCTGGCGCGAGCGCCATTCATTTCCCACGCCGCATCATCGAGTTGATAGATGTGTTCCTCGACTCGGCGCGTGCCGATGTTGTTGACGGTCCTGCGGCAAAGCGCCAGTAGATGGTTGACGTTGGCCCGGATTTTGTCTTTCCCCTCCGACGCAGAGAAAGTGCAGACATGAAAACAATTAAGCGTAACGCCTGATTTGGCATCGATCCCTTCCCATGGCGGAATGCCCCGAGCGTTGTCGATCGGGCGCAACCAAAGCTTTTCCGGGTAACCGAAGACCGCGGTCATCATTGGGAACCATTCAGCAGAGTAGATTTTCAACTCGGCGGCGGCAAGATCAACTACGCCGACGAAATACGGAATTTCCAGATGCTTAAGGAATTCGATCTTGTTGTGTGCCTCGATCTTGTTTCCATTGGTCTTGACCTGGATAGCGAAGGAAGTTCGCGGCTCGACGCTTGGCGGTGTCGAATCGACGATCTCGAAGATTGTGCAGTAAAAATCTGAGCCAACATCGTCGGCAATCGTCGTAGGCTGCGCAACGAAGCTAAAGCGCGAGAGAATATACTCGGCCAGGCGTTCGGCCTCCTAGCCGGTGCGGATACGGTAGAGATGCGACATTGGCTCCAGTGTAGAAAAGGTTGCGTCGGGTCGACCACCTGTACCTGTCCAGTTGGCGGTTGCCGGTGCCGAAGGACGTCGGTCGGGCCGCTTTTCTATAACGACGAGGGCGGAAATGCTGAGCGCTGAACCACAGCAGAGCGAAATGTCGATGAGCGGGAAGACGGTCCTCATCACGGGGGCGACGAGTGGACTCGGGTTGGCCACGGCCCTGCGTGGGATCGCCGCCACCCTGAACCACAGTGCGCTACGGACGCGCCGCGGTACGCCCTGGCGGCTGGAATCCGTGGCCAGAGTCGTCAAGCAAGCCGCTTTCTGAATGGATTAGCTTTCCTCTTCCCCGCTACGGTCTCGCGCCAGTGGCCCCGGGGGCCAACACATACCCCACCCTTCGCGAACGACGCCACCGAGCGCGGCAGTGCGTCAACAGCCGGGGTTTTGGCAAAGAGTCTCGAACTTGTGCGGGGGCGTAATTAGTTCGGAATCAGCAAGTTGCTGGACCAACCTGTACCAAACCGGTACCTTTTCGGTACCTTTGGCGCTCCTTTTCAGTGACGCGACCGGTCGGTGACGTCACTTACTTCGCGCAAAACAGGCCCTGAAAGCAGGACGCCGCCCCGGCTCCGAGCCGAAGGCGGCGTTTTCGAACGAACGGACCGTCGTTTGCTTATCTGCCGACGCGATAGGTTCGCTCCCCGGCTGCGTTCTTCGAGGATTCGACCGTCACGCCACCCTTGCTACCCAAGATGCTGACGAAGCCCCGTACCGTGTGCTTC
>JBAQJF010000234.1:0-3828 GCA_049300195.1 Terriglobales bacterium | reverse complement strand
AGGGGCCGGTGGGGACGGTCCTAGGAAAGAACTTGCCCATCTCGGCCAGCATAGGGAGCATTTTTACTTTGTCGAGGAAGCCTTGCGGGGATTTGACGTCCATGAAGGCGCGGATGCGGTCGGCGATCTCGTCCAGGGAGTCGACTTCTAGCGCCTGGCGCATGCGGCTGGCGGAGCCGAACTGGTTGATCAGGAGCTTTTGGCCGGGATAATTTTTAAGGTTCTCGAAGAGGAGCGCGCGGCCGCCTGCGCTTCCCTGCTGGTTGCGGCTCTTCGAAACGCGGTCCGTGATCTCGGCGACTTCGAGAATTGGGTCCGCTTCGGTGCGGATTCGCTTTAGTTCTCCGGCGCGGTCGAGCGCTTTGATCCAGTCCCGCAGGTCGTCGTATGCCAACCATTCCTCCTGGAACGACAGACGATTATATGCCGCCAGCCAAGACCATTAACCACGGAGGTCCCAGAGGTACACAGAGGGAGCCCTGCTCTTCCACATTCTTTGCGCTGCGACTAGGATATGGAAATCAATTTCTTGCGGTCATCTGCAACCGTCTTCAGTCGTCGATGTGATCATCGAATGACGCTTGGAAATCACAATCTGGGGGAATCATGATTCGCCTGAAAGTGAATGGGAAAGAGAGAACGTTTGACGGCGATCCTGACATGCCGTTGCTCTGGTACTTGCGCGACGTGGCGGGGCTGACTGGGACGAAGTTTGGCTGCGGCATGTCGCTGTGCGGGGCTTGCACTGTACACCGGAATGGCGAGGCGATCCGGTCCTGCACGACCCCTATGAGTGAGCTGGCGGGGACCGAGATCACTACGATTGAAGGCATCGAGCCGATGCATCCGGTGCAGAAGGCCTGGATGGAGATTCGCGTGCCGCAGTGCGGATACTGCCAGACGGGGCAGATCATGCAGGTGATCGCCATGCTCAAGGACAATAACAATCCCAGCGACGATGACATTGACATGGTGATGTCGGGGAATTTGTGCCGCTGCGGGACCTATCAGAGGATTCGGGCGGCGGTTCACGTTGCCGCGAAGGAACTGGCAGCGCAAGGACCGGCTGCTACCGCGCCGACTGCGAAGGAGCGAGCATGAGAATCGTTGAGAATGTGAGCCGACGGGGATTTTTGCAGGGAGCGCTTGCTTCCGGCGTTTTTATTCTTAGCGCGCGATTTGTTCCGGAACGTTTATGGGCAGCGGAGGGCGAGTCGGCTGCAGCGGCTTTTGATCCTAGCGTGTGGATGTCGATTGCCGCGGACGGAACCGTGACCATTGTGGCGCATCGATCGGAGATGGGGAGCGGGAGCCGCACGGCACTGCCTCTGGTGGTGGCCGATGAACTGGATGCCGACTGGCCTCGGGTGAAAATTGAGCAGGCGATTGGCGATCCGAAATATGGCGATCAGGATACGGATGGGTCGCATTCGGTGCGCAGCAGCTTTGAGTTGATGCGGCAGGTGGGGGCGACTGGGCGGGCGATGCTGATCTCGGCTGCGGCGGCACAGTGGAACGTGTCGGCGAAAGATTGTTCGACTGAACCGCATTTTGTGATGCATCGGGCTAGCGGACGCAAGGTTGGGTACGGCGAACTGGCGGTGGCGGCGGCGAAGTTGCCGGTGCCGAAGAAAGAAGATCTGCACTATAAATCGCGGGCGGAGTGGCGCTACATCGGCAAGGAGTCGAATGCGCTGTTTGATCTCCAGGACATTGTTACGGGCAAACCTATTTTTGGCATGGACGCCGCGATGCCGGGAATGGTGTATGCGTCGGTTGAGCATCCGCCGGTGCTGGGGCAGAAAATTAAATCGTACGACGACAAGGCCGCGCTCAAAGTTGCGGGAGTGCAGAAGACTGTTGTGATGGAAACGGTCACGCCTCCTCATCTGTTTAAACCGCTCGGAGGAGTCGCGGTGATCGGCGACAACACCTGGGCTACGTTCAAGGGACGTAAGGCGCTCAAAATCGAGTGGGGCTCCAGCCCGAACTCGAGTTATAACTCGGGGCCGTATCGGAAGACGCTGGAGGAGACATCGCGCAAGCCGGGCAAGGTTGTGCGCAATGTGGGCGATGTGGACGCCGAGTTTGCCAGGAGCGCCCAAGCCGGGACGAAAATTGTTGAGGCCGAGTATTACACCCCGCATCTGGCGCATGTTTCGATGGAGCCTCCGGTGGCGGTGGCGGAGTATCGCGATGGAAAAGTGCTGGCTTGGGCGCCGACGCAGAATCCGCAGGCGGTGCAGGAGACGATCGCCGCGCTGTTGGGCACAAAGAAAGAAGATGTGACTTGCCACGTGACATTGCTGGGCGGCGGATTTGGGCGCAAGTCAAAGCCGGATCAGGTGGCGGAGGCGGCGATTCTTTCGAAGCAGTTGGGCAAGCCGGTCAAGGTTGTGTGGTCGCGCGAGGATGATGTTCATTTTGATTTTTTCCACTCGGTCGCGGCCATGTATATGAAGGCCGCGATGGGCGCGGACGGAAAACCGACTGCCTGGCTACAGAGGACGGTGTATCCGCCGATTGCTTCGACCTTCGATGCGTCGGCTGTCTATGCGGACGACGAGATGGGGTTGGGATGGAACAATCTTCCTTTTGATATCCCGAATCAACGCGCGGAGAACGGGCCGGCCGATTACCACGTGCGGATTGGATGGCTGCGCAGCGTCGCGAATATTTATCACTCGTTTGCGATTCACTCGTTTGCCGATGAGCTGGCGCATCAGGCGAACAAGGATCCGGTTGAATACTTGCTTCAGTTGATCGGGCCGGACCGAATTGTGAAACTTGATTTGAAAGGCGACGAAGCGGAGGACGACAAGACTTATCCGCTGGATACCGCGCGCTGGCGCCGGGTGCTTGAGATTGCCGCTCACAATTCTGGATGGGGAAAGCGGACGATGGGTAAGGGTCGCGGGATGGGCATTGCGGCGCATCGCAGCTTTCTGACTTATGTTGCGACGGTGGTTGAGGTCGAGGTCGACGCTAAAGGGCAAGTGCATATTCCGAATGTGTGGACTGCGGTGGATACGGGGACGGTTGTTAGTCCGGATAATATTCGGAATCAGTTTGAGGGCGCGGCGGTTTTTGGGACTAGCCTCGCGCTGTTTGGGGAGATCACGGCGACGAACGGAGCGATCGATCAGAGCAACTTTAATAACTATCAGATTACGCGGATGAATCGGGCTCCGCGGCATGTTGATGTCGAGATCGTGAAGAGCGATGCGCCACCGGCGGGCGTGGGCGAGCCGGGGGTTCCGCCGTTTGCCCCGGCGTTGTATAACGCGGTGTTTGCGGCTACCGGGAAGCGAGTGCGGGAGTTGCCATTGTCGAAGACGAAGCTGGTGTGAAGATCGCTGTCAGCTATCAGCTATCAGTTGTCGATAATCAATGATGAAGTTCTTGAGATTGACGTTCATATTTCTGCTCTGCGCTTCGGCTTTTGCGCAGAAGATCACTGTCGCGGCGGCTTCGGATATGAGCGCCGCGCTGCCGGAGATCGTCGCTGCCTATTCTAAGAAGACTGGGCAGACGGTGAAGCTGTCGTTCGGGGCTTCGGGCAATTTGACAAATCAGATTAGAAATGGCGCGCCGTTCGATGTCTTTTTTTCCGCGGATGAGAGTTATCCGCAGCAGTTGATTGACGAGGGCCTGGCTTCGGGGAGCACGCTTTATCGGTACGCCGTTGGACGGCTCGTGCTTTGGGTGCCGAACGATTCGACCTTGGATTTGTCGAAACTTGGCATCAAGGCTTTGCTTGACCCTTCGGTGAAGAAGATTGCCATTGCGAATCCTGCGACTGCGCCTTATGGGCGGGCGGCGGCGGGG
>JBAQJF010000233.1:0-19116 GCA_049300195.1 Terriglobales bacterium | reverse complement strand
CAGGAGTTCCCGCCATGAGCAGTGCCCGCACATTGGGCGAGTTGCGCACCAGTCCATTTTCAGAGAGCCGCCTCGCGACGCGCCGCGTGAAAGACGAAATGCGCGAGAATCTGATGGCGCGGCTGCGCGACCAGGGCAACGATCCGACCGCCGCCTCAATCTTCCCCGGCATCGTCGGCTACGACGACACAGTTGTCCCGCAGATCGTTAACGCGATCCTGTCGCGCCATAACTTCATCCTGCTCGGCCTGCGCGGACAAGCCAAAAGCCGCATTCTGCGCGCTCTCACCACGCTGCTCGACCGTGAAATGCCGTACATCGCCGGTTGCGAAATTCACGACAATCCCTACGCGCCAATCTGCCGCCGCTGCCGCGACCTGGTCGCCAAGGAGAAAGATGCGACGCCAATTGCCTGGCTCACTCCCGACCATCGCTACGTAGAAAAACTCGCAACGCCCGACGTAACCATAGCCGACCTGATCGGCGACATCGACCCCATCAAAGCCGCCCGCGGAGGCCACGAACTCTCCAGCGAATTCACCGTGCACTACGGCTTATTGCCCCGCGCCAATCGCGGAATCTTCGCTATCAACGAACTCCCCGACCTTGCCGGTAAAATTCAGGTCGGCCTCTTCAACATCATGCAGGAAGGCGATGTGCAAATTAAGGGCTACCCCATTCGCCTGCCGCTCGATGTCGCAATAGTCTTCAGCGCTAATCCAGAGGACTACACGGCGCGCGGCAAAATCATCACGCCTCTTAAAGACCGCATCGGCAGCGAGATTCGCACGCATTATCCCGCCACCGTCGAAGAAGGAATTGCCATCACCGCGCAAGAGGCATGGGTGAATCGTTATCGACCAGACGAAGGCACCGACAATGCCCGCAACGGCTCCGGCCTGCGGCTCCCCAACTATGTGCAGGAGGTGATCGAGCGCATAGCCTTCGTCGCGCGCGAAGACAAGAAAGTGGACAAGCGCTCCGGAGTAAGCCAACGACTGCCCATCTCAGCAATGGAGAATGTAGTGTCCAATGCAGAACGGCGCGCTCTGACACATCAGGAGAAAACGGTCGTGCCGCGCATCAGCGATATCTACGCCGCCCTGCCGGCCATCACCGGAAAGCTCGAACTCGAATACGAAGGCGAGATGAAGGGCGCCGACTTCGTAAGCCGCGAACTGATTCGAACGGCAATTGCCAAAGCCTACGACACGCACCTGCACGGAGTGAACATGCAGCAGATCGTGCAATGGTTCGATCTCGGTGGAGAAATTCAGCTCAGCGATAACGCGGGCGCCAGCGAGGTGCTGGAGGGCCTGCGCCAGATTCAGGGCCTAATGGAAAAGCTGACGAAGCTGAACGTCGGCCCGAAGGACAGCGCTGAGGTGCAAGTGTCAGCCGCCGAATTTATTCTCGAAGGCCTGCACGCCCACAAAAAAATTGGACGCAACGAAGAGCGCGTCTTCACGGCCGGAGAGAAGCAGCCCAAGGTCGCGGAAAAGCCGATGTTCGAGCGGGAAGAACCGGGCTTTGGAAGAAAGAGAAGTTTTAACTAATCGCTGTTCGTCGTTCGCTCTTCGCTGTTCGCAAAACCCATGCGCGTGGTTGCCGTGAGTGGCCGAAACAAGTGTCGCGAATTAGCTTGGCGGTTGTTGCAGATGTGTCGAGCGAACAGCGAATGACGAACAGCGAACAGCGCATTTTATGAAACGTATCCGCTACTCAAAATACGTCCCCGACCCCGCCGGCGAAATGAGCATGGATGACCTGCTCAGCGCGCTCTCCGACTATCTCCTCCAAAGTGGATTCAACGATAACTTCTGGTACGAAATGCAGGATGGCGAGCAGACCCTCGACGAGCTGCGACGCGCCCTCGAACAAGCTCTACTCAATGGTGAAATGTTCGACGAAGAGATGCGCGACCACCTTCAGCAAATGGGAATGAACGGCGAACTGGAAGAGCTGATCGAAAAGCTGATCGAGCGCATGCAGCAGGAAGACTACATCTCAATCGATCGTCCTTGGGAAGCCCAGCCGCACGACCCATCGAAGCAGTCCAGCGTAGGCGGCCAGGTAGGCGACGCGCAGCAGCAAGCCCGCTTCGAAATCACCGACAAGAGCCTCGACTTCCTGGGCTTCAAAGCCCTGCGCGACCTGCTCGGGTCGCTCGGCAAATCGAGCTTTGGACGCCACGACACGCGCGACATGGCTACCGGCATCGAAGCCAGCGGCGCATCGCGGCAATACGAGTTCGGCGATACGCTCAACCTCGACATCACCGCCACGCTTTCCAGCGCAATTCAGCGCGAGGGTCTCGAACTGCCGCTCAACATCGAATACCGCGACCTGCAAGTCCATCAGTGCGAGTACCAGTCAAGCTGCGCGACCGTCCTCATGCTCGACTGCTCGCACTCCATGATCCTCTACGGCGAAGACCGCTTCACGCCCGCAAAAAAAGTCGCCATGGCGCTCTCGCACCTGATCCGCACGCAATATCCCGGCGATTCGCTATCATTAGTCCTCTTCCACGACTCTGCCGAAGAAGTCCCGCTCTCGCAGTTAGCCCGCGTCAAAGTTGGCCCGTATTACACGAACACGCGCGAAGGGCTTCGCATGGCGCAGCGACTGCTGCAACGCCAGCGCAAAGATATGAAGCAGATCGTCATGATCACCGACGGCAAGCCCAGCGCACTCACCCTCGAAGACGGCCGCATCTACAAGAACGCCTTCGGTCTTGACCCGCTGGTCGTCAGCGAGACGCTCGAAGAAGTGTCAAAGTGTAAGCGCGCGGGCGTTCTTATCAACACCTTCATGCTGGCCTCCGACTACGGCCTCGTTCAATTCGTCCAAAAAGTAACGCAGATGTGCCGCGGCAAAGCCTACTTCACCACGCCCTACACGCTCGGGCAATATCTGCTCATGGACTACATGTCGCGCAAGACCAAAACGATTCATTAGCGCGCAGCTCCCGCCGCATCGCCGCAATTCAGTTAGACTTTTCTAACTGGAAAGGGAGAAGAAATGTCCAAGCTAATCGTCCGTTTTCTCGCGATCCTGGGTGCACTGTGGATAATCGGAATGGCCATCGTGCTCTTCGCCGTCATCCGCACCAAAGGAACGGTTCCCTCCAAAACGATTCTCGAAGCCAACTTCGACCAATCGTTTCCGGAAGAAATTCCCGACACCCCCACGGCCCGTCTCCTGGAGAACGACCGCCAATCCCTGCGCGACGTAATCGATTCCATCGACCGTGGCGCCGCCGACGATCGCGTAGTCGGCATGATCGCCCGCATCGGCGCGGCGTCCATGGGGATGGCGCAAACGCAGGAAATTCGCGAGGCTGTTCTAAGATTCCGCGCGCACAAAAAATTCGCCGTCGCCTACAGCGAAACCTTCGGTGAGTTCGGCCCCGGCAACGGCGCCTATTATCTGGCCACCGCCTTCGACCACATCTATCTCCAGCCTTCCGGCGACGTCGGCCTCACCGGCATCATCATGGAATCGCCCTTCATCAAAGGCACGCTTGGAAAACTCGGCATGAGCTTCCACGGCGATCACCGCTACGAATACAAAGCCGCGCTCAACTTCTACACCGAAACGAAATATACCGACGCCCACAAAGAAGAAATGACGTCGATCATGAACTCCTGGTTCAACCAGATGCAAGATGGAATCTGCGCGGCCCGCCAGATCGCGCCCGATAAATTTCAGGCGATCGTCGATGCTGGCCCCTACCTTGGCAAAGAGGCCGTCGATGCCAAGTTGGTCGACGGCATAGCCTATCGCGACGAAGTCTACGGCAAGGTTAAAGCACAAGCGGGCAGTGGCGCCGAACTCCTCTACCTCGACAAATATCTCGATCGCGCCGGTCGTCCACACGACCACGGCAAGAAAATCGCGCTCGTCTATGGAGTCGGCGCGGTCACGCGCGGCAAGAGCGATTTCGATCCCGTGCAAAGCGAGCAGACCATGGGCTCGGACACGGTGGCGTCAGCCATCCGCGCCGCCGCCAACGACGAAAGTGTCAAAGCAATTCTCTTCCGCGTCGATAGCCCCGGTGGCTCGTACGTGGCTTCCGACACGATCTGGCGCGAAGTGGTCAACGCGCATAAGGCGGGAAAGCCAGTCATCGTTTCGATGGGAAACCTAGCCGGCTCGGGCGGGTATTTTGTGGCCATGGCCGCCGATAAAATCGTAGCCCAGCCTGGAACCATCACAGCCTCCATCGGAGTGCTGGGCGGAAAGATGCTCACCTCCGGCCTGTGGGATAAAGTCGGCCTGTCATGGGATGAAGTGCACGAAGGCGACAAAGCGACGATGTTCACCGGCACGCAAGATTACACGCCCGCCGAGTGGGGACGCTTCGAAGCCTGGCTCGACCGCGTCTACGTCGACTTCACCGGCAAAGTCGCCGAAGGTCGCAAGCTGCCAAAAGAAAAAGTGCTGGAGATCGCTAAGGGCAGAATCTGGTCGGGACAAGACGCCAAAAATCTGGGCCTGGTCGATGAACTGGGAGGCTACGATACCGCGCTGAAGCTGGCCAAACAAGCCGCTCACATTCCCGAAAGCGACGAAGTAAAAATCGTAGTCTTTCCGCAGGAAAAATCTTTATGGGAAACGCTGCTCCAGCGCAACCAAGCCGACAACAGCGACAAAGAAGGTACCGCCCAAGCGCTGGCAAGGATTCTGCAAGATGTGCGCCCGATCGCCAAAAAGCTGAACACGCTGGGTATTACAAACAAGAACGATCAGGAAGACGTGCTAAAGATGCCAGAAATAGAAACAGGAAAGTAAATCAACCCGGAAGAAACTGATGGCTGATGGCTGAGAGTCGATGGCCGGTTTCAAACTCCCAGCTTCTTCACTTCATCGTTGTAATACTTGCGATAAAGAATCGTCCACTCCTCGGAGCCCTCAATAATCGTGCGCCGCTGGCTCTCGATTTTCCGGCGCGCTTCCTGATCGATGCGCGCCTCCTGCATCAGCAGATCTTCCAGAATCTTGCGGACCTCGAGGCGAATCGTATTGCGATCCTCAATAAAATCGACCGAGTCAAGATCTGCCACCGCGTCAGTCACGACGTGTGCCAGCTTGTTAACTTTGTCCCGGCTCAATCGCACAGCGGAAATATCCTCTCAAACACCAACGCCGGCCTCACAGCACCGCCTTATACTTCTTCACCAACTCACTTTTCACCTTGCGAAACATCTCCTGATAATTCGCGCCGCTCTTCTGCATCTCCTCGGAATACGCTTCGAGAATCACGCGCACTTCATCGTTGATGCGATCTTCCAGCGCGAGCTCGTCGAGCAGCGCGGCATGGACCTTTTCCGTCAGGGCAGGCGCTGACTTGGTCTCGATGAGACCGCTGGCAACAAGTTTTTTGGAAACCTCGCGGGCCAGATAGCCCACATACTCTCTGGAAAAAAGCATGTCAGGAAGTCTATTTTGTGAACAGAAAGTGTAACACAGCGAAGACGAGCCACGAGTTGGGGGCCACGACCGTCGAGCAGGCATCATTCCCCCTGGGTACCCTGCTGGCCCCTCGCAGCCCGCGGCCCGCAACGCGTAGCTGATTTCCGGCGCAGGCCGTACAATAACTCAATAACATGTCTCCACATCCAGACGATCTGTCCGCCATGAAAGATGACATGACCGCCTTCATCGAAGGCCTGGGCATGCGCCGCTTCTTTGGCTATGTGGAGTGCGAAGAGGTTCCCAGCGTTCTCTGGGATACGGGGCAAAATTCCGATGGCTGGAAGGATTTCGTAGAGCTGGCCAAGTCGACCAATGCCGCATTTTTGACCATGCACTCGTGGGTGCTCGATCGCGAAGAGCACGACCGCCTGACCGAGCGCCTGGCCGACGGCGATTATTCCAGCGATGACGATCTCGAAGAAGGCCGCTGGCTGAAAACGCACATCGGCAAAACCGGCTTCGTGCAGCTTGCGTGGGCCTATCAGGGATGTATGTTCGTCTACGAAGCCGCTACCGAGTGGTACGAACATTACCAGCATCTGCGCGAACTAGCCGACGACTCCGGCGGCTTCCTGATCGATGAAACCGGCCCGGACGAAGAACCCTAAATCACGAAGAAGAACCGTAAAAATGAAAACGCGCGCACTCGCCCGTGCAGAGACGGATGTCGGTGCGAAGGATGTGCGCGCAGCAACAGATCGGATTTTTTACTTCGCCGGCCGAAAAATCATATCGAACCAAGGCGTCCAGATTTTGCCGCCGTCGGTCGACCTCACCGCGGTCTCGCGAACCCCACCCGCTTCGGCCTTCCAAACGCCGCGCACCAAGCGCTCTTTCCCGTCGGCCGTCCGGTCCGCGCCACTCAGCACCATCTCATTTCCCTGCATGCCGCCTTCGATCACCAGCAGAACTCCGCGATTCGTGACCCAAGTTTGGTGCCACACCTTCCTCGACGGGTCATAAGTCGTGAAGCTCTCTCCATGCGAACCATCCGTCCCCTGATAGTTCTCGAGCAACACGCAGCCATCCAGAATTCGACTCACGCGATTGTGCGCAACCCGAACCTCCGGCTTGTCGACATCAAACCCATCCCAATTTCCGACAAAGAAATCAAACTGGCGATATTCGGGAGCCGAGCACGCACCGGGCTTGGAAGTCCGCGCCGTCGCGCCAGCGTTTGCCGCCATCGTAATTACCAGGCAAACGCCCGCAAGGCCAATCAGCCGGCCAATCATCCGCATCCGCATCCTCCAACTAGCATCACCCTAATACGGCACCGCCACAAACGCCGGCGACTCGCCTGTCTTCGCATTAAACGCGCCGCCAACAATCACTCCGTCATCGTTGATATCGTTCGCATACACCAGCGTGTACGCATTATGTCCGATCATCAGGCTGTTAAGGTCAATCATCGTGCCATCCTGAAAAATAAATGCGTGGCTGCCGTTCGGTCCGCCAAATGACTGTCCGACAATCAGCCCCCTTTTGTTGATCGCATAGGCGATGCTGTTGGTATCCTGCGCGAGCGTTCCCAGATTCTTCATCCCGGTGCTCTGGTTCCAATAAAACGCAATCGGATTGAACCCCGCATTCTGGTCGCCCGAAGGATTCCCGAATCCGACAACCTCCCCTTTGCTGTTCATCCCCGCGGGAGTATTCCAAGCCATCCCACCCAGGTTCCCCATATCGATGGGCGTGCTGTTCTGATCCTGCCAAAACACCGCGTGAATGGCGCTCGCGCCGCCCACGGCATTCGAGCATATTCCGGAGATCCCAGCCATCTGCCCCTTATCGTTGATGGTGTCGACCGTTCCGTCCGAATCTCCCGGATATGTTTGCAGTGCGTTGATCTTCGCCGCCTTTACGTCGTACACAAAGGGCAAGAACTGCAAAACCTGAGGCGGATTGCAAGTCGGATCTTCGTACGACGTCTCCGCCCATCCAATCGCCTGCCCTTTATTGTTGACCCCGGTCGCAAATCCGTTGTCCCCTCCAAGAGTTGGCAGCGCGCTGATATGCCCTGCCTGCCACAAGAAGCCCTGGCATGTATTTCCGGAACTCGGAAGAAAGCCGCCCGCAACACAACTAAAAACTTCGCCGCGTGGCTGCGCGATGGAAGTGTCGGAAATTCCCACGATCAATCCTTTGTTATTCTTCACGCTTTCCCAGGCCACCGAACTGTTCGGGCCGCCCAGCGTCCCCAGCTTCACCGCCTTACCCTCAATCCACGCAACCGCCTCAAGATTTGCGTTCCCGGTCGAGGCCGCGAAGCCCATCGCCCAACCGAGGTCGTTGATCGCGTTAGCGGCGCTCACCGTTCCTCCAAGCGTGTCGGGTAAGAAGAACACCTGATAGTTCGTCACGTGTTTTTTCTGCGGAGTTGATTGCGCAGCGAATACGCTCGAAAGTGCGAGCAAGATAACGAGAGTCAATAGCGGTGTGCACCTCTTTACGGATGTCATAACTCCTCCTGTTTTCAACAGCCGAGTTTCTCGAGGCTTTGTCCCATCGCGAATCATCAATCGGAGCCGGAAAATCCATGAAAGCCCCAGCCAATCGGGCACTCGGTGAGATCACAATAGGTCGGATCAAATGGGAACGTCGGACGTTTGCGGACTTCGCTATCCGCGACACTGGACGTTTTCGGTCGCGACTGTCGGAAGGGAAGACCAGGTAGAAGAAAGAACGATGAACTGCTGACATTTGCGGACGAGTCCGCGAAGCTCAATGCCGATCCCGGTCCGAAAACGTCTATTTGTTCCGCAACGAGGCGCTATGATGTCGAGAAGAAGATGACGCTCGACCTCCAAATCTGTTCCCGTGCCCGCCTCTCGCGCGATCCGCGCTTCGACGGTAAGTTTTTTATCGGCGTCGTCGGCAGCGGAGTCTACTGCCGCTCCATCTGTCCCGCGCCCACCGCCAAAGAGAAAAACTGCCGCTACTTTCCAACTGCCGCTGCTGCGGCCGAAGCCGGCTTTCGTCCGTGCCTCCGCTGCCGCCCCGAGTGCTCCCCCGGAACGCCCGCCTGGCTCGGCACTTCCAGCACGGTTTCACGTGCCTTGCGTCTGATTGGCGAGAGCGGACTCGAAGATGGCGGCGTCGAAAATCTCGCCGATCGTGTTGGCGTCGGTTCGCGCCATCTCCGCCGTCTCTTCATCCGTCACCTCGGAGCCGCGCCCAGCGCAGTCGCACAAACGCGCCGCCTGCACTTCGCAAAAAAGCTGATCGATGAAACCCGCCTGCCCCTGGGCGAAGTCGCGCTTGCCTCCGGCTTCGGATGCGTCCGCCGCTTCAACCACGCCATTAAAAAGACTTACAAGCGTACGCCCAGCCAGATCCGGCGCCTGGCGCGCCAAACCGACCTTCAGCCTGAAAATGAATATGTCTTTCATCTCCGCTTCCGCCCGCCGTATCACTGGCACGGAATGTTGTCCTTCCTCGCTGCGCGCGCCACGCCCGGCGTCGAACTGGTCGACCACAACAGCTATCGGCGGTCCATTTTTCTGAATGGACATCGGGGCCATTTCGAAGTTTCGCTGAACGAGGACGACGACCGGCACTCCCTCATCGTCCGCGTTCAAATCGCCGATCCGCGCTCGCTCTTCGCGATTGTCGAGCGTGTTCGCGCCATGTTCGATCTCAACGCCGACTGGGCAGCAATTGCGAGAACCCTCGGTTCCGATCCACAACTGGCCGCATCTCTCCGCGCGCAGCCCGGGCTCCGCGTCCCCGGCTGCTGGAATGGGTTCGAACTCGCGGTTCGCGCGGTCCTCGGCCAGCAGATCACGGTGAAGGGCGCGACCAATCTTGCCGGACGCATCGCAAAATCCTTCGGTCAGCCTCTAGCGCCCGCGAATGGGCTCACTCATCTTTTTCCCACTCCCGAAGTCCTCGCCGAGGCGAAACTTACGAATATTGGTTTAACCGAAAAGCGCGCGCTGACCATTCGCACATTGGCGCGCGCCGTCAGCGACGGCTCCATCTCTTTCGATCGCGTCATCGACTCCGAATCTTTTCTGGAACGCCTCTGTGATATTCCCGGCATCGGCAATTGGACCGCCCAATATGTAGCGATGCGAGCCCTCGGCGAGCCCGACGCGTTTCCCACCGGAGACATCGGTCTGTTGCGCGCGCTCGATCTCACGAATCCGCGCGGGCTGGACCAACGTGCAGAACCGTGGCGCCCATGGCGAGCCTATGCCTGCATGTATCTCTGGAGTTTTGCCCACGAAACGAAAGCCGCGGGAAGAGTTCGCCTGGCCGGGTGAGACTTTGGTAACTCCTCCCCAACGCGGGTCCTGCCGATAGTTCCGGAAGGGAGATTTCAATGAGCGAACAGGAACTCGTTTTTAGAGTTAAGGAACTTCATATTTTGAGTCTGGCGTGTGCCAGCTGCGGGCATGGGACGACATTTGATTTTGAAAGTGAGGACTATCTGGAAAAATTGGTCTCACCCAAGTGCGGCGTATGCCACACCGAGTTGGAAGTCGATTTGCGAGAGCAACTCAATGCCTATCGCGGTTTCTACGCCAGCATGTCGAAGTGTGAACGCGTCGAATTCCGGGTGCGCTTGAACAAAGCGGATGCCGCAGCATCATCGGGTGAAGTGCAGGCGGCCGTCACTTCGGCCGTAGCCGGAGTGCAGCAGGCCGTTGCCGATGCCTTTGCGAAGGAGCTTGCTTAATCCTGGATTATCGCCGGGTTTCGCCGCCTGCTGCACTTCTCTCGAAGACCTGTGGAATAATAGCGTCCTGTTCCACATGCCCGCCAACGTCAACCCCAACCGCGCCCGCGATCATCTCGCCAACGAACGCACCTTCCTCGCGTGGGTACGCACCGGCATCGCGACCATCATCTTCGGATTCGCCATCGGCCGCTTCTCCATTGCCCTTCATGAATTTATGCATCTTGAAGGACGCGCCTCCACAACTTCCGGCATCACCGCCTGGTTTGGAGTAATCTCCATCGTCGCTGGAGTCCTGCTCGTCCTCGTGGGCCTCTCTCGGTATCGCAAGACGCGCATGCAACTCGACATGGAAACGTTCGAGCCTGCGGGCTTCGTGATTGACATTGTTTCTTACTTACTCGGATTGTTCGGCCTTGCCCTAGCCGGCTACCTCATTTACATCGAGCTTTTCCGGAAATGACCGATGCCCACTAAACAAGAAAAAGAACTCGCGGGACGCGCCGCCGCCAAGCTGGTTAACGATGGCGACATCGTAGGCGTTGGCACCGGCTCAACCGCCTACTTCGCAATCCTTGCATTGGGCGAGAGGGTAAAGGCTGGATTGAAAATCATCGGCATCCCCACCTCCAACGCCTCGGCGGAACTCGCTCGCTCCGTGGGCATTCCGCTCTCGACTCTCGACCAGCATTCCGCGATCGATATCGACATCGACGGCGCCGACGAAATCGATCCACATCTCAACCTCATCAAAGGCGGAGGCGGCGCGCTTCTCAGGGAAAAAGTAATCGCCACTGCTTCAAAGAAATTCGTGGTAATCGCCGACTCGGGAAAACTAGTTTCCACGCTGGGCAAATTTCCGCTACCGGTGGAAGTGATTTCCTTCGCGCGCGCCGTCGTAGAAAAGAAAATCGCCGGCCTTGGCGCGTCCGTAAAATGGCGCACCCACCCCGACGGCAGCCCTTACGCTACCGACAACGGCAACCCCATCCTCGATTGCAGCTTCGGAAAGATCGAAGATCCACCCAAGTTGGCGCGAACTCTAAGCGACATTCCGGGAGTAGTAGAGCACGGCCTGTTCATAGGCCTGGCAAGTCTTGCGCTGATAGGAAAAGGAAATTCAGTAGAAGAGATAACTGCAAGACCGTAGCGCCGGCATTCACGCCCGCGCGTCCGTGGACTACAACTTTACAATCTCGCGCAACGCGGCCAGCAGGCGATCCACTTCCTCTGCGGTGTTGTAGTGCACAATCCCAATCCGCAAAAATCCACCCGAGCGTTCCACATCAAGTTGCTCAGTCACGTTCAGGGCATAGTAGTTTCCGTCCCACGTGAAGAATCCGCGCTCACCCAATCTAGTAGCTAACTCCAGCGGAGTATGGCCTTCGACCCGCACTGCGAACGTAGCACAACGATCGTCAAACCTTCGCGGATCGCCGATTCCGTAAAGCTTCAGCCCCGGAATCGCCAAGAGCCCCGCAATCATCTGTTCTGTCAGAGCCCGCTCATGACGATGAACTGAAGCGTGTCCCGCAACGATGGCCGCGCGCCGTGTCGCCGCCGATGGATTCGCGTGCTGTCCCAACTCTTCCCAATAGTCCACGCATGCCTTGATCCCGGCGATGCACTCGTGATTGAGCGTCCCCCACTCCCAGCAATTCGGGATGCTGTTCGTGTTCGGCCGAACTTTGTAGGGGGTCAGTCGCTGTAGGTGCTCGCGCTTTCCGTACAGCACGCCCATGTGCGGCCCAAAAAATTTGTAAGTCGAGCAAGCCAGAAAATCGCAATCGAGCGCCCGCACATCGATCAGCCCATGGGGAGCGTAATGCACAGCGTCAATGTAGCTGAGGGCCCCGGCATCCCGAGCCAACCTCACAACCTCGGCAACATTGTTGATCGTGCCTACCGCATTCGAGGCGTATCCCACCGCCACCAGCCGCGTCCGACTCGTGATCTGCCGTGCGAGGTCGTCCATGTCGAGCGTGCAATCGGCAGCATGAAACCTTGCCGCGCGGATAACAACACCCTTTTCCTCCAGCGCCTTCCAGGGGGAAAAGTTGGCATCGTGATCGAGCAGCGTGAGCACGATCTCATCTCCCGCGCCGAGCCCGCGGCCGATCGAGCGGCTGATGGCATAAGTGAGCGTGGTCATGTTCGCGCCAAAGACGATTTCTTCAGCATCGCAATTCAGGAAGTCGCCCATAGCCGCGCGCGCCTCGGCGATCATGCGGTCGGTGTTGCGGCTGGTCTGGTAAGCCCCGCCGCTGTTGGCATTGTCATGCGCCAGGTAATCGGAGATTGCGTCGATCACGCGCCGCGGAACCTGCGTCCCACCCGGGCCATCGAAAAAGACGGCAGGCTGGCCGTTCACGGTCTGAGCAAGGGAAGGGAATTGTGAACGAACCCATGTGACATCAAGGGTGGCCGGGGAGATCTCTTGAGCTAGCGCCATAGGAAGCAACATTTTACGGTAGTTTCAGGAATTCGGTTGCGGCCCCGAAACATTCCGCGAATCCAACCGCTGAACCAAGAAAAGCACTTTGACAGGGACGGCCGGTCTTTCACAATTGGAGACAACAGCCGTCCCCGTCACTTCGTCGAATTGGTCTTTCTCAGCGTGCCCTTTTTGCTTCATTGCTTTACGAAGCCAGGGCACACAATGCGGAGGACCCGGGAGAAGTTTATGTCGGGCCAAGTCGTTCTTTATTTCGAGGATCAAGCGGATGCGTTGCGATTTGCACTAGCGGCCGGGAACGTCATGGCTGGGGACGGCACAAAGTCTTCAACCGAGTTGGTGCAGAAGACAGCTCGGGTCAGCCGTATTCGATTGAACGCCAGCAATACGGGTAAGGCGAAGCAGCCCGGTTCCCCTGAACGGGTTGCCTAAGACGGTTGCTTAGACGCGTCGCGCGTCATGATCGGAGAGACGCGTCCAGAGGACGGTTCGTCGCTCCCGGGCCTCCTGAGAAAAAGGTCCACTTTACTTATGTCACTTGTCCTACCGTGACCATCTAAGGTTACAATCGTCTAAACGTTTTTGGGCGTGCTGTAAATCACAAAGTGTTTGGAGCGGTTAAGTGGCGGGACAGTCGCCACGACCCCGGCGAAACGCCCGCGCTACAGTCGCGATTTGCGCTCCGGTCGGGATTTTGTTACGGTTTTAAATCTGCATGATGAAGGTTTCTCCTCAACGAGGCGTCCTGGTTCGAGCGGTTTGCGTGCTCGCTATGGCGCTGGTGTTTGCGATGGGCATTGTGCAGGCCGTGCACGCCCATCCGGAGAACTCGCCGACCTCGGCCCATCACGTTTGCACCATCTGCTCGACCGCCCATGCCGGTCTCAACACGGCAATGACGTTTGCGCCGCCGGTATTGAACACTTCCCCGCTGGCGCCGCTCGCTTCAAAGTCTTCTGGAATCTTCCGCAGCGCTGAAGTTCACTTCATTCGTCCTCCACCTGCTGTCTGATCGAATCACCCGAAAAATAAGCCTTGGACTAATCGACTCTTGTGGCGATTAGTCCCCGCGATCAGGCATCCCGACTGCGTCGGCGTCTTCGAGCATACGCATTCGGCTAAGCACCTATTTATCTGGAGGAACCATGCACTCTTCTTATAAGAAGTTTCTGGCGACGGCTATCGTGGCCGTTGCTTTCGTGTTGTGCGTTGGGGCTGCGAATGCGCAGTCGGGTGGAGGTTCGGGATCGATCAGCGGTACTGTCCTGGATCCTTCGGGCGCGGTGGTGCCGAATGCAACCGTCGAACTGAATCAGCCCGTCAGCGGCTTTGACCGCACGACTACGACGGATGGCAAGGGGAATTTCAGTTTCTCGAACGTGCCGTTTAATCCGTATCACATGACAGTGACTGCGGCCGGATTCGCCCAGGCAGCGCAGGACGTGGATGTGCGCTCGGTGGTGCCCACAAGCGTCAAGGTCAGTCTTCAAGTGACCAGCGCTTCGAGCACGGTTACGGTCGAGGCCGGGGAAGATCTGGTTGAGAACGATCCTACTTTCCACACCGACGTCGACAAAAAGTTGTTCGACAAGCTTCCGCTGGAAAGCTCCTCTTCATCCGTGAGTTCGCTGGTTACACTTTCAACGCCGGGCATCGCCGCCGATTCCAACGGCCTGTTCCACGGCCTGGGCGATCACGCGGAAAATTCGTTCTCCGTCGACGGGCAGCCGATCACCGACCAGCAGAGCAAAGTTTTCTCCAACCAGATTCCACTCGATTCAATTTCATCCATGGAAGTCATCTCGGGCGCGCCACCGGCCGAATACGGAGGCAAGACTAGTGTGGTCATTGTCGCCACCACGCGCTCGGGTCAGGGCGTAACCACGCCGCATGGCAGCATAACCACTTCATACGGGGCGTTCGGAACCTCCAACGTAGCGGGCGATCTCGCCTACGGAGGAGCCAAGTGGGGGAACTTTATTTCGATCGGCGGCCTGAACAGCGGTCGGTTCCTTGATCCTCCAGAGTTCATCGTCATGCACGACCGCGGCAACGAGGAAAATTTATTCGATCGCGTGGATTATCAATTATCGACGGCCGACTCGCTGCACGTGAACTTCGGCTTCACGCGCTCCTGGTTCCAGACGCCAAATTCCTATGACTCGCAATTGGCGACGCCGTGGAACGGCGTGGTCGTCGACAACGGCGGACTCGATCCCTATGGCAATGTCGTCGGTTCGGCGGATCAGCGCTCCCAGATCAAGACCTTCAACATCGCGCCCTCCTGGACTCGACTGCTCAGTTCCACGACCGTGTTTACTCTAGGCGCATTTGTGCGGCGCGACGCCTATAACTACTATCCCAGCGCCAATCCCTTTGCGGACCTTGGAGCTCCCGGTCTTCAGAGCGAGACCGTCAGTCAGTACCGCACGCTTACCAATTCCGGGCTGCGTTCGGATCTCTCCTACGTAAAAGGAATTCACAACCTGAAAGTAGGAGCCACTTACGAGCAGACATTTCTAAACGAAACGGATCCCTTCGGCATCGTCGATCCGACGCTGAACGCACCCTGTCTGGACCTCAGCGGCAATCCGTATTGGTCTGGCAGCGATCCCTCCGACCCGAATGATCCGTCGCAGTGCGCTGGTCTTGGGCTGGAGCAGAACGACGGTGTCAATAATCCGAACATTGCCGCGTTCAATTCATTGCTCGGGTGTTATGACCTGACCCGTCCAACTCCTTCTGGCAATGACCCCTGCCCGCCGGGTACGACCATGAGCGGCCTCTATACATTTAATGGCCACACCGACGTCAAGGAACTGGGCCTTTATATCCAGGATTCGATCACCAAAGGAAACTGGGCGTTGAATCTCGGATTGCGGGGTGACCTCTACAACGGACTTACAACACACCGGGAAGCGGAACCTCGCCTCGGTGTCGCGTATAACGTCAAACGCACCAACACCGTCCTTCGCGTTTCGTACGCGCGAACCATGGAGACTCCGTTTAATGAGAACCTCGTGCTTTCGAACGAAGGCTGCGGCAATCCCGTTCTGAATCCGCTTCTTCTCTGTAGCGGGTCCAACATCACTCCGTTCAGTCCGGGCTGGCGCAATGAGTTCCACGCCGGACTCCAACAGGCTTTCGGGAGGTATCTGGTTTTCTCCGGCGAATACATCTGGAAGTACACGCACAACGCTTATGACTTCAGTGTGCTGGGCGCGACGCCCATCACTTTCCCGATTGAATGGGATCGCTCGAAAATTCCGGGATACGCGGGACGCGTGAGCGTGCCGAACCTCCACGGATTTTCCGCGCTCATGGTTTTCTCGAGCGTAGCTGCCCGTTTCTTCACGCCGCAGATCGGCGGCGCGGGCGCGGTTCCATCCGCGTCCGGGCCATTCCGCATCGACCACGATGAAAAGTTCAACATGACTTTTCACACGCAGTACCAGCCCTGGAAAGTCGGTCCGTGGGTCGGCTTCAACTGGCGCTATGACAGCGGATTGGTCGCCGGTCCCGCGCCGTGTGCAGGAGGACAGGACTGTGCCAATGGGCCCTCGGGCAGCGACTCCGTGGTGGATACGTCAGGACTAAGCGCAGACCAGGAGTTCGAAGCCGGATTGTTCTGTGGCTCGGTTCGTCCCGCGCCGCCGACTCCAGGGAATCCAACCGGCACTCCGATAAGCTCGAGCCTCGGCACGAACCTATGCCCGGCGAACGAATATGGCTCGTCGCTTCTGAAAATTCCGGCACCCGGAACCGAGAACGACGACCACAATCCGCCCCGAGTAGCGCCTCGTCATTTGTTCGACGTCGCGGTGGGCGACGACAACCTCTTCAAGGGCGACCATTATAAGTGGAGTGCCACTCTTACGGCCGTCAACATCACCAACAAGTACGCGTTGTATAACTTCCTGTCGACGTTCAGCGGCACGCATTACGTAACGCCGCGTGCGGTGACGGCTGAGATTGGGTTCCACTTTTAGGAGCAGGTGACCGGTAACCGGTTGCCGGTCACCGATTTTTATGGCAGCTTTTCCTGAGTGGCGGATGCGCGACAATGCGCCATCGTCTATTGCAGCTTTGCGTACTCGGCCTTCGCGACGTGAAGAAGCGGCAGGCTGGGGTCCGCGTCCTTCCAATCGGCCAGAAAATTCTGATAGGCGATGCGCGCCTGCGGAATGTTGCCCTGCTTCTGATAGGCGCGCCCGAGTTCTATTTGAACGGCGGAATAGACGATGTCGGGACCGCTGCGATGGCTGAAATCGACCACCTTCTGAAAATCCTGCTGCGCTTCCGCGTAACGTCCAGCCATCTCGTAGGCAAGTCCGCGCCCATAAAACACGCCGGCGTTCGCGCGAGCGTAAAGTGCAGCCGTGTTAAGAAGATCAATCGCCCTCGCCGGATCGGCCTTACCGCCGTTTGGCGGCATCAAGGCGACCACGGCGCGAATCTGCGGAACGGTCGAATTTACCGCCATGGTGTCGTTGGGATGATCGCGCAGAATTTCATCGGCAACGGTGCCTGCCCTTGGCTCCCTGAGCAACGCGAGTGCCATGCCCGCCGTCGACATGACGCCGAGCGTCTTCGATTCGCGAAGGGCGTCGTTGGCATCGGTCAGGGCGTTCGCACGATCACCGGCCAAAGCCTCGATGGTCGCGAGGTTCGCCTCGACATCCCCCTTATTTTTCAGGTGCAGCCGGTCCAGCAGTTCTTCGTCCTGGCGCGTGTAATCGCGCGCCTTTTCGATCTGTCCCCGGCTGCCGGCGAGGAAGATACGGAAGCCGAAAACGTTCAAATCTGCATCCGGCACGCCGGATGCAAGCTGGAGTTCATGCTCCATGTCCGCTTCCTTGCCCTCATCCCAATCGATAACGGCGAGAAGGACATGGAAACTCTGGGTCGACCCCTTGTGTTGAAAAACCGCGTTGGTGCTGGCACGCGCTTCGTCGAGCCGGTTGAGTCCCATGTAAGCCTCCACCAGCTGCCCATAGCCGGCGAGCAGATCGGGATCAAGCTCTACGGTCTTTTTGGCGTCCTCGAGTGCTTTATCAAACTGCCCGAGTTGGCTGTAAATGAGAGCAAGATTGTTATAGGGTGTCGCGTCGCGAGGATAGGTCTGGCAATACAGTTCGTAGGCGGTGATGCCTTTGTCGAGCTGGCCGCTGTCGGCATAATAGTGCGCGATGATGTAAAGCTTTTCGCGCTCGCTGGTGCGGTCGCGCAGCTCGAAAGCTTTCTGGCGATTCTGTTCCGAAAGCTCGGCTTGCCCGAGATTGTTGTAGACGGTGCCGAGCCGGGCGTAGGCCATGGCGAAATTGGGATCGAGATCGATAGCGTGCTGATAATCGGGAACGGCCGCCAGGTCGTCGCCGGTGTTGTGCTTGGCGTCTCCCAGCGTAAGTGACTTGAGCGCGTCCAGCGAGGAAGTAGTGGCCTGGGAGAGAGACATGTCGTACTTCTGCACCATGGCCAGGGACTCGCCGAGCTGGCCGCGCAACTTGGTCGCGGCGCTGTGAAGAGCGGCCAGCACATCTTCTTTGCGATCCGCCTGTGTCTGCTGGCGCCCCAGCGAGTCACCGGAAGAGACATTGGTCGCTTCCAGGGTGATGACATATTGGCCGCCCACGTTGTCGATGCTGCCCGTGAGCATGGCTTTGATGCCGTCTCGGAGGCAGATTTCGCGGCCGACATCGGTGGTGACGCGGTCGTCGGGCTTGCGGCCCATGAATTGAAGCGTCTGGCGAATCTTCTGATCCGGAAAAACATTGAGATATGGAGACTGGCCAAGATCCACGGCCAGCGCTTTCTTAAGCGTGCCGTCGAAGACCGGGTCGGCCGTGGTGTTGACGAAATCGGTAATCAGAATGCTGTCTCGTTCGGTGAGGGCGTGACTGCGGCGCGATAGCACCAAGGCGATTCCGCCGGCGACCAGCGCGACGATCAGCGCCGGGATCAGCCAGCCCGGCAATTTTTTCTTCGGAGCCGCGGGCGGGCGGCGATGCAGGCCGCTGGACGCGGCGACCGCCATCATGGTTCCGGATTCCGAGTCGCGGCGCAGCCGCTTCAGGTCCGAACGAACTTCGGCGGCGCTTTGGTAGCGCAGGTCGCGATCTTTTTCGAGCAGCTTGTTAAGCACGTCTTCAAGGTGCGGTGGAAGATCGGGATTGAGGCGCGCCGGCGAGGCGGGCGGACGATTCAGGATCGCGTCGAAGATGACAGCGGACGTGTCGCCGCGAAATGGGATCGCCCCGGTCGCCATTTCGTATAGCACGGCGCCGAACGAGAACAGGTCGGTGCGGGCGTCGAGATCCTTGCCCCGCGCCTGTTCGGGAGACATGTACGCGACCGTGCCCACCGTTGAGCCGGGACTGGTGAGGAAAGGATTGTCCACAGTAGCGGAAGAACCGACGGTCACGGCCGAGAGCGCGGAATGGTCAAGCGCTCGTTTGGCCAGGCCGAAGTCCAGAATCTTGGCCTGATTGCGATTCGTAAC
>JBAQJF010000232.1:0-3146 GCA_049300195.1 Terriglobales bacterium | reverse complement strand
AGATCCGGCGGGCCAGTGACAAAGACAAGAAGGCCCGCTGGGAGCTCTACTCGAATCACACGGGAGAGTTTGCCCAGCGCGTGCCTCCCGGGCCGGCCGACTACGTTGTTTGGGCTGACGTCAAAGGCTATAAGCTCACCGACGGACGGCGTCTGCGGCCCGGCGAGGAAGTGAAGGTCCACATCGACGGCGACGAGCGCCAGGACATGAGTCTGCACCTTGCCTGGCAGTAGTGTTGAATCGGCAGTAGCCTTTGCGCGCGGGAACCGTCACAATATACCTATGAAGAAGGCAAAGGCACTGATTGCGGTGGGCTTGCTTGGGCTAGTATTTGCCGCTGTGCTGCCGTCGCCCGTGGCGGCCGCGCCACAGCTCTTTGGACGCGAGCCGAAGAAAGAAGACAAGACGCGCCTGCTCACCGGCAAAGTGATCGACGGCAGTGATGGCCCGTTGGCGAATGCGGTCGTTTACCTGACCAATACGCACGACCATTCGGTGAAGACCTACATCGTCGGCCCCGAGGGAACGTTTCGCTTCCCGGCGCTCCAGCCGACCATTGATTATGAGGTCTATGCGCAGTTCGACAAGCGCCGAAGCCATACCAAGACGGTCAGCCAGTTCGATAATCGGACGCAGGTTTATATCGACCTGAAGATTGATGCGAAGTAAGGAAGTACCCGCGGGAGAATAGATTAGGCGGCTAGCACCCCGTGATTAACTGGACTGTGACTCTAAACGCCTCGTTCGCCATCGCATATCTCCGCAATATAGCGAAAACGAGAATGCAGCCCACCACCCTAATGTAGGCACGAGGTCGGCGACGTCCAGAGCGGAAGACGTCATCCGGCCCGCGCTCAGCCAGCACGCCACAGTTGCCGCAGAGCAGAGAGCAACGGTTGTGATCAAGTTCACAAATCTACGTGACTTGAGCCAGAACCATCGCAACAAGAGCCAGTATCCCGAGGCGCCTAAGGCTGAGGCAACCGAGAGACCCATGAAAGGCCTCAGCGATTCTCCGAGCACGCTCCGTAGCGGAAATAACAGGTAGGGAGAAAAGAGGGTCAGCACGCTCACGGCTGCAACGAGCGTTACGAAAATGGCTGCCTTTCCCAGCGTGACGGCTGTTCTATCTCGCAGCGACATGACCAGCGAGGTTGAGTGAAGAGCGCCCATCGCACCAAAGAAGAGGAAAAAGCCACCAGCCCTCATGACCAGCCACAACAATACCGCCGCCGGGATCAAGGTCAGGAAGTGACGATGATATCGAATCGCTTGCATGGCACGGCAAAGATTATAGCCGGGCGCAAGGGGTCGGTAACTCTAAACAATTTTTCAATTGGCGAAGAATCCACATTGCGCTGGTCGACCCCATTGTGCACTGTGAGCGCCGATTTCAGCAGTCACGTTTCAGATTCCGAATCTCATCTCCGAAAGCATTTATGATTGCGATATCGTGACTGAGGGGACTCGGTTTCAAACCCGCCCCAAAGTGTCGCTTCACCGGAACAAGTCGAGAAAAAACGGCTATTGATTGCGTGCCGACATCCGCCCAGTCGAGGAGATACGTGACGACCCACGAGGAACGAGTCCGGCAGAGTTTTTCGAGGCAGGCCTTCATGTCCACTTTGGGGGCCGAGCTTACGGCGGTGGTTCAAGGCGGGGTGGAGATTCGCCTGCCATTTTCGCCAAATCTTACGCAACAGAACGGCTACCTGCACGCGGGTGCGATCACGGCGGTGCTCGATTCTGCTTGCGGCTATGCCGCCTTAACCGTGGCCGCGGACGATAAGGATGTCCTCTCGGTGGAGTTCAAGGTGAATCTCCTGGCACCCGCGTCCGGCGAGCTCTTCGCGGCCCGAGCGCAAGTGAAGAGAGCGGGACGGACGCTGACAGTTTGTACAGCCGATGCCTTTGCCATCAGCGACGGCCGAGAGAAGGTGGTTGCGACCATGCTGGCCACCATCATGGCTGTGCCGAGAAGGGCTGCGAAATAGTGCGAGATTGAGCGCCGGGGCTGCTTCGGGAGGGTAAATTGCCCGCTAGCATCAATTGTGTGTCCGATTCGAGCGGCAGCGGTGTCTTTGCAGACATATGAAGCGATTACTGTGTGCAGCGCGATGGCTCCTGATTGGATTCGGGCTGGGCCTGGTCACTTTATTCGTGGTTCATCTCACTCTCCGTCCGAACCCTGAACTCGCCGCTGCCGAGCAGTACCATGTGCTATCCGCGTACATTGAACCGAATCTCACTAGCGAGTCTCACGACTTGGGCAGCCGCGATGCGCTGGTGGTGATTGACGGACGAACCACATTTTCCGAGCCGATGGTTAATTCAAACAAGGTCAAGCAGTACATATCTCTTCTTTCGAGTACGAGTCATGCCCAAGCGAGGATTCGCCAGTTGCACCGCTCCCTCGTGTTTGAGTTCTGGGCGGCCAACCTGCGCGACGTGACGTTTGAACGAAAGTTTCATTTGACTGCACGCTACGAATTAGCCACAGAGCAGGAGATGAACCTCTACCCATTCGAGGCGTTCAGCGCGAGATTTCCATCCAGCTACGGAGCGCTGACATTCTCGCGAGTTGCCTTCAATCGCGACTTGACCGAAGCTTTCTTCTACACCGAAAACCTGTGTGGATTGTGCGGTGAAGGGAAATTCGTCTACATGCGGAAAACAGGCGGCAAATGGGTCGTGGCTGACACATCCTCGACTTGGATTTCGTGACCTGGGAGTCAACTGGCGTAACATCCCCACAGCACTCATCGACACAGGTCGCCCAATTCTCGATGGGTAAGAACGTCCGCGTACATCTGACCCGGCAGGTCCGGAGTTGCTGACGACAAGAAAAAGGCCACCGTTGCCGGTGGCCTTAACTCTTCCCGCGAAAAACGCTCGTTAGCTAGTTACTATCGCCGCCCGCCCGTTTCCACGAAATCAAGTCGCCGATCGTCGTGCTCTTCGAAGAAGACGACGCCGGGTGCTTGTAGGACTCCACTTCCTGGCGCGAGGCTTCTTCGCCGACCGCCTTGATGCTCAGGCCGACCTTCTTTTCTTCCTGATTCATCTTGATGATCTTGAAGTCGAATTCAGCGCCGGGCTCGAGGTGCATCGGCTGTCCGTTGCCGTCGACCGCTTCCGAGTTGTGG
>JBAQJF010000231.1:0-3892 GCA_049300195.1 Terriglobales bacterium | reverse complement strand
GGTTTACAATCCCCAATCGGCTTTCGACGGTCGATTGCGTATAGACGTTCTGGCCCACATCGAGGCTATGCCCGAGCTGGTCCGCCACCAGCTTTCCGTCCGCCCCCAACGCCTTCATCAGCGTTGCATGCGTCCGGCGCATGACCAGAAAATTCGCCCACCCCATCTCGACCTTGCCAGCGCCGGAAGCATCACCCGCCGCCAGCAATTGTCCTTCGATAAAGGCGTCATCCGCTCCGAAGGAAACACCCACGCATCATTGTTAGCGATCATCTGAAAGCGTATTTTTTTGGACCGGCGAAGCGGTCCTTGCAACAAAGCGGTTCAGTTTGAGTCGCAGGTATTCCAGATAGTTTTCAGGCATGGAATGGACGAGCAGTTCATCGATTACCGGCTGGAAGTAAGCCAGGGAGCGGATCGCCGGTAACGGTGGCAGGTCCGCCGGCCGGATCAGCCGGCGCAGCGAACCCAGCAGCAGAGCCGATTCGACGATGCGTAGTGGGATGCCGCGATCACGCAGCCGGCGAGCCTGTCGGTGATCCTGAAGGCTGGCCGACAAGGGCGTTTCCGGCAGTTCGACGTACGCCATGACAACAGCGGCCACATAGGCTGCCGAATCGGATTCGGGCGCTGAGGCAGTCATTTTTTCCTCCGCCGGGCCGCCGTTTCCAGTTCGCTTTCGCGAACCCGATAGCTGCTGCCCTCGATCACGGTTACGTCGGCGTGATGCAGCAGCCGATCCAGCATCGTGACGATGCACGTCGCGTTGGGAAAGACCTCGTTCCACTCTTTGAACGGTCTGTTGGTTGTGAGGATCACCGGCTTGCGTTCGTAGCGGCGGTTGATGACCTCATAGAGCGAGTCCGCGGCCTTGTCGTCGAAAGACAGGTATCCGACCTCGTCGACGCACAACAAGCCCACGTTGGCATAGCTGCGCAGCTTGCGGCGCCGGCCTTCAGGCGTCTGACGATGCAGGTCTTCCAGCAGCGCCGGGGCGGACCGAAACAACACCGAACTGCCCGCCAGCACCGCCGCGTGGCAGACGTTCTGAGCGATCATCGTCTTGCCGAGACCGTTGCGGCCGACCAGAACCAGGTTGCGCGATTCGCTCAGGAAGTCGAGCGTAAGCGCCCGCTCGATCACGTCGCGTTCGATTTTCGTCGGCCAGTTCCAGTCGAAGTCGGCCATGGGTTTGAAGCCTTTAATGCCGGAGTATCGAAGCCGCCGCTCCATGCTTCGGCGCGAACGCTCCTCGGTTTCGGCGCGTACCAACTGCTCGATCAGCTGCTGCGGAGACCAGCGGTTTTTCGTCGCCCGCGCCAGAAAGTCGTCGAGATCCGCGGGTATCGCACGCAGGCCGATCTGCCGGAGCTGTGTGGACAGATTACTGTTCGGATTCGTTGTTACGGCAGAGTTCATCGTAGGTCTCCAGATCGTGAGGCCGGACTTCGATGGCCTGGGCTTCGGGATGACGACTGAGATCGACCGCCATGGGCGCGGGAGCCGATCGCTGCTGTCTGCGCAGCAGAAACGCGACCGACGAAGCTCTCGGCGTATTCCGTTCCAGTGCTTCATGGATGGCGCGCCGTAATGCGGCAGGCCCATACAGATCCAGCAGTTTGAGCAGTTGCGCGGTCTGACTGCCAGCCGACTCTCCCTGCTCGAAGGCGAGGTCGAGAAGAGTCTTGCTTTCCGGCGCGGCGAGCGCCAGACGACCTCCGGGAGTCGCTTCAAAAGCCTTGCGTTTCGTCTTCAGCAACGCCTGCTGATGAGCCGGGGCCAGCACCAGCTGGTGGCGGTCGTAAGTACGGCGGTGACGGGCGATCTCCGCTGTCCCTTCGAGGATTCGGACCTCGGTATCGGAGGCGACAAGCGTTAGCTGGCGACCGACCGCTTCGGGAGGGATCGAGTAGTCGTTGAGATCGAAACGGACATAGATCGTTTTCGCAGTCCGCACCGGCAGAACGAGGTCCGTCGGGAAAGGATGAGCAGGCTTGGGCAGCAGACGCGGTTGCTCTTCGGCGAAGACCTCGGCAACAGTGCGGTTGTCGTCTCCGGGCCAGGCTCGCCGATGCGCCACCTGGTCGCGCCAGAGCAATGCCTGCCGGTTACATTCGGCGAGCGTGGTGAAGGAACGGCCGGCCCAGAAGGATTCGCGCACATAGCGGATGGCTCGCTCCACGCGGCCTTTCTGATTACCGGCGCGGACCTGACAGGGGCGCGCGGTGAAGTGATAGTGCGCGCAAAGCTCCATCAGTCGCGGGTTAAAGTGGATCTCGTTGCCCCGCCGTTCGAGCACCGCACTGCGCAGGTTGTCGTAGAGAATCACGCGCGGCTGACCAGCCCACTCCTCGAAGGCATGGACGTGTCCGCGCAGAAAGTTCTCCATCGTCTGGTCGAAGAAGAACTCCAGATACAGCGCCCGCGACCACGACAGCGTGGCCACGAAGCAGGACAGCGTGCGGCGGGCGCGGCCCACGGCGACCTGACCGAAGTGAGCCCAGTCCACCTGGGCCTGCTCGGCGGGAAATGCCTGCAGTTTCAGGAAAGGTTCGCGCGCCGCAGGGCGCAGCCGGGCCACGGCGCGACGCAACTGGATTATGCTGCCGGTGTAACCGCGATCCCGGATCATCTGGTGAATGCGCGTGGCGCGAAGACGGGGATGTTGATCCAGTGTCTGGCGGACGAACTCCATGTAAGGGTCGGTGTTGCACGGGCGCATCGGCTGTGTGCGGTTGAAGCGGTCCGATTCGATGGCATTGCGGACGGCATCGGGATGAATGTTCAGTTCGCGGGCAATGGTGCCGATTTTCCAGTGCTCGGCGTAAAAATAACGGCGGATCTGCACGAGCGTTTCCGGGCTGGTCATGTTTACCTTCTTCCACATCGCGGATATCGTGGGAAGGGATCGACGAACCGGCCCTTTCGTCCGCATGCGACGCAACGGAGGAAAGGGACCGCCGGCCTCTCCGGCAGGATCCGGTGGCTGACGGCAGCATCCGAACCGGATGGGGCCGCTACCGGCAGTGCTTCCGGCGTCCCACAACCGCATGATGCCGGAGAAGAGATCGAAAGGGAACCCTGATCCGTCACGCGGGCGCGGCGATGGCGGTATCTGCGCTGGCGGTCGCGGTGATCGAGTCTTCCTTCCGGGCTTCGCTGGTGTCGGTCGTTGGCGCGGCGGCGTTGCCCTCGCCGAGCCTCGGAGCGGCAGGCATCGCCGCAGTAACGCTGTCCCCGGTCGCAGTGCCGGCAGATCCAGAAGACCGCGTGGCATCCGACCGCCGGACAAACCCGTTGACGAAGAACGACCTCGCCATGCCGATCCATGTGCGCCCCGAGGCGGGGCTGGACAACGGCAAACGTTCATGGCAAGTTAAAACCAGTTTGTTGTGTGGTTACCTGCTGAAGGTTGCCAGACTGGACGCCCGGGCCGCTCCAACGGTCCGGGCACCCGATGTGCTCCCGCCTTCGACGAAGAACTTTATCAGGCAGGTCGACGATTGACGGATGACTTGCGCCTGCGGCGCGGATGATGTCGCCGGGCACTGCACCGGCGAAAGTTCAGAAAACGACGATTTCAGATGATCGACGACAGGAGGGATCATGACGTACCTTTGGATCCTGCACACAAGCGCCTCGGTCTGCTGCATTTAATGGTACGTTCGGACAGGGAGCCGCGGCGCATGGGAGAGGCATCGGCTAACAAAACTCTGTCGCCAGTGGGCGGACGCCGGAAGGAGTGGACGTGGTCATCGCCTAATCTTACGGCTATTACAGCCGTAAGAACATCAAAAAATGAGGCATTGTTTAAAAGGCTGAATTCTGCCGGTTTGCACCCGTTTTTCTGGAGTGATTGACTTCGGGATCGAACAGGTGCATAGTCCAAATA
>JBAQJF010000230.1:0-4040 GCA_049300195.1 Terriglobales bacterium | reverse complement strand
TCATTCACCTGCGCGATGCCGACGACTTTGCCGTTGCGCTCGGTCGTCTTCACGTTGATCACGCCCGATCCGCCACGCCCCTGCAACCGGTACTCGTCTGCGGGAGTGCGTTTGCCATAGCCGTTCTCCGTCACCGACAGAATCAGCGAGCCCTTGATCGGCAGCGTCTCATCGGTTGCAGTGGCTTCAACCCCGGCCGCAGCCTTGATCTTCGCAGCCGCGAGTTCTGCCTGCTTCGCATCTTTCGCGGTCGTTGCCATGCCGACAATGTAGTCCCCCTTGTCGAGGTTCATGCCGCGCACGCCATACGCCGGACGCCCCATCGGACGCACATCCGACTCCTCAAACCGAATCGCCTGCCCGTCATGCGAAGCGAGAAAAATAATCTGCTCGCCGTCGGTCAATGTCGCGGCGACAAGCTCATCGCCCTGGTCGATGCCGATCGCAATAATTCCGCGCGACATCACGTGCGAGAAATCCTTCAACTCGGTCTTTTTCACCGTGCCGTTGCGCGTCGCGAAGAAAATAAATCGTCCTGCTTCTTCGAGGTTCCGCACCGCAACCATGGTGCGCATGGTTTCTCCTGCCTGCAAGCCGACCAGATTCCCTATGTGCTTGCCCTTGCCCGCCGCGCCGACATCAGGAGTCTCATACACCTTGAGCCAGTAAACGCGGCCGGTGTTTGTGAAAATCAAAATGTAAGCATGGGTCGACGCGATGAACAGATGCTCGACGAAATCCTCGTCGCGCGTCTTCATGCCGGTCCGTCCGGTACCTCCGCGGCGCTGCATGCGGTAAGTAGAAATCGGCGTCCGCTTCACATATCCAGAGTGGCTCACCGTAACCGCCACTTGCTCGTCGGCGATCAGGTCTTCCAGCATGATCTCCGCCGCTTCGTCTTCAATCTGCGTGCGCCGCGGATTCGCGTACAGCTTCTTCACCTCTTCGAGCTCTTTGATGATCACGCCGCGCAATTTCTTCTCCGAGCCAAGAATCGCCTCGAACTCGGCGATGCTCTCGCGCACGTCCTTCAACTCGTTCGAAATTTCATCAATCGAAAGCCGCGTCAGCCGGTGCAACTGCAGTTCAAGAATCGCGTCGGCTTGTTTCGAAGTAAACGGCTTTTCCGGGGACAGCTTCGGCGCGCGCCCGGTTGTATTGATCTCGATTTTCTTGCCGCCAAAAAACGCGACCAAATTCTCTCGCGCATCCGCCCGGTTCGCGCTGGCGCGAATAATCGTGATCACATTATCCAGGTGATCGAGCGCCGTCAGGTAGCCTTCTAAAATGTGCTCGCGGTCGCGCGCCTTCGAAAGCAAAAACGCCGTCCGCCGCCGCACCACATCCACGCGATGATTAATAAAATGCAGGATCGCCTGGATCAGCCCCATTTCCTTGGGCTGCTGGTTCACCACCGCCAGCAGGATCATGCTGAAACCTTCCTGCATCGACGTGTGCTTATACAGTTGGTTCAGCACGATCTGCGGCTCCGCGCCGCGTTTCAGCTCAATGACGATCCGCATCCCGTCGCGGTCGCTCTCGTCGCGTACGTCGGAAATATCGTCGATGGTCTTGTCATTGACGAGATCAGCGATGCGCTCGATCAGCCGCGCCTTGTTCACCTGATACGGAATCTCCGTGACGATGATTGCCTGCTTTTCCTTGGTAACGTTTTCGATCGCGGCCCGGGCCCGCATCATGAAGCGCCCGCGCCCGGTCCGGTAAGCCTCAAAAATTCCCGCCCGCCCGTGAATGATCCCAGCGGTAGGAAAATCCGGCCCCTGCACAAACTTCAAAATCTCCGGCAACTGCGCCGCCGGATTATTCACCAGCGTGATAGTCGCGTCGACGATCTCTCCTAGATTGTGCGGCGGAATCTTCGTCGCCATACCAACCGCAATTCCATCCGACCCATTTACCAGCAAATTCGGAAACCGCGCCGGCAACACACTCGGCTGCGTCTCGGAGTTGTCATAGTTCGGATAAAAATCCACCGCCTCTTTATCCAAATCTTCCAGCAGCGCCGTCGCCACCCGTGTCAGCCGGGCTTCCGTATATCGATCGGCCGCCGGAGGATCTCCATCCACCGACCCAAAATTTCCCTGCCCATCCACCAGCGGCGCGCGCATCGCAAATGGCTGCGCCAGCCGCACCAACGCGTCATACACAGCAAGATTTCCATGCGGATGGTACTTGCCCATCACTTCGCCGACGATGCGCGCGCACTTGCGCGTAGGCCGCCCCGGCGCGAGCCCCATCTGCTGCATGGTGTAAAGAATCCGCCGATGCACCGGCTTCAATCCGTCGCGCACATCGGGCAACGCGCGCCCAATAATGACGGAGAGCGAATAGTCGAGATACGACTTGCGCATCTCATCTTCAATATTGACGGGTTGAATGTTGAGCGCGCCCGGCCCCGTAGGACCGTCGCCCCCCGGAGGAGGTGTCAAAGGCAGTTCAGGATTTTGATCGTCAGCCATGAAATTCAGTTCTCAGTTCTCGGTTGTCAGTTCTCAGTAAAAACCACGCGAAGCTTGGCATGACCCACATGGGGATAGCCGCCCTCGGATTCTAATAAGTGCTTTATTTACAGATGCTTATGTGCTTGATTCTACCTGGAAATTATACCACGTTTGAGGTCTTTGAGACTCCCGCATGGGAGTGTTTCCCAAGGCTCTGCGAAGGGTTGCCGCCAGTTCTCTTCTATTTCCGGTTATGCCAGACGAGAGAACTACGCGCGAACGATCCAGAGTTAAGCTATAAGTATTCTGTCAGAGAAACACACGCCTATGTCGCCGCAAGAATGGTTGGGCAATACCAAGAGCATTTTCCTTCTCACATTGCTGTTTTTGGCAGCCACTAGCATTGGTGCTTTGGGACAAGATGAAAAAGATCCCCATCGTCCGCCCTGTACTAGCGCTGAATGTCGCAGGATCAAGACATTCTTGAAAACTCACTACTGTGGACCACCACAGGGAAACGGTCCAGACGATGGCTGTGAAATCCGCCTTCCCGAGAACCATCCGAATGTTCATGTCGTCGCAGACTACGAGTGTAAGTGGGGCGATGGAAAACGGAATTGCCAACAGCATGGGCAGCCAACCCCCGAACTGCGCGATTTGCTCGTCAAGGAGTTGCGGCACCTGGGACTGCCAACTAAGGCAACGGGACAAATCTATTTCACTGTCTGGCAGGCCAAAGTCCCCGGGTGGTATTTGGCCGAGGCATACTACGATCACGTGGCGGGATCGAATGTGTCATTGTGCCAGGTGATTGCGATTATCGACAAAGATTCCCACGTGTCACTGCTGCGGAAAGCGCCTTTTCAAAGGACCGATGCCGACAAAAACATGGTAACGACGTGGTCCCCACTTGACTTAGCTGATGTGAGGGGTGCCGGGGAAATTGAAGTTATCCTTGAGGGCGACGCATACGAGGATCACTGGATGGAAGTTGACACCGTTCGGAATGGAATCCACCGAACGGTTTTCTCGGGTCTTGGCTACTATCTCTAACCGAACCTGATCGTCCTACGCTCTTCGCAGCGTGAGTAAAGTAATCTCCGGCGGCACACCAATCCGCACCGGAAATCCAAAAGTCCCCAGCCCGCGATTAACATAGAGCGCGGCCTTCGGCGTTCCGTACAGCCCCGCCACAAACGGCGAAATCAACCGGGCCGGCGTGATGTTGTGATCGACAATCTCAACCTTGATCTGCCCGCCGTGCGTATGCCCGGCCAGGCTAAGCTCAATCCCCAACTCCGCCGCCCGCGGAAACGAATTTGGATTATGCGACAGCAAAATATTCGGCATATCGCGCCGGACCAGATGCTCGATCTCCGCCAGCATCGGCCCCGTGCGTTCGCCGGAAACCATGTGGTCGCGTTGATAATCCACGCCCAGCAAATTAAACCGCGCGCCCTTGTGCTCGATCACGTCATTGCGCGCCCGCAGCAATCGCATGCCATGCGACTGAAACAGCCGCTCGGCGTCATCTTCAACGCCGGCGTAAATCTCATGATTCCCATTGCATCCCCAAAC